>NZ_BIFF01000001.1:0-945572 GCF_003865225.1 Nocardioides sp. LS1
ATTAGCGTGGGACACGAGAGCCTCCGGTTTGGAGTGGGACCTAGACAAGCCACACCCCAACCGGGGGCTCTCCTCACGTCAAGACACCTGCACCGTCACCAACGTCCCGGCCGGGTACACCTAGCCCGCGGGGAGGAAGTCGGCCTCGGCGCGCAGGTGGCGGCGCACGTGCGGTTGCCACCTGCGCGACGCCGGGCAGGATTCCCGCACGGCGTGTGCTCAAGCTCGTCGGCGCAGTCCGGTTCGACCAACGAGGCGCCGCCGGAGTTGTTGACCCGGCTCGTTCACGCACGCCAGGGGCCTCGCTCACCAACGCGGCAATCCGGCGCGGTCGGCCACGCCCGAGCCTTGAGCCCAGTGTGTCGACATCCCGGACGTTTTCGTCCGTGTGCGCTCGACGACATGGATCGGCCATGATGCGCCCGTGACCACCGCGACCGAGCACGTCGTCCTCGTCGGCATGTCCGTGCGCGAGGTCGACGCCCGCGAGCGGCTGCACGAGCTGGCGCGGGAGCACAGCGCGTCGGTGGCCTTTCTCCAGTTCGGCGACCCCTCGCTGTCCCGCGAGCTGGCCCGGCTGGCCGACGCGGGGGAGCGGAGCATCGTGCTGGTCGGCGTCAGCCTGGGCACGCTGGCGCCGGCGGTGTCGTGGCTGCGCCGGGTCGCGGCGCACTGGTGCCGCGAGCGTGCCGGCCACCAGCCCGAGGTCGACGTGGCCACCGGCCTGCTCCGGGACGAGGGCGACCTGGGCGTGCTGCTCACCGACACCCGCCCGCTCACCGGCACCGAGCCCGGCCTGACGAGTGCTGCGTGGGAGGACGTGCCCGGACACCGCCACCAGGTGCTGGTCTGTCGCGGGCCGCGCTGCACCGCGCTGGGCTCGGACGCATCGGCGGAGGCGCTCGTCCTCGCCCTCATGGAGCACGGCCTGGGCGATGACGACGTCCTGGTCACGCACACGGGCTGCCAGTTCCCCTGCAACCGGGCGCCGGTGGTCAGCGTCCAGCCCGACGACGTCTGGTACGGCGGGGTCGACCCCGGCGCGGCCCGCGAGATCGTCGCGGGCCACCTCGTCGCCGGCCGCCCGGTCGAGACGCGGCGACTCCCGCGCACCCGTCCTCCTCTAGGCTGACCGCACACGTCTCGTGGAACAGGAACCCGGTGAGAGTCCGGGGCGGTTCCGCCACTGTGAGGCCGGCCCGCGAGGGACGGCCCAGCCAGACACTGGCCACGGGACTTCCGACCACCAGCGGGGCGAGAACCCCGAGGAGGCTCCTGCCGATGACCCGCATCGCCCTGCTGTCGACGTCCGACACCGACCTGCTCTCGGCCCGGGCCTCCGGCGCTGACTACGTCTGGGGCAACCCGTCCCGATCCGGCCACCAGTCGATGGCAGAGACGATCGAGGGCGCGGACCTCGTCGTCGCCCGGATCCTCGGCTCGCCGCAGGACCTCTGCGACGGCTTCCGCCGGATCCGCGACACCGGCATCCCGACGGTCGTGCTCGGCGGCGAGCAGCAGCCCAGCGCCGAGCTGACGGAGCTCTCCAGCGTCCCGATCGGCGTGGCCGCCGAGGCGCACCGCTACCTCGCCGAGGGCGGCCCAGCCAACCTCGCCCAGCTGCACGCCTTCCTCTCCGACACCGTGCTGCTCACCGGCAAGGGGTTCGAGCCGCCCGCGGTGATCCCGGCGTGGGGGTTCTGCGAGCGGGGCTCGACGAGCTCGACGAACGAGGGGCTCCCCCGAGTGGGCGTGCTGTTCTACCGGGCCCATCAGGCCAGCGGGAACACCGCCTTCGCGCATGCGCTGGCCGACGCGATCGACGCGACCGGCCGTGCGGTCGGCGTACCGATCTTCTCCACCTCGCTGCGCGCCGCCCCCGACGAGCTGTACGACGCCCTCGGCACCCTCGACGCGCTCGTGGTGACCGTGCTCGCCGCGGGCGGCAGCCAGCCGGCGACCGCGAGCGCAGGCGGGGACGACGAGGCGTGGGACGTGGAGCGGATGGCCGCCCTCGACATCCCCGTCCTGCAGGGGCTCTGCCTGACCGGCAGCCGCGCGGAGTGGGAGGCCTCCGACGACGGCGTGACCCCGCTGGACTCGGCCAGCCAGATCGCGATCCCGGAGTTCGACGGCCGGATCATCACCGCGCCGTTCTCCTTCAAGGAGATCGACCGCGACGGCCTGCCGCGCTACGTGGCCGACCCGGAGCGCTGCGCGCGCGTGGCCGGCATCGCGGTCAACCACGCCCGGCTCCGGCACGTCCCGCCGGCCGACCGCAAGGTGGCGCTGGTGCTGAGCGCCTACCCGACCAAGCACTCGCGGGTGGGCAACGCCGTCGGCCTGGACACCCCCGTCTCCACAATCCGGCTGCTCCGCCGGATGCGGGACGCGGGCTACGACCTGGGCGGCCCCGGCGACATCCCCGGCCTCGACGAGGCCGACGACACCGTCGCCGGCGACACCCTGATCCACGCCCTGATCGCCGCGGGGGGCCAGGACGAGGAGTGGCTGACCGCCGCCCAGCTCACCGACAGCCACGTCCGGATCGCGGCTGATGACTACCGTCGGTGGACCGCCGACCTGCCGGCCGCCCTGATGGACGACGTGACCGAGACCTGGGGCGAGGCGCCCGGAGCGCTCTACGTCAACGACAGCAACGAGATCGTGCTCGCCACGATCACCGCGGGCAACGTCGTGCTGCTCATCCAGCCGCCGCGCGGCTTCGGCGAGAACCCGGTCGCGATCTACCACGACCCCGATCTCGCGCCCTCGCACCAATACCTCGCGGCGTACCGCTGGCTGGAGCGCGGCTTCGGGGCCGACGCCGTCGTCCACCTCGGCAAGCACGGCTCGATGGAGTGGCTCCCCGGCAAGAACGCGGCCCTGTCCGCGGCCTGCGCCACGGATGCGGCGATCGGGAACATGCCGCTGATCTACCCCTTCCTCGTCAACGACCCCGGCGAGGGGGCGCAGGCCAAGCGCCGTGCGCACGCCACGATCGTCGACCACCTGATCCCGCCGATGGCGCGGGCGGAGTCCTACGGCGACATCGCGCGTCTCGAGCAGCTGCTCGACGAGCACGCCAACATCGCCGCGATGGACCCGGCCAAGCTGCCGGCGATCCGCGGCGAGATCTGGACGCTCATGCACGCCGCCGAGATGCACAGGGACCTCGGTCTCGACGAGCGGCCGGAGGACGAGGAGTTCGACGACTTCCTGCTGCACGTCGACGGCTGGCTCTGCGAGATCAAGGACGCCCAGATCCGCGACGGGCTCCATGTCCTGGGCCAGGCGCCGGACGGCGAGGCGCGGGTCAACCTCGTGCTCGCGATCCTGCGCGCCGCCCAGGTCTGGGGTGGCGAGACCGCGTCGGTGCCGGGGCTGCGGGCCGCGCTCGGCCTCAAGGAGGTCTCGACAGGCTCGACCACCGAGAGGGTCGCGGTCGACGAGATCGAGCGGCAGGGCCGCGACCTCGTCGAGCGGATGGAAGCCGCCGGGTGGGTGCCCGAGGCAGCCGACGACCTGCACGACGACGAGGAGGTACGCCGCGTCCTGCGGTTCGCCGCCACCCAGGTCGTGCCGCGGCTGGGCCGGACGACCGACGAGCTGGACGCGGTCCTGCACGCACTCGACGGCGGCTTCGTGCCGGCCGGGCCGTCGGGCTCGCCGCTGCGCGGGCTGGTCAACGTGCTGCCGACCGGCCGCAACTTCTACACCGTCGACCCGCGTGCCGTGCCGTCCCGGCTGGCGTGGGACACCGGCGTCGCGATGGCCGACTCGCTCGTCCAGCGCTACCTCGACGACACCGGGGGCTACCCCGAGTCGGTCGGGCTGTCGGTGTGGGGCACCAGCGCGATGCGCACCTCCGGCGACGACGTGGCCGAGGTGCTGGCGCTCCTGGGGGTCCGCCCCGAGTGGGACGAGGCGTCGCGGCGCGTCCGCGACCTGCACGTCGTACCGCTCGAGGAGCTCGGTCGCCCGCGCATCGACGTGACCGTACGGATCTCGGGCTTCTTCCGCGACGCCTTCCCGCACGTCGTGGCGATGCTCGACGACGCCGTCCGGCTGGTGGCCGGGCTCGACGAGCCGGACGACCTCAACTTCGTCCGCGCGCACACGCGCCGCGACCTCGCCGAGCACGGCGACGAGCGCCGCGCGACGACCCGGATCTTCGGCTCCAAGCCGGGGTCCTACGGCGCGGGCATCCTGCAGCTCGTCGAGTCCGGCTCCTGGCGCGACGACCAGGACCTCGCCGAGGTCTACACGGCGTGGGGCGGCTTCGCCTACGGGCGCGACCTCGACGGGGCACCGGCGGCGGACGACATGCGCGCGAACTACCGGCGGATCAAGGTGGCGGCCAAGAACGTCGACACCCGCGAGCACGACATCGCCGACAGCGACGACTACTTCCAGTACCACGGCGGCATGGTCGCCACCGTCCGCGCGCTGACCGGTTCCGACCCGCAGGCCTACGTCGGGGACTCGACCACGCCCGACGCCGTCCGGACCCGCACCCTGCAGGAGGAGACGAACCGCGTCTTCCGCGCCCGCGTGGTCAACCCGCGCTGGATCGGGGCGATGCAGCGGCACGGCTACAAGGGCGCCTTCGAGCTCGCCGCGACCGTCGACTACCTCTTCGGCTTCGACGCCACCACCGGCGTGGTGCACGACTGGATGTACGACACCCTCGCGAAGGAGTACGTCCTCGACGAGACCAACCAGGCCTTCATGCGCCAGTCGAACCCGTGGGCGCTGCGCGGCATCGTCGAGAAGCTGCACGAGGCGGTCGACCGCGGGCTGTGGGAGTCGCCGGACCCGGACGTGCTCGCCGACATGCAGCGCGTCTACCTCGACCTCGAGGGCGAGCTGGAGGACCGATGACGCGGCTGTTCGTCATCGGGGTCGGCATGGGCCCGCAGCACCTCACGCGCGAGGGAGCCGAGGCCCTGCGTTCGGTGGACGTCGTCCTGGCGTTCCGGAAGTCCGAGGACGATCCCCTGCTCGAGGCGCGCGCGGCGATCTGCCAGGAGTACGGCGATCCGCCGGTCGTCGTGGTCGCGGACCCGCCTCGTGACCGCGCGGACCCGGAGGACTACCCGGCCGCCGTGCGCGACTGGCACGCGGCTCGGGTCGCTGCCTGCCGCGCGGCGCTCGCGGAGCACCCCGGCGACGTCGGGATGCTCGTGTGGGGAGACCCCGCGCTCTACGACTCCACCTTGCGGCTGGCCGCTGAGCTGCCCGTGGAGGTCGCCGTGGTCCCCGGCATCAGCGCGCCGCAGCTGCTCGCGGCCCGGCACGGCATCGTCCTGCACGAGGTCGGCGGCCCGCTGCACGTGACCACCGGCCGCCGGCTCCGCGAGGCGGTCGAGCAGGGCCAGGACAACATCGTCGTCATGCTCAACCGGGCCCTCGAGCTCGACGGCCTCGAGGACTGGTCGATCTGGTGGGGCGCCAACCTCGGCACGCCGCACGAGGCGCTGGTGGCGGGACGTGTCGGCGACGTGCTCCCCGCGATCGAGGAGGCCCGGACTCGCGTCAAGGACGCCGCCGGCTGGGTCATGGACATCCACCTCCTGCGGCGGCAGGCCAGCGGGTGAGCGGGATCCTCGTCGCCGGCACCACCTCCGACGCCGGCAAGAGCATCGTCACGACGGGGCTGTGTCGGGCGTTCGCGCGCCGCGGCGTGCGGGTCGCGCCGTTCAAGGCACAGAACATGTCCAACAACTCGATGGTCACCGCGGGTCATGCGGGGGGTGCCGAGATCGGCCGCGCCCAGTGGGTGCAGGCGCTCGCCGCCCGGGCCGAGCCCGAGGCCGCGATGAACCCGGTCCTGCTCAAACCCGGCAGCGACCGGCGCTCGCACGTCGTCGTGATGGGCCGGCCCGCCGGCGAGGTGTCCGCCCGCGACTTCGTCGACGGGCGGCGGCACCTGGCGCGCGCGGCGTACGACGCCTTCGACGACCTCTCCTCCCGCTACGACGTCGTCGTGGCCGAGGGCGCGGGGAGCCCGGCCGAGATCAACCTGCGCTCCAGCGACTACGTCAACATGGGGCTGGCCCGCCATGCCGGGCTGGCGACCGTCGTGGTCGGCGACATCGACCGGGGCGGGGTGTTCGCGGCGATGTTCGGCACGGTCGCGCTGCTCGAGCCGGCCGACCAGGCGCTGGTCGCGGGCTTCGTGGTCAACAAGTTCCGCGGCGACGTCTCCCTGCTGACGCCCGGGCTCGACGAGCTGGAACGGCTCACGGGACGGCGCGTACACGGCGTGCTGCCGTGGCACCCCGGCCTGTGGCTGGACAGCGAGGACGCGCTCGACCTCGACGGCCGCCGGTCCTCGCCGGACCCTGCCGTCCGCCGCGTCGCGGTGGTGCGGCTGCCCCGGATCAGCAACTTCACCGACGTCGACGCGCTCGGGCTCGAGCCGGGCCTCGACGTGGTCTTCGTGTCCGACCCGCGCGGGCTCTCCGACGCCGACCTCGTGGTGCTGCCCGGGACGCGCGCGACGATCGCCGACCTGGCCTGGCTGCGCTCGCGCGGCCTCGACCGGGCGATCACGGAGCACGCCGCGGCCGGGCGCCCGGTGCTCGGGATCTGCGGCGGCTGCCAGATGCTCGGCCGGACGATCGCGGACCCGGCCGGGGTCGAGGGCGAGGCGGGCGCCGGAGTCGAGGGGCTGGGGCTGCTGGAGCTCCACACGGAGTTCACGCCCGAGAAGGTGCTGCGGGTGCACGCACCCGCGGGCTACGAGATCCACCACGGCCGGGTCAGCGGAGACCAGAGGTCCGGCGCGGTCCTCGGCACGATGGTGCACGGCAGCCTCGAGGACGAC
Organism: Nocardioides sp. LS1; assembly: GCF_003865225.1. Classification (NCBI taxonomy): domain Bacteria; kingdom Bacillati; phylum Actinomycetota; class Actinomycetes; order Propionibacteriales; family Nocardioidaceae; genus Nocardioides; species Nocardioides sp. LS1. The sequence goes on from NZ_BIFF01000001.1 coordinate 6,833, forward strand.
GCCACCCGCGCGGCCTTCCTCGCCGACGCGCTCGGCGTGGCCTCGGCCGCGTCGTTCCCGGCCGCACGCGAGCGCCGTCTCGACCTCCTGGGCGACCTCGTCGAGGAGCACCTCGACGTCGACGCACTCCTCTCCCTGGCCCGGTCCGGTGCCCCGGCCGGGCTGCCCTTGCTGCCGCCCGGGGCGTCGCGATGAGGGTGCTGCTGCTCGGCGGGACCGCCGAGGCGCGCGAGCTCGCGGCCCGGCTCGTGACCGACGGTGTCGACGTCGTCTCGTCCCTCGCCGGTCGGGTCGCCCGGCCGCGGCTGCCGCTCGGCGAGGTGCGCATCGGCGGCTTCGGTGGGGCCGACGGCCTGCGCGAGCACCTGCTCGCCGAGGGGTACGACGCGGTCGTCGACGCCACGCACCCCTTCGCCGCAAGGATCTCGGTGCACGCGGCGTCGGCGTGCGCGGAGGCTGACGTCCCGCTGTTGCGGCTGCAGCGGCCGGGCTGGTCGCGGACGCCCGAGGCGGCCGGCTGGTGCTGGGTCGACTCCCACGACGAGGCGGCCGAGGCCGCGGCGGGCCTGGGGGAGCGGCCGTTCCTGACTGTCGGCCGCCAGCGGCTCGCGTCCTTCGTCGGCCCGCTGGGCGAGCACCCGGCGCTGGTGCGCGTCGTCGACGAGCCCGACGTCGTGGTGCCGCTGGCCTGGCGGGTGCTGCTCGACCGCGGCCCCTACGCGCTGGGCGCCGAGCTCGCCACGATGCGTGAGCACGGCACCGACGTGCTCGTCACCAAGGACTCCGGGGGCGACCACACGTGGCCCAAGCTCGCGGCGGCGGCCGAGCTGGACGTCCCGGTCGTGGTGGTCCGCCGGCCGGCGGCACCCGCTGGGGTCGGGACGGTCAGCGACGTCGCCGAGGCGGCCGCGTGGCTCGCGTCGCGATGAGCGCCAAGACGGCCACCGCCGCGACGCCGACGCGGCGGGCCAGCGTCCGGGCGCGGGTGATGTCGTGACCTGCGGCGGGACGGCCGCTGCCGAGGACGTGGCGGTCCTCGACCCGGGTGCCGTAGACGTTGACGCCACCGAGCCGGATGCCGAGCGCGCCAGCGAAGGACGCCTCCACCGGCCCGGCGTTGGGGCTCGGGTGGCCGCCGGCGTCTCGGCGCCAGGTCCGGATGGCCTCGGTCGGCGACCCGCCCACGGTCGGGGCGAGGGCAGCGGCCAGCAGCGCCGTCAGTCGCGCGCCGGCGAGGTTCAGCGCGTCGTCGAGCCGGGCGGCCGCCCAGCCGAACCGCACGTAGCGCTCGTTGCGGTGCCCCACCATCGCGTCCAGCGTGTTGGCCGCGCGGTAGGCCAGCAGCCCCGGGACGCCGGCGACCGCGCCGAGCACGAGCGGCGCGACGACCGCGTCGGAGGTGTTCTCCGCGAGCGACTCGATCGCGGCGCGGGCCACCTCCGCCTCGTCGAGGGCGCTCGTGTCCCGGCCGACCAGCCGGGCCACCTGCACCCGCGCGTCGGCCAGGCGCTCCTGGGCGAGCAGCCGGTCGACGGCGGCCGCCTCGCGGTCCAGCGACGTCCCGCCGAGGACCGTCCAGGTGGCCAGCGCGGTGCCGAGGACGCGCGGTCCCCGCTCGGCGAAGGCACCCAGCGCAACGGCCCCGCCCACCAGCACGGCCACGTGGACGACTCCTGCCGCCCGGCGGTCGACGTACGTCCGACGCTCGAGGATGGTGGCGACGCGTCCGAAGCCGGCGACCGGGTGCCAGCGTGCGGGGTCGCCCAGCGCGCGGTCCGCGGCGAAGCCCAGCAGCAGACCGAGCGCGCGGCCGCTCACGGGAGGTCCCGGTGAAGGCGCTGGTGACCGGGGGAGTGCGGTCGGGGAAGTCGGCCCACGCCGAGGGGCTGCTCGCCGGCCACCCGGACGTCACGTACGTCGCGCCGGGTCCCATCGGCGAGGACGACCCGGACTGGGCCGCGCGGGTCGCGGCCCACCGCGCCCGCCGCCCCGCGACCTGGACGACGGTGGAGACCCGCGACCTCGCGAGTGCCGTGCGACAGGCGACCGGATCGGTGCTCGTCGACTGCCTCGGCACCTGGGTGACCGGCGTGCTGGACGAGGAGGGGGCCTGGGAGGCGACCTCGGAGGAAGCGCGTGCCCTGCTCGAGCGACGGACCGACGACCTCGCCGCCGCCCTCGCCGCGACCGACCGCACCGTCGTGCTGGTGACCAACGAGGTCGGCATGGGCGTGGTGCCCGCGCACCGGTCCGGGCGGCTGTTCCGCGACCTGCTCGGGACGGCCAACCAGCGCGTGGCCGCGGCCTGCGACGACGTGCTGCTCGTGGTGTCCGGGCGCGTGCTGCGGCTCTGACGCGCTCACGCGGCGACCACCAGCATCGTCGCCAGCGCGAGCTCGATCGCGGCGCCGAACACGTCGCCGGTGACGCCGCCGAAGCGCCGGACCGTGCGCCGGACGATCACCACGACCACCACGGCGGCGAGGGCGACGGCCAGCACCACGCGCGCCGGATCCGGTGCCAGGAGGCCGGCGAGGGCGGCCGCACCCACCCAGACCGCGACGGTCGCGGCCCGCGGCACCGTGCTGGTGTACGACGACCCGAGCCCGTCGGTCCGCGCGCCCGGGACGCCCCGGGAGCACGTGATCGCCAGTGCGCAGCGGGACAGGCAGACAAGCACGCCCGCGAGGACGATCCCGCGCAGGGAACCGAAGAGCGCCGCGAGGGCCAGCGCCTGCGCGCCGAGGGTCACGACCACCGCGACGACACCGGCCGGCCCGGCGGTGCCGGACTTCATGACCGCCAGCGAGCGCTCCGCGTCGTAGGACGCGGTGAGCCCGTCGGCGGTGTCCGAGAGGCCGTCGAGGTGCAGGGCGCGGCTGCCCGCCGCGAGTGCACCGACGGCGACGAACCCCAGTGGGGACAGGGGAATCCCGAGCTCCCGGCCGGCCAGCCCGACGCCCGCGACGAGGAGCCCGAGCGGGACCGCGGCCAGCGGGGCGAGCAGCATCGCCGACCGCGCGACGGCCGGGGTCACCGCGCGCGGGGCGGCGACCGGCACCGCGGTCAGGGTGCCGGTCGCCAGCCGCCAGGCGTCACGCACGGGGTCAGGGCGCGATCTCGGCGAGCAACGCGACGTCGCGCATCAGCGCCACCGCACTCCGCACCACGGGCACCGCCGCCACCGCACCGCTGCCCTCGCCGAGCCGCATGCCGAGGTCCAGCAGCGGCACGAGCCCCATCTTGTCCAGCGCGAGGGACTGGGCCGGCTCGGTCGACCGGTGCCCGGCCGCGAACCACGCCACCGCACCCGGCGCCAGCCGGTCCGCCGTCAGCGCGCACGCCACCGAGATGACGCCGTCGAGCAGGACCGGCACACCCGCGCGGGCAGCCGCGACCAGGAAGCCGACGGTGGCCGCGAGGTCGGCGCTGCCGAGCGCCGTCAGCGTCTCGACCGGGTCGTCGACGCGGTCGCCCGCCCTCCGCAGCGCCTGGTCGACGACCTCCTGCTTGCGCCGGAGGCCCGCGTCGTCGACGCCGGTCCCGCGGCCGGTGACCTCGCTGGCCGGCAGCCCCAGCCCGGCCGCGATCAGTGCCGCCGCCGGGGTGGTGTTGCCGATGCCCATGTCGCCGGTCAGCAGGAGCTGGGCCCCGGCTGCTATCTCCTCGTGCGCCACCCGCTCGCCGGCCGCCAGGGCCGCGCGAGTCTCCTCGGGTGTCAGGGCGTCCTCGAGGTGGATCGGGCCGGAGCCCCGCCGGACCTTGTGGCGGCGAAGGTCGTCCGGCACGTCAGCCAGGTCGTCGTCGACGCCGAGGTCGAGCACCCGGACGGCCACGTCGTGCGCGGCCGCCAGCGCGGAGACCCCGGCCCGGCCGGCGACGAACGTGCGGACCATGGCGCCGGTGATCGCCGGTGGGTAGGCCGAGACGCCGTGCGCCGCGACCCCGTGGTCGCCGGCGAAGATCACCAGCCGCACGTCGGTCAGCTCACGCGGTGGGACGACGCCCTGGGTGGCGGCGACCCAGACCCCCAGCTCGCCGAGCCGGCCCAGCGCACCGGGGGGTGTGGCGAGCCCGGCGAGGCGCTCCGCAGCCGTGGCCCGGACCCGCGGGTCGGGCGGCCCCACGCGTGTCGCAGCGGCGCTCACAGGCTCGCCGCCAGCTCGCGGCGGGCGACGGTCGCCGACTCGCGCCGGTGCAGCCCGCCGACCAGGCCGGTCAGGGCCACGCCGAGCACCGCCCAGAGGGCGGCGTCGGTGATCAGGGAGGCGCGGCGGAAGTACCAGAGCGTGTCCGCCGGGAAGTCGCCCACCTCGTTGACCGAGGGCATCACCAAGCCGGTCGCCACCATCAGCGCGAGGTAGGTGACCGTGCCGGCGAGCACCGCGACGTACGCGCCGCGTGCGGCGTGCAGCCGGTTGCCCAGGGCGACCGAGGCCGCCGCCGCGACGACGGAGACCAGCAGGAACACGAAGAACAACGTGGTGCGCTGCCCGATCGTGTCCGGGTCGCCGACGGCAGGCGGGGAGGCGGGGTACTTCAGGAACGGCACCAGGGTGACCGCGACCCAGCCTGCCGCGGCGACGAGCGCCGTGGACTGGCCGGGGCTGAGCCGCCCGAGCCGGCCGACAACCCCCGCCGAGACGAGACCGACCAGGCCGCCCAGCGCCGTGCCGATCGCGACGCTGGCGGTGAGCAGTCCCCAGGTGCGCTGGGTGTTGCGGGAGACGAGCTCGGGCTCGTCGTGGTGGTGCGTCGCGGCGGCCGCGTGGGCCTCCTCGACGTCGATGGCAGCCTGGACGTGCGGCTCCCCGACCGTGAACGCGACGACGAACGTCGCGATCCCGGCCAGGAGTCCGGCGAGCAGGCCGCGCAGCAGGAACGCGCGCGGAGTCATGCGTGCGCTCAGTGGCAGGGGTAGCCGAGCAGGTGGCGGCCGTCGTGCACGAACTCGTGCAGCAGCATCCCGGACGGGATGGAGACCGCGCCCTGGTCGGCGCTCACGAAGAAGATCGCGAGCAGGCCGAGGAGGCCGAAGAAGAGCGCCCACGGGGCGATCTGGGCGAGCGGGATCGAGGGGATCTCGACCGGTGCGAGCGGGGTGGCAGACGTCTGCGACATGTGTCCTCCTGAAGGGATGAGTGCGTCCCAAGGTGAATGGAAGTGGCGGACACTCGGGTCTGACTCCAGCTGTCCCAGGTGCTTCAGGAGAGCTGTCACAGTAGCGCGACTGTGCCGGATTCCCACCGGCTTCCTCGTGCCCGCGCGGTCAGCCTAGGGCATGGACCAGGGCCGTCGTCAGCGTGTCCGTCACGGCCGGTGGACGGACCGCGATGCGCACCCAGTCGGGGCCCAGGCCGGGGAAGGTGTCGGCCCGTCGTACGGCGATCCCCGCGGCGCGGAGGCGGGCGTGCACGCCCTCACCCACGCGTGCGAGGACGAACGAGCTGGAGGATTGGATGTGAGGAATCCCCAAGCGGGCAAGGGATTCCTCGAGGTGTGAGCGCCACTCTGCGATCTGCCCGGTGCGCCGCGCGGCCTCGCCGGCGGCCGCCTCGGACGAGCACGCGACCATCGCGGCGGCGGCCGTCGTGGACACCGACCACGGGACCTGGCCGCGTCGCAGCGCGGCCACGACACCGGGCTCGGCGAGGACGTAGCCGGCCCGCACCCCGGGGATGCCCCAGTGCTTGGTGAGGCTCCGCGTGACCACCAGGCCGGGGCAGGCATCGGCGGACACCGACTCGCTCTCGCCGGGGACGGTGTCCATGAACGCCTCGTCGACCAGCACCGTCCGGCCGGGCCGCAGCAGGGCGCGGATGATGGCGGCCGGGTGCAGCACGCCGGTGGGGTTGGTCGGGTTGCCGATCACCACGAGGTCGGCGTCCTCGGGGACGACCGTCGGGTCGAGGGTGAAGTCGCCGCGGAGGACGACCCCGGTCACCCGGTGGCCCGCCTGCTCGAGCGCCGCGTGCGGCTCGGTGAACTGCGGGTGCACGACGACCGGGTGCCGCCAGTCCCGCCACCGCGCGACGAGTGAGAACGCCTCCGCGGCACCGGCGGTCGCGAGCACCCGGTCGGGGTGGACGCCATGGCGGACGGCGAGGGCACGCTCGGCCCCCGTCGCGGTCGGGTAGCGGCCGACGTCGTCGAGGCTGGCGTGCAGTGCCGCGTCGAGCCAAGCCGGGCGGGGACCTGCGTACACGTTGACGGCGAGGTCGAGCAGGCCGCGCGCCTCGACGTCGCCGTGGTGGCGGAGCGGGTCGTCCAGCGCGTCAGGCATGGGCGTGGACCGCGTCCGCGAAGCGCTGTGCCAGCTGGGGGTGGCCGGCCCAGTGGGTGTGGAGGTACGACGCGTGCAGGGTCGGGGTCGCCCACCCCGTTGTGGCCCCGTCGACGGTCCAGCCGGTGTCGCCGGGCGGCGTGACCGACGTGTGGTGGAACTCGTGGCCGGTGACCTGCTCGCCGGCCCTGGTCAGGAGTGAGTCGGTGGCGGCCGTGGCGGTGGGGTAGCGCATCGTCAGTCGCTCGGTCATCCGCGCCGTCGCGTCCAGCGCACCGACCATGGGCCGGCCGTCGAGGGTGTCGCAGAGGTAGAGGAGCCCGGCGCACTCGGCGACCGTCGGCACGCCCGACCGAACCGCGTCCCGGACCTCGTGCCGGAGCCGCTGGTTGGCGGCCAGCGCGTCGGCGTGCACCTCGGGGAAGCCGCCGCCGAGGAGGATCCCGGCGGTGCCGGAGGGGAGGGCCGCGGCGGTGAGCGGGTCGAAGGCCACCACGTCGCAGCCGGCGGCCGCGAGGAGCTCAGCGGTCTCGGCGTAGCGGAACGTGAACACCGGCCCGGCGGCCATCGCCACCACCCGCCGTCGCCCCTCGGTGGTCGAGCCTGCCGAGACCCCAGGGCGCCACGGCTCCTCGTCGAGCGGCGGGGCGGTGCGGGCGAGCTCGAGGACCCGGTCGAGGTCGACGCCGTCGGCGATCCGGTCGGCTACCCGGTCGAGGGTCCGGTCGGCTTCGTCGCGCTCGCCGGTCGGGACCAGCCCGAGGTGCCGTGACGGGGTCACCAGGGCGTCGTTGCGACCGAGGATCCCCAGCACGGGCAGGGCGATCGAGTCCGCGACCTCGGCGGCGTGCCGGTCCGAGCCGGCCTTGTTGAGGATCACCCCGACGACGTCGACGGTCGGGTCCCAGGTGGCCATGCCGTGCACGACTGCGCCGACCGAACGTGACGACCTGGAGATGTCGACGACCAGCACGACGGGCGTGCGGGTCAGCGCGGCCACGTGGGCGGTGGAGGCGAAGCCGCGGGTGCCGATGCGGCCGTCGTACAGGCCCATCACGCCCTCGATGACCGCGACCTCGGCGCCCCGGGCGCCGTGCAGCAGCAGGGGGACGACGCGCTCCTCACCCACGAGGTGCGGGTCGAGGTTGCGACCGGGACGACCGCAGGCGAGGGCGTGGTAGCCGGGGTCGATGTAGTCGGGTCCGACCTTGTGCCCACTGACGACGTGCCCCCGGCGGGTCAGTGCGCGCATCAGTCCTGACGCGACGGTGGTCTTGCCCTGGCCGGTGGCGGGGGCGGCGACGACCAGCCGCGGCAGGCTCACCACTGCGTCACCACTCCCTCACCATTCAATGCCCCGCTGGCCCTTCTGGCCGGCGTCCATGGGGTGCTTGACCTTGGTCATGTCGGTGACGAGGTCGGCGACCTCGACGAGCCGCGGGTGGGCGCGACGGCCGGTGACGACGACGAACTGGCGCCCGGGCCGGTTCGCGAGGGTCTCGACGACGTCGTCGACGTCGACCCAGCCCCACTCCATCGGATAGGTGAACTCGTCGAGGACGAGCAGGTCGTGGCTCTCCGCGGCGATCCGGCGCTTGACCTCGGCCCAGCCCTCGGCGGCCTCGGCGGCGTGGTCCTCGGCCTCGCCGGTCTTGCGCGACCACGACCAGCCGGCGCCCATCTTGTGCCACTCGACCGAGCCGCCCTCGCCGGTCTCCCGGTGCAGCTCGCCGAGCCGCTCGAGCACGGTCTGCTCGCCGATCCGCCACTTGGCGGACTTCACGAACTGGAAGACGCCGACGTTCCAGCCCTGGTTCCAGCTGCGGATCGCGAGGCCGAAGGCGGCCGTCGACTTCCCCTTGCCGTCGCCGGTGTGGACCATCAGCAGCGGCCGGTTGCGCCGCTGCCGCGTGGTGAGCCCGTCGTCGGGCACGGCGAGTGGTTGTCCCTGGGGCACGACTACCTCCGGTAGCTCTCGTGGTGCACGGCCTCGGCGAGCGGGCGGCGTTCGCGCCAGCCGTGCCGCTCGAGGTCCGGGACCTCCTGCAGGTGGCTGACCGGCCCCAGGCAGAGCCAGGCCACCGGTCGCACCCGCTCGGGGATGCCGAGCAGGTCGCGCAGGAACTCCTCGCGGTAGAACGACACCCAGCCCACGCCCACGCCCTCGGCGGTCGCGGCCAGCCACAGGTTCTGGATCGCGAGGCAGGTGGAGTAGAGCCCGGCGTCGGCGATGGCGTGCCTGCCCAGGACGTGCGGCCCGCCGCGGTCCGGGTCGTAGGTCACGACCACGCCCAGCCCCGACTCGCGGATGCCCTCGACCTTGATCGGGCGGAGGGTCTCGCGCCGGTCGGCGGGCAGCGAGTCGGCGTACACCTCCCGCTCGCCGGCGACGTGGCGAGCGAACTCGTCGCGTGTCCGCGGGTCGCGGACCAGGACGAAGTCCCACGGCTGGCTGTGCCCCACGCTCGGGGCGGCATGGGCCGCGACCAGGAGCCGGTCGAGCACGGCCGGGTCCAGCGGCTCGCCGGTGAACTCCGCGCGCACGTCGCGACGACGGGCGATCACGTCGTACAGGCCGGCGCTCACGCCGCGCGCCCGTCGCGCGCGATCCGGGTCAGCTCCGCGGCGCTGACCTCGGCGACGGGGACGTGCCCCGCGCGGAGGTGCTCGGCGAGCACACCCGCCAGCCCCATCCGCAGCGGCCCGATCTCGCAGTCGATGACGACCGCGTCGACCCCGTCCGCGGCGAGGTGTCGGGCTGCCTCTCGGGAACGTTCGACAGCGTCGCGGCCTGACGTGGCGCGTCCGTCGGTGACCACCACGAGGAGTGGCCGACGACGGGCGTCGCGGACCCGCTCGACGCCCAGGACGCGGGCGGCCTCGAGGAGGCCTTCGGCCAGCGGCGTACGCCCTCCGGCGGGGAGGTCGGCCAACCGCTTCGCCGCGACGTCGACGGAGTGCGTCGGCGGCAGCACGAGCTCGGCGCGGTCGCTGCGGAACGTCACGAGGCCGACCTTGTCGCGGCGCTGGTAGGCGTCGAGCAGCAGCGAGAGGATCGCGGTCTTGACCTGCTCCATCCGCTTGCGCGCGGCCATCGAGCCGGATGCGTCGACGCAGAACAGGACGAGGTTGGCCTCGCGGCCCTCCCGGGTCGCGACGCGCAGGTCGTCGGCGCGGAAGCGCAGGGGGCCGTCGGTCCGGCCGCGGGCCGCCTGGTGCGGCGCGGCCGCCCGGACGGTCTCGAGGAGGTGGACCGGGCCGCGTCCGCCCCGCTCCGACCCGACCCGGCGGCCGTTGTCGGTCCGCGCGCGGCTGCGCCGGCCCGCCTCGCCGGCACCGGTGCCGTGGACGGTGAACAGCCTCGGCCGGTACGTCGCCCCCGCGTCCGCCCGGACGTCATGCGACGTGGCTGCTTCGGCAGCCGGATCGGATGACGTAGCGCCGGGGTCGCCGGGGACGTCATGCGGGGTGGTCTCTCCGGCAGCCGGTTCGGATGACGTCCCGGGATCGTCCGGGCCGCCATCGGGATCGGGCTGCGGGGAATCGGGATCGGGTTCGTCGTCGCCGAGGATCTCATCGAGCAGGTCCTCGTCCAGGCCGGGGGAGTCGAAGGGGTTGCGCCGACGGCGGTGGGGGAGCGAGAGGCGGGCGGCGGCGCGTACGTCGGCCAGGGTGACCTCGGACCGCTCGTGCCAGGCGGCGTGCGCGACCGCGGTGCGGGCCGTGACGAGATCGGCGCGCATCCCGTCGACCTCGAGCGCGGCGCACAGCTCGGCGATCTTCACCAGCATCCCGTCGGACAGCTCGACCTGCCCGACGAGCTTCTGCGCGGCGAGCACCCGGTCGGTCAGGGCGCGCTCGGACTCGGCGTAGCGGGCGCAGAACGCATCGGGGTCCGCGTCGTAGGCCATCCGGCGGCGCACCACCTCGACCCGCTGGACGGGGTCGCGGGGCGCGGCCACCTCGACGGTGAGGCCGAAGCGGTCCAGGAGCTGCGGCCGGAGCTCGCCCTCCTCGGGGTTCATGGTGCCGACGAGCACGAAGCGGGCCGCGTGCGAGACCGAGACGCCGTCGCGCTCCACGGTCGAGCGGCCCATGGCCGCGGCGTCGAGCAGCAGGTCGACGAGGTGGTCGTGCAGCAGGTTGACCTCGTCGACGTAGAGGATGCCGCGGTGTGCCTTGGCCAGGAGGCCGGGCTCGTACTCCGCGTGGCCCTCCGACAGGGCGCGCTCGAGGTGCAGCGAGCCCAGGACCCGGTCCTCGGTGGCGCCGACGGGCAGCTCGACCAGGCGGACCGGGCGGGTCTCGGTGTCGGCGTCGGGGGTGAACGGGCCGTCGGGGGAGAGCGGTTGGCGCTCCCGCGGGTCGCTGGAGAAGCGGTCGCCCGCGATGACGTCGATCGGCGGCAGCACGCCGGCGAGGGCCCGCACGATCGTGGACTTGGCGGTGCCCTTCTCGCCGCGCACGAGGACGCCGCCGACCTCGGGGGAGATCGTGGTGAGGAGGAGGGCCAGGGCCATCTCGTCAGATCCGACGACGGCGCTGAAGGGGTACTGCTGTGGCATGTGAGGCTCCCGCTCGTCCGCCATGGAATGGACGCCGCGAGGCCGGTCTTCGGACTTCCCGGATCGACGCGTTCGCGTCCTCCGGGTCACCGCAGCGGGCCTGTGCCGGACTCTCACCGGCTTCCCAGATTCTCCCCCGGACGGGGGCACCTCGTGGCTGTGCGGCCACGATAGCGTCACCCCCCGTGCAGCCCTCAGCCCCGTCCACGACTGCCCGCGCCGTCACCGTCGTCGGCCTCGGTGCCGGCGGCTGGTCGGACCTCTCCGAGCGCCTCCGTGAACTCGTCGCGGGCGCCGACGTGCTGCTCGGCGGCCGCCGCCACCTCGGCCTGGTCCCGCCCGTCCTCGGCCAGCTCCGGGAGCCCTGGCCGAGCCCGCTGCTGGACGCGCTGCCCGATCTCCTCGAGGAGCACGCCGACCGTCGCGTCGTGGTCCTGGCCTCGGGTGATCCCCTGGTCTCGGGCATCGGTACGACGTTGGTCGAGCTGCTCGGGTCCGACCGGATCGTGGTCGAGCCGGCGCTCTCGTCGGTGGCGCTCGCCCGGGCGCGGATGGGCTGGTCCGCGGAGTCCTCGACGGTCGTCACGATCGTCGGTCGGGACCCGCACGCGGTGCTGCGCGAGCTGGCTCCCGGACGGCGCGTCCTGGTGCTCTCCTCGGACGCGGATTCCCCAGCGGGGTTGGCGAAGCTCCTCGACGTCGCCGGTTTCGGGGAGACCCGGATGACCGTCCTGGGCGATCTCGGGAGCGCCCATGAGTCGCGCTTTTCGGACATCGCCTCGCGGTGGTCCGCGGACGTCCCGGCGCTGCACGTGCTCGCCCTGGAGATGGCGGGTTCCGGACACGTCTCCTGGGTGCCCGGGCTGCCCGACGAGGCGTTCGAGCACGACGGCCAGCTGACCAAGCGCGACCTGCGGGCGAGCGCCCTGGCGCGGCTGGCGCCGTGTCCCGGGCAGCTGCTCTGGGACGTCGGCGCCGGTGCCGGCTCGGTGGGCATCGAGTGGATGCGGGCGCACCCGACGTGCCGGGCGCTCGCGATCGAGGCGGACCCCCAGCGGGCCGAGCGGATCGGCCGCAACGCCGAGCGGCTGGGCGTCCCTGCCCTCGACGTCGTCGCTGGCCGTGCGCCCGATTCGCTGGTGGGCCGCACCAAACCGGACGCGGTCTTCGTCGGTGGTGGCGCGACGGCGCCCGGCCTCGTCGGCTACTGCGTGAGCTCGCTGAGAGCCGGCGGTCGGCTCGTCGTCCACGGCGTGACGGTGGAGACCGAGGGACTGCTCGCCCGGATGCATGCCAGCCACGGCGGTGAGTTGACCCGGCACGCCGTCGAGACGGCCGCGCCGATCGGCTCCTTCACAGGCTGGACGCCGGCCCGCACCGTCACCCAGTGGGCCTGGACGAAGGAGCCCGTATGACCGTCCACTTCGTCGGCGCCGGACCGGGCGCGGCCGACCTGATCACGCTGCGGGCCGCCACGATGCTCGCGCGGGCCGACGTGGTGCTCTACCCCGGCACCTACCTCGACGCCGAGGTCCTCGGGCACTGCCGCGAGGACGCCCGGCTGGTCGACACCCAGCACCTCGACCTGGACCGGATCACCGCGGACCTGGTGCACGCGCACGACGCCGGGCACGACGTCGTACGCCTCACGTCTGGTGACCCCTCGCTCTACTCCGCCGTCTCCGAGCAGACGCGGCGGCTGGACGCCGCGGGGGTGCCGTGGGACGTGACGCCCGGGGTGCCGGCGTACGCCGCTGCGGCCGCCGCCGTGGGCCGCGAGCTCACGGTCCCGTTGGTCAGCCAGTCGGTGGTGCTCACCCGTGCCCAGGCCCGCTCGACCGCGATGCCGGAGAGCGAGTCGCTGGCGGCGTTCGCGGCCACGCGCGCCACGCTCTGCCTGCACCTCGCGATCACACGGACGCGGGAGGTGATGGCGGAGCTGGCGGGGGTGTACGGCGCGGACTGTCCGGTCGTGGTCGTCTCGCGCGCGACCCAGCCCGGGGAGCTGGTCCTGCGCGGCACCGTCGCCGACATCGCCGACCAGGTCGAGGCGGCCGGCCTGCGCCAGGCCGCCGTGATCCTGGTCGGCCGGGCTCTGGACCCGTCCGGTGGCGGCGAGTCGTTCCTCTACTCCGCCGACCGGACCCGTCGCTAGTCGGCGAACCGCGCCGTCCACACCCGCCCGCTCGCCGAGACGCGGGTGCCGCGCGACCCCACGAGGAGCAGGCACTTCATGTCGATCGTGGTCGCGTCCAGGGCCGCGAGCGTGGTGACGTGCAGCGACTCCTCGGCCCGGCCGATGTCGCGGCCGACGACCACGACTGTGTCGGCCGGCAGGTGCTCGAGCAGGATCTTCTGCGCCCGCACCACCTGCTCGGTCCGCGACCGCGAGGCCGGGTTGTAGATCGCGAGCACCAGGTCGGCCTCGGCGATCGCGCGCAGTCGCTTCTCGACCAGCGACCAGGGCTTGAGGCGGTCCGAGAGGCTGAGGACGGCGAAGTCGCCGCCGATCGGCGCTCCGGCCCGGGCCGCGACCGCCTGCACGGCGCTGACGCCGGGCAGCACCCGCACGGCGACGCCGTCGTACGCCGGGTCCTCCGCGGCCTCGAACACCGCCGACGCCATCCCGAACACGCCCGCGTCGCCACCGGAGACGACCGCGACCCGCTCGCCGGCCCGGGCCAGGTCCAGGGCGAACCGCGCCCGGTCGACCTCCACGCTGTTGCCCGACGCGTGCCGGGTCAGGCCCTCACGCTGCGGCACCCGGTTGACGTACGGCGCATACCCCACCACGTGGTCGACCTCCGCCAGCGCGGCCGTCACCTCGGGTGTCACCCACTCATCCGGCCCCGGCCCCAGCCCGACCACGACCAGCTCCGTCGGCGGCCGATCCACGTGCCGTTTGGTCCCCAACGGCATGTTTTCGGCGCCGGAACCTGCCGTTGGGGACCCAACGGCACGCCGGCCGGGCCCCCGGAGCGAGTCGCCGGGGACCACGATCAGCGAGAAGTACGGCACCGAGTCGGGGTCGACGTCGGCGACGGGCAGCCACCGTTCCGCCTCCATCGAGGCCCGCTCGACGTAGAATGCACCCTCGAGCCGGCCGGCGGCGGTGAGCGCACGGCGTACGGCGGGGAACGTCCGGCCGAGCTTCATGATGATCGCGCCGTCGGTGTCGGCGAGTCGCCGGGCCAGCTCGGGCTCGGGAAGCGTGCCGGGCAGGATCGTGAGCACGTCGGTCTGCCGCACGAGCGGCGAGGCCACGGCGGCCGTCGCGGCCGCGAACGCCGGGACGCCGGGCACCACCTCGGTGGGGAACCGCTCGGACAGCCGGTCGTGCATGTACATGTAGGAGCCGTAGAAGAGCGGGTCGCCCTCGGCCAGCAGCACCACGGTCCGGCCGGCCGCCAGGTGCGCGGCCAACCGCGTCGCCGAGGACTCGTAGAACTCAGCCATCGCTCCGGCGTACCCACCCGGGTGTGCCGTCGTCCCGGTCGTGACGGGATACCGGAGCTCCTCCTCGACGGCCCCCGGTGGGATGAGCGACGCCGCGATCCGCCGCGCGTTCGACTGCTTGCCGACGCCGGCGTGGTAGGCCACGACGTCGGCGGACCCGATCAGCCGGGCGGCCTTGAGGGTGATCAGCTCGGGGTCGCCGGGGCCGAGCCCGACGCCGTAGAAGTGGCCGGTCATTCCTGCTCCTGGGCGAGGGCGTTGAGGGCGGAGGCGGTCATCGCGGAGCCGCCGCGGCGGCCGCGCACGGTGACGTACGGGATGTCGATGCCGTAGTCGTCCGCGAGCGCGGCCAGCGCCTCCTTGGACTCGGCCGCGCCGATGAAGCCCACCGGGCAGCCGACGATCGCGGCCGGCCGCGGCGCCCCCGCGACGAGCATCTCGAGCAGGTGGAACAACGCGGTAGGGGCGTTGCCGATCGCGACGACCGAGCCCGCCAGCCACGGCTCCCACAGCGACACCGCCGCCGCCGAGCGCGTCGTTCCCCACGAGCGGGCCAGGGAAGGCACCCGTTCGTCGCGCAGCAGGCAGAGCACCTCGTTGTCGCGCGGCAGCCTGGCCCGGGTCACGCCCGAGGCCACCATGTGCGCGTCGGTCAGGATCGGGGCGCCCGCGAGCAGCGCCGCCCGGGCCGCGGCCACGAGCCGGGGATGCACGACGAGGGCCTCGACCAGGTCCACCTGACCGGTCCCGTGCACCATCCGCACGGCCAGCTTCTCGGCGTCCGCGGGCAGGTGGTCGAACGACGCCTCCCGACGGATCGTCGCGAACGAGTCGACGTAGATCGCCGGCCCGTCGTCGACGTACGCGTAGGTCCGCGGCGGCCGCACCGGCGCGCTCACCGCGCCACCCGCGTCACCCGCGGCACCAGGACGCCACGCCACGGCGTGACCACCAGCTCGGGCGCGCGGCCGGCGAGGCGCGTGACCAGCGCGGGCGACAGGACGCCGTCGGGGGCCGGGACGTGCTCGCCCCCCGCCACCACGCCGTACGCCGCAGCGCCGGTCGCGACCGGCACCCGCGGGTCACGGGGGAGCCGGGTCAGCGCGTCGGTCGGCAGCTCGTCCACGTGCCAGGGCGCGGTCGGCCCGGTGCCCCGGCAGCGCAGGAACCGGTCGGCGAGCGCGACCAGGGCGAGCGGAGCGTCGGCGAGCGGTAGCAGCGCACCCCAGCCGTGCGACCCGATCCGGACCTGTCCGGTCGACGCGGACAGGGCCACGAGCCCGAGGTCGCAGGACCGCCCGACCAGGTCGCCGCGGCCGTCGTCGAGCACGAACAGGAACCGGCCCGGCAGGTCAGCAAGAGCGGGGTCCGAGCACAGCAGCGAGTCCAGGGCCGCCGCGACGGGTCGCAGGTCCGCCCGCCCACCCGCGAGGCCGGTCCCGGGGGAGACCAGCACGTTGCGGACCAGCTCGTGCGAGCGCGAGGGCAGCAGCCCGGTAGCCTCGATCGCGGCCGCCGCCTCGGGGGCCAGCTCCCCGCCGGACCAGGGCAGCGCCCGGAGCTGGAGGTTGGCTCGGCCGGTCACGTGCAGGTCGCCGTCGCCGTACGCCTGCGCGACCTCGGACAGCGCCACGAGCGCGGACGACGAGACCCGGCCGCCGACGAGCCGCACGCGGACCAGCGCACCGTCGTCGGCGGGCCACGGGCGGGTGACGCCCGGGCAGAGGTCTGGGCGGGTGCGGGTGGGAGTGGGGGATGGGCATGGCCCGGGTGTCATGGGCGTTCCTCGCAGGTCAGGGGCTCGTGCGCGAAGCCCGCGGGTGACCGGACGGCAGGCGCCGTCAGGGCCAGCAGGTCTTCGGACTCGGGATCGACCGGGCCGGGGCACCTTCCCGGACCCGGGAGGTCCAGTGGCCCGTCGTGAGACGGAAACCCCGCCCGTCACCCATACCGCTGCGCGTCAGTCCCGGACTCTCACCGGGTTCCCTGACCCGTGGCTCTCACCGCGGGGTTGACTGGCACCGGCGAGGCTACCAACGCGCACCGGCGACTCGCGAGGATGGCCACCAGCACGGACAGATGAGGGGAACGGCGGACACAGACGCGTGCGACGCGGTCGTGGCCGGCGCCGGTCCCAATGGCCTTGTAACGGCCAACGTCCTCGCCGCTCATCCGCGGCTGCCTGCTCAAGGCCGGGCTGACCTGTGCTCATACTGCCCGCCCGACAGCCACGGCGGATCCGACACCCGAGGTCGCTGCGGCACGTCCGGGACGAGGCGATCATCCGGCTGATGGTCGAAACCGGGGTCCGGCTCGGCGAGGTCATTGCCCTGACCGCCCCCGACCTCGACCTCGCCGCCGGCCTGGTCACCATCCGGCGTGGCAAGGGCGGCCGCGGGCGCATCATCCCGATCGGCCCCGCCACCACCGCCGCGATCCGAACCTACCTCGCCGTCCGCCACACCCAGCCGCACGCCGACCGGGACGACCTCTGGCTCGGGGAACGCGGCTGCGAGCTCGGGACCGACGCCCTCTACCGATCGCTGCGCCGAAGCGCCGACCGGGCCGGCATCGACGGGTTTCGGCCGCACCGGCTCCGCCACACCGCCGCCCACCGGCGGCTCGCCGCCGGCGGCTCCGAATTCGACCCGATGGCCAAGGCCGGTTGGGCCCGGGTCGAGATGCTGATCCGGTACACCCGCGCCGGGGCCTCCGAGCGCGCCGCCGCCGAGGCGCGACGCCTCGACCTGGGCAACCACTGACTGCGGCCCGAGGGTGGGGGAGGGGAGTGGGGAGGAAGGTCAACACCCGAATTGAACTATTGCGTTTGTTTCGAATATTGCGAATACTGGAGCCGCGAGAGAGGAGACACCATGACCGCGTTGGCACTCGCCCCCGTCCAGCCCGACGAGTCCGACATCAACACCGCCGTCGAGGCGCTGCCGCACATCAAGGACTACCTCGCCACCCACCACGACAGCGTGATCCGCCTCGTCGTCTCCGACGACCCCGAGGAGACCCTCGTCGTCCCGCGCGGCGCCGTCGAGCTCCTCGCCCGCGTTCTCGCGCACATGGCCGCCGGCCAAGGCGTCTCGGTCGTGCCCGCCCACGCCGAGCTCACCACCCAACAAGCAGCCGAGCTCCTCAACGTCAGCCGGCCGTTCCTCATCGGCCTGCTGGACGCCGGCCAGATCGAGTACCGCAAGGTCGGCAAGCACCGCCGGATCAAGGCCCAGTCGCTGATGGCCTATCTGGCACGTGACGACCAGGAGCGCCGCGAGGCCGCCGACGAGTTGACCCGGCTGAACCACGAGATGGGCCTGCTCTGAGGTGCCCTTCGTCGTCCTCTACGACGCCAACGTGCTCTACCCGAGCACGCTCCGAGACCTCCTGATCCGCGTCGCGCAAGCCGGGCTCGTCCAGGCCAAGTGGACCGACCAGATCCTCGACGAGGTCTTCGACAACCTCACCGCGGACCGACCCGACCTCGACCCGGCGAAGCTGGCCCGCACCCGCGACCTCATGAACCGGGCCGTGCGCGACTGCCTGGTTACCGGCTACGAACCTCTCATCGACGCGATCGACCTGCCAGATCCCGACGACCGGCACGTGCTCGCAGCCGCGATCAAGGCCCGCGCCCAGGTGGTCGTGACCAACAACCTCAAGGACTTCCCGGCCTCCACGCTCGAGCCGTGGGACATGGAGGCGAAGTCGCCCGACGACTTCATCCTCGATCAGATCGACCTCAGCCGGGAGGCGGTCTACAGCGCTGTCCAACGGATTGCCGACTCTCGTGAGAACCCACCGGCGACGTTCTCCGCCGTCCTCGCCATGCTCGAGCGCGACGGTCTGGTTGAGTCGGCTGCCGCCCTACGCCCCTGAAGCTCGGGGCGGTCCGCCCTGGGGCTCCTGAGCGGGTCAGGCACTCCTCTGCCCTGACCCTGCATCTGGGGATGGAGATCCGGACCTCGCGGGCACGTTGGCTGACTCTGGCTCAGGAGCTGCGGACGGGCATTCGCCCAGAAGGGAGGAGTGGCTGTGGCGCTGTCCTCGGCCGCACCGTCGATGGCTCGACCAGCATGGCTGGGGCCACCAAAAGGCGGACATCGGTGCGATCGCGCACCACCGGCGGCAAAGGACGCATGCGGTGACAGTCGTAGGCGACGGAATGAGGCACCCAACGCGTGCGCGCTTCGCGGCAGCACGGCGACGCAATAGATCGCGAGCGGGAACAGCCGTGGGATCCACAGATTCCTCGGACCACCGCGCGATCGATCGCTTACCGTGCAGAACGTGACGCTCCCGCCTGCGAACTGGTACACCGACCCCGACGGAGACGGGTTGCGGTACTGGGATGGTGTTCAGTGGACAGATCACCGCGCCCCCGGACCGGACGCGGTGCCCGCTCCGACCGCTACCGTCGTCCGGGCACGCTCTGGCCAGCGCCCGAGGTGGCGAAGCGGCTGGGTAATCGCAGCTGCGATATTCCTCCTGTTCGTCGTGATTGGCGCGATTGGCAACACGATCGACCCAGCCGACTCTGAGTCGACATCTACGAAGACGCCAAGCGCCGAACCCAGCAAGAGGCTGGCGGACGGCGCCTCCCCGACGCTGGTCCCGAGCACGTCCAAGCCGTCTCCGAGTCCTTCGAAGTCCACGTCTCCAACTCCGTCGACTACCCCTATACCCTCAGCGGCTCTGATCACTGGCTACGGAGCCACCAAGGACGACTGGCTCGCGACTCACGCGCAAGCACCTGGCTTCGACGACGGTTCGGCCTTCTTGCCATATGTAACGACAGAGGAGAGCGATTCGCAGCCGGAGTATGCGGGTGTCGACCTAGTCACGCCCGTGGTCAGCTACATCGTGAACCTGCCGAGCGGCACCTCCCTCGCAGAAGCAGAGGCAACTGCCTTGGCGGAGTTTCCACCAGGCGCCACGTTCGGCCACTGGGACAAAGGCGAGGCGGCCTGCTCGATCGCAACGATCAGGTCGCCGCCTGTCGAGCAGGTGATGCGAAGCCACGGCTGGGAGGACTGGGTTCCCGGAGTCGTTTTCTCTACGGTGACGGCAGATACCGATCAACTCGACCCCAATAACGTGACGAGTCTCAACATGATGCCAATCGAGGACGCGAAGAATCTCGGATTCTGCTGACCCGGGGCGTCGCGACGAAACGTCGTAGATCGGTGGACTGCGTCCGCAAGCGGCGGGAGGACGCGCCTGCGGATGGAGACAAAGACTGGTTCCGCACCTCTCGATGACGGTTCCGACGGATTCAGATCGGGTCCATTTAGTGTCCAGAAACCCCCGGTGCATCTCGGCAGTCGTCGGGTATCGTGAGGATCGTCAGAGTGGAGTTTCCCCCACGAAACAAGGGGAATACCGTGATTTTCAGACCTACCCAGTAGCACTCCGAAGGGCGCTGATTCCGCCCAGAGGTCGCAGGTTCAAATCCTGCCCCCGCTACGATGTGATGTCTCAAGACATCACGGAGGGCCGAACCCAAATCCTGTGGGTTCGGCCCTCCGGCGTTTTCTGGTTCGGATCGGTCAGTTGATCGGCTGGTAGCGCTTGTTCGGGTCCAGGGTGAGTTCGCGGAGGAGCTCGCCGGTGGCGGCGTCGACGATGCGGATCTGGAGGTCCTGGACGAGGATGATCACGCGGGTTCGGGCGTGGGTTCGGCCGATGCCGATGGAGTAGAGCCGGCCGCGGTAGCGCAGGGTGACCTTGCCGGACTTGTCGACGCGGTCGCGGCGGACGCGGTCGTGGGTGTCGTCGTCGCGGTCGCCGTTGCTCGGGGTCGCTTTGGGCCGGGTGGTGTAGACGGTGGCGGGGGTGGCTCGATGCTCCAGGGACCGGTGTGGCCGGTGGTCGTTGTACTCCTCGACGAAGGCGTCGAGGAGGGCCTGGAGGTCGTCGATGCTGGTCGGCTGGTCGGCTGGTCGGCTGGTCGGCTGGTCGGGCTGTGCGCGGAGCCACTTCTTCATCGTCTGCTGGAACCGGCAAACCCCTGAAACCGTAGAGGCTTGGGATTTGTGGCTCGGGGCAGCCGGCCAGCTCCCGGCCGGTGCCGTGGGGCCTCGCCCGGAGGCGGAGTCATGGCTGGCCGGAGGCCACCCGGAGGGCTCGGCCTTGACGCCGATGAGGACGAGGTCATGCTCGTGGCACGGGGGAGCTGGCGGCTCATGCTGCTGCCTCCGCGCTGGCGACGGGCTCGGTGCTGAGGGCGAGCTCGTAGGCGACCGGAGAGCGCATCCCGAGTGAGGAGTGGCGCCGGTCGTGGTTGTACTCCTCGATCCAGACCGCCAGCCGGCGACGGGCCTGGATCTTGGTGGTGAAGTGCTCGAGCTGGCGCAGCTCGAACTCCACGGTGGAGTGCCAGCTCTCGATGACCGCGTTGTCCAGCGCCGACCAGACCCGGCCCATCGACTGGGTGACCCCGACCCGACCGCAGGCGGCCCGGAAGGCCTGCGCGGTGTACTCGGCGAGTTCAACCAGTCGTTGCAACACCGGCCTGTTGGAGCGAGCGTAGCTGCTCCTCGAACACCTCTGCGGGCGTCTTCCAGCCGAGTACCTTGCGGGGCCGGTTGTTGAGCGCGTGGGCAACGGCCCGAGATCCTCAGCAGACCAGCGCGACAGGTCGGTCCCCTTGGGGAAGTACTGCCGCAGCAGCCCGTTGGTGTTCTCGTTGCTCGGCCGCTGCCACGGTGAGTGGGGATCGGCGAAGAAGACCTTCGTCCCGGTCTCCAACGCGAACAGCGCATGCCCGGAGAGCTCCTTGCCACGGTCCCACGTCAGTGTCTTGCGCAACTGCTCGGGCAGCTTGGTCATCGATGCCGTCAGCGCGTCGTTCATCGCGACGGCCCCGTAGCCGCCGAGCGATGGCCCGTTCTTCACATACGGCGTCTCGCCCCAACCCTCCATGCGCGGCAGGTGGACCAGGAGCGTGGAACGGCTACTGCGCTCCACGAGCGTCCCGATCGCCGACCGGCCGGTCCCGATGATCAGGTCGCCTTCCCAGTGGCCCGACGCACGTTTCCGGCGAGCCGGTCTTGGACGTACTCCCGCAGCCGCGGGTTCTCGACCAGCTTCGCGGTCTTGGGCCGCTTGGCCGCCTGCTGCGCCTTCCACTGCGCGACCACGGCGCGGTACTCCTGTTTCCCGCTACGAGTCGCGGCGTTGCGGCGCAGCTCGCGTGAGATGGTCCCGGGGTCACGCCCGATCGCGCGGGCGATCTCGCGCACGCCCCTGTTCTTCGCGCGCAGGATCGCGATCTCCTCGCGTTCCTCGAAGGTCAGGTAGCGGCCGGTGGGCTCGGCCAGCGAGATCGGCGCCATGCCGCCAGCGTGGCGAAACCAGCGGGCACCGACCGGCCACGACACACCCACCGCGAGCGATGCCTCCACTGTCGTGACCCCGGTCGCGATCTGCCGCCAGAACTGTCGCTGCACCACTCGCGAGGGATCTGGCCGACCGGGCGAGCGCATCGCCGGCCGCAGTGCTCGATCAGCACGCCATTGCCGCCGAAGCCCCTCGGGCACATCGCTGGTCTTCTTACTCCAGTCCTTCGTCGCCATCCCTGAACACCTCCGTGATCGAGGTGTTGCGACGACCGGTTGAATCCGCCCTCGCTGCCCTGGTCGGTGTGCATGATCACCTCGCCCAGGTTGTCCTTGCCGCCGCGGACCGCGACCGCCATCTGCAGTGCGGCCTCGGCGAGGTCGGCGTCGTGGTGTTCCCCGATACCGAACCCGACGATCCGGCGTGACCCCATGTCCAGCACGGAGTCCAGGTAGAGCTTGCCCTCGTCGGTGGGAACCTCGGTGCCGTCCCCGTACCACTTGTGGTTGAGCCGATCGGTGCCGAAGTTCCGGCCGATCAGGTCCGGTGCCCGCCACTTGCCCCGGCCCTGCCGGGTGGTCTGCTTGCGGCGCCGCTTGCGCCGAGCCGCCAGCCCGAGCTCGCGCATCAGGGCCGCGACGGTGTTCTCGCTGACCGTCCACCCCTCCTCGCGCAGGTCGGCGGTGATCCGTGGCGACCCGTACCGGCCGCGATGCTTGGCGAACAACTGAGGTTCCCCCCGGACCGTAGAGGCATCGACAATGAGGATCGAGATGCCAGAGAAGCGGAAGAAGTACGACCGGGAGTTCCGTGAGGGAGCTGTCCGGATCGTCGAAGAGACCGGGAAGCCGATCGCGCAGGTTGCGCGCGACCTCGGCGTGAACGAGGGCACGCTGGGCAACTGGGTGAACCGGGCCCGCGAGGCGGCCGAGGGCACCCGCGGGTTGTCGAAGGACGACCACGAGGAGCTCAAGCGGCTGCGCGCGGAGGTCGCTGAGCTCCGGATGGAGCGTGATGTCCTCAAGCGATCCGTGGTCCTGTGGGTGAAGGAGGCGACGAAGTGAGCGTGGCACGCTTCATCGCCGACCAGAGGACGAAGTACCGGGTGCCGCACACGGTGACCTGCCTGCTGCTCGGGGTCAGCCTGGCGTGGTTCTACAAATGGCTCGGCCGCGCTGAGTCGCCTGGTGCGGCGCGTGGCCTGCACACCAAGCGGGATCGCCGCCGCGACACCGTCGACCGCGCCGTCGCGGTGGCGTTCAAGAAGGCCCGCGGCCTGCACGGTTCACGACGTCTGGTCCACGACCTGCGCGATGGCGGGTGGACGGTGTCGGAGAAGACCGTCGCTGACTCGATGCGCCGCCAGGGCCTGGTCGCGCGGCGGATCAAGCGCAGGAACGGGCTCACCAAGCAGGACAAGACGGCACCGAAGTTCCCCGACCTGCTCAAGCGGGACTTCACTGCCGACCGGCCGAACGCCCGGTGGGTGGGCGATATGACCGAGATCCCCACGGCCGGCGGGAAGCTCTACCTGGCGACGGTGATCGATCTCTACTCGCGTCGTCTGCTCGGCGCCGCGACCGGGCTGCATCCCGACGCCGATCTGGCCTGTGCGGCGATCAAGATGGCCGTCGCGGCACGCGGTGGTGTCGACGCGGTCAACGAGCCGGGCTGGCGCGAGGATCAGTCCAAGCGGGTCATCTTCCACACCGACAGGGGCTCGACCTACACGGCGAACGCGTTCACCAAGCTGTGTCGCCAGCTCGGGGTCCGCCAGTCGATGGGGCGGGTCGGGTCGTGCTTCGACAATGCCGCCGCCGAGGCGTTCTTCAGCAGCCTGGAGTGGGAGGTTCTCTCACGCCACGAGTTCGAGAACACCCGCCAGGCCCAGGCCGTCGTCTTGGACTGGTGCTACGGGTTCTACAACCACCAGCGTCGGCACAGCGCTGCCGCCATGATGAGCCCGATCAGCTACGAGAACACCGTGGCCCCAAACCGGGAAGCCGCATAGGGAAGCCCTCCACGCTTCGGGGGGAACCACATCGCCCGCTCATCTCCTCAAAGGCGATGTCTCCACGCTACGAGGGGAAGCCCAAGGCGTCGATGAGTGTTTGGAGCTCGGCCAGCGTGCTCGGTTGGATCGGCTGGGCTCGGACCATCCCTATCGGTCTGTAGACCTGATGATCATCAATCGTGCAGGCGTTGAGCGACCCATGATGCGATTTGTGCGCGGGAGGTGAATCCCAGCTTCGTCAGAATGTTTTCGACGTGGGCTTCAGCCGTACGTTGCGAGATGACCAATCGGGCAGCGATCTCGCGGTTGCTCAGCCCTTCGGCCACCAGTGCGGCAATCTCGCGTTGGCGGCGCGTCAGCACCGGAGAGCCATGTGCCTGCGTCGTGCGCGGAATCGACTCCGATGAGACTCCCAAGGCATACGCCACGCCGTCATCGATCCCCATACGCGCACCCTCAGCGATCGACGAGGACAGCGCTTCGCGACCCAGCGCACCCTCGAGCGCTCGATGGCACTCCTCGTCGCGATCCTGAAGGTGCGGAAAGAAGGTGGCGCCGGTGAGGCGCCACAACGCCTCGGCGAAACCGAGAAGGCGAGCCGCCCGCGTGTGAGCTGCGCCGCTGGTCGCGACCCAGGTGAGCACTTCCACACAGTGCGCCATCCCCAAGTGGTCGCGCAGGACCTGCCTGAGTCGCAGACTCTCGCGCAGCTCCGTTTCAGCGCCCTGAAGGTCCCCCTCGTCGAACCGCACCACGCCACGCATCCAGTGCACGACCGACCGCCCGTAGCTCTCGGAGCAGGCCTCACTTGCTGCTTGGGCCTCCTGGAGGCACGTGTGAGCCTGGGCTGTGTGTCCCGCCAAGTGCTCAGCGAGCCCCCACCGAGCCAACGACATGGTGACGTCGAATCCATTGCCCAGCGAGCGATGCATCGCCGCGGCCTTCTCGCACAACGCTGACGCAGTGGCCCAGTCGCGACCCAGCAGTGCCGCGAAACCTTGGTACTCGACGGCGTGGGCCCGTCCATCGTCATCATCGAAATTGTTCGAGATCTCCTCACTGAGGCTGAGCTCGGAGACCGCCCCCGAAATGTCACCCTGGAAGAGACGCAAATAGGCATCGACCCACAACGCCTTCGCCCGCGCGGGGGAGGGCTCGGTGACCGCCTCCAGCGCCCTGGTCAAGAATGCGCGACCTTCACCGACGTAGCCGTTCAGCCAGTGAGGCCACATCGTCGCAGCGAGGCGCAAGCCAGCAGCCATCTGGTGTGGCTGACCGAGTGAGTAGGTCAGGGCCGCACGCAGGTTGTGATGCTCCTCGGTCGACCGTCGGAGCAGGTCGCTCTGGAGAGGACCGGACCAGCCCGCCTCGGTGTCTTCGGCAACGCGCTGGAAGTAGTCGCGGTGCCTCAATCTGAATGCCGCCTGCTCGTCGCCTTGCAATCGGGACAACCCGTACTGGCGAATGCTCTCGAGCATGCGATACCGCCGGCGTGGCTCAGTGGGTTGTGAAGACACCACGGATCGATCAACCAAGCCACCCATGCCGCGCAAAAAGGCCTCTTCCGGGAGTTGGTCGTCGATCACGGTGGCGGCGGCAGCATCGAGGTCGAAATCACCGGAGAACACCGCGAGTCGCGACCAAAGAGCTCGCTCGGTGGGTGAGCACAGGTCGTAGCTCCAGGCAAGGAGAGCCTCCAGGCTTCTTTGCCGCACCGGCGCGGAGTGGTCCTGGCCTGTCAGCAGCTGGAACCGGTCGTCGATGCGAGAGGCGATCTGTTCGGGTGAAAGCATCCTCAACCGCGTCGCAGCGAGCTCGAGGGCCAAGGGCAGACCGTCCAACGACCTGCATATCCGAACGACGGCGGCATAGTTGGCCGAGGTCACCTCGAAGTCCTGCGAGGCCGCTCGGCCCCGCTCGAGGAACAGGTTGATGGCCTCGTAATGGGCCAAGCCCTCTGACGGGGGACCCGGCTCCACATCCGGCTCGGGGAGCGACAACGGGCCGATGGCGAGCACATGCTCTCCCGCAATGCCCAGCGGTTGAGCGGAAGTGACGATCACCCGCAAGCGGGGAGCGGTGCGTAACAATCTCGCCAGCAGGCCGGCGATCGCGTCGAGAAGATGGTCGCAGTTGTCCAGCACCAGCAGTAGCTGTCGATCAGCGACATGGTCACCGAGCTCTGCTGCCGACCATCGGCCGGAGTGGTCACTCAAGCCGAGTGCGACACCGACCTGGCCCGTGACCAAGTCCCCGCCTTGCAGAGCGCTCAGGTCGACGAGCCACACACCGTCGGCGAACGCCCGCCGAACCTCGTGCGCGGCCCTGAGGGCGAGACGCGACTTCCCGACCCCCGCCATGCCCGTGACCGTCACGAGCCGCGCCGACTCCAGCATCTGCCTGAGACGAGCAACCTCTCGCCGACGGCCGACGAAGCTGCTCACCTCCGCCGGAAGATTGTCGCCATGGATGCGCACGTGGGTCGATGGCATGCCAGGTGTCACGCTTCAGCAAGATGCGGATCGTGCGTCGATGTGCCCGCGTTCACCACCCCAGAATAGGCGGCCGGTGCCGTCCCTGTCGGTGTCCTCCGGTCGCTCACTGGACGGCGTCTCGACAGCCGGCTCCGGCAGGACCTCGACGAGGATCTCGAGCGCTCGGGCGACCAACGGTCGAGTCTCATGGGTCCGTGTTGCGGCACACAGCTCGACGGTGGCGCCCTTGAGTGCGCAGTACCGCACGCCGGGCACCCCCAGCTTCGAGACGCCCTCGGGCACGACGGCGATGCCGAGTCCCGCAGCGACGAACGAGACCAGCGTCGACGTCTCCACGACCTCGTGACTCACCAGGGGAGTGAACCCGGCCGACTCGCACAGGTCGAGCACGAGCCGGTGCATGACGGACCCGCGTGAGCTGTGCACGACCAGCGGTTCTCGTTCGAGCGCGCGCACATCGATGCTCGGTCGAGCTGCGAGTGGATGGCTGTCGGGCACGGCGGCGACGAGCCGGTCGGACCGCAGCGGCCGCATCGTCAGTGCGGGCTCGTGGACCGGGGGACGGAGCAGCGCGATGTCGAGGTCGCCTGACCTCAGGGCGTCGACCTGGTCCACGACCAGCATCTCCCCCTGGATGGTGACCTCGACGTCCGGCTGAGCCGTGCGCAACGCCCGAGTGAAACGCGGCATCAAGTCGTACGTCGCCGAACCCACGCATCCGACGGTTAGCCGCCCCTCAAGCCCTTCGGCAACCCGACGTGACTGACGGCCGGCCACCTCCACCGCGTTCAGGATCGCGTGGGCGTGCTCGAGGTAGGCCCGGCCGCCGTCGGTCAGCTCCACGCGGCGCGTGGTCCGCGCGAACAGCGGGAAGCCGAGCTCCGCCTCGAGCTGCCTGATCTGCGTCGAGAGCGGCGGCTGGGCCATGTGCAGACGCTCGGCCGCCCGTCCGAAGTGCCGCTCCTCGGCTACCGCCACGAAGTAACGAAGATGCCGCAGTTCCACAGATTCAGATTTGCACAGTATTAATCCGAACGAAAGCAGTACTTCAGAATATGAGCGGCTGGTCCTAGGTTCAGGGTCATGCCCGACATCGTCATCTGCGAACCACTCAGGACGCCCGTCGGGGGTTTCGGCGGAGCGCTCGCCGCCCTCTCGGCCGCCGAGCTCGCCGGCACGGTCGTCGGCGAGCTTCTCCACCGCACCGGCCTCCACGCGCAGCACATCGACGACATCGTCCTGGGGCAGGCCTACGCGAACGGGGAGACTCCGGCGCTCGGTCGGATCGTCGCCCTCGACGCGGGGCTCGACCGGGTGCCGGGTGTCCAGGTCGACCGCCGCTGCGGATCGGGTCTTCAGGCCGTCCTCTACGCCGCCGGCCAGATCGCGACCAACAGCGCCGACCTCGTCATCGCCGGTGGCGCCGAGTCGATGTCGCAGGTCGAGCACTACGCGACCGGACTGCGCACGGGGAAGAGGCAGGGAGGGATCGAGCTCGTCGACCGGCTCGACCGGGCGCGGGAGACCGCGGGCGGGCGGAACCACCCCATCCCGGGCGGAATGCTGGAGACAGCGGAGAACCTGCGGCGCGCGTACGTCATCTCCCGAGACGACCAGGACGCGTTCGCGCTCCAGTCGCACCAGCGAGCGACCGCGGCCATGGCCGCTGGGCGATTCGATGACGAGCTCGTCCCGGTGGCACTTCGCGGGGAGGCAGGCCTCGTCCGTGACGACGAGCACCCGAGGCCGAACCTCACCCTCGAGGACCTGGCGAAGCTTCGACCGGTGCGCCGACGAGCGGACCCGGCCGCAACCGTGACCGCGGGCAATGCCAGCGGGCAGAACGACGGGGCAGCGGGTTGCATCGTGACGACGCTGGACAACGCCCGGCGCCATGGACTCCGCCCCCTGCTCGCGCTCAGGGCGGCGGCGGTGACCGGGGTGCGGCCGGAGACGATGGGCATCGGCCCGGTGAGCGCGACCCAGGTCGCGCTCGGGCGGGCCGGCCTCACCTTGGACGACCTCGACGTCATCGAGCTGAACGAGGCGTTCGCGGCCCAGGTCCTCGCCTGCCTCCGCGAGTGGGACGTCGACCCGGGCGACCCGCGACTGAACCCCAACGGGTCCGGCATCTCGCTCGGGCACCCGGTCGGAGCCACCGGGGCGCGCATCCTGGCGTCGCTCGCGCACGAGATGGAGCGGCGCGAGGCGCGGTACGGGCTCGAGACGCTCTGCATCGGCGGCGGCCAGGGCATCGCCGCCGTCTTCGAGCGGGTGGCCCGATGAGCGTCGACAAGGTCGTCGCCAGCGCGGCAGCAGCGGTCGCCGACGTCGAGTCCGGATCGAGCCTCGCCGTCGGCGGCTTCGGGCTCTCCGGCGTACCCACGACGCTCATCGACGCTCTGCTGGCCGGAGGAGCTGACGACCTGCGCATCGTGTCGAACAACTGCGGGGTCGACCAGGGAGGCCTCGGGCTCCTCCTCGAGAACGGCAGGATCAGCCGCGTCATCGCGTCGTACGTCGGTGAGAACAAGGAGTTCGCCCGCCGGTACCTCGCCGGAGAGCTCACCGTGGAGCTCACCCCGCAAGGCACGCTCGCCGAGCGCCTGCGCGCCGGCGGCGCCGGCATCGGGGCCTTCTTCACCCCCACCGGAGCCGGAACCCTCGTCGCCGAGGGCGGTCTCCCGTGGCGCTACCACGTCGACGGATCCGTCGCCCTCGCGTCCCCGCCCAAAGAGGTCCGCGACTTCCACGGAACGACCATGGTCCTCGAGGAGGCCATCACCACCGACTACGCCCTCGTCCGGGTCGCCGTCGCCGACAGGGCCGGCAACTGCGTCTTCCGCGGAGCCGCCCAGAACTTCAACCGGGCCGCCGCCACGGCGGGACGCGTCACCATCGTCGAGGCCGAGTCCGTGGTAGAGGTGGGTGCCCTGGACCCCGCCGAGATCGACCTCCCGGGCATCTACGTCAACCGGGTCGTGGCGCTGACACCCGCCCAGGCCGCGGCGAAGGGGATCGAGAAGCGCACCACGCGCGGCCACCGTCCCGGCACGAGCGCGGCACCTGAACGCCTGACCGAGAGCGAGAGTGCCTGACATGCCGTGGACCAGGGACCAGATGGCCGCGCGGGCGGCGCGCGAGCTCGCGCACGGGCAGTACGTGAACCTCGGGATCGGGCTTCCCACGCTCATCCCGGAGCACCTCGACCCGGACTCCGGAGTCACGCTCCACTCCGAGAACGGAGTGCTCGGCGTGGGGCCGTTCCCGTACGACGACGAGGTCGACCCCGACCTCATCAACGCCGGGAAGCAGACCATCACCGTCAACCCCGGCGCCTCCTTCTTCGACTCCGCAGAAAGCTTCGCCATGATCCGCGGCGGTCACATCGACGTCGCCGTCCTCGGCGGCATGCAGGTGTCGATGGACGGCGATCTCGCCAACTGGATGGTCCCCGGCTCGATGGTCAAGGGGATGGGCGGCGCCATGGACCTCGTGTCTGGGGCTCGGCGCGTCGTCGTCCTGATGGAGCACACCACGCGTGACGGAAGCGCCAAGCTCGTGAAGGCGTGCGACCTGCCGCTCACCGGCAGAGGCGTGGTCTCCCGGGTCGTCACCGACCTCGCGGTCCTCGACGTCGCCGGTGACGGGTTCGAGCTCGTGGACCTGGCCCCGGGGGTGACCGTGGCTCACGTCGCCGCGGCGACCGACGCGCCCGTGCGGGGGTAGTCAGCTCAGCACGGCCCGTCAGGTCGGAGCATCGGGGGCGTGACGTCATCGCCCACCGCCGAATCGATGGCCTCGGCGACCGACATCGCCCAGGCGTCGCGTCCGAGGTCCGCGGTGCACTGCACAGCGACCGGAAGGCCCTCGGCCACGCCCACAGGCACCACGCACGAGGGCAGCCCCGTAAGACTCTGTAGTGCCGCATCGGTCATGACGCCAGTACGGAACGCGGTCTCGACCTCAGGCGAACGGTCCTCGACCTTACGAGGCGGCACGTGGACGATCGGACCGACCAGGACGTCGACGTTCTGCATGAGTCGCCGAACCTTCGCCGTCAACTCGCTCCGCTGCTCCATGGCACGCTCGTAATCAGCGTCGCTCAACCGACCTGCATACTCCAACCGCTGGCGGACGTCAGCCCCGTATCGCCCTGCCTGGCTCGGCCACGTTCCCCGTGACCGGTGAGTGCGCAGTCCCTCGGCGAGGACGATCGTCGACATGAGCGCATACGGGTCGAACGCCGGGAGGGCGGCGTCCAGCTCGACGACCTCGAACCGTGGGTCGGTCCTCAGCAGGTCCACTGCCAGCTGCACGGCGGCCCTGCCCGTCTCCTGCCCTCCCGTGCCCTGGACGGCCGCCACCCGAAGCCGCTTCTGCCCCGCGTCGTCGTACGAGAGGCCGGGGTTGAGCACCTGCGCCACCAAGCGGAGGTCCGCGACCGTGCGAGCCATCGGACCGACCGTGTCCAAGGTCGGGGCCAACGCGTGCACGCCGATCGCACTGACCGACTCGTAGGTCGGCCGAAGGCCCGCGACCCCGCACAGGGCCGCCGGGATGCGGATGGAGCCGGCGGTGTCGGTGCCGATGGCGACGGGGCAGAAGCCGGCCGCCAGGGCGGCGGCCGAACCCCCGCTGGAGCCGCCGGGGACACGGGTGGGGTCCCACGGGTTGCGCGTCGGCCCGAAGTGCGGGTTGTCCGTGGTGACACCCCACGCGAACTCGTGGGTGGCGGTCTTGCCGATGATGACGGCACCTGCGTCGAGGAGGCGTTGGACGACCTCCGCGTTGGCTCCCGGCTGGTGCCCTCGGTAGATGGCGGCCCCGTACGTCGTCGGCAGGAAGTCGGTGTCGATGAGGTCCTTGACGGCCACCGGGACGCCTTCGAGTGGCCGCGCTCGGCCTGACGCGATGCGGTGCGCGGAGTACTCGGCGTGCAGCCGAGCGAAGACGTTCACGGAGGTGAACGAGTTCAGCTGGTCGTCGAGGCCGTTGATCCGCTCGAGCAGCGCGTCGGCGACCTCCGGTGGGCTGAACGCACCCGAGGTGAAGCCGGCAATCAGAGAGGAAGCCGACAGCCGGTGAAGGTCAGGCGGCCTGTCGGGCATAACGGCTCAGGAAGACGTCAACACCGGCGACGATCAGGCGGTCCTTCAGCTCGTCGCTCAGCGGGCTTCCGTAACCGCCGTAGACGAGGTTCGGAGAGACCACCAGGCCGGAGAGCTGGAGGACCGCGAGGTCGATGTCCTCGATGACCAGGTCCCCTCGTTCGACCAACCGGCTCAGGGCTTCGGCGATGACCGGGTGAAACCGCAGCGGGCCGCGCGTCTGCCACGCATGACCGAGCTCCGGAAAGCGCCGGAGCTCGCCCACGACGACGGCGCGGAGGTCCATCACCACGGGCGCGGCGATGCCGGCCACCCAGGCGCGGCAGGCGTTGATCAGGTCGCCGCGCAGGTCTTCGGTGTCGGCGAGGCGCCGCTCGACGATCTGCACACCATTCTTGAGGGCCTCGTCGAGCTCGTGATTGATGATGGCGATGAAGAGCGCCTCTTTGCTGCCGAAGTGGTTGTAGACCGTCACCTTCGAGACGCCGGCTTCCGCCGCCACCGTGTCCATGCTGACGCCGTAGCCGTTCGCGAGGAACGTCTCGCGTGCCGCGGCGACGATCGCTGCACGCTTCTCCTCCGCCCGTCGCCCACCAGGACGCCGAACCTCAGCAACCTCGCTCGTGCTTCCACTCTTGGCCGGCATTCGACTCCATCGCCCTTCCTGACTCGCGGACCCCCGCTGAACACGCAACTGTACCCGGTCGTACAGTCTTGGGCGAGCCGAAACGCCCGAGAGGGCCGTGGCGGGGCTAGCTTTGGGCTAGCTCGGGCTAGCTCAGGGGTGCCAGCACCTCTCGGCGTAGCACGGTCCGCGGAAGCGGCGTCGAGAGGATGAGGGTGGTCGACGCTCGGCTCCATCGTGCGAGCCGGTCGATGAGGTTCTCGAGATGCTCGACGTCGCGGGCGTACGCGATGAGCACCGAGCAGTCGTCGCCGCTCACCCGGTGCATCTCGACGATCTCCGGGAACAGGTCCGGGTCCAGCTCCCGCCTGACGCACTTGATCGTGTTCTCGCACCCCATCCGGATGATCGCCCGGATCCCCAGCCCGACAGCCTGGGGGTCCACCACGGCGGTGTACCCGACGATCACCCCGGACTGCTCCAGGCGCTTGACCCGCTCCGCGGTCGCCGGCGCCGACAGGGAGATCTGGCGAGCGAGCTCTCGAATGGAGATCCGGCCATCTCGCTGGAGGAGCTCGACGATGCTCCAGTCAATGTCGTCCACAACCCGATGTTAGGCGAACTGTGTTGAAGACGAACCATTCGTAAGGCCAGAGCCCGCTCGCGCCCGACAGTTGCGTATGTCTACCCGCCAAACACCCGACTAGCGTTGATGGCGTGTCCGACACCTGGTCCGCGCTCGAGCGCGAGTACTCGCCCAGCAGCATGGTCGACAGCCTCGAGGTTCTCGAGGCCGAATACCGCACGATGAGCGAAGCGGTCCGCGGCAAGATCTCGCCCACCACCCTCCAATTCGGCTCCTCCGCCGACGAGGTGCTCGACCTGTTCGTCCCGCCGCGCGCGAACACCGGCATCCTCCACGTGTTCCTCCACGGCGGGTACTGGCAGGCGCTCAGCAAGGACGACGCGAGCTTCCCGGCCCAGTGGTTCAACGCCCGCGGCGACTCCTACGCCGCGGTGAACTACACCCTGGCTCCGCACGCGAGCCTCGAGGCGATCGTCGAGCAGTGCCGCGACGCCGTCGCGTGGCTCTTCCTGAACGCGGATCAGCTCGGCTTCGCCCCTGGCCGCATCATCCTCTCCGGCTCCTCGGCCGGTGCCCACCTCGCGGCCATGGTCGCCATCACCGATTGGGAGTCCCGAGGGGTCGCCGGCAATCCGGTCAAGGGTGTCGTCCTGCTCTCCGGGGTCTACGAGCTCAGCCCACTCCTCAGCACCTACATCAACGACGCCGTGCGGCTGACGCTCGAGAGCGCGCTCGAGCTCAGCCCCCTGCTCCTGGTCCAGGACCGGCAGATCAGCACGCCGGCGATCCTCGCGTGGGGCGAGCACGAGACCGACACCTTCAAGCGCGAGAGCCGGGCGATGGCCGCGGCGCTCGCTCGCTCCGGCGCCGAGGTGACCGAGCTCGAGATCGCGGGCCGCAACCACTTCGACCTCGTGCACGACCTGGCAGACCCGAGCACCGGCCTCGGCCGTGAAGTTCTTGAGAAGGAAAGGAAATGGACAGATGGCAGCACCGATTGAGCCGCGCAACCTGGACGTCGCAACCGAGGCGGTCCGAGCAGCGCAGTCCGCGTCGACCGGCGGGAAGCCGATGCTCGACTTCGAAGGGGAGAGCACTCCGTACATCGACTACCAGTCGATCGACGTGCTGCTCTCGCTCCAGCACCCGAGGAGCCCCTCCCACGAGGAGATGACGTTCTACGTCGCCGGCCAGGTCATGGAGCTGCTCTTCAAGCTGACCGTCAACGAGGTCCAGGAGGCTCAGCGCCAGCTGGACAAGGACAACTTCGGCGCCGCGATGAAGTACATCCGCCGCGTCAAGGAGATCCTGACCCTGCTGCGTGGCCTCTGGCCGATGCTCGACACGCTCACGCCGAACGACTTCAACTCGTTCCGCGACTACCTCGGCACCTCCTCGGGCTTCCAGTCCTACATGTACCGCGCCCTCGAGTTCAGCCTCGGGAACAAGAACGAGCACATGCTCAAGCCGCACCAGGGCGTGCCGGTCATCTACCCGGCCCTCGTCGAGGTGTTCGAGGCTCCCAGCCTGTGGGACACCGCGAACGCTGCCCTCAAGCGCAACGGCTTCGACATCGAGCAGGCCTACCTGGACCGGGACGTCACCGCCGGCTACCAGCCCGATGCGTCCGTCACCGCGGCCTGGCTCTCCATCTACCGGAAGAACGACCCGGAGGACGTCTTCTTCCAGCTCGGTGAAGCCCTGATGGAGGTCGCAGACGCCTTCAGCCACTGGCGGATGAAGCACCTCCTCACCGTCGAGCGCATCATCGGCTTCAAGATCGGGACCGGTGGAACGTCCGGCGTCGAGTGGCTCCGCGCCATCGTGAACCACCGGTTCTTCCCCGAGCTCTGGGAAGTCCGCACGGAGCTTCCGTAGAACGACGACGAACCCAGGGGTGCCGGCCGAGTCAAGAGACTCGGCCGGCACTCGCTCGTTCATGGCCAACGTCGTGCGGGTCGTCTTGGGCTGAAGCTCCTACGCGGTGCGGGTCAGAAGGAGGACCGGGATCGTACGGATTCCCTCGGTCTTCTCCGCGTAGTCCGCGAACCCGGGATAGAGGGCAGCCTGCTCGGCGTAGACGCGGTCCCGCTCGGCGCCGGACAGTTCAGTGACTGAAACCGCGAAGGTCTCGGTACCGACCTCGACCGTGGCGGAGCCGGCGGCGACCAGGTTGTAGTACCAGGCTGGGTTCTCTGCGAACCCCGAGTTGGTGGCAAAGACGTACAAGGTGCCATCCGCGCCGGGCAGGTACATCATCGGGCTCACGTGCGGAGTGCCGGAGCGGCGGCCGACGTGGTGGACGAGCACCATCGGAGTCCCTTCGAACGGGCCCGAGACCCGCCCCTGGTTGGCGCGGAACTCTGCGATGACGCGGTTGTTGTAGTCGTTCACGACTGCCTCCCCTGGAGCGTGGTCAGTGCGACGACGGGGATCCGCCGGTCGGTGCGAGCTTCGTAGTCCTTGAAGTCGGGCCAGTCCGCCGCCTGGAGGGCGTAGAGCCGATCGCGTTCCTCGCCCTCGACCTCGACTGCCCTCACGATCTCGATCGCACCGGCGACCTCGATGGTCGCCACGCCGGCCGCCATCAGGTTGCCGAACCAGACCGGGTTCTCGGGCAGGCCGGAGTGCGAGGCGATGATGATCCGTCGCCCTCGGTCCTCGCGGTACATGACCATGTTGACCCGGTCGTGCCCGTCCTCCGCGTCGTTGGTGTGCAGGACGAGGAGAGGGATCCCGGTGAACTCGCCGCCGACCAGGCCGTCGTTCCGGCGGAACTCGTCGATGAGTGCGGCGGCCTTCGCGTCCCACTCGGCCGGGGACATGGTCATGGCTGCTCCTCGCGTGCGGCGGCGAATCGATCTGTACTTGATAGTACAGATTGAGGGGCGAGGAGTCACCTGGCGAAGTGCTCGAAGATCAGCTTGGTCTCGGTCCTGGCCACCTTTGCGCTGCCGAGGTCCTCGGCGACCAGCGCGCGCAGCTCGTTGGTGTCGCTGACTGCGACGTGAACCAGGAAGTCGTCGCGGCCGGAGACGAAGTAGACGTTGAGCACGCCGGGGAGCCTGCGGACATCCTGGACGAACTCGTCGACGGCGCCCCGCGCGGTCGAGGTGACCTGGACCGCGATCATCGCCTGGATCGGTCGCCCCAGAGCCGCTGGGTCGATATCGGCGTGGATGCCGCGGATCACGCCCGCGTCGCGGAGCCGGCGCAGCCGGGTCAGGCACGTCGACGGCGCGATGCCGGCCCGGCCCGCGAGCTCGTTGTTCGGCATCCGGCCGTCGCTGCGGAGAAGCCGGACGAGGGTGCGGTCGACGTCGTCGAGCTCGTGAACATTGTTCGGCATCCGGGCCTCCGCGGCCGTAGTGACAGAAGAAACAGGCAATCAATCCAGCGTCAACAGAATATAGCGCCAATCTCTTGCATCTGAATCAGCAGGATGAACAGAATCATGGCTCCAACCACACTAGGGAGTACAGATGCAGGTCGGCGTCGTTTCGGAGATCAAGAACCACGAGTACCGGGTCGCGCTGACCCCGGGTGGCGCGGCCGAGCTCGTACGGCGGGGCCACCACGTGCTCGTCCAGGCCGGCGCGGGCAAGGGCGCGCAGTTCACCGACAGCGAGTACTCCGACGCGGGCGCGATCATCGTCCAGCGGGCCTCCGACGTCTGGTCCGACGCAGACCTCCTGCTCAAGGTCAAGGAGCCGATCGCTGCCGAGTACGACCAGCTGCGCGAGGACCAGGTCCTCTTCACCTACCTGCACCTGGCTGCCGACGCGACCGGTACCCAGGCGATCCTGGGTTCGCGCACCACCGCCATCGCCTACGAGACCGTGCAGGAGGCAGACGGCTCGCTGCCGCTCCTCGCGCCGATGTCCGAGGTCGCCGGCCGCCTCGCCACCCAGGTGGGCGCCTACCACCTCATGAAGCCGCACGGCGGCCGCGGCGTGCTCCTGGGCGGAGTGCCCGGCGTCGCCGGCGCCAACGTCCTGGTCATCGGTGGCGGCGTCTCCGGTTTCCATGCGGCATCGATGGCGGTCGGTCTGGGTGCTGACGTCACCATCCTGGACCTGTCGGCCAACCGCCTCCGTCAGCTCGACGCCCACTTCAACGGGCGGGTCAAGACCGTGGTCTCGACCGGCCACGAGATCCGGCAGCGCCTGACCGACGCGGACCTCGTGATCGGCGCGGTGCTCGTCCCCGGCGCGAAGGCGCCGAAGCTCGTCTCGAACGCCGACGTCGCGACGATGAAGGAGGGGTCCGTGCTCGTCGACATCGCGATCGACCAGGGCGGGTGCTTCGAGGACTCGCGCCCGACCACGCACCAGGAGCCGACGTTCCAGGTGCACAACAGCATCTTCTACTGCGTCGCGAACATGCCGGGCGCGGTCGCCCGCACCTCCACGTTCGCTCTCACCAACGTGACCCTCCCGTACGTCCTCGAGCTGGCGGACCTCGGCTGGCAGCACGCACTCCGACGTGACCCTGCCCTTGCGCTCGGCCTGAATGCCCACGCCGGCGTTCTCGCCAACGCGCAGGTCGGCGAGGCGCTCGGCATCAGCGCGGAATCCCCGTCCGCGCTGGTCGGCTCGTAACGACCCCGCGAGCCGGCGGGAGAGCCGGTGCCGGCGGCAACAACCGCCGGCACCGGCTCGACTTGCTCAGCCTTGCTCGAGAAGTTCTCCCTGCCTGGACAGCTCGTCGAGGAGCGCCTTCGTGGCCGGCGACGTCGGGCGGTTGGCCGGCGTCGTCACCCCCACAGCGCGACCTATCGACCGCAGCTTCGTGGCCAAGGGCCTCAAGCCCTGCTCGGTCGCGATCGACCGGGGGAGGGCGGCCACCGAGTCCGTCCGGAGCAGTAGCTCGCGAAGCGTGAGGATCGAGGTGCACTCGACACGGTTCGCGGGCAGGTCGACGCCCTCCTGGGCGAACAGCGCCTCGAGCTCGGCGCGGAGTGCCGTCTGCTCGAGGGGCAGGATCCACGGGTGCTGGACCAGGTCGTCGAGCCTCGGGGCTCGCAGCCTCTGTGCGGGATGATCGGCCCGGGTGACCAGGCGGATGGGCTCGCGGTAGAGCAGCCGCTGGACGGTCTCCGCGGACGGATCGACGGAGAGCCTGCCGACGACCAGATCGCACTCACCCGCCATCAGGGCGTTGGTCAGGACGTCGGGCGTCGATTCGCGGACGACGACCGTCAGGCTCGGGTGGCGTGCCTTGACCGCCGCGATCGCCCTCGGGAGGATCACGTTCGCGCCGGCCAGGTGGATGCCCACGGTGACGGTGCCGATGTCCGCGGACGTGAGCAGCTCCAGCTGGCGCTCGGCCTGGCGAAGCTGTGCGATGACCGCGCGCGCATGGTCGAGGAACGCGATCCCGAACGGTGTGGCATTCACGCCGCGTGGTCCGCGGTCGAACAGGTCGACCCCGAGGATGCTCTCCAGCTCGCGCAGACCTCGGGTGACGACGGGTTGAGTCACGTGGAGAGCCTGTGCGGCGCCGACGATGGTGCCGTGCTCATCGATGGTGACCGCGAGCGTCAGGTGCCGAAGCTTGAGCCGTCCATCGAGCAACTTGTCGTGCGCCATCGAGCAATCATAGCGATTTAGGTATGGGAAGATGCAGAACAAGCATTGGACAGGCATATCGCGGAATGCCTACCGTCGGGTCATGCCAGTCAACCGGGTACCGGTGCGGAACTTCGTGGACGGACTCTTCGTCGACGGACCCAGCAGCTTCGACAAGGTCAGCCCGGTGGACGGAGTCGTGGTCGCTGACGTGCACCTGGCGGACTCGGTGCTCGTCGATCGTGCGGTTCAGGCCGCAAGGCGCGCGTTGAACGGGCCCTGGGGTGCCACCGGTGTGCCGGAGCGTGTTGCGCTGCTGCGGCGGGTTGCGGACGGCATCGAGGAACGCTTCGACGACTTCGTCGAGGCCGAGGTCCGCGACACGGGCAAGCCGGCATCGCTCGCGCGGCAGCTGGACGTCGGCCGTGCGGTCGTCAACTTCCGCCAGTTCGCCGACACGGTCAGCTCCGAAGGGCTCGACTCGTTCCTCACCGAGCTTCCGGACGGCCGCCGGGCCCTGAACTACGCGGTCCGCAAACCGCTCGGGGTGCTTGCGGTGGTCGTGCCGTGGAACCTGCCCCTCCTCCTTCTGACGTGGAAGGTGGCGCCGGCTCTGGCGTGCGGGAACGCGGTCGTCGTCAAGCCGTCCGAGGAGACCCCGTCGACCGCGACGCTGCTTGCCGAGGTGATGGCCGCCGCCGGAGTCCCTGCGGGCGTCTACAACGTCGTCCACGGCTACGGGGCGAGTTCTGCAGGGGAGTACCTGACAACTCATCCTGACATCGACGGGGTCACGTTCACGGGGGAGTCCTCGACGGGGTCGGCGATCATGCGGGCGGTCGCACCACGCGTGCGCCCCGTGTCCTTCGAGCTCGGTGGCAAGAACGCCGCGGTCGTCTTCGCCGACGCCGACCTCGACGCGACCATCCAAGGGCTTGGGCGTTCCGTCTTCACGAACACCGGTCAGGTCTGCCTGTGCACCGAGCGGGTGTACGTCGAACGTCCGGTCTTCGAAGCCGTCGCCGACGGACTGACGGCGTTCGCCCGCGGCCTGGTCCTCGGTGATCCCTACGAGGCTTCGACAACGACGGGACCCCTGATCTCCCAGGCGCACCGAGCCAAGGTCTCCTCCTACCTGGATCTCGCGGTCGAGGCGGGCGCCGAGGTCCTGGCGGGCGGCGGCATCCCAGACCTCGGCGCCGACCTGAACCGCGGCGCCTGGATCGAGCCGACCTTGTGGACCGGTCTCGACAACACCGCACGTGTCGTGCGTGAGGAGGTGTTCGGACCGGTCGCTGCCCTCGTCCCCTTCGAGAGCGAGGACGAGGCGGTGCGACTGGCGAACGACAGTCCGTACGGCCTGGCGTCGGCTGTGTGGACCACCAACCTGCAGCGGGGTCACCGGGTCGCACAGCAGATGCGGGTCGGCATGTCCTGGGTGAACACCTGGTACCTGCGTGACCTTCGGTCGCCCTTCGGCGGAGTCGGGTTGTCCGGCATCGGCCGTGAGGGAGGGCGTCACTCGATGGCCTTCTACACCGAACCGACGAACGTGAGCGTCCAGCTGTGAGAGCCCGGATCCAAGAGGCAGCGGATCGCTTGATCGCCGCCCACCGGACGCTGACGCCGTGCGCACCGGTGCGTGACCTGATCGAGGACGGTGGTCAGCGTGCCGCGTACGAGGTCCAGCGCATCGTGGCTTCGGCTCGCGAAGCGGCCGGTGCGAAGGTCGTCGGCCGGAAGGTCGGACTGACCTCGAAGGCCGTGCAAGCCCAGCTCGGCGTCGGGTCGCCGGACTTCGGTGTCCTCTTCGACGACATGGCGTACGTCACCCGGCAGCCGATCCCGCTGAGCCGGTTCGTCCAGCCGCGTGCGGAGGCCGAGATCGCGTTCGTCCTGAACCGTGACCTGGTGTACGGCCCGATCACAGCGGCGTCGGTCATCTCGGCAACGGAGTACGTGCTGCCGGCCATCGAGATCGTCGACTCGCGCATCGTGAACTGGGACATCGGCCTCGCGGACACCATTGCCGACAACGCGTCCAGCGGTGCGTTCGTGCTGGGGACCAGGCCGACCCGCCTCATCGATGTCGACCTCGCGGCCGCCGGGATGCGCCTGGACCACAAGGATCAGGTTCTCTCCACAGGGGCCGGGGCGGCCTGCCTGGGCGATCCGGTGGTTGCGGTCGTGTGGCTTGCGCGGACCCTCGCGGGTCTCGGGCAGCCACTTCGCGCCGGCGATGTGGTCCTTTCCGGGGCCCTCGGGCCGGTGGTGCCGGTCGCGGCCGGCAGCTACCGAGCGACGATCTCCGGTGTCGGCGACGTCACGGCCACCTTCTACGCGGGAGAAGAGGAATGAGCACAGGCGTCGCGATCATCGGCTCTGGCAACATCGGCACCGACCTCATGTTCAAGGTGATGCGCACGACCGACGAGCTGCACGTCGCCGCCCTCGTCGGCATCGACGAGACCTCCGACGGCCTGTCGCGCGCCCGCCGACTGGGCATCGCGACCACGGCCGGCGGTGTCGCCGGGCTCCTGGAGATGGCGGAGCTCGACGACGTCGGCATCGTCTTCGACGCCACCTCCGCCGGTGCGCACCGGGGCAACTACGAAGCTGTCAGGGCGCGGGGCAAGCAGATGATCGACCTGACCCCTGCTGCCTTGGGCCCGTACGTCGTTCCACCCGTCAATCTCGAGGACCACCTCGGTGCCGACAACGTCAACATGGTCACCTGCGGGGGACAGGCGACCGTTCCCGTCGTCGCTGCCGTCGCGGCGGTCACCGAGGTGGCGTACGCGGAGATCGTGGCCTCCATCGCCTCGCGTTCGGCCGGACCGGGCACACGAGCGAACATCGACGAGTTCACCCAGACGACCGCAGCCGCGATCGAGAGAGTCGGTGGCGCTCGGCGCGGAAAGGCCGTCATCGTGCTCAACCCCGCCGAACCGCCGCTCGTCATGAGAGACACCGTGTTCTGCCTCGTCGAGGAAGCCGATCGCGCTGCCATCGCCGCGTCCGTCGAACAGATGGTCGGGCAGGTCCAGCAGTACGTGCCGGGCTACGTCCTCAAGCAGGCGGTTCAGTTCAACGATGTCGCGTACGCGTTCGTGCCCTCGCTCGGTCGCCCGTTCCACGGCACCGAGGTTGCCGTCTTCCTCGAGGTCACCGGGGCCGGGCACTACCTGCCCGACTACGCCGGCAACCTCGATGTGATGACCTCGGCAGCCGTTCGCACTGCCGTGCGCATCGCCCGTCACCGGAACCCGTCATGACGAACCTCTACATCCAAGACGTCACTCTCCGGGACGGCATGCATGCCGTCGGGCACTCGTACTCGCTCGAGAACGTGCGCGCCATCGCCGGGGCGCTCGACGCCGCGGGCGTGGACGCCATCGAGGTGGCGCACGGAGACGGGCTGGGAGGGTCCTCGTCGATCTACGGCCACGGCGCCCGCTCGGACGAGGACTGGATCGCGGCCGCGGCCGAGGTCGTCGAGAACGCGAAGCTCACGACGCTGCTTCTCCCCGGGATCGGGACCATCGAGGACCTGGGGCGAGCCCGCGACCTCGGTGTGGTCAGCGTGCGGGTCGCGACCCACTGCACCGAAGCCGATGTGTCGGCGCAGCACATCGACTGGGCTCGCAGGCACGACATGGACGTCTCCGGGTTCCTGATGATGAGCCATCTCAACTCGCCTGAGGGCCTGGCGGTCCAGGCGAAGCTGATGGAGTGCTACGGCGCGCAGTGCGTCTACGTGACCGACTCGGGTGGGCGGCTCACGATGGCTGACGTGGCAGCTCGCGTCGCGGCCTATCGCGACGTTTTGGATCCGCGGACCCAGATCGGCATCCACGCACACGAGAACCTGTCGCTCAGCGTGGCCAACAGCGTCGTTGCCGTCGAGAACGGTGTCACCCGCGTGGACGCGTCTCTGGCCGGCCAGGGTGCCGGAGCCGGGAACTGCCCTCTGGAGGCGTTCATCGGGGTCGCGAACCTTCTCGGCTGGGACCACGGCTGCGATCTGTTCGCGCTGCAGGATGCGGCAGAGGACCTGGTGCGTCCGCTGCAGAGGCGGCCCGTCCGAGTCGACCGGGAGACGCTGATGCTCGGCTATGCGGGCGTGTACTCGAGCTTCTTGCTGCACGCGGAGCGCGCTGCCGACCGATTCGGTCTCGATGTCCGAGACATCCTCGTCGAGCTGGGCAGGCGACAGATGGTCGGCGGTCAGGAAGACATGATCCTTGACGTCGCTCTCGACCTGGCCAAGGAGACGGCATGAACGACATCCACCGCATCGTGGAGA
This sequence comes from Nocardioides sp. LS1, assembly GCF_003865225.1. NCBI lineage: Bacteria > Bacillati > Actinomycetota > Actinomycetes > Propionibacteriales > Nocardioidaceae > Nocardioides > Nocardioides sp. LS1. Next base: position 49,188 of record NZ_BIFF01000001.1, read on the forward strand.
TGCTCGACAGCGCGGCGACAGATGCGTCACCGGTCGACCAGGTGACCTCGCGCATGCCGCTGACCCTCGAGCAGGCCTACGCGGTGCAGCACCGGCTCGTCGCCTGTCGCGTCCAGCGCGGTGACACCGTGTCCGGGGTCAAGCTCGGCTTCACGAGCCGGGCCAAGGCGGAGCAGATGGGTGTCTCCGACGTCATCATCGGCTCGGTCACCGAGGGCATGTGCTTCGCGAACGGCAGCTCCGTGGATCCGGCCCGGTTCATCCACCCACGCGTCGAACCCGAGGTCGCGTTCCGGCTCGACGTCGATGTCGATCCCGGTGACCCGAACGCCGTACCGGTGGTGACTCAGGTCGCGCCCGCTCTCGAGGTCATCGACAGCCGGTACCGCAACTTCTCCTTCACCCTCGAGGACGTCGTCGCCGACAACACCTCGGCTGCCGGCTACGTTCTCGGGCCGTGGATCAGCCTCGAAGAGGTCCGGGCACGCCGCGACCTCGCCAACCTCGGGGTCGTGCTCGAGATCGACGGCGAGATCGCCGAGACCGGCTCCACCGCGGCGATCCTGGGGGACCCGCTGCGCGCCGTTGCCGCGGTCAAGCGGATGGCGCGCGCCCACGGGTTCGCCCTGCCCGCCGGAATCGTGATCCTCGCCGGTGCCGCTACCGCCGCCGCTCCGCTCCCGGTCACCCCCGGCTCGTACGTCGAAGCGACGGTCGAGGGCTTCGGTCGCGTGAGTGTCTCCATCGGCGGCGATCATGGCTGACGGAGTCGTCGTCGAAGGAAAGGCAACGCCTCGTGGGCGGTTCCCGCACGTCAAGCAGGCCGGCGACCTGATCTTCGTGTCGGGCACGAGCAGCCGGCGCGCGGACAACACGATCGCGGGCGCGACCGTGGACGAGCTCGGGGTCACCGACCTCGACATCCGGGCTCAGACCAAGGCCGTCCTGGACAACATCGCGGACATCCTCGCGGACGTCGGCAGCTCGCTCGACGACGTCGTGCAGGTCACCACCTTCCTCGTAAACATGAACGACTTCGGAGGCTACAACGAGACGTACGCCACCTACTTCGACGAAACAGGCCCCACGCGCACCACCGTCGCCGTGCACCAGCTTCCGCACCCGCACCTGCTCATCGAGATCCAGGCCATCGCTCACCGCGCAGCACACCTGAAGGAGAACAGCGCATGACGACCATTCCTCCGGTTATCGACTTCACGAAGTGGATCGCCGAGAACGAGCACTTGCTGAGACCCCCCGTGAACAACAAACAGGTCTGGGAACCGATGGGTGACTTCATCGTCCAGGTCTTGGGTTCACCCAACCAGCGAACCGACTACCACCTCGACCCCTACGAGGAGTGGTTCTACCAGGTCAAGGGCGACATGCACGTCAATGTCATGACCGAGGAGGGGCCGGTTCGCGTCGACGTCCGCGAGGGCGAGATGTGGATGCTTCCGCGCAACGTCTACCACTCGCCGCAGCGGCCCGAGTCCGGTGCCATCGGCATCGTCATCGAACGCATCCGCGAGGAAGGTGTCCTGGAGAATTTCGTCTGGTTCTGCCTCGAATGCCACCGTCAGGTCCACGAGGTCGAGCTCCAGGTGCGCGACATCGTCCAGGACCTTCCGCCCGTCTTCGAGCAGTTCTACAGCTCCGAAGAGGCTCGAACCTGCAGCAACTGCGGTGCCTTGCACCCGGGCAAGGGCTGAGGAGAGGTCCCCGGTTGTCCACGATCGATGTTCACTCCCACTCGGTGCCGCAGGGCTGGCCGGACCTCGGTGCGGATCAGCCGAGCCTGCGCGTCGACTCCGAGAGCGAGGCGATGATCCTGCTCAAGGGCCAGGAGTTCCGTCGCATCACGGCCCAGTGCTGGGACGCGGAGGTCCGTCTGGCGGATATGGACGCCGACGGCGTTGCTCTGCAGGTCGTTTCACCGACACCGGTCTTCTTCGCCTACGACGCCGAGGGTGACCAGGCGGCTCGGGTGGCGAAGATATTCAACGACCTGGCCCTGGAGCTGTGCGACCAGTCCGACCGTCTCGTACCGTTCTGCCAGGTGCCGCTCCAGGACACCGATGCCGCGTGCCGAGAGCTCGAACGGGCGGCGTCGAACGGCCTCCGGGGTGTCGAGATCGGAAACCACGTCGGTGACCGGGACCTCGACGACGCCGGCATCGTCAGGTTCCTCCAGCACGCGGCGTCGCTGGACCTGCCGGTGTTCGTCCACCCGTGGGACATGCCGTCGACCCCGCGGCTGGACCGGTGGATGGCGCGCTGGCTGACCGGCATGCCGGCAGAGACGCACCTGTCCATCATCGCGATGATCCTCGGTGGCGCGTTCGACCGGCTCCCCGCGAACCTGCGCACCTGCTTCGCGCACGGCGGTGGCTCGTTCGCGTTCTGGTTAGGCCGACTCGAGAACGCTTGGCACGGACGCAACGACGTTGTCGGCACGTCGGCGGAGCCTCCGTCGGCGTACATCGGGCGCTTCAGCGTCGACAGCGTCGTGTTCGAGCCTGCGGCCCTGCGGACCCTCGTCGACACTCTCGGCGCGCAGAACGTCATGGCTGGGAGCGACTATCCCTATCCGCTCGGCGAACGACCGGTCGGGAAGGTCGTGAGGAGATCCGCGTTCCTGACGCCCCATGAGCAGGCGGCCATTCTGTCCGGCAACGCGCGGCGCTATCTGGGCCTGGATCTCGCGGAGAAGGGGGAGCCCGTGCTCGCCACGACCGGGTCAGAGCGCGAGGTCTCCACCGTCGACGTCGATCGTGCTCCCTGAGACGAAGCCCGCGAGGCCGGAGGCGGCGAAGAGGACTACCCGGGCGACGTCGTCCGGCTCGGCCGGACGACCGGCGGGCAGGCGGTCTGTGTACCGGTCGAGGCTGGCGCCGCGCCCTGCGGCGTGAGCGGCTTGGACGCCGGGGGTCCGGGTGAGGGTGGGAGCGACCGCGACCGCGCGGATGCCGTACGGTCCGAGCTCGACGGCCAGGCTCTTGGTCAGCCCGGCGAGCGCGTGCTTGGAGCTGACGTAGTGCGCCGGGTTTCCACCGGCCGCGGTGTTGTAGGCGGCGGTGGAGGTCAGGTTGACGATCGTGCCGCCGCGCTCGCTCGCGATCATGCGCCGGGCTGCCTCCCGGGAGCCGATGAAGGCTCCTCTGAGGTTGAGCCGGTGGACCTCGTCCCAGTCGTCGTCGGTGATGTCGAGCAGCGCCTGCCGCGGGTAGGTGCCGGCGTTGTTGACCCAGACGTCTAGGGTGCCGAACCGGGCGAGGGCGAGATCGGCGAGGGCGTCGATCGACGCACCGTCGCGCACGTCGACATGCGCCGGGAAGCAGCGTGCGCCGAGCTCGCTCGCAGCTCTCTGCGCCGCGTCCGCGCTCTTGTCGGCGAGGACGACGTCGGCGCCCGCCTCCCGCAGCCGCCGACAGACGGCCAGGCCGATTCCGTGCGCGCCACCGGTCACGACCGCGGTCCGTCCGGTGAGATCGACGGTGCTCGCGAGCGGTGACAGGGTCAGGTCCGGGAACGACCGGCGTTGGATGCGGGCCGTGTCCATCGGTCGCGGTGGCGTCACCACATCGAGCGCACCAGCTCCCGGAGTCGGCGCCCCGGGTCCGTCCCGAGCACCGCCGTCTCCGAGGGGTAGGCGTCCGCGGTCAGGTCGGCAAGCGGATCCAGGTCGCGCTGGGTGAAGCCGACCTCACGAAGCCGGGTCGGCAGGCCCAGGCTCTCGCACCAGGTCCGGAGCAGGACGGGTGCTTGTGCGGGGTCACAGGTGGAACCGAACCGGCGTGTGGGAGTGGCCTCACTGACGTCGAGTGCCTGAGCGATGCTGGCCAGGACGTGGGGGTGCGTCGGGGTCATCCTCGTCAGCACCGCCGGGAGCGTGATCGCGGAGGTCACGCTGTGCGGCACGCCGAAGGTGCCACCCAGCACGTGCCCGAGGCGGTGGCTGAGTCCGTAGCGCATCGCCTGCGGGTGCGAGTAGCACTCCCATGCGGCGATCTGTGCGGGCCCGCGTCGGTCCGGCTCCGCAGAGAGCGACTCGACCATGCGGCGGATGCCGGAGAAGGCAAGGCTGTCGACCAGCGGAAGAGCCCCCGTTCCCAGGAGGCCCTCGATCGCGTGGTCGACGGCCTTCACGCCGGAGGACAGCCACAGGTCGCTGGGAGTGGACTCGACGACGCGTTCGTCGTACACCACCGCGTCGGCGGCCACGTCCGCTCGGGCGTGGCTGCGCTTGAACGTCGAGGACCCGTGCGACTCCGTGATGCCGAAGGTGTGGGAGAGCTCCGAGCCGGACAGTGTGGTCGGCACGACGACATGTCGCGGGCGCGGGCGCCCGGCGTCGATGACCCGTCCCAACGCCGCCTTCGCGGCGTCGATGACCGAGCCGCCCCCGAGGGAGACGACGGAGTCGATGTCGTTCTCCGTCAGGATCGCTGCGGCCGCCGCGATGTCCGCTTCGGGTGCATGAGCAGCGAAGCTGCTGTGCGTCACCCGGAGGGTGGGGACGGCGGCCGTCACCGAAGCCGTCAGCGCGGCATCGGCATGGTGGAAGGGCGTCGTGAACAACGCGGTCCTCGACGCGCCCCAGCCGCGCAGGAGCTCGCCGACCGCCGACAGGCTTCCGTTCCCCCAGGACACCGAGCCGATGGGAAGGTTCACGAGTGTGCCTGGGGGGAAGTCCGCCGCGAGCGACGTCCTGGTGCTCATCGGTCCACCACCGCGGGGATCGGGACGACCGCGGCGAGGCGCTCGGCCAGCCTCGGGAACAGCGCGAGAGCGTTGTCGCGCTCGACCTGGCGCCGGGTGTCGTCGTCGGTGAAGAACGCGTCGACGCCGTCGACGGTCTCGACGGTGGTGGACTCCGGCATGAAGGGATAGTCGGTGCCGAAGAGGATGCGCGAGGGGTCCGCGAACGAGTCCAGGCCCGCGAGGGTGTGCGGGTTCGCGGACATCGCCGTGTCGAAGTAGACCGAACGCAGCGAGCCGAGCAGATCGGCCGGCTCACGGTCGGCTAGGGCCGGGTTGATGGTGACGGCGTAGGTCAGTCGCTTCGCCAGGTACGGCGCGGCGCCGCCTGCGTGCGGCGCGATGAGCTTCAGGTCCGGGCGTCGGTCCAGCGTGCCGTGGTACAGCAAGCTCGTGAGCATCCGGGTCGTCTCGAACGGGAACTCGTACAGCGAGGGGGGCAGCCCGAACAGCGGCTGGTCGGCGGCCGGCGGGATGGTCGGGTGCACGAAGGCCACGGTGTCGAGCTCGGCGATGCAGTCGATGACCTCGTCGAACTCCGGTTCGCCGAGGTAGGTGCCGTCGTAGTGGGTGAACAGCCCGATGCCGTCCAGGCCGAGGGTGCCGACGGCGTACTGGATCTCGGCCAGGGCAGCGGTGACGTCCGGGAGGGGAAGCACGGCGAACCCGCCGTAGCGCCCGGGGTGGCGCTCGATCAGCTCGGCCATGTACTCGTTGGTGGCACGAGCGGCCCGGACCGCGCCCGGGCCGCTCGTGAACCCCACGCCCGGAGCGGTGATGGACACGAGGGACGCCTGGATCCCGTTGCGGTCCATCACCTCCAAGTCGGTGTCGAGGTCCCACTGCGGGTACGCGACGCCCTTGATGGGGTCATCCACCCCCGCGTCCGCGAGAGCCTGAAGGTAGGGCTCCGGGATGATGTGGTGATGGACATCGATGCGGTGTGACGACTCCATGGAGTTCTCGACTTTCTTGGTTCGGACGTTGAGATCTGGGCGGTGAGTGGAGAGTGACTAGTCGAGCGGCTCGAGAGTCTCGAGCGCCGCGATGAGCTCGGGCTGACGCTCCTCGAGCCACTGCGGCAGCTGGAGGCAGCTGCCGAGGCTGTCGAGGCCCTCGTCCTTCTCGAAGCCGTCGGGGTGGCTGCGCGTCGCCTCGAACATCGCGCCGGCGGGCGTACGGAAGTACACCGAGTAGAAGTAGTTCCGGTCCCGCGGTTCGGTGACGTCGATGTAGCCCATGGCCTCGAGGTGATCCTTGAAGTCGAGCTGTGCCGTCGACTCCTTGATGTCGAACGCGACGTGGTCGACCGTGTTGCGCATGTAGCCCCACGAGCCCTGCTCGACATCGGGCTGGTGGTCGATCTCGACCAGCTGGCCGGCCTTGCCGGCCGACATGGCGTAGGAGCTGACCGAGCCGTCGACCTCGCGCGACTCCAGGCCCATGCCTTCGTCGAGGAAGTAGTGCAGCTCGTCGGTCTCACGCGTGCACACGGTCACGCTGTGCACGCCGCGGACGGCAGCGGCCGGCGGGACGTCGGACCCGTGCCAGGGGAGCCGCTCGTCGGTCTCGACGCCCACGAGCTGGAAGTCGATCCCGTCCGGGTGCTGGAACCAGACGCGCCGGTCGCCGAGGCGCTCGAACTCCTGATGAGCGACGCCACGTTCACCGAACCGGTCGACCCAGAAGCTGATGCTGTCCTTCGGAACCGACAGGGAGATCGAGCTGATCTGGCCCGAGCCCTTCCTGCCCTCCGGCCTGTCCGGGCCGAACACGAAGGACGTCAGCAGCGTCCCGGGCTCGCCGTACTCGTTGCCGTAGTACAGGTGGTAGAACGGCCGGCTCCCGTCGAGGAGCACGGTGCGCTTGACGTTGCGCAGACCCAGCAGGTCGACGTGGAACTGCACGTCGGCTCGGCCGTTCGTGACTGTGGTGGTGATGTGGTGGTAGCCGTGAAAAGCCATCTTCACCCCTTCCTGGCGGGCGCCTAAAGGCCGGTGCTCCTGCGGGCACGAGCCCTGTCTTTCGAACTTTTCGGTCCGAACGGCGCGGTGGGCATTGACTGAACTGTACCGCATAGTACATTCTTGCGAGACCCACATCACACCAGTGATTGGCCCGCCGCGCAATGCCTGACGAGGAGTCCGCAGTGTTTGACCTGAACGAAGCCGATGCGCTGAGCCTCGACGAGACCGACGAGCTCGGCTCCCACCGCTCGAGGTTCCTCATCCCGCCGAACCCCTCCGGCGACGGCGAGGCGGCCTACCTCGCGGGCAACTCGCTCGGCCTCCAGCCGCGACAGACCCGCGTCGACCTGCAGGCAGAGCTCGACGACTGGGCCACCTACGGCGTGGGCGGACACACCAAGCCGCGCAAGCCCTGGGTCAGCTACCACGAGGGCCTGCGCGATCCCGCGGCCCGTCTCGTCGGCGCGCTTCCCGAGGAGACCGTCATCATGAACACGCTGACGGTGAACCTGCACCTGATGATGGTCAGCTTCTACCGACCGACCGCCGACCGGTACCGCATTCTCATCGAGGACGGCACCTTCCCCTCCGACTCGTACGCGGTCCGCAGTCAGGCAGAGTTCCACGGGTATGACGCCGACGACGCCGTGGTCCGGGTCAAGCCCCGCGACGGCGAGTCAGTGGTCCGCACCCAGGACGTCCTGGATCTCATCGAACACGAAGGCGACAGCATCGCGCTCGTCATGCTCGGCGCCGTGAACTACTACACCGGCGAGCTGATGGACATCCCCGCCATCACCGCCGCCGGCCGTGCCGCCGGGATCGTCGTCGGCTGGGACCTCGCCCACGCGGTCGGCAACGTGGAGCTCCGGATGCACGACTGGGACGTCGACTGGGCGGCCTGGTGCTCCTACAAGTACCTCAACTCCGGTCCCGGCGCCGTCGCAGGTGCGTTCGTCCACCAGCGCCACCTCGCCGACGACTCCCTCGTGAAGTTCTCCGGCTGGTGGAGTACCAATGCGGAGACCCGCTTCGAGATGAAGCCGGTCCTCGACGTCGTCCACACCGCCGACGCGTGGCAGCTGTCGAACCCACCCATCCTCGCGATGGCCCCGGTCGAGACGTCCCTGAAGATCTTCGACGAAGTGGGCATGCCCGCACTGCGGCAGCGAAGCCTACGCCTCACCGGCTACCTGGAGAAGGCTCTCGCCACCGCCCTCGCGGACGTGCCGGCGCGGGTCATCACTCCGGTCGACCCCGAGCACCGCGGTGCGCAGCTGTCGGTGCAGATCATCGGCGCCGACGCCGAGCACGTCTCCACCCGCATGCGGGACGAGTTCGGTGTCTTCACCGATGCGCGCCAGCCGGACGTCATCCGGTTCGCGCCCGCGCCCCTGTACTGCACGTTCCACGACTGCTGGCGCGCAGCGCACGCACTTCACGAAGTGCTCCGCACCGACGGCTGACCACGAATCTCGGACCGCAACAACCCACATCAACCGAAACCAACACTCTTCGGAGGTATTCATGCCGCGTCCACTCAAGACCCAGGCCGTCGTCGGGGCTGCGCTCCTGGCGCTGGCGCTCGCAGGCTGTGGAAGCTCCGGCAGGGGCGGGACCGACAAGCTCAGCGGGGGTGGCGAGCCGACCAAGGTGACCTCCGTCAAGATCGGCTTCCAGGGACCTCTGTCCGGTGACTACCAGCAGCTCGGGCTGAACGAGTTCAACGGTGTCGAGCTCGCCGTCAAGGACGCGAACGCGTCCAAGGAGTTCGGCTTCTCGGTCGAGATCGTCAAGGGCGACGACCAAGGCGACCCGAGCAAGGCGCCCGCGGCCGCCACCTCCCTCATCCAGAACCAGGACGTCCTCGGCGTGGTCGGCCCCGCGTTCTCCGGCTCGGTCAAGGCCGCGGGAGCGCAGTACTCCTCCGCGGGCCTGGCGTTCATCACGCCGTCGGCCACCAACGCCCAGCTGCAGGACCAGGGCTTCGCGGCCTTCCACCGCAGCGTTCCCTCCGACAACGTCGAGGGAACCATCGGCGCGGAGTGGCTGGCCAAGAAGGCCAAGACGGTCTTCGTCATCGACGACCTCGGTGACTACGGCAAGGGTGTCGCCGACGCGGTCCAGGCGGAGCTCGAGTCCAAGGGCGTCAAGGTCATCCGCGAGGGCGTCGACGCCAAGACCACCGACTACAGCGTCGTGGCCCAGAAGGTGAAGGCCTCGGGTGCGCAGGCGCTGTTCTACGGCGGCTACGACGCACAGACCGCTCTGCTGGCCAAGGCCATCAAGGCGGTGGGGTACGACGGCCTGAAGGTGACGGGCAACGGCAGCAAGTCCACCATCTTCTTCGACCAGGCCGGTGACGCGGGCAACGGCTGGTACTTCCTCTGCGGCTGTGCCGACGCGGCGAGCGACCCGAAGGCCAAGTCGTTCACCGACGCCTATCGTGCCGACTACAACCAGGACCCCTCGACCTTCACCCCTGAGTCGTACGACGCCACCCGGGCTCTGCTGACCGCGATCAAGAACGCGGCGGCCGCGGGGACCCTCAACCGGGCTTCGGTGGCGAAGGCGCTCAGCGAGATCGACTTCCAGGGCCTGGCGTCGCACATCAAGTTCGACGCCAACGGCGACATCGACTCCAGCGTCGCGGTCGTGAACCTCTACGTCGCGGAGAACAAGGCGTTCAAGTTCCTCGGGGACGTCACCAAGCAGCGCTAGTAGCGCGCAGCAACCTCCACGTCGGGTGTGTTCGTCGCCCAGGCCGCCGGCCGCGATCGGGTGAGCGGCGAACACACCCCGGCTCAGAAAGGTTCGTCATGGACTACGTCCACCAGATCCCTGACTACTTGGTCCTCGGCCTGACTCGAGGGTCGATGTACGCGCTGATCGCGATCGGCTACACGCTCGTCTACGGCGTCCTTCAGCTCATCAACTTCGCGCACAGCGAGGTCTTCATGTCCGGGGCGTTCGGCAGCTTCCTCGCGGTCAACGCCCTCGCCCCGCACGCCGGGTCGACCGGGGGCGCAGCAGTCGTGTTCCTGGTCGGCCTCCTCGCGGGCGCGCTCACCGGGGCTTGCATCGCGTTCATGCTCGAACGCATCGCGTACCGCCCGCTACGACGACGAGGCGCACCCAAGATCGCCTTCCTCATCTCCGCCATCGGAGCGTCGTTCTTCCTGTCCCAGTTCGCCGGCAAGCTCTTCAACCGCCTGACGAACAACAGCTTCCCCGCGTACTTCGACATCAACCACGTCGTCTTCACGGTCGCTGGCGCCGACGTACGCGTCATCCAGATCATCATCGTCGGTTCCGCCGTGACCCTCATGGTCGGCCTCGACGCGCTCGTGAGCCGGACCAAGCTCGGCCGCAGTGTCCGGGCCGTCGCCGAGGACGCGCCCATGGCGGCGCTCCTGGGCATCGACATCGACCGCACGATCTCGCGGACCTTCATCATCGGGGGCGCGCTCGCGGGGGCCGCCGGCTTCCTGTTCGGCACGGCGTTCGCCTTCTCCAACATGATGGGCTTCCAACCCGGCATCAAGGCGTTCGCCGCCGCTGTTCTCGGAGGCATCGGCAACATTCGCGGCGCCATGATCGGTGGCATCACCCTCGGTGTCGTCGAGGCGCTGATCCCACCGCTCCCCGGCGTCGGCATCCAGTGGACCGATGTCGTGGCGTTCGGGGTCCTGGTCGCGGTCCTGGTGCTCCGGCCCACCGGCATCCTCGGCGAGCGCCTCGGGAGGGTCGCATGAAGCTCAGGGAGCTCCTCACCGGCGAGCACACCCGCCGGCTCGCAATGTGCCTCGTCGGCGCGGTGATACTCGCGATGATGTGGGGACCCCAGCAAGGCAGTCCCGAGGACTACGGGTACGGCTTCAAGCACGCCGTCCTCGAGCCGCGGATCGGGCTGTTCCTCGCTGCCGGGGTGGTGGTCTTCCTCCTGGCGCCTCGCTTCGCGGCGATCAAGGCACGTCTCGCTCAGCCCGGGGGCGGCCTCTTCCTCGGCTCGCTCGCCGGAGTCGTGGTGGCGCGCGTCCTGCTGCACTGGTACGACCCGTCGGGGCACGGCAAGTTCGCCGACGCGTCCCGCGCCGCGACCGCCGGCCTGGCGCACACGTACTTCAGCTGGCTGTACCTCGTCGCCTGGGCTGCCGTCCTCGGCCTCGGGCTGGCGGTCGTCCTGACGAGGTCGCGGCGCCTCGCCGTTGCCGGGGCGGCGCTTGCCATCGCGGCCGCGGTCGTGGCACTCGTCGCGCACGCTGATCTCGTGTCGCGAGGCTCCGGCATCGACCACTCGTACGGGGCAGCGGGGACGGCTCTTGCCTACATGCTCGTCGCCTGCTCCCTCGGCTACGCGGGATGGACCTCCACCGGCGATTCCTTGCGTGACCGTGCCGTCGCCATCCGGGCGGCCATGCCGGGTGCCTTCCTGGCAGCGGCCGGCCTGTTCTTCGGCACCGCGGCTGTGGCGGCGACGACCTGGTTCTCGCCGGGGCGCTTGAACGCCGGCCTGTGGGGAACGGCGGACCTGTTCGACGGCAGCGGCATCGACCCGCTGGCGGCCACGATACAGCGCGGGGGACTCATCGCCGTGCTCGTTGCCGCAGGCGTCGCATCTGTGCTCGGCATCGTGCGGTCGACAGCAATGCTGCGCTGGGTTGCGTGCGCGGTCAGCCTGTCGGGCGCTGTCCTGACCCTTGTCACCGCGCACGCCATGGGTGCCGTCGGAGCTGCCGCCGGGGTCGACAACGCCACGAGTGCCTGGGACAACCTGGGGAACGGCCCGTGGTTCGCTCTGCTCGGGTTCCTGCTCGTGGCCGTGGGCGCTGCGAGTCCCTGGATCGGGAAGGTGACCCCAAGGCGTAGCAGCGGGGCGCGGGCCGCTTCGACCGCGGTCCTCGGCAAGATCTCGATCACTCCGGGACTGGTCGCGGGCCTGGTCGTCGCCATCGTCCTTCCGCGCGTCTTCACCGAGTACTGGCAGCAGGTCCTCGTAACCCAGATTGGCGTGTATGTCCTGCTGGCGGTCGGGCTGAACGTGGTCGTCGGATGGACCGGGCTTCTCGACCTGGGCTTCATCGCCTTCTACGCCATCGGCAGCTACACCACCGCGTTCCTCGTCGGTTCGCTGCCTATACAGCCCCCCTTCGGCGTGCACCTGACGCCGTTGGCTGCGATCCCGGTGGCGATCGGGGCGTGCATCGTCGCCGGTGTTGCGCTCGGAGCGCCCACCCTCCGGCTGCGCGGGGACTACCTGGCCATCGTCACCCTCGGTTTCGGCGAGATCATCCGGATCGTCGCGATCAACAACCCCGGGAACATCACCAACAGCACCCGCGGTCCCGAGAAGCCGGTGCCGCACCCGGAGATCAATCTCGGCATCGTGGACCTGAAGTGGGGGAGCGACCCGCTGCAGTACTGGTACCTGCTGCTGGTCATCCTCGCCGTGGTCGTCGTCCTTTTCATCCGTCTCGAGGGGTCGTCGGTGGGACGCGCCTGGGCGGCGGTGCGCGAGGACGAGGTCGCGGCGCGCGCGAGCGGCGTCGACACCACGCGGGTCAAGCTCCTCGCCTTCGCGATCGGTGCCTCGACGTCGGGCCTCGCAGGGGTCTTCTTCGCCAGCCAGGTCGGGTACTTCAACCCGGACAACTTCCTGCTCCTGAACTCCATCCTGGTTCTCGCCTACGTGGTCTTCGGCGGCATGGGCTCGATGACCGGCGTCATCGTCGGCGCCGCGTTCCTGACCTGGCTTCCCGAGTTCCTCAAGGACCAGGTTCCTGCCGACGACCGGCAGATGTGGATCGGTGCGGTCCTCCTCTTCATGATGATCTTCCGACCCTCGGGACTGATACCCGAACGTCGCAGGAAGGCCGAGCTTCAAGGTCTGGACGACCGGCCGGCGCTCGAACCGACCGCTGTCGCAGCAAGCGAGGGCCTGTGATGTCGTCGATCAGAGCCCAGGAAGCCGGCACCACCGCCACAGAAGAAGGGGCCATCGAGTCCGTGATTGACACCGTCCCGGCGGGCGACGTCCGACCGGTCTTCTCCGTCGAGGGTCTGACCCTGCGCTTCGGGGGACTGGTCTCGCTCGACAACGTCAGCCTCACCATGCACCGCTCGGAGATCCTGGCCGTCATCGGGCCCAACGGGGCAGGCAAGACGAGCCTTTTCAACTCCCTGACCGGCGTCTACTGCCCGCAGGGAGGCAGCGTCACCGCCGTACCCCGACCGGGGGGCAACGAGATCTCCGTCATCGGCCATCCGGTGCACAAGCTCAACCGCGCTGGTATCGCACGCACCTTCCAGAACATCCGCCTGTTCCCAGCCCTGACCGTGCTGGAGAACGTCCTGGTCGCGGTCGAGGCAACGCAGAAGTCCGGCCCTGTCGGCGCGATGTTGCGACTTCCCCGGCAGAAGCGTGAGGCCGTCGAAGCGGATTCGATCGCGCGGGCCCTCCTGGCCGAGGTCGGGCTGAGCGGCAGGGAGAACGACATCGCCACGTCGCTCTCCTACGGTGGTCAGCGACGCCTGGAGATCGCGCGGGCGCTTGCCACCGACCCGGGCGTGCTGCTCCTGGACGAGCCGGCGGCCGGAACCAACCCCAACGAGAAGGCGGACCTCGCCGCGCTCATCCGGCGCATCAACCGCCACCGCGGCATCAGCGTGCTGCTCATCGAGCACGACATGCAGATGGTGATGTCGATCGCCGATCGCATCGTCGTCCTCAACTTCGGCAAGAAGATCGCCGAGGGCAAGCCCAGCGAGATCCAGAACGATCCGGACGTCATCGCTGCTTACCTCGGTGCCGCCTCCAGCGACGACGAAGCGCTCGAGCAGGTGACGGGGAAGGTTGCAGCTCACGTGCCCGCCGCCGATGCCGCTGGGCGGTCCGCCGTCCGCGCGCTCGACGTGGTCGACCTCGACGTCCGCTACGGGGCCATCCCGGCCCTGAAGTCGATCTCGTTCCACGTGAACGAGGCCGAGATCGTCGCCTTCCTGGGCGCGAACGGCGCTGGTAAGACCACCACGCAGCAGACTATCTCGGGTCTCTTGCGCCCTACCGCCGGCACGATCACCTACCGCGGGAGGCAGATCAACGGCAGGCCTGCCCACGAGCTCATCGAGGAAGGGATCTGTCACGTGCCGGAGGGACGCCACGTGTTTCCCCGGATGAGCGTCCTGGAGAACCTCCACATGGGCGCGTATCGGTTCAGCCACGTGGATCCCGCCGACCTGGACCACGTATTCGACCTGTTCCCGCGCCTGGCCGAGCGTCGTCACCAGCTGGCCGGGACTCTCTCGGGAGGCGAGCAGCAGATGCTCGCGATGGGCCGCGCCTTGATGGGAAAGCCCGAGCTGCTGCTCCTCGACGAGCCGTCGATGGGTCTCGCGCCGCTCGTGGTGCAGGACATCTTCGCCATCATCGAGCAGATCAACGCCGAAGGCGTGACCGTCCTCCTCGTCGAGCAGAACGCGGCCCAGGCTCTCTCGATCGCCGACCGTGCGTACGTCCTCGAGACCGGCTGCATCGCCCTGGAAGGCACCGGCCGCGAGCTCCTCGAAGACTCTCGCATCCGGGAGGTTTACCTCGGCGAATCCGTGCGGTAGTGTACTGTGCCGTACAGTTCATTCAACGAAGAGGTGACCGCTATGAGTGAGCAGGGGAACGCGAAGGTGCTGGGCATCTCGGGCAGCCTTCGGCAGGAGTCGTTCAACACGCGCCTGCTGCACGCGTCCGAAGGTCTCGCGCCGATCGGCATGGACATCGATGTCTACGAGCACTTGGCTGACATCCCGCCGTACAACGGCGACATCGACGGCGAGAACGTCCCGCCCGTCGTCGAGGCCTTTCGCGACCAGGTCCGTGCGGCCGACGGGCTCCTGATTGCCACGCCGGAGTACAACTACTCGATCCCGGGCGTGCTGAAGAACGCCATCGACTGGCTCAGCACGGGCGACGGGGGCCAGCTGCTGGCCGGCAAGCCGGTCGCCATCATGGGCGCGGCGCCCACCAACTTCGGCTCGGTGCGCGCCCAGCTCGCGCTTCGTCAGGTGTTCGTCTGGACCGACTCGAAGCCGGTCGTGAAGCCTGAGGTCATCGTCTTCAACGCGCATGAGCGATTCGACGACGACAAGCTGGTGGACGAGGGCACCCAAGACCTGGTCCGCCGCCTGCTCCACGCGCTGGCCGCCAAGGTCACCGAAGGCTGATGACCAAACTGAGGCGCCTCATGATCCGATGGATGGTGCGTCAGATCCTTGGCGCGCCGTGCCCTGTCTGCAACGCCCGGTCCAGCGACGTCGTACGTCACTACATGACCGTCCACGCAGCTTTGAGAAGGACGACAGGGCGTCCATGAGGCGGAAATGGTGCAACGGTGCCTCCGGGACCGTTCCTCGCTGGCTCGCCGTCGTCGGCGTGGAATCCGGTTTGATGCGGCGGCATCGCGAAAGGCATCTTTGACGGAGTACGCTTCAACTTCGGAAATGCGGCTCTCGGGGTCGACCTTCCGACGTTCGTGACCTCCGCCTGGTCGTGCTTCCCAGGACTCGCCACGAACTTTTTCACCGGACGTGGGAACTTCGGACGACCACCTGGGACATGACGATGCCGACTGACGGGGACCCCAAGGTCGCGGCACCCGATCTCTACCGCTCGATGACGCGTGTCGAGCGGTGGCAGATCGACAACGCCTTCGCCGGAAGGCTGATGTACCAGGGCCGCAACGACCCGCGCTACCCCGACGACCAGGCACCTGCGGACGTCGCAAGGAAGGCGTTCGTGCGCGGCATCGCCATCTGGTACTTCGGAGCGGCTGCGCCGTTCCTGCTGGTCGGCGCCGGCGCGTACTCGTTCCTGCAGAGCGGGACTGTGAACGCCGCATCAGTAGGTGTCGCCGCGCTCGCCGGTGTCTCAGTGGCGGTGGCGATTGCCATGGCGTTGCTGCGGCTGCAGGTGGTCAACCGCTACTTTGCCGGCCAGGGAGGGCCGGCTGGAGTCGCTGTCGACCGGGACGTCCGCAAGGGACGCCTCCAGCGCGGGTTGATCCTTGTGCCGACGACGTTGCTTGCCGCGCTCGCGATCTTCGGATCGGGCGCGCGCCATGGGTCCGTCGCTGTGAGTCTCGTCCTCACCCTCTAACACCGCAAGGCACGCTCGCCGAACGCCTCCGCGCAGGCGGCGCCGGCCTAGGGGCCTTCTTCACCCCGACCGGAGCTGGGACACTCGTCGCCGAAGGCGGCCTGCCCTGGCGCTACAACAGCGACGGGTCTGTCGCGCTTGCCTCCCCGCCGAAGGAGGTCCGGACCTTCGGAGGCAAGGAGATGGTCCTCGAAGAGGCCATCACCACAGACTTCGCGCTCGTGCACGTCGCAGTCGCCGACAAGGCCGGGAACTGCGCCTTCCACGCCGCAGCCCAAAACTTCAACCGATCCGCGGCTATGGCCGGACGCATCACGATCGTCGAAGCCGAACGGGTCGTCGAAGTCGGAGAACTCGAGCCCGACAACATCGACCTTCAAGCCGTCTACGTCGACCGGATCGTGCGACTCACCCCCGAGCAAGCTGACGCAAAGGGAATCGAGAAGCGCACAACACGCGGACACCGGCCGACCAATCCGGACACGAACGAAACGGCGGCAACCTGACATGGCTTGGACGCGAGACGAGATGGCCGAACGGGCAGCCAAGGAACTCTCCCACGGCCAATACGTCAACCTCGGTATCGGCCTTCCAACCCTCATCCCCGAGTACCTGCCTATTGGTTCCGGGGTCACGCTTCACTCCGAGAACGGGGTCCTCGGGGTCGGACCGTTCCCGTACGAGGACGAAGTCGACCCGGACCTCATCAACGCTGGCAAGCAAACCATCACGGTCAGTCCGGGAGCGTCCTACTTCGACTCCTCCGAGAGTTTCGCCATGATCCGCGGCGGACACATCGACGTCGCGGTCCTCGGTGGCATGCAGGTGTCGATGACAGGTGACCTGGCCAACTGGATGGTGCCCGGAGCGATGGTCAAGGGCATGGGTGGCGCCATGGACCTCGTCAACGGCGCTCGCCGCATCATCATTCTCATGGAGCACATGACGAAAGATGGCAACCCCAAATTGGTCGAGCGGTGCAACCTCCCGCTGACAGGACGCGGCGTCGTCTCCCGGGTCATCACTGACCTAGGCGTGCTCGACGTCGCCGGCAGCGGGTTCAAACTCGTCGAACTAGCGCCCGGCGTCACAGCGGAAACCATCGTGTCCACCAGTGGTGCGCCCATCCTGATCTAGATCAACTCATCGAGATTTCAGAGGTCCACCGGCAACGACCTCGGGATCCGCCTGAGGTGGGCATCAAAGTGCTGCGCACTCCTCAGTTCGCTGCACGTCGGCCGACCTTCTGCCGTCCTCGCGACTGGATCTAGCCGGTCGTAGTAGCAGTACGACGAGCGAAGCGAGAGCACAACTGCAGACGGCGATTGCCATCGCCAGGAAACCCGGGCCGAACGCCCCCATCGCGGCTGCAGCTGAGCCGCCGATGGCGAACTGCACAAGCCCCTGCAGCGATGCGGCGGCACCGGCATTGGAACCGTGGTCTGCCATTGCGAGCGAGGTTCCAATCGCGAGGACTGGACCAACAACCGCAACTGTCGCGAACAGACTCACCAAGAGCACTACCAAGCCGAGGTTGAAGATGGCCGCCACGAGAACACCAAGCCCGCCCGCAGCCCCGATCGAAAGACTCAACCGCATCAGCGTACGCTCATCCGCGAACCGGCCAACCACCCTGCCGTTGATCTGGCCCATGAGAAGCAAGCCAAAGCCGTTCAGCCCGAATACCAAGCTGAACTGCTGTGGAGACAATCCGAATGCCTCCTGAAGTACAAACGAAGAACCAGTGATGTAGGCGAACATCGCAGAGAACATCAACGACGTAGCGAGCACGTACCGCACGTACTCGAGGTCGCAAATCAGCAAGCCATAAGTCTGAAACTGAGCTCTGAAACCGGGCGGACGGCGCCGTTCAGACGGCAGGGACTCCCGAAGCCCAGTCGCTACAGCGATCGTCAGCACCGCCCCAACGACCGCTAGCAACGCGAACACCGATCGCCACGACGAGAACCTCAACAGCTGCGCCCCAAGCAGCGGAGCAAGAACAGGCCCAGCGCCCGTAAAAAGCATGAGCGTGGAGAAGAATCGAGTCATCTCGGTTCCCTCGAACCTGTCTCGCACGATCGCACGAGATATGACAGCAGACGCGCCCGCACCGAATGCCTGGATCACGCGCGCCGCCACAAGCAGCCCAACGGTAGGCGCTACCGCACACAGGACCGAACCCACGGTAAAGATCGAAAGACCAACCAGTAGCGGACCTCGCCGCCCAAAACTGTCCGAGACAGAACCAAAAACGAGCTGGCTCAAGGCGTAGAAGGCAACGAATGCGATGAGCGTGAGCTGGATGCCCAGCGTCCCCGTGTGCAGCTCGTCAGCCATCTTCGGCATTGCCGGCAGATACATGTCGGTGGTCAGCGGGCCGAACGTGCTCAACGCTCCAAGCAGCACAATCAGGCCGCCGCGGCGGGGATGCTTTGCCTTCGAACTCAGTACCGGGATTATGTTCACATCATTATGATTGCATAATCAGCCTACAGCGGCAACGCGGGGTGCTGCGGCTCGCAAAGTTCGGCCTCGATCGCTGCGGCGACCTGGAGTGCATCGACGTCGCGTCCGTGGCCTGCGGTCACTTGAACGCCCAGCGGCATGCCGCCCGAAAATCCCACGGGCACAGCACAGGACGGCAATCCAGTCAGGCTTTGCGGCGATGCTTCGCGCATGACGCCGGACCGAAATTCCGTTTCCGTCTCCGCGGACCGGTCCTCGATCTTCCGCGCCGAAACGTTCACGATAGGGCCGACCAGAGCGTCGACGGTATTGAACGACCGTTTGAGCGTCTCGGCGAACCTCTCTCGGCTCGCCAATGCTTGCGTGTAGGCCCCCGGGGCCAGGGATTCTGCGAACTCCAGGCGCTGTCGGACGTCGTCTCCGTAGTCGCTCGCCTTCATCGGCCAGGTGCCTGCTTCGGTGTGTGTGCGAAGGCCCTCGCTGAGCACGATGGTCGAGAGGAGCTCGTACGGGTCGAGATCCGGGGCGTCGAATGGGGAGGCGACGATTTCGATTTGAGGGTTCTTCGCAAGTGAGTCGAGGGCGCGTCCAACGGCATCGCCCCCTCGTTCGGTGCGAGCCCCGCGCTTGAAGGACGGCATCGCGGCGACACGAAGCTTTCGCTCGCTCCTGTCCGTTTGCATCGTCGCGGGGGCGAGAACGCAATGTAGGAGCCGTAGGTCGGCCACAGTTCTGGCCATCGGGCCCACGGCATCGAGACTTGGGGCCAGCGCGTGTACGCCTTCGGTGCTGACCGTGTCGTGGGTCGGACGCAGGCCCGTCACGCCGCACAGTGAAGAGGGGATACGAATCGAGCCAGCTGTATCGGTTCCGATGGCTAGCGGCGCAAGCCCCGCAGCAAGGGCGGCGGCAGATCCGCCACTGGAGCCGCCGGGGACCATCCTGATGTCCCAGGGGTTCCGGGTCGGCCCGAAGTGTGGGTTGTCAGTTGTCACGCCCCACGCGAACTCGTGGGTGGCGGCCTTTCCAATAATGATGGCGCCGGCGTCCAGGAGTTGTTGGACGACCTTCGAGTTCCGAGTCGGCGTATGCGCTCGATAGATCGCGGAGCCGTAAGTGGTAGGGAGGAAGTCTGTGTCCAAGAGGTCCTTGACCGCTACTGGCACGCCTTCAAGTGGTCGGGCGATGCCGACATTGACTCGATAGGTGGAGTACTCGGCGTGAAGCCTGGCGAATTTGTTGATCGTGGTGAACGCATTGATGAGCGGGTTGAGGTTTTCGATGCGGCGCAACAGTGATTCCACGACGCTGGTCGGAGTCAGTTCTCCCGACTTGTAGAACTCAAGAAGATCCGTGGCTGACAGCCAATGAACTTCAAGCTGCCTGTGCTGCATATCGGCTCAAGAACACGTCGACTCCCGCGACGATGAGTTTGTCCTTCAAGTCTTCACTGAGGGGGCTGCCGTAACCGCCGTACACGAGGTTGGGCGAGACCACCAGGCCCGAAAGCTGCAAGACCGCAAGGTCGATGTCGTCGATATTGAGGTCTCCGCGCTTGACCAGTCGCGCCAAAGCCTCAGCGATGACGGGGTGAAATCGAAGTGGGCCGCGGGTTTGCCAGGCGTGTCCGAGCTCGGGGAAGCGGCGGAGTTCGCCCACGACCACTGCTCGCAGGTCCATGACAACGGGGGCTGCGATGCCGGCTACCCAAGCCCTGCATGCGTGGATGAGGTCCCCCCGGAGGTCCTCGGAGTCCGCCAGCCGGCGCTCGACTATCTGCACACCCTCCTTGAGCGCTTCGTCGAGCTCGTGGTTGATGATCGCGATGAAGAGGGCCTCTTTGCTGCCGAAGTGGTTGTACACGGTGACCTTGGAGACGTTCGCCTCGGCTGCCACGGTGTCCATTGACACCCCATAGCCGTTCGCCAAGAAGGTTTCGCGAGCCGCGGCCACGATAGCCGCACGCTTCGCTTCAGCCCTGCGCCCTTCCGGTCGCCGAACCTCCGCGGCCTTCGCGCCGCTCGTCTTCTTGGTCTCCGCCATTGGATTCCATCGCCTCTTCTAGAACGCAACTGTCCCACTGAAGCCGCAACTGTACCCGTTCGTACAGTCCAAGTGCGAGCGTGAAACGCACCTCGTGCCGAATCGGCTGCCAGAGAGCAACGCCCCACCTGCTGGCGAAGTGCCGTCGAGCGCCTCAGCGCGAAGTGAGGGGAGCGACCACCTCTCGTCGGAGCACCGTCTTCGGCAGCGGGGTCGACAGGATCAGCGTCGTTGAGGCGCGGCTCCATCGGGCAAGCCTGTCGATGAGGTTCTCCAAGTGCTCGACGTCGCGAGCGTAGGCAATCAGGACCGAGCAGTCATCGCCGCTCACCCGGTGCATCTCGACCACCTCGGGGAACAGATCGGGGTCCAGTTCGCGTCGCACACACCTGATCGTGTTCTCGCATCCCATCCGGATGATGGCCCGGATTCCAAGACCCACGGCCTGAGGGCTAACGACGGCCGAGTATCCAAGGATGACCCCCGACTGCTCCAAGCGCTTGACCCTCTCAGCCGTCGCTGGCGCTGACAGCGAGATCTGACGCGCCAACTCCCGAATCGAGATCCGGCCGTCCCGCTGAAGGAGCTCCACAATGCTCCAGTCGATGTCATCCATGAAACCAATGCTAAGCCGCCCGATGAAAACACCAGCAAAACGTAAGGCAGATGGCGGCACACACCCACCATATGCTCATGTTTGAGCCGCGATGTCCGCATTAGCGTTGACGGCATGTCGAACGCATGGACCGCACTAGAGCGTGAGTACTCGCCCAGCAGCATGGTCGAAGATCTGGATGCTCTTGAGGCCGAGTACGCATCTATGAGTGCCAGCGTCCGTGCGCAAACCCCGCCCACCACCCATCGGTTTGGCGACCGCGAGGACGAGGTACTCGACCTCTTCGTCCCAGCCAGCGGGAACACCGGCATTCTTCACGTTTTTCTCCATGGCGGGTACTGGCAGGCCCTAAGCAAGGACGACGCGAGCTTTCCGGCCAAGTGGTTCAACGCCCGCGGCAATTCCTATGCCGCGGTGAACTACACCCTGGCGCCCAATGCCAGTCTCGACGTCATCGTTGAGCAGTGCCGCAAGGCCGTCGGATGGCTCCACGCCAACGCGGCGGAACTTGGATTCAGCGCCGATCGCATCATCGTCTCCGGCTCCTCGGCAGGTGCTCACCTAGCCGCCATGGTGTCACTCACCGACTGGGCCTCACGCGGCATCGAAGCCAACCCAGTGAAGGGCGTCGTCCTGCTCTCTGGTGTCTACGAACTCAGTCCGCTCATCAGCACCTACATCAACGACGCTGTGAAGCTCACCCTTGAGAGCGCACTCGAACTGAGCCCACTGCTGCTCCTCGCCGGCCGACGCACCACGACGCCCTTCATCGTCACCTGGGGTGAGCACGAAACCGGCACCTTCAAGCGCGAGAGCCAGGCCATGGCAGACGCCCTCATCCGAAGCGGTGCTGAGGTCTCTGAGTTCGAGATCTCCGGCCGCAACCACTTCAACCTCGTACACGACTTGTCAGACCCGAGCACCGACCTCGGACGTGAAGTTCTTGAGAAGGAAAGGAAATGGACAAATGGCAGCACCGATTGAGCCGCGCAACCTGGACGTAGCTAGCGAGGCGGTTCGCGCAGCGCAGTCCGCATCGACCGGCGGAAAGCCGATGCTCGACTTCGAGGGAGAGAGCACCCCGTACATCGACTACCAGTCGATCGACGTACTGCTCTCGCTCCAGCACCCGAGGAGCCCCTCTCACGAGGAAATGACGTTCTACGTCGCCGGCCAGGTGATGGAACTGCTCTTCAAGCTCACCGTCAACGAGGTCCAGGAAGCACAGCGCCAGCTGAACGAGGACAACTTCGGCGCTTCGATGAAGTACATCCGTCGCGTCAAGGAGATCCTTGGGCTCCTGCGCGGCCTCTGGCCGATGCTCGACACCCTGACGCCGAATGACTTCAACTCGTTCCGCGACTACCTCGGCACCTCCTCCGGTTTCCAGTCGTACATGTACCGCGCTCTGGAGTTCAGCCTCGGTAACAAGAACGAGCACATGCTCAAGCCGCACCAGGGTGTTCCGGTCATCTACCCGGCGCTCGTTGAGGTGTTCGAGGCGCCGAGCTTGTGGGACACCGCGAACGCGGCTCTGAAGCGGAACGGTCACAACATCGACCAGGCCTACCTGGACCGCGACGTGACCGCGAACTACGAGGTCGATGCGTCTGTCACCGCCGCGTGGCTGGCTATCTATCGGAAGAACGACCCCGAGGACGTCTTCTTCCAGCTCGGCGAGGCCCTGATGGAGCTTGCCGATGCGTTTAGCCACTGGCGAATGAAGCACCTGCTCACCGTTGAGCGAATCATCGGTTTCAAGATCGGCACCGGCGGCACATCCGGCGTCGAGTGGTTGCGGACAATCGTCAACCACCGGTTCTTCCCGGAGCTGTGGGAAGTCCGTACTCAGCTCCCCTGACCAAGGTAGTCCGACCCAAACGTAACGGCTGACCGTCCCTTGGGACGGTCAGCCGTTACGCAATCTTCGGTGTTCGAACGCAGCCCGCGTCGGGGCCTACGGTCTCGAACGCCTCTAGGTCGTGGTCAGCGCAATGACTGGAATTCGACGAGACGTTCTGGTCTCGTACTCACGAAAGTCTGGCCACGTTTCGGCCTGCAGAGCGTAGAGACGGTCGCGTTCCTCACCGAGGACCTCGGCCGCGACCACGGTCTCTTCAACACCGTTGACCTCGATCGTTGCCGAGCCGTCGCGAAGTAGGTTCCCGTACCAAACAGGGTTTTCCGGGAGCCCGGAGTGTGACGCGATCACGATGCGTCGGCCCCCGTCCTCGAGGTACATCATCATGTTTGCGCGATCGTGGCCGTCGTCGGCGTCGGCGGTGTGCAGGATGAGGAGCGGGATACCGGAGAACTCGCCGCCGAGCACACCGTTGTTCTCGCGGAACTCAGCAAAAAGAGCAGCGGCTTTCGCATCCCACTCTGCTGGCGTCATGGTCACTTGGACTGCCTCCTCGGAGATCGAACATCAACTGTACGGATAAGTACAGTTGATGTTCGACTAGTTCGCAACTGGTGGCTGCCCCTGCTGGCGGATCGCAAATGCAGGAGAGGAGTGTTATCGGGCGAAGTGATCGAAGATCAGCTTGGTTTCGGTGCGAAGAACCTGATTGCTCCCGAGGTCCTCGGACACCAGTGCCCGTAGTTCGTTGGTGTCGCTCACTGCGACGTGGACAAGGAAGTCGTCGCTTCCGGAAACGAAGTAGACGTTCTGCACGGCTGGCAATCGCTGGACTCCTTCGACGAACTCGTCGACGGCTCCGCGCGCGGTCGACCTGACTTGTACAGCGATCATGGCCTGGATTGGGCGTCCGAGCGCGGCCGGGTCGACGTCGGCGTGAAAGCCACGGATGACGCCTGCGTCGCGCAGTTTGCGCAGTCGGGTCAGACAGGTCGACGGGGCGATGCCCACCCGGCTGGCAAGCTCGTTGTTTGGCATCCGGCCGTCGAGTCGAAGCAGCTGCACAAGGGCGCGGTCGACCTCATCCAGCTGCTGAATATTGTTCGGAGCCACCAGTGCGTCCCTTCGTCCAGATGAAGAAGATGCAAAAGAACGGGGACAAACAGAAATCATCTGCCGATCAGTTGCGCACCTATCTCCCTAATGATCAAGATCATGCCACCAACCACACTAGGGAGTACAGATGCAGGTCGGCGTTGTTTCCGAGATCAAGAACCACGAATATCGGGTCGCACTTACCCCCGGTGGGGCAGCCGAACTGGTCCGCCGGGGCCACGACGTGCTCGTCCAGGCGGGCGCTGGCCAGGGCGCTCAGTTCGCCGACGGCGAGTACTCCGACGCCGGCGCAATCATCGTCCAACGCGCCTCCGACGTTTGGGCAGACTCCGAGCTCCTGCTGAAGGTCAAGGAGCCCATCGCAGCCGAGTACGACCAGCTGCGCGCCGACCAGGTGCTGTTCACCTACCTCCACCTCGCTGCCGATGCTGACGGCACCCAGGCCATCCTGGACTCTCGCACCACGGCGATCGCATACGAGACCGTCCAGGAAGCGGACGGCTCTCTGCCTCTCTTGGCGCCGATGTCGGAGGTCGCCGGTCGTCTGGCAACCCAAGTCGGCGCGTACCACCTCATGAAGCCGAACGGCGGCCGAGGAGTCCTGCTCGGTGGAGTGCCGGGGGTTGCTGGCGCGAACGTACTGGTCATCGGCGGCGGGGTGTCTGGCTTCCACGCAGCCTCGATGGCGGTCGGGCTTGGTGCCGACGTCACCATCCTCGACCTCAGCGCCAACCGCCTGCGTCAGCTCGATGCGCACTTCAACGGTCGAGTCAAGACCGTTGTGTCCACCGGACACGAGATCCAGCAGCGGCTGCTCGACGCCGACCTCGTCATCGGTGCCGTGTTGGTCCCTGGCGCCAAGGCGCCGAAGCTCGTCAGTAACGCAGACGTCGCCACGATGAAAGCAGGCTCCGTCCTCGTCGACATCGCCATCGACCAGGGCGGCTGCTTTGAAGACTCGCGTGCCACGACCCACCAGGACCCCACGTTCGAGGTGCACAACAGCATCTTCTACTGCGTCGCCAACATGCCGGGTGCCGTCGCGCGCACTTCCACGTTCGCGCTCACTAACGTCACGCTCCCGTACGTCCTCAAGCTGGCTGACCTCGGCTGGCAGCACGCTCTCCGACGTGACCCGGCCCTTGCGCTTGGCCTGAATGCTCATGCAGGTGTTCTCGCCAACGCGCAGGTCGGTGAAGCGCTCGGTATCAGCGCGGAATCGCCGTCCGCGCTCGTCGGCTCGTGACGACCCGCGAGCCCTCGGAAGAGACGGTGCCGGCGGCTACAGCCGCCGGCACCGGCTCGTCACGTGTGAAGCGTGGGATGGCCGAGATGCTGAAGGGGGGCGTGATCATGGACGTGGTCAACGCCGAGCAGGCCAAGATCGCCGAGGACGCCGGCGCGGTCGCGGTGATGGCGCTGGAGCGGGTCCCGGCGGACATCCGCGCGCAGGGCGGCGTGTCCCGGATGAGCGACCCGGACATGATCGACGGGATCATCGAGGCGGTCTCGATCCCGGTGATGGCCAAGGCCCGGATCGGTCACTTCGCCGAGGCGCAGGTGCTGCAGTCCCTCGGGGTCGACTACATCGACGAGTCCGAGGTGCTGACCCCGGCCGACTACGCCAACCACATCGACAAGTGGGCGTTCACGGTCCCGTTCGTGTGTGGTGCGACCAACCTGGGTGAGGCGCTGCGCCGGATCACCGAGGGTGCGGCGATGATCCGCTCCAAGGGCGAGGCCGGCACCGGCGACGTCTCCAACGCGGTCACCCACATGCGCACGATCCGCGGCGAGATCCGCCGGCTCGGAGCCCTGCACGAGGACGAGCTCTACGTCGCGGCGAAGGAGCTGCAGGCGCCGTACGAGCTGGTCAAGGAGGTCGCCGAGAAGGGCAAGCTCCCGGTGGTCCTGTTCACCGCCGGCGGCATCGCCACCCCGGCCGACGCGGCGATGATGATGCAGCTCGGTGCCGAGGGCGTGTTCGTGGGCTCGGGCATCTTCAAGTCCGGCAACCCGGCCCAGCGTGCCGAGGCGATCGTCAAGGCGACGACCTTCCACGACGACCCCGACGTGGTCGCCAAGGTCTCCCGCGGTCTGGGCGAGGCCATGGTCGGCATCAACGTCGAGGACATCCCCGCCCCGCACCGCCTGGCCGAACGCGGCTGGTAAGCGCTCGACACCCTCAGATATCGGGTACCTGCGAACGAGCACCAGAAGGGACGAAACCGTGAACCGTGCTCAGGCATTCTCCAAGATCCTCGTCGCAAATCGGGGCGAGATCGCCATCCGCGCATTCCGTGCCGCCTACGAGTTGGGAGCACAAACCGTCGCGGTCTTTCCATGGGAAGACCGTGGCTCTGAGCATCGACTGAAAGCGGACGAGTCCTACGAGATTGGCGAACGCGGCCATCCCGTTCGCGCCTATCTGGACCCAGATGCGGTCGTCCAGGTCGCCGTCGACGCCGGAGCCGACGCCGTCTACCCGGGCTACGGCTTCATGTCTGAAAACCCTGACCTTGCCGAAGCCTGCGACAGGGCAGGCCTAACGTTTGTCGGCCCGAGCGCGGCTGTTCTTGAACTGACAGGAAACAAGGCACGGGCCATCGCTGCGGCCAAGGAAGCCGGCGTCCCGACGCTTTCGAGCGTTCCTCCGAGCAACGACGTCGACCAACTAATGACGACATGCGATGACCTGTCGTTTCCATTGTTTGTGAAGGCAGTCGCGGGAGGTGGCGGGCGAGGCATGCGCCGGGTCAGCCACCGAGACGACCTGCGAGACGCCATCGAGACCTGCATGCGCGAGGCCGAAGGCGCGTTCGGTGACCCGACTGTTTTCGTAGAGCAGGCGGTCGAGAGTCCGAGGCACATCGAGGTCCAGATCCTTGCTGACAGCGCCGGGAACGTAGTCCACCTGTTTGAGCGTGACTGCTCGGTGCAGAGGCGGCACCAGAAGGTCGTCGAGATCGCGCCAGCGCCGAACTTGAACCCGGAGCTGCGCGAACGAATGTGCGCGGACGCTGTCCGCTTTGCCAGACACATCGGGTACGTCAACGCAGGGACTGTCGAGTTCCTTCTCGACTCGGCCGGCAGCTACGTGTTCATCGAGATGAACCCGCGAATCCAGGTCGAGCACACCGTGACCGAGGAGGTCACCGGGATTGACCTCGTCCGATCACAGTTGCGCATCGCTTCAGGGGCAACTCTCGCCGACCTGGGAATCTCACAGGAAGGCATCCGTGTCGAGGGTGCCGCGCTTCAGTGCCGCATCACGACCGAGGACCCCGCGAACGGGTTCAGGCCCGACACGGGCACCATCACGACCTACCGTTCACCCGGGGGAGCGGGGGTGAGGCTAGACGGCGGGACCACCTACACCGGCGCTGAGGTGTCCGGTCACTTTGACTCCCTGCTGACTAAGTTGACCTGCCGTGGACGCGACTTCGACACGGCCCTGGACCGTGCCCGGCGGGCTGTAGCCGAGTTCCGCATCCGTGGAGTTGCCACGAACATCCCGTTCCTTCAAGCAGTGCTCGACGACGCCGACTTCCGAGCCGGGAACATCAACACAGGATTCATTGAGGAGCACCCCCTGCTGATCACCGCGCGATCGTCGGCGGACCGTGGCACCAAGCTCCTGACCTACCTTGCAGACATCACAGTCAACAAGCCGTTCGGGGACCTCCCGCTCGCACTGGACCCTGCTTCGAAGCTCGCGGACGTGAGGGACTTGCCCATGCCGCACGGGTCCCGCGACAAGCTCCGGTTGCTGGGACCCCAGGGGTTTGCAACAGCACTACGACAGCAGACCGCGGTTGCCGTAACGGACACCACGTTCCGCGACGCGCATCAATCGCTCCTGGCGACCCGAGTCCGAACCAAGGACCTTCTGCAGGTCGCCGGCCACATGGCCCGCACGACCCCCGAGCTCCTCTCGCTCGAGGCATGGGGCGGAGCAACCTACGACGTCGCGCTCCGCTTCTTGGGCGAGGACCCTTGGGAACGGTTGGCAGACCTGCGCGAAGCAGCACCGAACATTTGTCTACAGATGCTGCTCCGTGGCCGAAACACTGTCGGATACACGCCCTACCCGACTGCCGTGACCGACGCGTTTGTTCGAGAAGCCGCTGCGACCGGAGTAGACATCTTCCGCATCTTCGACGCATTGAATGACGTCTCGCAGATGCGGCCCGCCATTGACGCAGTCAGAGAAACGGGAACGTCGCTGGCGGAGGTCGCGCTTTGCTACACGGGGAACCTGCTCGACCCCGGCGAGACCCTGTACACCCTCGACTACTACCTCAACCTGGCCGAGCAAATCGTTGATGCAGGTGCCCACGTGCTCGCCATCAAGGACATGGCCGGCCTGCTGCGAGCTCCCGCTGCGCGGGCGCTTGTGACGGCATTGAGGGAGAGGTTCGACCTTCCGGTCCACCTGCATACACACGACACCCCCGGCGGCCAGCTAGGAACACTGCTGGCTGCCGTGGACGCGGGCGTCGACGCAGTTGACGCCGCCTGTGCCGCGATGGCGGGAACCACGAGTCAGCCCGCCTTGTCCGCCTTGGTTGCCGCGACCGACGGAACCGCTCGAGCATCAGGACTCTCGCTTCGCGCGGTCTCGGACGTCGAACCGTATTGGGAGGCGACCCGTCAGCTATACGCACCCTTCGAGTCCGGCCTGCCTGCACCGACGGGCCGTGTATATGACCATGAAATCCCTGGCGGTCAGCTCTCCAACCTGCGCCAGCAGGCGATCGCCTTGGGCCTCGGAGAGAAGTTCGAACAAGTCGAGGACATGTACGCCGCTGCGAACCGAATCCTCGGAAACATCGTCAAGGTGACTCCCTCGTCCAAGGTCGTCGGTGACCTGGCACTCCACCTCGTCGCGGTCGGAGCGGACCCGGAGGAGTTCGCGGCGTTCCCCGAACGGTTCGACATCCCCGACTCGGTCATTGGGTTCCTCAACGGAGACCTTGGCGATCCTCCCGGCGGGTGGCCTGAGCCGTTTCGGACGAAGGCTCTGGCCGGCCGCGAACACAAGGCACCCGTCGGCGACCTGACTCCGTCTCAGATGAGCAGCCTGCGGACCGAGCCGCGCGAGACTCTCAGCGAGCTGCTCTTCCCGGGGCCGACGCGCGATTTCCGCGAGTCACGGGAACGCTTCGGCAACCTCGCAGTGCTCAACACCAGTGACTACCTCTACGGACTGGTGCCGGGTGAAGAACGCGAGGTGCAGATCGAGGAGGGGAAGACCCTCATCCTTGGACTGCAGTCCATCAGCGAACCCGACGAACGCGGACTTCGCACCGTGATGTGCACCATCAACGGCCAACTTCGCCCGGTGAGTGTCCGGGACCGGTCGGTTGAGGCAGATGCACCCCAGCAAGAGAAGGCTGACCCGAACACGCCCGGTCATGTGGCGGCACCGTTCGGTGGCGTCGTCGCTTTGGCAGTAGCAGTCGGTGACCGAGTTGAGGCGGGAGACAAGGTCGCTGTCATTGAGGCGATGAAAATGGAGGCCGCAATCACGACCCCCGTGTCGGGCGTGGTCGAGCGCATCGCACTCGCTGGCGTGCAGCAAGTCGACGGTGGTGACCTGATTGTGGTGATCCGTGTCTGAGGAACGCGCAGTCCCGTCCTTCTCCGGACCCATCTTGGAGGCGCATGACTTCTCGTTGCAGGCAGCCTGCTTGGACGAGGACCCTGACCTCTTCTTCCCCCGGGGGACTCGCATAGCCGCGATGCGCCAGCTCGAGGAAGCGCGGCGAGTCTGCCGAAGATGCCCGGTCACCGCCGAGTGCCTAGCTCTGGCGCTTCGCACGAACGAGCGCCATGGAATGTGGGGCGCCACCACTCCCGACGAACGCCTTAGCCTTCTGAAGCCACGACGTCGCCGCCATTATGGCCGCTGCAACGACGCCGACGACTGGGAACCGTTCGAATCGGATGAGGACGACTATCTAGCCGCCTCCTGCTGCTGAACGGCATGCGCTTACTTGCTGCTCGAAACCTTCGGATCAGCTCCGCCGTACCTCAAGATGCCGCGAAGCCGTATTCGATACTCGCGCAGTTCCTCATAGGTGAGCGTGACTGCCTGCCCGGCACTGACCTGCGTACCGACGGCTTGCAAGCGCTTGGCCCCCTGCGCATCAACAGTTCGTGTCCCGTGGGCGAACGCGTTGCGGACGACGGCGACCTCCACAGCTCCGGGCAGCCCTGCTTGTACTGAGTCCCAGCTGCGTCCGTTAGCTTCCAGTGCCCGGGTTGCCCAATCCTCGATGCCGTTGGTTCGGCGGGGAGATACGCCCAGGAGCCCACAGATGGTCGACTCCGTAAGGGCGTAACTGTGAATGAGGACCGACGCGTGCAGGGTGACCTCATCATCAACAGCCGCGATGTGTTGACCGAGACTGACGGCGTATCGGCCGTGTTCTGAAGCTGGCGCATTGATAGTGACCGCTTCGCGGTCTGCAAGTTCCAGCGCGTGCCACAGATTGCGTTCGCGTGCGAAGGCGATGCGGGCGCTCTCGAGGAATCGTGTCAATGCCCCCCACTCGTCCCAGACCGTCATTCGGGATCACGCGAAGCGAGCCGGGCGGTTTCGACGGCTTCGGTCGTGACGCCGTAGGCGTCGACTGCAGACTGAGCCAGCCGGCGCACGCTTACGGGGTTCGCCAGGACCGAGCTGACCGCAAACACGGCTGGGGCGATGCTGAAAGGGTCTCGAACAATCGGGGTGAGGACCTCCTCGGAACCCCGCATCTCTCCTCGGCCTCCGACTGCTGAGGCGAGGGCGGCGAGGACGGCACGGCGCGTTCCTATCCTCTCGGCGCTACCCAGGGCTATCGCCATCGTGGAACGGGTGCGTACTCCCGGACTCGTGAGTTCGACGTTTGTGGTCAGCGGTGGTCCTGTGACAAGCCGAATCAGGAGTTCCGGCAGGTTGACTCCGGCCTTTGCGGCGTTACCCGGTTCTACGGTTCGCGGGTTGCATTCAATGAATGCTGGTTCTCCGTTGACGTGAAAGTAGTCGAGTGCGATTCCGCCGTGCCAGCTCAGATGAGAGCCGAGGACCCGTAGCGCTTCGATTGCTTTGGGGTGGTCGACGCTGATGCGGGCGGCGGCGCTACCGCCCGCGCCTGTTGCGATGAGGGCACTTGCGGCCGCGCCGACCAGCCGCCCGTGTTCGAACACGCCCTGCACCTGTGCGTAGGAGCCGGCTGCGGGCATCTGAATCATCACTTGACCATGTTGGCTGAGGTCACGCCAGGCCTCTATTGCCTCCGATTGGTTGTGGGCGAGGGCTACGCCGCGGCCGGCGGTTGAGTGCGCGGCCTTCACCCAGACTGGATATCCCAAGACTGCGAGTTCGCTCTCGGCGTGCACTGGCCGCCAAGCAGGTTGGGGTAGGCCCAGGTCGTCGAGCGTGGAAGCGAATGCAATCTTCGAGGCGACGGAGTCGTAAGCGGCGAGCGGCGCCACGGGCAGATTACGTTCTGGCATGAGGTGGCGGCCCGCGGCGAACAGCCAAGCTTGTTCGTGGGTTGGTATCAACGCGTCGAATCTGCCGCTGTGCATGACGCGATTGACGTGCTTGGGGTATCCGATCGGGTCAGCGGACGGAGAAGGGCCCCCTATGTACCTTGGCGCACCAGCGGCTGAACCGCGCGATGGGAAGGGCCGTTGAAGTCAGGACCTCAACGTGAACGCCCCTTTCGCCTAGGACCGTAACGAACTCTCGGGCCGTGAGACTGGAGCCTTCGGAAAGGAGTACCCGAGGTGCGTTCACGTCTTCTCTCGCTTGTCGTTTGTCTGCCGATGAGCCTGATGGTTTCATCGCGGCGTCTAGATGCGTAACTCCTTCGGCTCGGTTCAGCCCGGGTTCAGAAGGTTCGCTTGATTGCGCAGTTCCGCGAGCAGCGCGTTGGTAGCCGGCGACAACGGCCGGTTGGCCGACGTGGTAACGCCGACCGCTCGTCGAATCGACTGCAACTTGGTTCGAAGCGGTCGGAGCCCTTGCTCAGTCGCGATGAGGCTGGGGAGGGCAGCCACTGAATCGGTGTGCAGGAGCAACTCGCGCAGGGTAAGTATCGAGGTGCACTCGACTCGGTTGGTTGGGAGGTCTAGCCCTTCATGGACGAATAGGGTTTCCAACTCGGCCCGAAGCGAGGTTTGCTCCAACGGCAGGATCCAGGGGTAGTCGACCAGGTCGGCGAGCTTGGGAGTTTTCATGTCTTGTGCCGGATGATCCGACCTCGTGACCAGATGGATGGGCTCCCGGTAGAGGACGCTTTGAAGTGTTTCGCTCGAGGATGCGACGGTGACGCGCCCGATGACTAAGTCGCATTCGCCAGCGACGAGCGCGCGGGTAAGCACGTCGGGTGTGGACTCGCGGACCACGACCGTCAAGCTCGGATGGCTGACCTTGACCGCCGCGATCGCTCTGGGAAGTACGACGTTCGCTCCAGCGAGGTGGATACCCACGGTGACTGTCCCGATGTCGGCGGATGTGAGTAGTTCGAGTTGGCGCTCTGCTTGGCGTAGTTGTGCGATTACTGCGCGGGCATGTTCGAGAAACGCGAGTCCGAACGGTGTCGGGGTGACTCCCCGGGGGCCTCGATCAAAGAGGTCGACGCCGAGGATGGTTTCAAGTTCGCGCAGTCCCCGTGTTACGACCGGTTGGGTGACGTTCAGAGCCTCCGCGGCGGCGACGATGGTTCCCGCCTCGTCAATGCGTGTGGCCAGGGTGAGATGACGCAGCTTGAGCCGGCCATCGAGAAGACGATCTACTGCCATCTCACAGAGCATAGCCGTTTGAACATGGATAAGAGCCAAATAGGCATTAGACGGACATACCTTCGGTTCCTAGGCTCAAACCTATGGGAACCGACCTCCACCAGATCCGGAACTTCGTAGACGGTGCGTTCGTCGATGGTCCCACCACCTTCGAGAAGGTGAGTCCCGTCGACGGCAGCGTCGCGGCTGACGTGCACCTGGCGGACTCGTTCATTGTTGACCGTGCGGTCCAGGCAGCACGCCGAGCACTGAACAGTGGTTGGGGCGCCACGACGGTGCCAGAACGCGTTGCGCTCCTCCGCCGGGTCACTGACGGGATCGAGGCGCGGTTCGAAGACTTCGTCGAAGCAGAGGTGCGTGACACGGGCAAGCCCGCGACGCTCGCTCGACAACTGGACGTCGGTCGCGCCGTCGTCAACTTCCGCCAGTTCGCCGACACCGTCAGCTCCGAGGGCCTCGACTCGTTCTTGACCGAACTCCCCGACGGCCGCAAGGCGTTGAACTATGCAGTCGCCAAGCCACTGGGGGTCCTGGCGATCGTGGTCCCGTGGAACCTGCCTCTTCTCCTTCTTACCTGGAAGGTCGCCCCAGCGTTGGCCTGCGGCAACGCTGTCATCGTCAAGCCCTCAGAGGAGACTCCGTCGACAGCGACCTTGCTCGCGAAGGTGATGGCGGACGCCGGCGCGCCCGCCGGCGTCTACAACGTCGTTCACGGCTTCGGAGCGAGCTCGGCCGGTGAGTTCCTGACTACTCACCCCGACATCGACGGTGTGACGTTCACGGGAGAGTCATCGACAGGCTCGACCATCATGCGTGCAGTCGCGCCGCGAGTTCGACCGGTCTCGTTCGAGCTCGGCGGAAAGAACGCTGCCGTGGTGTTCGCAGACGCCGACCTCGACGCGACCATCGAGGGTCTGGGCCGCTCGGTGTTCACCAACACCGGCCAGGTCTGCCTTTGCACCGAACGCATCTACGTTCAGCGGCCGGTATTCGATTCCATAGCCGAGGGGCTCGCAGGTTTTGCGAAGAACTTGGTCTTGGGCGACCCGCATCAGGAGTCGACGACGACCGGACCCCTCATCTCTCAGGCCCACCGCGCGAAGGTCTCCTCCTATCTGGACCTTGCGGTGGAGGCTGGTGCCGAGGTCCTGGTAGGCGGCGGCATCCCGGACCTCGGCGCCAACCTGAACGGCGGTGCCTGGATTGAACCAACCCTCTGGGCGGGTCTCGACAACACGGCACGGGTCGTTCGTGAGGAAGTTTTCGGTCCGGTAGCGGCAATCGTTCCGTTCGACAGCGAGGAGGAGGCAGTCCGGCTCGCGAATGACACCGACTACGGGCTTGCCTCGGCTGTCTGGACAACGAACTTGCAACGCGGTCACCGTGTAGCTCAGCAGATGCGCGTTGGAATGTCCTGGGTGAACACCTGGTACCTGCGTGACTTGCGCTCACCATTCGGCGGAGTCGGGCTTTCTGGTATCGGACGCGAGGGTGGTCGTCACTCGCTCGCGTTCTACACCGAGCCGACGAATGTGTGCGTGCAGCTGTGAGCGTTCAGATCGACGCTGCTGCCGAGAGGCTGATCTATGCCGCGGCAACCCGCGAGCCGTGCCCCCCGGTACGCGAACTCATCGGCGCCGGAAACGTTCACGCTGCGTACGAAGTTCAGCAGCGGGTTGTCGCTCATCACACCGCTGCGGGTCGGAAAGTCGTAGGGCGCAAGGTCGGCCTGACGTCGAAGGTGGTCCAGGCACAACTGGGCGTCGACGCGCCCGACTTCGGGGTGCTCCTCGACGACATGGCTTACGTCACCAGGGAACCGATTTCATGTGACCGCTTCCTTCAGCCCAGAGTCGAGGCCGAAGTCGCCTTCGTCATGGGACAGAACCTAATCGACGGCGCGATCAGCGCGGCCTCGGTCATCTCCGCAACCGAGTACGTCCTCCCCGCCGTCGAAATCGTTGACTCCCGTGTTGCCAACTGGGACATCACCCTGGCTGACACGATCGCCGATAACGCTTCAAGCGGAGCATTTGTCCTGGGCACTACGCCGCGTCGCCTCGAGAACCTTGATCTCGCCAGCGTCGGGATGTCGCTGGAGCGCGACGGACAGGTCCTATCCACTGGCGCCGGGGCTGCTTGCCTCGGCGACCCCGTTGCGGCCGTGGTGTGGCTGGCGAAGATGCTCGCCTCCGTGGGTCAGCCCCTTCTCGCTGGCGACATCGTCCTCTCCGGAGCACTCGGCCCGGTCGTCCCCGTATCCCCAGGAACGTTCACGGCTCGCATCAGCGGCCTTGGAGAAGTCGTCGCCACCTTCGAATCAGGAGCCTCTCAATGAGCACAGGTGTCGCCATCATCGGGTCGGGCAACATCGGCACCGACCTCATGTTCAAGGTCATGAGGACGACCGAGGACTTGCACGTCGCAGCCATGGTTGGAATCGACGCGGCTTCCGACGGCCTGAGTCGGGCCCAACGGCTCGGGGTTGCGACCACTGCTGCGGGCGTAGAGGGCCTACTGAGCATGCCGGAGTTCAACGATGTGGGCATCGTCTTCGACGCGACATCAGCCGGAGCGCACCGAAGTAACTACGACAACGTGCGCAAGCACGGCAAACTCATGATCGACCTGACGCCTGCAGCGATCGGCCCCTACGTCGTTCCGACCGTGAACCTGGAGAACCATCTCGAGACCGACAACGTCAACATGGTCACTTGTGGTGGACAAGCTACCGTTCCCATCGTGGCCGCGGTCTCGGCCGTCACCAAGGTCTGCTATGCCGAGATCGTTGCCTCCATCGCATCTCGTTCAGCCGGGCCAGGGACGCGAGCGAACATCGACGAGTTCACTGAAACGACAGCCGCCGCGATCGAGAGTGTCGGTGGCGCGGAGTATGGCAAGGCCATCATTGTCTTGAACCCGGCCGAGCCTCCGCTGGTAATGCGCGACACGGTGTTCTGCCTGGTCGAGAACGCAGATCGGGAGGCCATCGCAGAGTCGGTCGAGCGAATGGTCGAGGAGGTGCGGCAGTACGTCCCCGGTTACAGGCTCAAGCAAGCGGTTCAGTTCAACGACGTTGAGTACGGGTTCGTGCCGACCCTCGGGCGACCGTTTCACGGCACAGAGGTTTCTGTGTTCCTGGAGGTGACTGGGGCGGGGCACTATCTGCCTGACTATGCCGGCAATCTCGACATCATGACCTCGGCGGCAGTCCGAACCGCCGAGCGCATTGCGCGTCACCGGAGTTTCGCATGACCAAGGTCTACGTTCAGGACGTCACCCTTCGCGACGGCATGCACGCCGTCGGCCACTCCTACACGGTCGAACAGGTCAGAGCCATTGCTGCGGCGCTTGATGCTGCTGGTGTCGACGCGATCGAGGTCGCTCACGGCGACGGTCTCGGCGGTTCGTCGTCCAATTACGGTCACGGTGCGAACTCGGACGAGGCATGGATCGCGGCGGCAGGCGATGTCGTCAAGCATGCGAAGCTGACCACGTTGCTGCTTCCGGGAATCGGAACAATCGAGAACCTGAAACGAGCGCGCGACCTCGGCGTAGTGAGCGTGAGGGTTGCGACGCACTGCACCGAAGCAGATGTTGCGGCTCAGCACATCGACTGGGCGCGAAACAACGGCATGGACGTCTCAGGCTTTCTCATGATGAGTCACCTCAACTCTCCCGAGGGGCTCGCCGGCCAGGCGAAGCTCATGGAGTCCTACGGCGCACACTGCGTGTACGTCACCGACTCCGGCGGGCGGCTGACGATGGGCGACGTTGCGGCGCGTGTCGCCGCTTACCGCGACGCGCTCGATGAGAGCACTCAGATCGGTATCCATGCCCACGAAAATCTGTCCCTCAGTGTCGCCAACAGTGTGACCGCCGTGGAACAGGGCGTCACCCGCGTGGACGCCTCGCTCGCCGGGCAGGGTGCCGGCGCCGGCAACTGTCCTATCGAAGCGTTCGTCGCCGTCGCCAACCTCCTCGGGTGGGAGCACCGTTGCGACCTGTTCGCGCTCCAAGACGCCGCCGAGGACCTCGTGCGGCCACTTCAGAAACGTGCCGTGCGCGTCGACAGAGAAACCCTCACGCTTGGCTACGCGGGCGTCTACTCCAGCTTCCTGCTCCACGCAGAACGAGCAGCTGACAGGTTCGGACTCGACGCCCGGACCATTCTCATGGAGCTCGGACGCCGGCAAATGGTCGGCGGGCAAGAAGACATGATTCTCGACGTCGCGCTCGACATGGCAAAGGACCCGGCATGACCAACCTTCAGCAACTCGCCAACGACCTGGATGAGGCCGCCCAGGCAGTGACTCCAATAGCCCAACTGACGTCCAAGACTGCCCTGACTCTTGAAGACGCCTACACAGTCCAGCACGCCGTCGTTGCGCGGAGGACCACCAGAGGCGACCAGATCGCCGGCGTCAAACTCGGCTTCACCAGCAAGGCGAAGGCCGAGCAGATGGGCGTCTCAGACGTCATCATCGGCTCCATCACCGCCAGAATGCGCATCGCAGACGGAGGGAGCGTCGACCTCGCCCAGTTCATTCACCCCCGGGTTGAACCCGAGGTCGCTTTCCGACTCGGTGAGGCAATCGACCCCACAGACCAGACCGCGGACCCGCTGGATGCCGTCACCGAGGTCGCCGCAGCTCTCGAGTTCATCGACAGTCGATACAGGGACTTCTCCTTCACACTCGAGGACGTCGTCGCAGACAACACATCCGCAGCCGGCTACGTCGTCGGAACCTGGCACAAGTTCGACGAGATGGAGAGGTCTGGCGACCTCTCAAACCTCGGAGTCGTCCTTGAGGTCAACGGACAGGTCGTCGAGACCGGATCAACCGCCGCGATCCTGGGAGATCCGCGACGGGCACTGGAGGCTGTCAAGCGGATGGCCCGCACCTACGGGTTCGAGCTCCCGGCAGGTTCGGTCATCCTCGCGGGAGCAGCCACCGCCGCGGTACCTGTACCGACGGACCCTGGCACCTCAGTGCGGGGAACTGTCCACGGCCTCGGCGTAGCGACCTGCACGGTCGGGAGTCCCAATGGCTGACGGCGTCGTGGTTGGCGGCAAAGCCGCGCCACGAGGCAGATTCCCGCACGTGAAGGTCGCGGGTGACCTCGTCTTCGTCTCCGGAACGAGTAGCCGGCGGCCGGACAACTCGATCGACGGCGCAACTGTCGATGCTCTAGGTGTCACTGGCCTCGACATCCGTACTCAGACGCGCGCCGTCCTGGAGAACATCGGTGACATCTTGCAGGCGGTGGGGAGCTCACTTGAGGACCTCGTGCAGCTGACCACCTACCTGGTCAACATGAACGACTTCGGCGGCTACAACGAGGTCTACGGCGAGTTCTTTGACGAGACCGGCCCCACCCGCACCACGGTTGCAGTGCATCAACTTCCGCATCCGCATTTGCTCATCGAGATCCAGGCCATCGCCTTTCGTGGTGCCAAGAAGAAGGAGACCTACTCATGACGTTCATTCCCCCCGTTATCGACTTCAAGAAGTGGGTGGCCGAGAACGAGCACCTGCTCAAGCCGCCGGTGAACAACAAGCAGGTTTGGGAGCCGATGGGTGACTTCATCGTCCAGGTCCTGGGCTCTCCGAACCAGCGCACCGACTACCACCTCGACCCGTACGAAGAGTGGTTCTACCAAATCAAGGGCAACATGCACGTCAACGTGATGACCGACGACGGTCCGCAGCGCGTCGACGTACGTGAGGGTGAGATGTGGATGCTGCCGCGCAACGTGTACCACTCGCCCCAGCGCCCTGAGCCCGGCGCGATTGGAATCGTTATCGAACGCATCCGCGATGAGGGTGTCCTCGAGAAGTTCGTCTGGTTCTGCCTCGAGTGCAACACCCAGGTGCACGAGGTAGAGCTTCAGGTGCGCGACATCGTCCAGGACCTGCCGCCGGTGTTCGAACAGTTCTATGAGTCGACTGAGGCGCGCACCTGCAAGAACTGCGGTGCGCTGCACCCCGGCAAGGGTTAGGGGCAACCTCGTTGTCGACCATCGACATCCACTCACATTCGGTACCGCGCGGCTGGCCCGACCTCGGAGAGGGCCAGCCGACGCTGCGGGTCGACTCCGAACGTGAGGCGATGATTCTCCTCCGCGGGCAGGAGTTCAGGCGAGTCTCCGCAGAGTGCTGGGACGCGGACGTGCGTCTCGCTGACATGGACGCCGACGGAGTCGCGGCACAGGTCGTATCTCCGACCCCGGTGTTCTTCGCCTACGACGCCGACGGTGACCAGGCGTCGCGCGTCGCCAAGGTGTTCAACGACCTCGCTTTGGAACTGTGCGACGCGTCCGAGCGCCTGATTCCGTTCTGTCAGGTTCCCCTGCAAGACACTGACGCGGCCTGCCGTGAGCTCGAACGGGCCGCCGCGAGCGGACACAAGGGTGTCGAGATCGGCAACCATGTCGGCGACCGCGACCTGGACGACGATGGCATCGTCACGTTCCTGCAACACGCGGCCACTCTGAACATGCCCGTATTCGTCCATCCCTGGGACATGCCGGCTGGTCCCCGTCTGGATCGGTGGATGGCGCGGTGGCTTACTGGGATGCCGGCTGAGACCCACCTGTCCATCATCGCCATGATTCTCGGTGGGGCTTTCGACCGCCTACCCGAATCGTTGAGGATCTGCTTCGCCCATGGCGGCGGCTCCTTCGCCTTCTGGCTGGGACGACTGGAGAACGCCTGGCGCGGTCGCAACGACATCATCGGTACCTCGGCTCAACCTCCGTCGACCTATGTCGGCCGGTTCAGCGTGGATAGCGTCGTATTTGAGCCAGCCGCGCTGCGCACTCTCGTCGAGACCCTTGGAGCAAGCAGCGTCATGGTCGGCAGCGACTACCCGTACCCCCTTGGGGAGCGACCCGTCGGTGACGTTGTCGCTCGCTCCAACTTTCTAACTGCCGCAGAACGCGAAGCGATTCTGACGACCAACGCGACCCGGTTCCTAGGTATGAGCTCTTCGCTGTAGCCGAAAGAGGATGCCGAAGCTGTTGGACAATATGCGCCGCCCGGTTGATGCTCGCGAGCGGTCGGGCCGCTCCTGTCCCACGACCCGGTCAACGTGAGGAGCTCTGCATGTATTCGTTCGAAGGCAAGCACGCAGTCGTCACCGGAGCCGCCTCCGGCATTGGCTTGGAGATCGCGTGCCAACTCGGTCGACAGGGCGCTTCGGTGGCGCTCCTGAGCCGTGGAGAAGGCCTCGATGAGGCGCACCGTCGGGTGGCCGCGGCCTCGAAAGCTGAAACCTTGGCCTTTGTTTGCGACGTCGCAGACGAGACTGCAGTCGTGGCGACGGTCGAGTCACTCGCGGAGGCCTGGCCGACCATTGACGTCGTCGTGAACGCGGCGGGAATCGTCGGGGGTGGGCTCATGCACGAACTCGAGCTCGGGCTCTGGGATCGAGTCCTTGCCGTGAACCTGACCGGCACGTTTCTGGTCAATCGTGAGGTGACCCGTCTCATGCTCGAGCGTGGCACCCGTGGTTCGGTGGTCAACATCGCTTCGGTTGACGCGCATGCGGCTGAACGGGCTGAGGGCGCCTACAACGTCTCGAAAGCAGGAGTCATCTCGCTGACGAAGACCGCCGCGGTGGAGCTCGGCGCGCACGGCATTCGGGTAAACAGCGTCAGCCCCGGCTGGACACTGACACCGATGACCATGGCTGGCGCGGCTAGTTCACCAGCGGTGCTCGAGGCGCTCAACCTGGGCACCTTCGACAGGTTGCCTCTTCGGCGTGGGTTGAGACCCGAAGAGATTGCAGAAGTGGCGTGCTTCCTGGCGTCGGACGCAGCGAGCGAGCGGCGTTACCGGCCAGGACTTTGTCGTCGACGCGGGCCTCTTGGCAGATGTTTACCTGGTCGCGTCAATGCAGAAGCTCGCGGAGGGGCGCTGAGCGTTACAACGCCAGATCGCCGCCATCGACGTCGATGGTGCTTCCAGAGACAAACCCAGCAAGCCCTGACGTGGCGAACAGAACGACGCGGGCGATGTCGTCAGGTTGAGCGAGGCGCCCCGCGGGGAGGCGGCTCGCGTAGTGGTCCAAACCCGCTCCGAGGCCGCGAGCGT
The DNA here is from genome assembly GCF_003865225.1 of Nocardioides sp. LS1. Taxonomy (NCBI): domain Bacteria; kingdom Bacillati; phylum Actinomycetota; class Actinomycetes; order Propionibacteriales; family Nocardioidaceae; genus Nocardioides; species Nocardioides sp. LS1. Next base: position 90,064 of record NZ_BIFF01000001.1, read on the forward strand.
AGTCAGCTTCGACACCGGGCGTCCAAGTAAGGGTCGGGGCAACGGCAACCGTACGGATGCCGTGTTCACCGAGTTCAACGGCCAAGCTCTTGGTTAGGCCGGCAAGGGCGTGCTTCGAGCTCACGTAGTGCGCAGAGTTTCCGCCCGAGGCAGTGTTGTACGCCGCGGTCGACGTCATGTTGACAATCACGCCACCACGCTCGCCCACAATCATCTGCCGCGCTGCTTCGCGAGAACCGATGAACGCGCTGCGGAGGTTGAGGGTGTGGACGGCGTCCCAGTCGTCGTCGGTGATGTCGAGGAGGGCCTGCCTTGGGTACGCGCCAGCGTTGTTCACCCAGATGTCCAGCCGCCCGAAGCTGTCGAAGGTGCTCTTGGCGAGGTCCGCGATTGACGCACCGTCTCGGACGTCCACGTGTGCTGCAACGCCAGTTGTCCCCAGCTTGTCCGCTGCACGCTCGGCCGACGGGACGTCGTGGTCGGCGACAACAACAGACGCTCCTGCCTCCTGGAGGCGTCTGCAGATCGCCGAGCCGATCCCTGCTGCCCCTCCTGTGACCACCGCAACTTGGCCTACAAGCGAGATGAGGTCCTCGACCGGTCGAGCAGTCAGGTCAAGTAGGGCCTGGCGGTCGGTTCTTGGTGACACCATGATTCTGACTCCTGAGAGCTTGGCGAAGGCGGCGGGAGATCCTACGCTGAACTGTACTCAGGAGTTCAGATGTGCGGAAAGGGAGCCTAGTGGCGACGACAGAGACACATGACCCGACCTCGTTGCGTTGCCGAACCTGTGGTGGCGCGGTCATCCTTGTAACGGTGACTGACTATGGGTCGGTGCCGAGTGGGCGGACCGTGTCGAAGTGCTACCGATGCCGAGATGTCGCAGGACACGAGGTAGGCCACAGTTTGACCGACGACGATGCTTGAGTTGAAGAAGCTTCGGTTTCTAGGCGGAGGTGATGGTGAGCGCCTCGATTTGGTCGCCTCGGAGTTTGAACGTCATCGGTCCAGTTCCGTTGAAGCCGTCTCCACTTACCTTGAGCGTCGCGGTGTAGGTGGCGTGTTCGTCTTCGACCAGAAGCGCTTTGAGCTCGAAGTGTGTGTGGACTCCAATGTTGTCCGTCTCGTTCCACTGAGCGATGGCTGCTCGACCCTGGAACACGCGACCCCAGTCGATGAGGACGGCGTTGTCGGTGAAGACATCGAGAAAGCCATCCGTGTCCGAGTCGTTCGTCGTGTCGATGAACCTTTGGATAGCGGCCGGGGCGGTCGGACCTGTCATGGGGTGTCCTGTTCGGCGGTCGGTGTGCTGGCGTCGGTCGCGTGACGTTGTTCAACGCGGCCGAGCCATTCATCGAGAAGCGCTCGTTCACCGACAGAAAAGTCCGACTCCTTGCTCAGGCCGGCTCGTAGCGTTGTTGCTGCGACAGCTTGCGGCGAACCGGTGGTCAGCGCATCCACGAGAAGCGAGCGGTAAAGCTCGTCGCGCATCGAGTTCGAGATTTCGACGTCGGGGAAGTCTCCGGGCCGGAGGATGAGGGCGAGTGCCACTCCCGTGTTGGCGGCCATGACTAGGCGCGCTGCAGCGGCTGCCGAAATCCGGAGGCGTCCTTGCTCTGCGAGGCGCTCGAGATGTTCCTCGAGGATGCGGAGAGCTTCAGCACCTGCTTCGGGAGTGGTGCTGAGGCTGGTTCCGAACAGAAGTCGGTACGCGTGCGGGTTGTTCAGTGCGAACGCGGTGTGGCTCTCCCACCCTATGTAGAGGTCGGTGAGGGGGTCGTCTGACTGAGGTGCCGCCCGTTTCATCGACAGGTACTGGTCCCAGACGTGGTCGACCACGCCAGCGAGGAGAGTGTCCTTGTCGGCGAAGTGCCGGTACAGGGCGGGCTGGGTGATGCCGACGGCTTCGCAGACTGCTCGCGTCGAGATGTCCCCACTGGGGGAGGCTGCCAGGAGCTCAGCGGCTTTGGCGAGGATGAGATCTCGAGTGGACACTCCCCGACGATAGCCGCCCGGGTTATTCGTGCCTGAGGCGGCGGAAGCCGACGGCCCCCCGGCCGTGGGGGCCGGGGGACGCGTTGACGTGCTCATGTCGTGGGTGACGGCGCTGGGTGGATGACGTCGCCCAGGCCCATGCGGGTAAGGAGCCGTTCGCGCTGCGCCGAGGCGACCGCAGTGACGGGCAGGTCACCGAAATCGGAGAAGTCGACAGAACTGCGGTACGGGCGAGTGCCATGCGGCAGTCCGACGATTCGGACGATTTCATCAGCGACTGCTTGGACGTCCTGAACGACGCCGGGGGCGAAAAGCGCTTCAGTGACTGCGCCTGTGTTCGCAAGGTCTTCAGCGATGAGCTCGTACGCAGCGCCGACGCCGGCGTCTTCGGCGAACGCGGCGTTCGGGAAGTGGTCGGTGCCCTGGGTGAACGGTCCCGGCATGAGGATGCTGGTCTCGATGCCGTACCTGGCGACCTCGACAGAGATTGATTCGGCGAACGAGTCCATTGCTGCCTTGGCGGCGGTGTACGGCGCGAGGAACGGGGGCACGACGCGGCTGGTGCCTGACCCAACCCAAAGGAGAAGGCCCTGTCCGGCGGCGCGCATCACGGGGAGGGCTGCCCGATTGACTCGCAGCGCTCCGACCGTGTTGGTGTTGAACGCCGAGATGACCTGCTCAGGTGTGAACGCCTCGGTAACGCCGTAGTAGAGGTGGGCGGCGTTGTGCACGATGACGTCGATGCCACCGCAGTCCTTGACGATGGCCTCGATCGCCGCCTGGGCGGAGTGTTCGGAGAGGACGTCGAGTTCAACGACGCGCAGGTCGACCTTGTGTTCGTCGGCAAAGGCCGCTGCCTCGTTCGCCTTGGGTGCGTTGCGGCCTTCGGGGTTTCGCATGGATCCGTACACGGTGTGGCCGGCCAGGGCCAGGCTTCGGGCGCTGAGTCGCCCCATGCCGGTGCCCGCGCCGGTAACGAGGATGGTTGCCATTGTTTGCTCCGTTTCTAGTTTCGGGGGCGGAGGTCTTTTAGACCATGCCGCCGTTGACGTAGATGGTCTGTCCGTTGATCCAGCGGCCGGCTCCGGCGAGAAGGGAGATGACTTCGGCGATGTCGGAGGGGGTGCCGAGGCGTCCGAGAGGGTTCATCTTCGCCATCTGCGCGATGGTGGCTTCGTCCTTGCCCTGCAGGAACAGGTCGGTCGCGGTCGGTCCGGGTGCGACCGCGTTGACGGTGATGTCCCGTCCGCGGAGCTCCTTCGCGAGCACAGGGCTGATGGCGTCCACGGCTCCCTTGGTCGCGGCATAGCCGGCGTAGGTGGGAAGGCCGAGCTTCTTGACCGATGTCGAGAGGTTGATGATGGCGCCACCAGCGCGGACGTTACGGGCGGCTGCCTGGTTGATGACGAACGTGCCGCGGATGTTGGTGCGGTGCATCCGGTCAAGTTCGTTGAGGTCGAAGTTCTCGATGGTGTCGAGGATGAGGATGCCGGCCGCGTTGACGACCACATCGATTCCGCCGAATTCTGCTGCCACGGTTTCAAACACGGTCTTTACCGCTGCTTCGTCGGCGACGTCGGCCTGGATCGCGATGGCCCGCCCGCCCGCAGCTTGGATGCCTTCGACGGCGGCGTCGGCTTCGCGAACGTTGGTCGAGTACTGGATGGCGACGGCCTGGCCGTCTGCTGCGAGGCGCTCAGCGACGGCGCGTCCAATTCCCCGCGAGCCGCCAGTGACTACGGCGACTCGATTGATGCTGCTGTTCATGACTGCTCCTTGGTATCAGTGGTACTAACGCTGATAACATTAGAGCCAACAGTGCGATACTGCAAGTAGCGATAACTAAAGTGCGTTATCGACGATAGCACCCAGGCGGGATGGCCTGTGTGACACCCGTGGCATCGGGTCGGCAGCTGTCTCAACCGGCCCGTGCGGCCTGTGGGCCGGCCTATCCCGTGAGCCCGCTTTGGGCCTCGTCGCGCGCGCTCGCCGCGGGCGACGTTGTCCGTTAGTCGGTCGCGGGTGAGTTGCGCGTCGAATGACGGCTACGTCGGATTCAGCCTTGGCAAGAGGTCTAGTCGCCCGGGTCAAGCGTTGTAACGCAGGTCAACGAGGTCCGCACATGCGCCGGTTCAGGACCGATGACATTGCGGTCTCGGCCGCTTGGCGGCGTTCGGACGGGCGTCGGCGAGCAACGCGGTCTGCTGGGTCAGGCGGTTAGGAAGTGGTCCTCGATGCTGCGCAGGAGGTCGTTGAAGGCGCGCACGGTCTCGATGTCGGTGTCGACGGCATCGGTGAGCAGTTCCGCCCACGCGTGCCGAAGGGCCTCTAGGCCGTCGATGGCTTGCTGGGTCGACTCGACTGCAACGCCACGGCCGGAGGTCGAGTGACGCCGGATCATCCCCTTGCTTTCTAGGTCTCGGAGGGCGGCGCTGACATTGGTGCGTTGCATGTGGGCTCGGGCGGCTATTTCGCTGGGCGAGCTGTTGGGGTGGAGGTCGACGACGCGCATGACTTGGCGTTCGGTTTCGGTCAGCGGGACGACGCCAGGTGGTGTCGGAGTTTGGGTGCGGACTAGCCGAGCGACGTTGAGGAGGAGGTCGGCGAGGTCGGCGAGCGCGGTGGACTTTGCGCGCGTGGTCGGCATCGTCTGACGATAGCGAATGATGGGGTAATAATGATGCCGCCATCCCCGTGGGGGATGGCGGCATCTGTGGTGTCCGTCGGTCGCGCCTGGAGTGGAGGGTGGCGTCGACTTGGTGGACGGAGCGCTGCGACTGAGGTGCGGTGGGAGTTGGCGGGGAGTTTCGCCGGGTGCGCCTCAGGGGCTTGCGGTCACCACATCGAGCGCACCAGCTCCTTGAGCCGGCGGCCAGCTTCTACTCCGAGTACTGCGGTTTCGGACGGGTAGGCGGCGGCGGTCATGTCGGCCAGTGCGTCCAGGTTGCTTTGTGCGAAGTCGACGTCGCGAAGGCGGGTTGGTAGTCCGAGGCTTTCGCACCAGTCCCGGAGCAGTAGCGACGCTGTTCCGGGGTCGCAAATTGAGCCGGTGCGGCGGGTGGGGGTTGCTTGGTTGAGATCCAGCGCTTGTGCGATGGATGCCAGTTCACGTGGCTGCATGGCGGTCATGCGTCCGAGGACTGCGGGGAGGGTGATTGCTGAGGTGACGCTGTGGGGTACTCCGAAGGTGCCGCCGAGCATGTGTCCGAGGCGGTGGCTGAGGCCATAGGACATCGCTTGGGGGTGGGAGTAGCACTCCCAGGCTGCGATCTGTGCTGCGCCGCGGCCCTTGGCGTTCTGGGACAGCGACTCGACCATGCGCCGAATGCCGGAGTAGGCGAGGCTGTCGACGACCGGCAGTGCGGCGGTCCCGAGCAGCCCCTCGATTGCGTGGTCGACCGCCTTGACGCCGGACGCGAGCCACAGGTCGCCTGGAGTGGACTCGACAACACGTTCGTCGTAGACCACGGCGTCGGCGCTCACGTCGATGCGCGCGTGGCTGCGCTTGAACGTCGAGGTCCCTTGGGTCTCGGTGACGCCGAACGTGTGCGACAGCTCAGAACCCGACAGCGTTGTGGGGACAACTACGTGCCGGGGTCGGGTGTGACCGGCGTCAATGACGCGTCCGAGGGCAGCCTTTGCGGCGTCGATGACTGAGCCGCCGCCGACGGAGACGACCGAGTCGATGTCGTTTTCCATCAGGACGGCCGCAGCTGCCGCGATGTCAGCTTCGGGGGCGTGCGGGTTGAAATTGCTGTGCGTCAGGACGATGGTCGGTACGGCCGTCATCACCGACGCCATCAAGTCGGGGTCTGCAGCTTGGAACGGAGTGGTGAACAACGCGGTCTTTCGGGCACCGAAACTGCCCAAGAGTTCCCCGACCGTGGAGAGGCTGCCGTTGCCCCACGACACTGAGCCGATGGGAAGGTTCACAAGCTTGCCCGGAGGAAAGTCGGCCCTGATGTCTGCTGCCGTGCTCACCGGTCCACCGCCGCAGCAGCTTCGGTCCCGGCGCCTACCCGCTCGGCGAGGGCTGGGAACAAGGCAAGGGCGTTGTCCCTCTCGACCTGGCGTCGAATGCTGTCGTCAGTGAAGAACTCGTTGACTCCGTCGACCGTCTCAACGGTTGTGGACTCAGGCATGAACGGGTAGTCCGTGCCGAACAGGATGTGCGAAGTGTCGGCGAAGGAGTCGAGACCGGCGAGTGTGTGCGGGTTCGCTGACATCGCCGTGTCGAAGTAGATCGACCGCAGCGACCCGAGCAGGTCGGCCGGTTCGCGGTCGGCAAGCGTCGGGTTGATGGTGACGGCGTAGGTGAGGCGCTTGGCCAGGTAGGGCGCCGCGCCCCCCGCGTGCGGCGCAATGAGCTTGAGTTCCGGCCGACGGTCCAGCGTGCCGTGGTAGAGCAAGCTCGCCAACATCCGGGTGGTCTCGAACGGGAACTCGTACAACGACGGCGGAAGCCCGAACAGCGGCTGGTCCGAGGCCGGCGGAATGGTCGGGTGGACGAACGCCACCGTGTCGAGCTCAGCGATGCAGTCGATGACCTCGTCGAACTCGGGCTCGCCGAGGTAGGTGCCGTTGTAGTGAGTGAACAGGCCGATGCCGTCCAGGCCCAGGGTGCCGACCGCGTACTGAATCTCTGCTACCGCCGCTGTGACGTCCGGCAGGGGAAGAACGGCGAAGCCGCCGTACCGGCCAGGGTGACGCTCGATCAACTCAGCCATGTACTCGTTGGTGGCCCGAGCGGCCCGGACTGCGTCCGGGCCGCTCGTGAAACCCACCCCGGCGCGGTGATGGACACGATCGATGCCTGGATTCCGTTCCTGTCCATCACCTCCAAGTCGGTGTCGAGGTCCCACTGCGGGTATGCGACGCCCTTGATGGGGTCGTCCACGCCCGCATCCTTGAGAGCCTTCAGGTAGGGCTCCGGGATGATGTGGTGATGGACATCGATTCGGTTTGACGACTCCATGAACTGCTCGACTTTCTTGGTGAGGTGTATCTGTGCTGGGCGGGGGGAGTTGCGTGGTCTGACTAGTCGAGCGGCTCGAGAGTTTCGAGCGCCGCGATGAGCTCGGGCTGACGCTCTTCGAGCCACTTCGGCAGCTGCAGGCAGCTGCCGAGACTGTCGAGTCCCTCGTCCTTCTCGAACCCGTCAGGGTGGCTACGAGTCGCCTCGAACATCGCGCCGGCGGGGGTGCGGAAGTACACCGAGTAGAAGTAGTTCCGGTCTCGCGGCTCGGTGACGTCGATGTAGCCCATGGCCTCCAAGTGGTCCTTGAAGTCCAGCTGCGCGGTCGACTCCTTGATGTCGAACGCGACGTGGTCGACGGTGTTGCGCATGTAGCCCCACGAACCCTGCTCGATGTCGGGCTGGTGGTCGATCTCGACCAGCTGCCCGGCACGGCCAGCAGACATCGCATACGAGCTGACCGAGCCGTCGGTGTCGCGCGACTCCAGGCCCATCCCCTCGTCGAGGAAGTAGTGAAGCTCGTCGGTTTCGCGCGTGCAGACCGTCACGCTGTGGACGCCCCGGATTGCTGCAGCAGGCGGCACATCGGAGCCGTGCCACGGGAGCCGATCGTCGGTCTCGACGCCCACGAGCTGGAAGTCGATTCCGTCCGGGTGCTGGAACCAAACGCGCCGGTCGCCGAGGCGGTCGAACTCCTCGTACGCGACGCCGCGCGAGCCGAACCGGTCGACCCAGAAGTTGATGCTGTCCTTCGGGACCGAGAGCGAGATCGAGCTGATCTGGCCCGATCCCTTCTTGCCCTCGGGCTTCTCCGGGCCGAACACGAAGGACGTCAGAAGCGTCCCAGGCTCGCCGTACTCGTTGCCGTAGTACAGGTGATAGAACGGCCGATTCCCGTCGAGCAAGACCGTGCGCTTGACGTTGCGCAGGCCCAGCAGGTCGACGTGGAACTGCACGTCGGAGCGACCGTTCGTGACTGTCGTAGTGATGTGGTGGTAGCCGTGAAAGGCCATCGTCACCCCTTCCTGGCGGGCGCCTGAGGCCGGTGTCCCTAGGGGCAGAAGCCTGTTTCGAACTTTTCGATTCGAATGGCGCGGTTGGTGTTGACTGAACTGTACCGCATAGTACATTCTTGCGAGACCCACATCACATCAGTGATTGGCCACAGACGCAATGCCTAACTAGGAGCCCGCAGTTGTTTGACCTGAACGAAGCAGAGGCGCTGAACCTCGACGAGACCGACCCCCTTGGGTCCAACCGGTCGAAGTTCCTGATCCCGCCGACCCCGCGTGGCGATGGCGAAGCCGCGTACCTCGCCGGCAACTCGCTCGGACTCCAGCCCCGTCAGACCCGCGTCGACCTGCAGGCCGAGCTCGACGACTGGGCCACCTACGGGGTTGGCGGACACACCAAGCCGCGCAAGCCGTGGGTCAGCTACCACGAGGGCCTGCGCGACCCCGCCGCACGCCTGGTCGGCGCTCTGCCCGAAGAGACCGTCGTCATGAACACGCTGACGGTCAACCTTCACCTGATGATGGTCAGCTTTTACAAGCCCACCGCTGACCGGTTCCGCATCCTTATCGAGGACGGCACGTTCCCGTCGGACTCCTACGCCGTCCGGAGCCAGGCAGAATTCCACGGCTACGACCCCGACGATGCCGTCCTTCGAGTAAAGCCGCGCGAGGGCGAAGCGGTGGTCCGAACCCAGGACGTCCTTGACCTCATCGAGCGCGAAGGCGACACCATCGCGCTCATCATGCTCGGCGCGGTGAACTACTACACCGGCGAGCTGATGGACATCCCCGCCATCACCGCAGCCGGTCGCGCCGCCGGAATCGTCGTCGGCTGGGACCTCGCACACGCCGTCGGCAACGTCGAACTGAAGATGCACGACTGGGACGTCGACTGGGCCGCTTGGTGCTCCTACAAGTACCTGAACTCCGGACCGGGCGCGATCGCAGGGGCCTTCGTTCACCAGCGGCACCTTGCCGACGAGAACATCGTGAAGTTCTCGGGATGGTGGAGCACCAACGCTGCCACCCGATTCGAGATGAAGCCGGTCCTAGACCTCGTGCACACCGCTGACGCCTGGCAGCTGTCGAACCCGCCCATCATGGCGATGGCACCGGTCGAAACGTCCCTGAAGATTTTCGACGAGGTCGGCATGCCCGCCCTGCGGCAGCGGAGCCTCCGACTGACCGGATACCTCGAGAAGGCCCTCGCGGTCGCACTTGCGGACGTACCCGCGCGCGTCATCACGCCGTCTGACCCGGAGCAGCGCGGCGCGCAGCTGTCGGTGCAGATCATCGGGGCCGACGCCGAGCACGTGTCCACGCGCATGCGCGACGAGTACGGCGTCTTCACCGATGCACGTCAGCCCGACGTCATCCGGTTCGCCCCCGCGCCTCTGTACTGCACCTTCCACGACTGCTGGCGCGCCGCGCACGCACTCCATGAGGTGTTGAACAGCGAAGGCTGACCAGTCGGCCACCCACTAGACGTCTCGGAAAGCAGTACCCACACAACAACAGAAACACCAACTGTTCGGAGGTAACCATGCCGCGTCTGTTCAAGACCCAAGCAGTCGTCGGGTCAGCGCTCCTCGCGCTGGCTCTCGCCGGCTGTGGAAGTTCCGGCGGCGGAACTGACAAGCTCAACGGGGGTGGAGCGCCGACCAAGGTTACCTCCGTCAAGATCGGCTTCCAGGGCCCGCTGTCGGGTGACTACCAGCAGCTCGGCCTGAACGAGTTCAACGGCGTCGAGCTGGCAGTCAAGGAAGCCAACGCTTCCAAGGAGTTCGGCTTCTCGGTTGAGATCGTCAAGGGCGACGACCAGGGCGACCCCAGCAAGGCACCTGCTGCCGCGACGACTCTCATTCAGAACCAGGACGTCCTCGGTGTCGTCGGCCCGGCGTTCTCCGGTTCGGTCAAGGCCGCCGGCGCACAGTACTCGTCCGCGGGACTGTCTTTCATCACGCCGTCGGCAACGAACGCGCAGCTTCAGGACCAGGGCTTCTCCTCCTTCCACCGCAGCGTTCCCTCGGACAACGTCGAGGGCACCATCGGCGCCCAGTGGCTGGCGAAGAAGGCCAAGACCGTGTTTGTCATCGACGACCTCGGTGACTACGGCAAGGGCGTCGCTGACGCTGTGCAGAAGGAGCTGGAGTCCAAGGGTGTGAAGGTAATCCGTGAGGGTGTGGACGCCAAGACGACCGACTACAGTGTTGTCGCGCAGAAGGTGAAGGCCTCCGGTGCTCAGGCGCTGTTCTACGGCGGCTACGACGCCCAGACCGCGCTCCTGGCCAAGGCCATCAAGGCAGTCGGGTACGACGGTCTGAAGGTCACCGGAAACGGCAGCAAGTCGACGATCTTCTTCGACCAGGCTGGCGACGCCGGCAACGGCTGGTACTTCCTGTGTGGTTGTGCGGACGCGGCGAGCGACCCGAACGCCCAGAAGTTCACCGACGCCTACCGCGCCGACTACAACCAGGACCCGTCGACCTTCACGCCGGAGTCCTACGACGCGACCCGCGCGCTGCTGACCGCCATCAAGAACGCGGCCGCCGCCGGCCCGCTGACTCGGGAGAGCGTTGCCAAGGCCCTGAGTGCCATCGACTTCCAGGGTCTCGCCTCGCACATCAAGTTCGACAGCAAGGGCGACATCGACTCCAGCGTCGCGGTCGTCAATCTCTACGAAGCTGAGAACAAGACGTTCAAGTTCCTCGGCGACGTAACGAAGCAGAACTAACAGGTCAGACACATGGGGTGTGTTCGTCGCCCAGGCTCACAGCCGCCTTCGGGTGAGCGGCGAACACACCCTGTCCTGTGCCCTGCGCAACCAGTTGACCTCGCCGACACATCGTTCGGCCGATGCCCCACCTCACGGCTAGTTCGCGGTGGCGCACCCAGAAAGGCTCGTCATGGACTACGTCCACCAAATTCCTGACTACTTGGTCCTCGGTCTCACCCGCGGATCAATGTATGCGCTCATCGCGATTGGCTACACGCTCGTCTACGGCGTCCTTCAGCTCATCAACTTCGCGCACAGCGAAGTTTTCATGTCCGGTGCGTTCGGCAGCTTCCTTGCGGTCAACGCGCTCGCACCGCACGCTGGTTCAACCGCGGGCGCGACGATGGTGTTCCTTGTCGGAATCCTCGCCGGAGCTCTAACGGGTGCATGTATCGCTTTCATGCTCGAACGCGTCGCGTACCGACCACTACGACGACGAGGCGCACCGAAAATCGCGTTCCTCATCTCTGCAATCGGGGCCTCGTTCTTCCTGTCCCAACTCGCAGGCAAGCTGTTCAACCGGCTCACCAACAACAGCTTCCCCGAGTACTTCAACATCAACCACGTCGTGTTCACAGTTGCCGGCGCCGACGTGCGTGTCATCCAGCTCATCATCGTCGGTTCGGCCCTGACCCTCATGGTCGGACTCGACGCCCTGGTGAGCCGAACCAAGCTGGGCCGCAGCGTCCGGGCAGTGGCCGAGGACGCCCCCATGGCTGCTCTGCTGGGCATCAATATCGACCGCACCATCTCGCGCACCTTCATCATCGGCGGAGCCCTCGCCGGCGCTGCCGGGTTCCTTTTCGGCACGGCCTTCGCGTTCTCGAACATGATGGGTTTCCAGCCCGGTATCAAGGCGTTCGCCGCGGCAGTCCTCGGAGGTATCGGCAACATCCGCGGCGCGATGATTGGTGGCATCACTCTCGGCCTCGTCGAGGCACTCATCCCACCGCTCCCCGGTGTCGGAATCCAGTGGACTGACGTCGTCGCCTTCGGCGTTCTCGTCGCGGTCCTCATCTTCCGACCCACCGGAATTCTCGGCGAGCGCCTTGGGAGGGTCGCATGAACCTCAAGGCCCGTCTCACAGGCGAGTCCGCTCGCCGGCTCCTCATGTGCCTGGTCGGCTCGGTCATCGTCGCGATGATGTGGGGGCCTCAGCAAGGAACCCCTGACGATTACGGGTACGGACTCAAGCAGGCAGTACTTGAGCCCCGCATCTTCATCTTCCTGGGCCTCGGTGTCCTGGTCTTCTTTCTCGCGCCCCGCGCCGACCAGCTCAAGGAGCGGCTCTCCAAGCCTGGCGCTGGCCTCTTCGCAGCAGCAGCGGCCGGCGTCATGGTCGCTCGTACCCTTCTGCACTGGTACGACCCTGTCGGTGAAGGCAAGTTCGCAGCCGCATCTCAGGCTGCGACGACCGGGCTCGCTGATGCCTACTTCAGCTGGATGTACATCGTCGCGTGGCTCTTGGTCGTGGCTGTTGGCCTTGCCGCGGTCCTTACCCGGTCGCGCGTGGTCGCGACTATCGGAATCCTCGCCTCGGTGGGTGCCGCAGCGCTCGCTGTCGTCGCCCACTCCGACCTTGTTTCAGCTGGCACACGAATCGACCACTCCTACGGCGCGGACGCGACAGCACTTGCCTACGTCTTCGTCGCCATCTCCGTCGCTTACGCCGGCTGGACCGAAGCTGGAGACTCCATCCGTGACCGGGCCAAGAGCCTTCAGGGTCAATACCCCGGACTGTTTATCGCCTTTGGTGGCCTGTTCTTCGCCGTGACTGCTGTCGGTTTCGCAACCTGGTTCTCGCCTGGACGGCTCAATGTCGGCCTGTGGGCCAGCGCCGACCTGTTCGACGGCACCGGGATCAACGTCGTCGCAACAAGCATGCAGCGCGGAGGCCTCGCCGTCATCCTGGCCGTCGCCGCTCTGGTCGGCGCGCTGGGCATCTACCGTTCCAACCCAGTACTGCGTATCGCCGGCACGGGTCTGAACGTCCTTGGTGGGGTCTTTGTGCTCATCACTGCACACGCCATGGGCCAGGTCGGCGCCAACGGAGGGGTCGACGGTGCCAAGTCGGCGTGGGACAACCTCGGCACCGGGCCCTGGTTCGCACTTCTCGGCTTCCTGCTGATGGCAGTGGCCACAGCCAGCCCGTGGGTTGGCACACGATCCGCGAACCGGGGGACCGGCAGCCGAGCAGCATCGGCCACTGTTCTTGGCCGCATCTCGGTGACCCCGGCACTCCTCACCGGTGTGGTCATCGCAATCGTCCTACCGCGAGTGTTCACCGAGTACTGGCAGCAGGTCCTGGTGACTCAGATTGGGGTCTATGTTCTCCTCGCCGTCGGCTTGAACGTCGTTGTCGGATGGACCGGATTGCTTGACCTTGGATTCATCGCGTTCTACGCCATCGGCAGCTACACCACTGCGTTCCTGGTGGGCTCCCTCCCAATCCAGCCGCCGTTCGGAATCCACCTGACGCCCCTCGCGGCAATTCCTGTAGCCATTGGTGCCTGCATCATCGCCGGCGTCGCCCTCGGCGCTCCGACACTTCGGCTCCGCGGCGACTACCTCGCCATCGTCACCCTTGGCTTCGGTGAAATCATCCGGATCGTCGCCATCAACAACCCCGGCAACATCACGAACAGCACTCGAGGCCCAGAAAAGCCGGTCCCGCACCCGGAGATCAACCTCGGCATCGTGGACCTCAAGTGGGGCACCGACCCCCTTGAGTATTGGTACCTGCTCCTGGCCATCCTCGCCATCGTCATCATCCTGTTCGTCCGCCTCGAGCGGTCCTCCCTGGGCCGTGCTTGGGCAGCTGTTCGTGAGGACGAGGTCGCGGCGAAGGCCTGCGGCGTCGACACGACCCGCGCCAAACTGCTCGCGTTCGCCATCGGAGCCTCCACCTCGGGACTCGCTGGCGTCTTCTTCGCCAGCCAGGTGGGGTACTTCAACCCGGACAACTTCCTGCTCCTGAACTCCATCCTGGTCCTGGCCTACGTGGTCTTCGGCGGTATGGGATCGATGACTGGCGTCGTGGTCGGAGCCGCGTTCCTCACCTGGCTTCCAGAGTTCCTCAAGGACCAGGTCCCGGCAGACGACCGTCAGATGTGGATCGGCGCAGTCCTCCTCTTCATGATGATTTTCCGTCCCTCGGGTCTGATTCCCGAACGCCGACGTAAAGCAGAGCTCAAGGGACTGGACGACCGTCCCACCCTGGAGCCGGCAGCAGTCGCAGAGAGCGAGGGTCTGTGATGCCTGCCCAGACTACGAACACGAACGAAAGGGCCACGCGGTCTGTGGACACCACGCCTGAGGCCGACGCCCGGCCGGTCTTCTCCGTCGAGGGACTGACCCTCCGCTTCGGTGGACTCGTCTCCCTAGACGACGTCAACATCGAGATGCGCCGTGGCGAAATCCTCTCCATCATCGGGCCGAACGGCGCCGGCAAGACCAGCCTGTTCAACTCGCTCACCGGCGTCTACTGCCCCCAGGAGGGCAAGGTCACCGCAGTCCCGCGGGCCGGTGCCAAGGAGATTTCGGTCATCGGGCACCCGGTTCACAAGCTCAACCGGGCAGGCATCGCCCGCACTTTCCAGAACATCCGCCTGTTCCCAGCGCTCACGGTTCTGGAGAACGTGCAAGTCGCCGTCGAATCGACCCAGAAGTCCGGTGCGATCGGCGCGATGTTGCGTCTACCGCGTCAGAAGCGCGAAGCGCTCGAAGCTGACTCAGTCGCTCGCTCTCTCCTGGCTGAAGTCGGGCTCACCGGACGAGAGAACGACATCGCCACCTCGCTGTCATACGGCGCACAACGGCGACTCGAAATTGCACGCGCCCTCGCCACCAACCCCGGGGTCCTGCTCCTCGATGAGCCGGCAGCGGGCACCAATCCGAACGAGAAAGCCGAGCTTGCCGACCTGATTCGGCGAATCAATCGGGAACGAAACGTCAGCGTTCTGCTTATCGAGCACGACATGCAGATGGTCATGTCCATTGCAGACCGCATCGTTGTCCTCAACTTCGGCAAGAAGATTGCCGAAGGCAAGCCGACCGAGATCCAGAACAACCCCGAGGTCATCGCCGCCTACCTGGGAGCCGCATCAAGCGACGACGATGCGCTCGAGGAGGTGACCGGCAAGATCGCAGCTCACGTCGAGCACGCGACCGACACCGACACCCCGACGAGTGTCAGAGCCCTTGAAGTGGTCGATCTTGACGTTCGGTACGGCGCCATCCCGGCTCTGAAGTCCATCTCCTTCCACGTCAACGAAGGCGAAATCGTTGCGTTCCTCGGCGCGAACGGAGCCGGGAAGACCACTACCCAGCAGACCATCTCTGGCCTACTGCGCCCGACCGCAGGAACCATCACCTACCGCGGAAAGCAGATCTCGGGGCGTCCGGCACACGAACTCATCGGGGAGGGCATCTGCCACGTCCCCGAGGGCCGGCACGTGTTCCCACGCATGAGTGTCCTGGAAAACCTGCAGATGGGTGCCTACCGGTTCAGCCATGTCAGTTCAGCCGACATGGACCACGTCTTCGACCGCTTCCCGCGGCTGGCCGAACGCCAGCACCAGCTCGCCGGCACTCTGTCTGGCGGCGAGCAACAGATGCTCGCGATGGGCCGGGCGCTCATGGGACGACCTGAACTGCTCCTCCTCGACGAGCCGTCGATGGGCCTGGCTCCGCTGGTCGTCCAGGACATCTTCTCGATCATTGAGCAGATCAATGCCGATGGCGTGACGGTGCTTCTGGTCGAGCAGAACGCCGCCCAAGCCCTGTCCATCGCCGACCGCGCTTACGTCCTGGAGACCGGGTGCATCGCCTTGGAAGGCACCGGCCGGGAACTGCTTGAGGATTCCCGGATCCGGGAGGTTTACCTCGGCGAATCTATCAGGTAATGTACTGAGCCGTACAGTTCAGTTCAAAGAATGGATGACCACAATGAGTGAGCAGGCAAGCACGAACGTGCTCGGCATCTCGGGCAGCCTTCGGCAGGAGTCGTTCAATACGCGCCTGCTGCACGCCTCCGGCGCCCTGGCGCCGCTTGGCATGAACATCGACGTCTACGAGGACCTCGCCCACATTCCGCCGTACAACAGCGACAACGACGGCGAGAACGCCCCGCAGGCCGTGGAGAACTTCCGCGCCCAGGTGCGAGACGCTGACGCGCTGCTGATCGCGACGCCCGAGTACAACTACTCCATTCCCGGTGTCTTGAAGAACGCGATCGATTGGCTCAGCACTGGCGACGGCGGCCAGCTTCTCGCTGGCAAGCCGATCGCGGTGATGGGTGCCGCGCCGACCGCATTCGGGTCGGTTCGAGCACAGCTCGCGCTTCGCCAGGTCTTCGTATGGACCGACTCCAAGCCGGTCGTGAAGCCCGAGGTCATCGTGTTCAACGCGCACGAGCGTTTCGACGGCGACAAGTTGGTTGACGAGGGAACCCAGGACCTGGTGCGTCGCCTCCTGCAGTCGCTGGCCGCGAAGGTCGACGAAGGTCGATGAGGAAGCTGAGGAGTCTGGTGTTGCGATGGATAGTGCGCCAGGTCCTCGGCTCTCCCTGCCCCGTTTGCGACGTTCGCTCTGGCGACGTTGTGCGTCACTACATGACCGTGCACGCCCTCCGCGGAAAGTTCGCCGGACGGCCGTGAGGGGCAAGTAATGCAAACGCGCGTCCGGACTACGTCCATATCCGCGGCGCGCAAGTGGGTGTGTCCGAGCCGAGGTGGCCACAAATCGTCACGGGTTCAGTGGCTAAACGGCTGCGACACACAGGCCCCGCGTCTGACGACGACGCGGGGCCTCACCCAATTCGTACGGTGTCCAACGCCTACGTCGGATGGGAAATAGATGAGCGACCACGAGCTGCCTGAACCCGACATCAAGGTCGGTGCACCGAAGACCTTCGCGGTCGGTCTGCCCGGCATCCAGCACTCCATGGAACACGCGCTCGGGCAAATGGGCGGCGTCCGGACCGCGAAGGTACTTCTGTCCATCAACCAGCCCGGCGGATTCGACTGCCCGAGCTGCGCCTGGCCCGACCCAAAGCACGGACATCGAGCCGAGTTCTGCGAGAACGGCGCGAAGGCCGCGGCGTGGGAAGCGACCCGCAAGCGGGTCGGAAGACACTTCTTCGCTACCTACTCCATCGCTCAGCTGCGAACGCAGACCGACCACTGGCTTGAGAAGCAGGGCCGACTCACTGAGCCCATGTATCTGGCACCAGGCGCCGAACACTACGTCCCGGTCAGTTGGGAGGCAGCCTTCGCGCTGACCGCTGAACAGCTGAAGGCGATGCCGGACCCCAATCGAGCTGCCTTCTACACCAGCGGCCGTGCGTCGAACGAGGCCGCGTTCCTCTACCAGTTGCTCGCCCGCCGGCTCGGAACGAATAACCTGCCCGACTGCTCGAACATGTGTCACGAATCCAGTGGCGCGGCCCTCAACGAAACCCTCGGAATCGGCAAGGGCACCGTCACTCTCGAGGACCTCTCCGACCACTCCGATCTCATCATCGTCGTCGGCCAGAACCCAGGCACGAACCATCCCCGAATGCTCAGCGCACTTGAGCAGGCGAAACGGCGCGGCGCCCGAATCATCGGAATCAATCCGTTGCCCGAAGCCGGCCTCATCCGGTTCAAGAACCCTCAGAGACCGCGCGGCATCGTCGGCAGGGGCACGCAACTTGCCGATCGGCTCATCCTTGTCCGCGTCAACGGCGACCTGGCCCTGTTCGCGGGCATCAACAAGGCGCTCCTCGAACGCGACGCCGAACACCCCGGCATCCTCGACACGGCCTTCATCAATGAACACACCGACGGATTCAGCGACTTCGTCGACGCGACTAGATCGCTTGAGTGGGACGTCGTAGAGGAACTGAGTGGCATCGCCAAGGGCGACATCGAGCAACTCGCTGACGACGTCATCGGCGCCGACAGCGTCATCGTCTGCTGGGCAATGGGCCTGACCCAGCATCGGAACGCAGTAACCACGATCCGCGAGGTCGTCAACTTTCTCCTGCTGCGCGGCAACGTCGGCCGGCCCGGAGCAGGTGCCTGCCCAGTGCGGGGACACAGCAACGTGCAGGGCGACAGGACCATGGGTGTCTGGGAAAAAATGCCCGATGAGTTCCTCGACGCGCTACAAAGCGAGTTCCGCTTCGACCCTCCGCGCGACCACGGACTCGACACCGTCGACACCATTCGGGCGATGCGTGATGGCCGCATCGACGTCTTCATGGCGCTGGGCGGGAACTTCGTGTCCGCCTCACCAGATACTGACGTGACGGCTGCCGCCATGGAGAACTGCGCACTGACGGTGCACGTCGCCACCAAACTCAACCGGTCTCACCTGCACCATGGTCGCGAGGCGCTCATTCTGCCGTGCCTGGGCCGAACCGAACGCGACATCACCACAGCGGGCGAACAGGTCATCACGGTTGAGGACTCGATGGGGATGGTGCACGCTTCGCGCGGTCGCCTGTTGCCCGGCTCCCCAGCGCTCCGAAGCGAAACCTCCATCGTGGCCGGGCTCGCGGATGCGTTGTTCGGCACCGACATCGGCTGGGCACAAATGGGTGCGGACTACACCCTCATTCGCAGCAGCATCGAGCGCGTCATTCCAGGATTTGCGAAGTTCGAAACCCGCATCAAGCAGGCTGGGGGTTTCGCGCTTCCAAACGGACCGCGCGACGCACGCCAGTTCGCGACCGCGACCGGCAAGGCGAGATTCACAGTGAACCCGCCCTCGGCCGTCAGCGCCCCGCCAGGGCACCTGCTGCTACAAACCGTCCGCTCACACGATCAGTTCAACACCACCGTGTACGGGCTGAGCGACCGATACCGAGGCATCAAGGGTGGGCGCCGAGTCGTGTTCGTGAACGTTGATGACCTGCGCGACTCTGGCCTACGTGACGGCGACGTGATCGACATCGTCAGCGTGTGGGTCGACGGCGAACGTCGAGCGGAGGCATTCCGGATCGTCGAGTACCCAACCCCCCGCGGTTGTGCGGCTACGTACTTCCCGGAGGCGAACGTTCTCGTCCCGCTCGACTCGACCGCAGAGGAGAGCAACACCCCGACCTCCAAATCGGTCGTTGTCAGGCTCGAGTCTCGACCTGTTCTTGCGCGACCAAGAACGGCGGCAACCGAGGCTGTATGACTATGAACCTTGCTAAACTTGTTATCTGTTTGGAACGAAGGATCCGGTTCCTATCCCGGAAGACGCCGTAGCTGCCCAGGTAGCTGGCCGCGTCCGATTTCTGGCCCAAGGATTGTGAGCGTCACAAGACAGGCGACAGGCCCTGGCTCTGGCGAGGTCTTGGTGGCTGCGATGGCCAGCTCGGGCCGGGCGGATCGTCGCGTTCATGCAACGCGGGGCGGATCCAGGCGCGGATGGCGACCCGGCTTCGGATTCAGCAACCCTCCACGAACCCTCCGGGTTCAACCGGCATGGGCAGGAAGCGATCGGTTAAAGTCGGAGGTGTTCGAGACAGCGAACGCCGATATAACACAAGCGATTCGGCTGTTTCCCGCAACGTTCGGTAGCAAGGGCAAGGCCCTGAGTTTGTCCAGAGGTCGCAGGTTCAAATCCTGCCCCCGCTACAAAGTTCAGGCCCGGAATCCACGGATTCCGGGCCTGAAAGCATTTGAGACTTGATCCCGTGTCCAAAAACCGCCGAGCTATCCGGACCAGGCGGAGCGCCCGCCCCCGCTTGCTGAGTGCCTGCTGCTGAGCGCGTGCCACTGACCGCGCGCTGGTCGGTCGGCGCCATGACTGACCTCACCACACCGGCTGCCCGCTCCCTGATAGCGGAGTGGCACCTCGCGCTGGCCGCCGAGCGCAAGAGCCCCGCCACGATCGCCCTCTACCTCGACGCCGTCGGCCGCTACCTCACCTTGGCCGAGACCCACGACCTTCCTCCGCTGCGGCGCACCACCCTGCAAACCTGGATCACCGACATGCTCGAGGCCGGTCGGTCACCCAGCACCGCACGGATCCGCCAACAGGCCCTGCGCCGCTACGCCGCCTGGCTCACCGCCGTCGGGCACCTCGACGACACCCCGTTCCGGGGCATGACCGCACCCAAGCTGGACCAGCCGGTCGTCGACCCCCTCACCCTCGCCCAGATCCGGGCCCTGCTCCAGACCTGCCGGCCCGACGGACCCGACGGACCCGACGGACCCGACGGACCCGACGGACCCGACGGACCCGACGGACCCGACGGACCCGACGGTCCAGGTGGGCCCGACGGTCCAGGTGGGCCCGACACTCCCGACACCCCGAGGCCACTGCGGCACGTCCGGGACGAGGCGATCATCCGGCTGATGGTCGAAACCGGGGTCCGGCTCGGCGAGGTCATTGCCCTGACCGCCCCCGACCTCGACCTCGCCGCCGGCCTGGTCACCATCCGGCGTGGCAAGGGCGGCCGCGGGCGCATCATCCCGATCGGCCCCGCCACCACCGCCGCGATCCGAACCTACCTCGCCGTCCGCCACACCCAGCCGCACGCCGACCGGGACGACCTCTGGCTCGGGGAACGCGGCTGCGAGCTCGGGACCGACGCCCTCTACCGATCGCTGCGCCGAAGCGCCGACCGGGCCGGAATCGACGGGTTCCGGCCGCACCGGCTCCGCCACACCGCCGCCCACCGGTGGCTCGCCGCCGGCGGCTCCGAGTCCGGCCTGATGGCTGTGTCCGGCTGGACCCGGGTCGAGATGCTCATCCGCTACACCTGCGGCCGGCGCCTCCGAACGCGCCGCCACCGGGGCGCGACGCCTCGACCCGGGAAACCCTGGCCACGGCCCGAAGGTGGGGGAGGGAGAGAGGGAAGATCGACACCTTCGAGCGGCGCCCCGTCGAGGCTCCTCCGCCGCGCCATCTCGGCGGTCTGAAGGGTGACGTGGGGACCACATCGATGCGAAGGACCTGGTTGCCCGCCTGCTCGGATAGCCGGAAGGTCAGGGCTCCCGCCGGTCACCCAGCCGGGCTGCGAGCCCGACGCCGATGATGAGGGCGCCACCGTTGACGAAGTTGGAGACGTAGTCCTGGACGCCGGCGAGGTTCAGCCCGCTGTTGAGGACGGCCAGGAAGTAGACCGCGACCAGGACGCCCCACACGTTGTACTTGCCCGGCCGGATGGCAGCCGCGCTCAGGAACGCCGCTGCAAGCGCCGGCAGGAGAAGAGCGTCTGCCAGATGCGGGTTGGCGCCTCCCGAGCGGGCGACCTGGAGGACGCCCGCGCCCCCGCAGAGGGCGCCGGCGATGACGAACGTTGCGCCGACGACCAGCTTGATCCGGATGCCGGCGAGGCGGGCGGCGGAGCGGTTGGAGCCGAGTGCGTACAGGTAGCGGCCGTACGGGGTGTGATCGACGAGGTAGTAGACGACGAGCGCCACCACCGCCAGGGCGTAGACCGTCCGGGGGATGCCGAGCCAGGTCTCGGTGCCGAAGTTCGTCACACTCTGCGGGACGTTGCCGCCGAGGGTCACGCCACCGGTCTTCAGGCTGATCAGGCCGGTGATGATGATCGAGATGCCCAAAGTCGTGATGACCGCGTTGACTCCCATGCGGGTGACGAGCACGGCGTTCACGAGGCCGACACAGATGCCGATGGCGATGCCGATCGCGAGCGCCAGCAGGGGATTCATCCCGTTGGTCATGAACTGGGCACAGAAGACCGAGCTCAACGCCGCGGACCCGCCGATGGACAGGTCCCACTCGTTGCAGACCAAGGGAATCAGCGCCCCCAGTGCGGTGATGGCGACGACGGTGTTGGAGCCCAACAGCACCTGCAGGTTCGCGCTCGTCGGGAACGTCGCAGAAGTTCGCGACCAGAGGCTGAAGAACACGAACGCCCCGACCAGCAGCACGACGAAGGCGTAGGCCTCCAGGAACGAGCGGATGCTGCGACGGGGCCGTCGGGCCTGGTCCACCGCGGCCGCTTCCGGTCGGACCGGCTCGTCGATCGTCATGTTGCTTCCGGACACGGAACTCATAGCGTCACTTCCTTTTCTTGACCATGGGCGAGGCGCTCGACGCGGCTGCTGGTGAGCTCATCGCGGGACAGCTCTCCGACGATCCGTCCGCCCCGCAGGACGAGGACCCGATCGCAGATCGCCGCGAGCTCCTCGCTGTCGGACGAGGCCACGAGCGCCACTGCTCCCGCCTCGACGGCCTCACGGATCAGCAGGTAGATCTCGTGACGGGCGCCGACGTCGACACCTTGGGTCGGCTCATCGAGCAGCACCACCTGGGGTGCGCGCCGGAGCCATCGCGAGACGATCACCTTCTGCTGGTTGCCTCCGGACAGTGCGGAGAGCGATTCGTCGACGGACTGTGCCTTGATCAGGAACCGCGAGAGCAGGTCCCGCGCGTCGCGGCGTTGCACGCCCGCGCGCAGCCGGCCGCCGCGCCAGTAGTCGAGCAGGACCGCGACGGACATGTTGTCGTTGACGCTCAGCTCTTGGAAGGCAGCGTCCTCGGCACGGTTTTCCGGGACGAAGGCGATGCCTGCACGCATGGCGTCGCGCGGAGTGCCCAGCCGCAGGGCCGTGCCGTGGAGCCGCACCGATCCGGATTCGATCGGGAGCACGCCGAACAGTGACTTCAGCAGGCTCGACCGCCCCGAACCCACCAGCCCGGCGACGCCGACCACCTCGCCGGCGTGCAACGTCAGGTCGACCGGGCCCACGGGACCGGCACACAGGCTCTGGGCTTCGAGCACGATCGGGCCGCGCTCGGCCGAGGTGTCGGGGGCGATCTCGTCGACGGCCCGTCCCACGATCAGCTCGACAAGGTCGGCGCGGGTGATGGAGCGAGGAGCGACCTCGGCGACGAGCTGGCCGTTGCGCAGCAGGATCGCGTTGTCGGCGACCGAGAAGACCTCCTCGAGCCGGTGCGTGACCAGCAGGACCGTCTGCCCTTGGTCGGCGTGCCGGCGTACGGCGTCGAGGAGCAGGCGCACCTCGGTGTCGGGCAGTGAGACGGTCGGCTCGTCGAGGACGAGGATCCCGTTGTCGGCGTGGCCGGTCTGCAGGGCGCGGGCGATGGCCACCATGGCCTGTCGCGCCGGACCGAGCTCGCCGAGGAGCTGGTCCGGGTGGGCGTCGATGTCGTACTTGGCAAGCACTCGCGCCGCCTCACGCCGCGCCGCGCGCCAGCGCACGCGCCCTCCGGCGCCGACCGGGAAACCGTTGCCGCCGATGGCCAGGTTCTCCGCGATGGTGAGCTCCGGGAAGGTGGACCGCTGCTGGTGCACGAACCTCAGCCCCGCAGCGGTCGCGCGGGCCGGCGTCATCTCGGCCAGGGGAATGCTGTGGCCGCGGATCGCGACCGTGCCGCCGTCGCCGCGCTCGACGCCGGCGAGCATCTTGATCAGGGTGGACTTGCCGGAGCCGTTCCCCCCGAGCAGGGCGTGCACATGGCCCTTGGCAAGGGAGAACGAGACGCCGTCGACGGCCAGGTTGGCGCCGAAGGACTTCGTGGCGCCACTGAGCACGAGTGCGGGCTCATGTGGGTCAGCGCTCACGGCGGATCCCCTTTCACAGAAGGCGGAGTGTGGATGGGCATCAGGATGGGCGCGCGGCTGTGGTGGGCCGAGTGATCTGCGCGACAACACCCCCCGACTGGGCTACCGGGCGGCCTGGCGAGCACCCCGCACCAGACAGAGGTGGCCCGCACGGATTCCGCGCGGGCCACCTCCACTTCTTTCAAGGGGTACGGGGACTCAGCTCACGCTCCACATGGCGAGGAAGGCAGAGCGGAAGTCGACCGGCGGGGTGTACGGCTGTCCGGCCGGCGGCAGGTTGTGGTCCTTGTCGCAGACCTGAATGCCGTTGCCCGTGTCGACCTCGTTCGGGTCCTGGTCGAGGAAGAGGCGGATCAGCGTGTCCACTGCGCTGTAGACCTCCCACTCGACCGACTGGCCGGCGCACGCCTGCTCACCGGTGCCGTTGCGGATCTGGTCGATCCCGGCAGTCGTACCCTCGCCGCCCCCGATCGCCAGCGACTTGAGACGTCCCGCGGTCTGCATCGCCTGCGCGCCTCCGCTCTGCGTCATCACGACGTCGTACGCGGGGATGAAGGCGTTGGCCTCCGGGTGCTGGACCAGGATCTGCTCGATCTTCTGCTGCAGGGCCGGACCCAGGTCCGTGCCGACGAACGTGGCGTCACCGACGATCGAGCACCCGGAGCACTTCGCGATCTCCCGCTTGATGCCTTCCGTGGCCGTCAGGGTCGTCCAGGCATCGGTTTCCGTGTCGAGCACGACCTTCGCCTGTCCGTTCGTCTTGGCGATCACCCACGCGGCCTGCGCGCCGCCCCAGTCCTTGTCCTGGTCCTCGAACGACTCGTGGCCGGCGTAGGTGACGACGTGGGAAAGCAGCGCTGGCGTGCAGTCCTTGGTCTCGACACCGACGACCGGGATTCCGGCGGCCTTCGCCTGCACGACCGCGTTCTTGACCGTCGGACAGTCGATCGCCGAGAGGATGATGCCGTCGGCCTTGGCCACCACGGCCTGCTGGACGCCGGTGAGCATCTGTGTCGGGTCGTACTTCGCGTCGAAGACGTGGACGGTCCAACCGAGCTTCTTGGCCGTCTCCTCGGCCGCCGCCACACCTCGGGTCGCGTAGTCGCTGCCGAGCCCCGACTCGATCAGCCAGATGGACTTGCCGCTGGGTGCCTGCACTGTCGGGCCGCTCGGCTTCTTGTAGGTGCCCTTGTACCAGGCGTCGAGTGTGGCCTGGTAGGACTTCTGGTCCGCCTCGCTCGTCTTGCCGTGCCCCGCGGAAGCGCTGCTGCCACAGGCCGCGAGCCCCAGGCCCAACGTCGCGGCGGCCACGAGGGCGACGCCCCGTCGCCACATGTCTCGAGTGTTCATCCACTTCTCCTCGTCGTGTGGCCTCGCGACGCCAGGTCCGGACCGTGAGCGGCCGTCTGTCGGCCGCTGGGTACGGCCTATCGCCGACGAGGCACAAGAGAGGCAGGTCACCCGAGCCAATGCGCCCAGGTGGGGGAGGGGATCAGCGCTCGTCGGCTTCCTGCTGGCTCATCCAGGTCGCGATCTGTGCGCGGGAGGTGAAGCCCAGCTTGGTCAGAATGCCTTCCACGTGTCCCTCGGCCGTGCGCAGTGAGATGACCAGGCGTGCGGCGATGTCCTTGTTGGACATGCCGGCGGCCACCATCTCCGCGACCTCCCGCTGGCGTCGGGTCAGGGAGACCGCCGGAGTGGAAGGAGTGGCCGCTCCGACGGGTGGCGTCGAATCGCCGAGTGCGAGGGTGACGATCGTTTCGGTGTCGGCCCCCCGGCCTCGACCGAAGGCGAGGTCGAAGGCCGGCCCGCTCAGCTGTGCGCGGGCGATTGCCTCATGCTCCTTGCGCTGGTCAGCCAGGTGGGGTGAGCCGACGACGGTCTCCCAGAGTCGGTCGGCGGCCCCGAAGAGGGTGGCCGACCGTTCCGCGTCCCGGTGGACGGCGGCCCAAGCCAGCAGCTCCAGCGCGAACGCCACGCCCAGGGTGTCGTGGAGCTGCTGCTTGATCCGCAGTGCCGTGCGCAGGTCCTCCTCGGCCGTCTCAGGCTGACCGCGCAGCACGGCGATGTAGCCGCGGCCCCAGAGGGCGTAGGAGAGGTTCCACAGGTCGCCGTTCGCGGTGCACTGTTCGAGCAGCCGGTCGACGATGTCGGCGGCGATGTCGATGTCCCCGTGAAACAGGTGGGCGGCGGCGAGCTCGATCAGCAGGCTGTCGGGGTACTGCGCCGGCACGCCACAGTCCAGATAGCCCTGGAGGGCCTCGGTCAGAAGCGGGATGGCGCTGCCGGGGTCCGGGCCGAGGGCCCGGCCGGTGCCGAGGACGTGCTTGGCGTAGGCGATCGCTGCGGGGTCGTCGAGTTGCTGGGCGAGCGCGAGCGCCTCCTCGGGCAGCGTGTGCAGCGCCTCCAGGTTGCGTTCGAATGTTGCGACGTACGCCGCCGTGGCCAGCGCCCAGGCGCGCTCGTGGCTGGGCTCCTCGTCGAGCGCCAAGGTACGGCGCAGCCACAGGTAGCCCTCGTTCAGGTGCGAGGTGGCGCCCCACAGCCACGGCACGGCCGCGAGCCGGAGTCCGGCGCGGGCCTCGCCCGGTTCCGACACGCAGAACTCCAGGGCCCGCCTGATGTTGGCGTGGTCGAGCTCCAGCCGGCTCGCCCACTCCTGCTGCCGCGGTCCGACCCATTCGTCGCCTGCCCGCTCGACCATCTCCAGGCACCAGTCGCGGTGCCGGCGGGCGAGCTCGCGCTCCTGGCCGGCGGCGGTGAGGCGGTCCTGGCCGTAGGACCGCAGCGTCTCAAGCATGCGGAAGCGCGCGCCTCCCTCCGTCACCTCCCGCTGGAAGATCGACTTGTCCACCAGGCCGGCGACCGTGTTCAGGACGGCTGCCGTCGGCAGCGCCTCGTCGGTGCACACGGTCTCGAGCGCGTCGAGGGCGAAGCTGCCGACGAAGACCGAGGCGCGCGCCCACAGGGTGCGCTCGTCGGCGTCGCAGAGGTCGTGGCTCCAGTCGATGAGCGCCTGGAGCGTCTGGTGGCGGCGCGGCAGGTTACGGCTGCCCTCGCTGAGCAGCTCGAACCGGTCGTCGAGGCGGCTCACGAGCTGCTCGACGGTGAGGACCTTCAGGCGGACCGCGGCCAGCTCGATGGCCAGGGGGATGCCCTCGAGCCGCTGGCACAGCCGGACCACGGCTGCCTCGTTCTCCGGGGTCAGCGCGAAGTCGGGCACGACGGCGGTCGAGCGCTCCACGAGCAGCATCACCGACGGGTACTGCAACGCCGTCCCGGGCCGGATCGTGGTCTCAGGGTGCGGCGCCGGTAGCGGCGAGAGGGGGTAGACGTACTCGCCGGCGATGCGCAAGGCCTGACGGCTGGTCGCCAGGATCCGCACCTCCGGAGCGCCCCGGAGCACATGGTCGGCGAGCTCTGCGACCGCGTCGACGAGGTGCTCGCAGTTGTCGAGCAGCAGCATCATGTGACGGGACCGCAGGTGCTCGGCGATGACCGTCAGTGGCGGCCGCGTCGGCTGGTCCTGGACGCCGAGGGCGTCGAGCACTGCGTGGGGAAGCAGCGACGGGTCGGTCAGCGCGGCCAGCTCGACGACGTAGAGGCCGTCTGGGAACGCGCGCCGCAGCTCGCCGGCGACGCGGACGGCGAGGCGGGTCTTGCCGACCCCTCCGATCCCGGTCACGGTTACCAGCCGCGCGATCCCGCAGAGCTGACGCACGGCCGCGAGATCCTGGCGCCGACCCACGAAACTGGTGAGCTCCACCGGCACGCCGGGCAGCGGGGTGCCTGACCGTGACGCCATGTGATCCTTCGTGACATCGGGAGGAGGGTTCGTCGCGATGCTACCGCCGTTCGGGGTCACGAGATGGGTGCCACCGGGGAACGATCAGGACAGCAGTCCGAGTTCCTGGGCGCGACTGGCGGCCTGCGCGCGGTTGCGGACGCCGAGCTTGCGGTAGACCGCGCTGGTGTGCTGCTTCACGGTGTGCCGAGACAGGTTCAGCAGGCTCGCGACCTCCGGGTTGCTGAGGCCGCTCGACACGTGCTGAAGGATGTCGAGCTCGCGGGGTGAGAGGCGGACGTGGCTTGACGCATGCTCCTTGGGGAAGATCTTGGCGCCCTCGGCGACCTTCTCGAGCGCGCTGGCGACGACTTGACGCGGCATCTGCTTCGACAGCGAGGCGACTGCACCGTGCAGCAGCGCCATGGCGGCCGAGACCCGGCCCTCCCCCGAGAGCAGCACGACGCGGACGTGGGGCATCCGCTCACGGAACGCCCCGCACAGCTCGAGCGCCGAGCGCCCGCCCAGGGAGGTGCTGACCACGACCAGCTGCGGGTGGTGGCGCTGCGCGACCTGCCACGCGGTCTCCGCGTTCGTGGCCAGGAGGCACGAGGCGACCCAGGGCTGCTCAACGAGGACGGCACGGAGACCGGCCTGCAGCAGCTCGTTCTCGTCGACGACCAGGACCCGCTGGAGGCGACACCGGTCCTCGACGTCGGGCTCCACGGCGAGCACGGCGCTCATGCGTCCCACCCCGTCAGTGCGTGGTCTCCACCGCGAAATTCACACATGGTTCCTCCTCCGGACGACTCCAGGTCATCGATCTGGTGTGCTCGGAAGACTGCTGCGGGGAACTACGCGGATCACCCGGGGAACTACCCGGATGACTACCCGTCCACGTGAACCAGGTCACGTGGACGGGTCGCCGGTGTGTCACACCGAGGGGAACGGCGACGTCAGTCGCCGAAGCGGATCACACCGCGGATGAGCTCCCCGGCCACGAGGTCGTCATACCCCTGGTTGACCTCGTCGAGGGTGTACTCCCGGGTGATGAGCTCGTCGAGCTTCAGCAGGCCGCTCTGATAGAGGCCGAGCAGCTTCGGTACGTCGTACTGCGGGTTGAACTGGCCGAAGATGCAGCCCTTCACGGTCTTCTGGTACATCGCCAGCTGGGCGGCCGGCAGCTGCACGCTGAGCTCCTCCCACGGGCCCATGGCGGTGATCGCCACGGTGCCGGCCTTGCCGACGATGTTGAACGCGGAGGTGACGACCTCGGGGCTCACGTCGCCCGTGATGACCATGGCCCGTTCGGCGCCCTGGCCATGGGTCATCTCCCACACCGCGTCGTGTGCGGCCTCGGCATCGGTGAACGCGTGTGTGGCACCCAGCTTGAGGGCGGTCTCGCGCTTGAAGGCGACCGGGTCGATGACGACCACGTTCTTGGCGCCCGCGGCCGAGGCACCCTGGACAGCGTTGATGCCCACGCCCCCCGAGCCGTAGATGACGGCGGTGTCGCCGACGCGCACGCCGGCGGCGTTGACGGCGGTGCCCCAGCCGGTCGGGACGCCGCAGGAGGCCAGCACCGCCTTGTCGAGCGGGTGGGACTGGTCGACCCTGATCACCGAGTGCTGGGAGAGCGTGCCGTACTCCGAGAACGAGCCCACCGAGCACATGCCGCCTGCGTCCTCACCGCCGAGGTGGAACCGGAAGGTGCCGTCGGGAAGCTGGCCGTCGAGCAGGAACTCGCCGAGGTCGCACAGGTTCTGGTGACCGGTGCGGCACCAGCGGCACTCGCCGCAGCTGGGGATGAAGCTGACGAGCACGTGGTCGCCCGGCTGGACCTTCGTGACGCCCGGACCGACCTCCTCGACCACGCCGGCACCCTCGTGACCGCCCACGATGGGCAGCCGCGACGGGAAGTCGCCCTTCATCAGGTGCAGGTCGGAATGGCACAGGCCCGCCGCCACGTAGCGGACCAGGACCTCGCCCTCCCTGGGGCCGTCGAGCTCGAGCTCGAGGATCTCGAACGGCTTGCCGACCTCGGTCAGCACGGCGGCTTTCGTCTTCATCATGCGTTCCTTGTCTGGATCACGGGTGGTCCAGCGAACGTAGGCCGCAGCAGGACGTCTGGGAGGTCCGCAGCCGAGGCCGCACCCGGGTGGGGGACTCACCTTCAGCCGGCGCTGCCGGGGATCAGTCGATGCCCCACTCCTTGGCGGCCTTCACCAGCGACGCGGCGTGGAACACGATGAGCTCGCGGTAGCCCCCGGTCATCTCCCAGGTGCCCGACCAGCCCTTGGGCGCGACGAACCAGTCGCCCGGACCGTAGGTGTCGACCCGGCCGTCCGACGACGTCAGCACAGCCCTGCCGTTGAGGATGTGGACGTGCTCGTCATAGGGCAGGTCGGTGAAGGCGACGGTGCCGTCGTCGGCCTCGTAGACGCAGCTGATGAGTTCCTCGCCGGCGTACCAGACGGCGTTGCGGTTGGAGGCGATCGGACGCGGCATCATCTCGGCAGGCCACATCGCCATCGGCGGGAGGTTGCGGCCCTCGATGTGGTCGCGCTGTGCGGGGACGGGATGGGGGGTGGTCACGAGAAGAGCTCCTTGTGGGTGGTGACGTAGTCGTGCAGGGTCTCCTGCGGGCGGCCGAGGAGCTCGGTCATGGTGTCGAGGTGCTGGACCCCTGCATACGAACCCGTCTCGTGGCTCAGGTAGGTCATCAGCTGGTCGAACGCCGGACCCATCGCGGCCTGCAGCGCGCTGTCGTCGTCGGCGTACGTGACCGTCTCGCCGAGGACTTCGGTGAAGATCGCCGCGAGGCCGGCGTAGTCGTGGCGATCGGGCGAGGTCAGGACGTACTCCTTCCCGGCGTGGTCGGTCGGGTCGCCGAGCAGGATCCGCGCGGCCACCTCGGCGACGTCGCCCTCCGAGACCCACATCCGGGGACAGTCGGTGCTGGCCGGCATGGCGATCCTGCGGCGGGGCCTCACCTCGGTGGCCACGAACGAGGCGAGGTTGAACATGATCCAGGCCGGGGCGTTGACATAGGCGACGGGGAGGCCGCTCGCGTCCAGCAGCGGTTTGGCCACGACGTGCAGACCGGCCCCGCACCGCGCCGCGACGTAGGCCGGATCGGCCTGCTCGATCGTGTAGCCCGGCGGCATGCCGAGCAGCCGCACCAGCAGCTCGATGGAGCCGACCTTCTTCGCCGCGTTGACCACGTTGCTCGTCACCACGCTCTCGTCGGTGACCATGTCCGGGGTCACGACGAAGACGCGGCTCACGCCGTGCATCGCGGCGACGACGCTGTCCTCGTCGTTCCAGTCGCAGAGCACGGTCTCGGCCTGCGGGAAGCGATCGCGCAGCCGTGAGGCCCCGCGTTCGCGGCTGCTCGCGACCCGGAGGTCCTTCGGTGCGGCGCCGTACAGACGCTCGGCGGTCAATCCGCCGAGGTTGCCCGTCGCGCCGAGGATCAGTGTCGTGGCCATGCGTTCCTCCGGTCGTGGTGGTCGATCCGGACGAGTACACCGCGACGAACGTGCCGGGATAGGTGATCGGTGCGCTCTACCCGCCCGACTGGGTGAGGGAGGAGGAACGAGCGCGAGTGCGGCAGCCGGCCTGCAGAGGGCCGGCCACCGCACTCGCGGACCGCGGTTGGTCAGGCGTCGGCGCGCGCGACCTTGGTGAGGGCGAAGAAGCCCAGCCCGCTGAGGCCGGCCGCCTCGGCCTCGTTGAGGTTCTCCACCGCGGCACCGAGGAGCCGGGCCTTGTAGCCCGCGTCGCGCATCGCGCTGAGCGTCGCGCGGCAGCCCTCGGCGTAGACGCCCAGGTAGGCAACGTCGGTCTCGTGCCGGTCGGTGCTGATGGCCTCGACTGCCGCCTTGGCGGACTCGCCGATGGTCTGGAACGCCAGCTCGCTGATCCCGGTGAGGACCTCCGGCGCGACTCCCTCGTTCAGCGCGTACGTCGCTGCCTCCACGTAGGCATTGAGGGCCGCCGAGTAGAAGCCACCGATGACCGCGGCGTCCAGGACGGCCGCGACCTTGACGTTGTCCGAGACCAGGCTGGAGTACGGACCCGCCGTCATCAACGCCTTCTCGTGGTCTGCCCACGCCTCGGGGGAGCCCGAGTAGAGGACCATGCCCTCGTCGCCGCCGATCTGCTGCGGGTAGCACAGGATCGCGCCGTCGAGGTAGCGACCGCCCCGGGTGGTCGTCCACTGATCCATGTCGGCGGCCTCCGTGGGCGTGCTGGTGCCGATGTTGGCGAGCGTCTTGCCGGTCCAGTCGGCCACGAGGGAGAGCGCGTCCCGCGTCGTGGTGTACGTCGAGGTGCAGCCGATCACCAGGTTCGTCCCGGCCACCGCATCGGCCGCCGAGACCACGGGGGTGATGTTGTCACCGGCGAGCGCCTCGGCCTTCTCCGGCGACCGGTTCCAGGCCGCGACCTTGAGGCCGTTGGCGGCGAAGTTCTTCGCCAGGGCGGCGCCCATCAGGCCGCAGCCGATGACGGCGACGTCGTACTGGTTCTGCGTGGAGCTGTCTGACACGGGTACTCCTGGGGTTGGGGGGTCAGGACGCGCGCGGGCCGAGGCGGACCGGCAGAGACTTGCGCTGGTTGACGAAGTAGGACTCGGTGAAGGGCGCCTCGCCGGCGATCTCCATCTGCGGGTAGCGCTTGAGGGTCTCGGCGATCATCACGCGCAGCTCGAGTCGGGCCAGGGCGTTGCCGAGGCAGAAATGACGGCCTCCCGCCCCGAACGCCTGGTGCTCGGGGTTGCGGGTGACGTCGAAGCGGTGCGGGTCGTCGTACTTGTCCTCGTCGCGGTTGGCCGAGGGGTACCACAGGACGACCGAGTCCCCCTCCTTGATCTGGGCACCGTTGAGCTCGACGTCCTTGACGGCAGTGCGGCGCATCAAGGTGAACGCCGGGAACATCCGCAGCGCCTCCTCCACCACGCTCGGCACGAGCGACATCTCGTCGAGCACCTTCTGCCGCTCGCCCGGGTTCTCGATCAGCGCGATCATGGCGCTGGTGAACGTCGCCATGGTGCTGTCGTTGCCGGCGGCGAAGAGCAGCAGCATGCCCGCGATGATCTCCTCGTCGTCGAGCTTGTCGCCCTCGACCTCGGCGTTGATCAGGATGGAGATCAGGTCGTCACCGGGGTTGGCCTTGCGCTGCTCGACGAGCTCGACGCACTGGCCGATCAGGTCCGGGATGAACACCTCGAGCCACTCGTCCAGGCCGCCCGGGTTGAAGTGCGGGTCGTCGAGGGCGATGTAGCGGCTGATGTTGTGGATCCAGCGGGCATCGTCCTCCTCGGGGATGCCCATGAAGCCGTGGATGACGCGCGCGACGATCGGCTTGGAGATGTCGTTGACCAGGTCGCAGGTCTCCTTGCCCGCCAGCCGGTCGAGCACGTTGGTGACTGCCTCGAGGACCTTGTGCTCCTCGGCGAGGATGCGGTCGTGGGTGAACCCGGCCAGGAAGAGCTGCTTGAGCCGGTCGTGCCGCGGCGGGTCCAGGTTGATCATGTCAAGCTTCTGGAGCTCCTTGAGGTGCTCCGGCATGCCCTCCCAGGTCAGGTCGACCGCGCCGTCGGCGTTGGAGGAGAAGGTCTTCCAGTCCAGGCTGACCTTCCTGATGTCGTCGGCCTTGGTGACCGACCAGAAGCCGGACTCCTCGGAGACCCCGGGGATCCTGGGCGAGTGGTGGACGGGGCACTTCGCGCGCAGCTGTGCGAAGGTCTCGTGCGGGGGGCCGTCGGCCCACAGGGCGGGGTCGGCGACCGTGAGGTCGCTGGGCAGGTCCTGGTGCGTCGTCATGGTTCCTCCAGGTGTCGATCGCGTGATGGGTCGCTGCGGCGACGCTATGGCGGAGGTCACCCCGTCGGTCGGGCCCGGCGCAGGGTCCCCCCACCTGGGGGAGTGCCGGTTGTTCGGGGGGCGGGCCGGCACTCCCCCGGGGGTCAGGCGCGGACCGCGTCCGGCAGGTCGGCGGGCGCCGGGTCCATGAGCTCCTGGATGAGCAGGTAGTCCTCCGGGGCGGTCGCCGGGAGGGACAGCTCGGCGTACAACGCGAAGAAGTCGTCGGGCTCGATGGCGCCCTCGGGCGCGTTCACGCCGGTAGCGGTGATCTTGCCGCGCAGGAGGAGCTCCATCCCGACGGCCAGGGCGACACCGGTGCCGCCCCCCATCTTGCCCTCGGGCATGGCGGTCGGGGAGACCGAGACGGCCCTGCGCTTGCCGTCGCGGGTGCCGACCGCGACGGTCCACACCTGACCGAGCGGGTCGCGCGGGGCGCGCTCGGCGGGCCGCGGCGGGTTCTCCAGCTGGTGGGCGCCCTCGGCCAGGGTGATCGTGCCGGCGTCGTACGCCGCCGCGACCTCCGCGGCGTGCGCGAAGATCCAGCCGGGGCCCGAGGTGACATTGATCGAGGTCGTCAGACCCTCGACGTACCGGGGGAGGGTGACGGCCTCGGGGTGACCGACGGTGTAGCCGCGCACCCGGCCCAGGCCGGGGTAGTCGAACTCGACCGGCTGCAGCGGCGTGATGTCGCGGGGCTCGTTGCCGCACCAGGCGCGGATGGAGCCGCTGATCTGGATCAGCCAGTGCTCGACCGCAGCCCCGGTGCCCGTCTGCGGGTAGTCCGGCTCGTCGGCGAGCACGGCGCCACCCATCGACCAACCGGTCAGGAGCGTGTCCACCTCGTCGAGCCGGCGCGCGGCGACGAGCGCGGCCATGTTCGACACGCCCGGGCTGCCGCCGATGCCCTTGATCACGGTGAGGCCGCGCTCGCGGGCCCGCTCGTCGAGCTCGAACGCCTCGACCGTCGACTCCCAGTCGTCGTCGATGTCGAGGTAGTGGCAGTCGCTGTCGATCGCCGCCTCGAGGATGGGTCGGGCAAACAGCGAGAATGGCCCCATCGTGTTGAGCACGACGTCGCAGTCGCCGAACGTCGCTCGCATCGCCGCTGTGTCAGTCGCGTCGAGCCTGATGGCCTCGCACGGACCCCCGACCTCGGCGGCCACCTTCTCGGCGCGGGCCAGGTCGATGTCGGCGACGAGCAGGCGCTCGACGGAACCCAGACGGGCGATCGCGCGGACGGCCCACCGGCCCATCGCGCCGGCGCCGCCGACGATCACCGCGGTACGCGGACGGGCGGAGGGTGAGGTGGACATGCGGATCTCCTTCTCGAGGCTTCTGGCTGAGGTCTGTTGGGGGCGCTGACCAGCCTGTTGGCGCGGGGTGAGGCAGCGAGCCGGTGCGTCGGCAACGACGCCCGGGTGGGGGAACCACGGCGCGACACTTCCCCCGGATGGGCCGTCTGGCGGCGGGCTGCCCCGCCGGGCCGTCGCACGACACGCGACGATCCGAGCCATGGCCCCCTCGACGACCTCCTCGGCACCGCCCGCCCTGCTGCAGGGAAGCGGGTGGGTCGACCGGCCAGCGGAGCTCGAGCCAGCCGTGTCTGGTCAGGTCGACTGCGACATCGTGGTCATCGGCGGCGGCCTGGGCGGCATGCTGGCCGCGCTGCGCCTCGCCGAGCACGGCCGCGACGTGGTGCTGCTCGAGGCGGACGTCTGCGGCTGGGGGGCCAGCGCCCGCAACGCCGGCTACATCACGCCGACCCTCGGCAGCGACCCCCGGATCCTCGAGCGCTTCTACGGTGATCGCGTGCGCGGGCTCTACCGAATGGCCAACAACGCCGTCGGGTTCACCGAGGGCCTCATCGCGGACCACGCCATTGACTGCGGCTACCGGCAGACCGGCAACATCGCGGCCGCGCCGACGGCGGCCGCCTTCCGCAAGCTCGCCGCGAAGACCAAGAACGGCCGGCGTGCGACGGTCGGCGACGCGACCGCGCTCGGCGTGCCGCCCGCCTTCCACGGTGGCATCCACATCGACGTCGGCGGCATCCTCAACCCGGGCGAGCTCGCCCTCGGCGTGCGTGACCTCGTGCGGGCGTCCTCGGTGCGGGTCTACGAGCAGTGCCCGGCGCGCCAGGTGGAGGACCGCGGAGGGTCCGTACGAGTCCGCCTCGACGGCGGTCAGGTCACGGCTCGCGAGGCGATCCTGACCACCAACGCGTTCAGCAAGGAGTTGGCCATCGCGCCACGGAACCTTGGTACGCCGGTCTGGGTGACGGCGATCGAGACCGAGCCGGTCAGCGCCGAGCAGCTGGACGACGCCGGTTGGACGAGTCGTACGCCGATCACCACCAACCACCTGGTGATGCAGAGCTTCCGTCCCACGCTGCGGGGCACCATCGTCACCACCACCCGTAGCCTGCAGATGGCCCGCCACGCGAGCCTGGACCGTCGGCCCAGCCCGAACGTCGTCGACGACCTCGTGCGGGGTCTGCACGAGCGTCTGCCCACGCTGCCCGACCTGGCAGCGGCCCGGGCGTGGGGCGGCTGGATCGGTCTCACGCCGTCGAACATGGCGGTCGTGGGCCGGGTGACGCCCCGAGTGCACTACCAGCTGGCGTGCAACGGGCACGGGCTGCCGCAGGCGCCGTACCTCGGCAGCCTGCTGGCCGACCACGTTGCTGCTGGCGACGGCGGCCCGATGCACGAAGACCTCGCGGCAGTGTGGCGCGAGAACCCACGTTTCGCCCCCGGCATCGTCAACCCGCTCACCTTGAAGCTGGGTTGGCTGGCCGACCGCATGGGCGACCGGCTCGACCGCATCCGACACTGAGCCAGCCGCAAGGATCCCCCGGCTGGGCCCGTTGCAGCTCGGTGTGCCGAGCGGGGTGGCTGCTGGCGGTGAGCATCGCCTCATGAAGACTGAAGACATTCGCCAGGAGACCTGTGACGTTGTCGTGATCGGGGCCGGCGCGGCCGGGCTCGTCGCAGGTACGACGCTGGCCGGGTCGGCCGCCGTCGTCGTGCTGGAGGCCGCCGGGCGTCCCGGTGGCCGGGTCGAGTCGGTGTGCCGTGGCGACTACTGGCTCAACATCGGCACCCAGTTCACCGAGGGCGTCGGCGCCCTCTTCGATGTCATGGACCGTCACGGCGTCGAGCGCGGCTCGCTCGCGGGCCGCAGGGCCGGGCTCTACCTCAACGGCCGGATGGTCACCACGGAGAACCCGGCGCTCCTGCTGCTCCGCTCCCGGATGTCGCTGACCGCGAAGCTCGAGCTCGCCAGGACGGGGCTGTGGATCAAGACGGCGTACGGTCGGCTGTTCGGGAAGAACCCAGAGAGGGCGCGCCGCCTCCGTGACCGACTGGAGACCCAGACCGGCGCGACGGCGCTGAAAGTGGCCGACAGCACGCCCGAGATGCGGGCGCTGGTCGACGCCTGGTCCGGCCAGTGGATCGGCTGTGACCCCGACGAGACCGCGGCCACCCAGCTGGTCATCTCGATCGGCACCGCGCTCGAGAAGGCCGCCAAGGTGCCGAACTTCGCCCTGCCGGTCGGTGGCAACCAGACCTTCACCGACGCGCTCGCCGCCGAGCTCGGAGACCGGCTGCGGCTCGGCGCCGAAGCACGGCACGTGACCTGGACCGACGACGCAGTGACCGTGGACTACGCCGACGAGGCCGGCGTCGTGCGCCTGACGGCGAGGCGAGCCATCATCGCGACCCCGGCCGACCGGGCGCTCGAGATCCTGCCCGATCTGCCCGACGCACAGAGGACCGCGCTGGCGGACATCAAGTACGGCCGCTACATCCTGGCCGGGTTGTTCACCTCCGAGGAGGGTGCCCAGCGTTGGGACGACTACTACGGGATCTCCACGCCGGGGCTGTCCTTCCAGATGCTCTTCAACCACGCCGCGCCGCAGCGGGCGCGCGGGCCGCGTCGGCCCGGAGGCGCGCTGGTGCTGATGTCGGGCGGGTCGCGCGCCGACGAGCTTGGGCAGCTGACCGACGACCAGATCGAGGCCGCCTTCGTGAAGGATCTCGTCGCGATGTTCCCCGAGCTCGACGGCAACATCGAGCATGTCGTGCTCAAGCGGCAGCCCCGGGTCGTGTCCTATTGGGAGCCCGGCAAACGGGCGGCCTCACAGAGCACCCTGCGTGCCCCCATGGGTCCAGTCAGATTCGCCGGCGACTACCTCGCCGACCCGTCGCTCGCCGCCGCAGCCGAAGCCGGTCAACGAGCGGCGCACAAGACGTTGGAGAGCCTTCGCTGACGCGGCGGCTACCTACACGACGAGAGGGCGCCGTCAGCGATGCTGGTCGCGCCCTCTCTCCATGTCGGCCCCGGCCCGACTGGCCGGGCTCATAGCCCCATGTCGTGCGCGATGATCAGTTTCATCACCTCGGAGGTGCCGCCGTAGAGGCGGTTGACCCGGTTGTCCGCGTACAGGCGGGCGATGGGGTACTCGTTGATGTAGCCGTACCCGCCGTGCAGCTGCAGGCAGCGGTCGACGACGCGGGCTGCTACCTCGCTGCAGAACAGCTTGGCCGACGCGGCCTCCGCCGCCGTCAGATCGCCCGCGTCGAGCGCCTCGAGTGCCCGGTCGGTGACGGCCTCGGCGGCGTCCACCTCAGCCTTGCAGGCAGCGAGCTCGAACTTGGTGTTCTGGAAGGAGGACACGGACTGGCCGAAGACCTTCCGGTCGCTCACGTAGGCCTGTGCCATCTCGACGGCCGCCTTGGCCTGCGCGTAGGCACCGTGGGCGATGCCCCAGCGCTCGGAGGCGAGGTTCTTGCCGAGGTAGGAGAAGCCCTGGTTCTCCTCGCCCAGCAGATCCTCGACGGGGACCCGCACGTCGACGAACGCCAGCTCGGCGGTGTCGGAGGTCCGCAGCCCGAGCTTGTCGAGCTTGCGGCCCACGCTGTAGCCGGGCAGCGAGGTGTCGACGGCGAACAACGAGATGCCATGGCGACGGTCGTCGTCCTTCGGCGGGTTCGTGCGGGCGGCCACGATCACCCGGTCGGCGTGCACACCGCCGGTGATGAACGTCTTCGCGCCATTGAGCACGTAGTTCGAGCCATCGGTCGACAGCTTCGCCGTGGTCCGCATGCCGGCCAGGTCGGAGCCCGCGCCGGGCTCGGTCATCGCGAGCGCCCACATCTCCTCGCCGCTGACGAACCGCGGCAGGTAGCGCTGCTTCTGCTCGTCCGTGGCGAGCATCTTCAGGTAGGGGAGTGCCAACAGGACGTGGGCACTCGACCCTCCGAGGAGCACGCCGATGCGCGCGATCTCCTCGTACTCCACCGCGGTGAACTTGTAGGTGGTCAGCCCGGCGCCGCCGTACTCCTCCGGCACGGAGACGCCGAAGACGCCGAGCTCACCAAGCTTGAGGTAGAGATCCCGCGGAACCATGCCGGCCGTGAACCACTCGTCGTAGTCGGGCAGCACCTCCGACTCGAGGAAGGCGCGGAGCGTCTTGCGGTAGGACTCGTGGTCGTCAGTGAAAACGGTGCGTTGCATGAAGGGACCTCGACTCAGTTCGATACGGCGGATCATCGGCGCGAGCCGACAGCGGCGGTCGAACGTAGGCGCGGCACGGCAGCGTGACGCGATGCCGGGCCAGCCTGCCGCCCGGCTGGGGGATGAAGGCCCACCTGGACGTACCCCCCGGTTGGGCATGCTTCGAGGTCGATGGCCGAGTCAGTGGACGAACCCGTCGGACAGTTGGCTCCGTATCTGAAACACGGCAAGGAGCCACCATGACGCTGAAGCTCACGCTCGATCTCACCAGCTGCACCGGGTGTGCCTGCTGCATGATGGAGTGCCCGGACCTGTTCGACATCGACGACGAGTCCGGGCTGGCGGTCCTGCTGGAGGCCCACCCGTCCGACGACCGGCTCGACGAGGCCGAACGTGCGGTCCGTTCCTGCCCGGAGGGCGCGATCGTCCTCGAGCAGGCCTGAGGCGTGGCCGCCATGGATCGGGTCGTCGTGGTCGGCGGTTCGGTCGCTGCGGTCAACGCGGTCGACGGTCTGCGACACGCCGGCTTCGAAAGGGAGATCACCCTCGTCAGCGCCGAAGACCTGCTGCCCTACGACCGCCCGCCGCTGTCGAAGGAAGCCCTGCGCGAGGGACGCCAGCACGAGGCACTGCTGCTCAAGGAGCCCGAGTGGTACGACGAGGTCGACGTCTGTGTCTCGCTCGGCACGCCGGCCGTGGGGCTCGACGCCGCAGCCCGCACCGTCGCCCTCGCCGACGGCCGCGAACTCACCTACGACGGGCTGGTGATCGCCACCGGTTCGCGCACCCGCTCGCTCCCGGTCCTCGCGGCCGTGCCGGGGGTGTTCGAGATCCGGACCCTCGCCGACACCCTGGGCCTGCATGCCGAGCTCACCCCGGGGCGCCATCTCGTGGTCATCGGGGCCGGCTTCATCGGCCTCGAGGTCGCCGCGACCGCCTGCAAGATGGGGCTGGACGTCTCGGTGGTGGAGATCGCCCCGGTGCCGCTCACCCGGGTCCTGGGCACGGAGCTGGGCCACTGGTTCCGCGACCACCAGACCGACCACGGCGTGCGCATGCACTGTGGCCGCGGCATCGTCTCGGTCGAGGTCACGGCGGGTGGCACCCGGCTGAGCCTGGATGACGGCACGGAGCTGCTCGCCGACCTGATCGTTGCCGGCGTGGGCGTCCAGCCGGCGACCGGTTGGCTGGAGGGCAGCGGCGTCGAGCTCGCCGACGGCGTGGTCTGCGACGAGTCGCTGCGCACGTCGGTCCCGGGCATCGTCGCGGCCGGTGACATCGTCCGGTGGCCGAACCGGCTGTTCGGCGAGACGATGCGAGTCGAGCAGTGGCTCAACGCCGTCGAGCAGGGCACGCATGCGGCGAAGACGCTGATGGGCGGGGCCGAACCGTTCGCGCCGGTGCCCTACTTCTGGTCCGACCAGTTCGAGGCCAAGGTCAAGTTCGTCGGCCACGTGAACGGTGACGACGAGCTGAAGGTCGCCCGGACCGGCGACTCCTCGCTGGTCGCGCTGTTCGGCCGCGGCGAGCGGCTGCGTGGTGCGCTCTGCATCAACGCCCCGCGCCAGCTCGCCTTCGCGAAGCGTGACATCCTCCAGGGCGTCACCTACCAGGACGCGGTGGCTGCGCTCGGCTGAGCCCGACCACCGCGCGCTCGATCAGGTGAGCTCGAACCCGTGGTACCCGGCAGCGGCGACGCCGTCGGCCACCTGCTTGTACATCCCGACCCCGCCCACGAACGGCATGAACACCCGCTGCTTGCCCGGGATGTTGGCGCCCATGTACCAGGACGCGGCCTGCGGCATGAGGGTGAGGTCGGCCAGGTCGTTGGTCGCGCGCACCCAGTTGTCCTCGTTCTCCGGCAGCGGCTCCACCCGTGCCAGCCCGCGCGCACGCAGGTGGCTCAGGAGGTTCGCGATCCAGCCCACGTGGTACTCGATCGAGGTCAGCATGTTCGAGAGCACCGACGGGCTCTGCGGCCCGCAGACCGTGAACAGGTTGGGGAAGCCGCCGGACATCAGGCCGAGGTAGGTGCGAGGGCCGTCCTCCCACTTCTCCCGGAGCGTGAGGTCGCCGCTGCGGACGTCCATCGCGGTGAGAGCGCCGGTCATGGCGTCGAAGCCGGTCGCCATGATGATCACGTCGAGCTCGTGCTCGCGCGTGCCGGCGAGGATGCCGCGCTCGGTGATCCGCTCGATCGGCTCCGCGGTGATGTCGACGAGCTCGACGTTGTCCTGGTTGTAGACCTCGTAGTAGCCGGTGTCGACGCACAGTCGCTTCGTCGCGATCGGGAATGTCGGCAGCAGCTTCGCGGCGACGGCCGGGTCGTCGACCTTGGCGCGGATGCGCTCGCGCACCCATGTCGAGACGCGCTCGTTCTCGTCCGGGTCCACCAGCACGTCTGCGAAGGCATCGGTGAAGCACAGCCCGCCGACCTCCCAGTGCTTGTCGAGCACAGCCGGCAGCTCGGTCGCGCTGATCTCCGCCAGGTTGGTCGTCTCCAGCGGGCACTGGTAGCCGCTGGGCGTCATCCGGCTCGCGGCCCGCCGGTCGGTGTACCTCGCCTTCACGGCTGACAGCGCGTCACCGATCGGCCCATTGTGCGCCGGCACGGCGTAACAGGCGGTTCGCTGGAAGACGGTCAGCGAGCCCACCACGGGCGCGATCGCGGTGATCGTCTGCAGGCCGGAGGAGCCGGTGCCGACGACGGCGACCCGCTTGCCGGCGAGCCCGGCGTCGTCTGGCCAGCTCGACGTCCACAGCAGCTCTCCGCCGAAGTCGTCGAGCCCGGCGAGGTCCGGGCGTGAGGGGACCGAGAGGCAGCCGGTCGCTGCGACGACGTACGTCGCGGTGCGGACGTGTCCGTTGGAGGTACGGACCGTCCAGTGGCGGCTGGTTTCGTCCCAGTCGAGGGCCTCGACGCGCGCGCCGAAGGCGATGTTGCGGCGCAGGTCGAACCGGTCGGCGACGTGCCGGGCATAGGAGAGCAGCTCGGGCTGGGCGGCGTACCGCTCGCTCCAGATCCACTCCTGCTGGAGGTCCTCGTCGAAGGAGTAGGAGTACTCGATCGACTCGATGTCGCACCGCGCGCCGGGGTAGCGGTTCCAGTACCAGGTGCCGCCCACGTCCTCGCCAGCCTCGATGACGAGCACGTCGAAGCCGCGCTGGCGCAGGAGGTGCAGCTGGTACAAGCCGGCGAAGCCGGCGCCGATGACGATGACGTCGTGGTCAGCCACGGGTGGGCTCCTTGGTCGGGCGGGAGAGGGAGGTCGTCAGGTGCTCGCTCACGAGGCGGATACCGGCTTCGTAACCCGGCAGGATCCCGGCCATCTGGAAGAAGCCGTGCATCTGGGTCTCGGCCACCTCCACCCGGACGGGGACGCCGGCGGCGCGCAGTGCCCCGGCGTAGGCGAGCCCGTCGTCGTGCAGCGGGTCGTACGCCGCGAGGTAGACCAGTGCGGGCGGCAGGTTGGCGTGGGAGGCGGCACGCAACGGCGAGGCCTCGGGCTGGGTGCGGGCCTGCTCATCGGGCAGGTACTGGTCCCACAACCACACGATCGTGTCGCGGTCGAGGAACAGCTGGTTGTCCGGTTCCAGGAACGACAGCCGGTCGGTGCGGCAGTCGGTGACGGGGTAGATGAGGACCTGGTGAGCGAGGTGCGGGCCGCCGCGGTCGCGGGCTCGCAGCGTCATGACCGCGGCGAGGTTGCCGCCCGCCGAGTCGCCGGCAACGACCAGCGGGACGCCGGCGGGTGCCAGGTCATCGGCGTGCTGGGCGACCCAGGTCAGCGCGGTCCAGCTGTCCTCGAGGGCGGTGGGGAACCGGTGCTCGGGCGCCTTGCGGTAGTTGACGAGCACGACGGTGGACCGTGCTGCGTTCGCGAGCTCACGGGCCATGTGGTCGTACTGCAGGTCGATGTCGCCGAGCACCCAGCCGCCACCGTGGTAGTAGACGACGATCGATTCCGGGGTGCTGGTCGGTCGGATCACCCGGATGCGGAAGGTCCCGTCGGCCGCGTCGAGGCGGAGATCAGTGACGGCGCCGACCTCGGGTCCTGGTCCGCTGAAGCCCGCCAGGACCATGTCGCCCAGCCGCAGGATCGGAGCGGTCAGCTCGGAGGGCGGCGGGCCGCCGTCGGCGGACAGCTCGTCCATCAGCGCATGCGAGGCAGGATCCAAGGGCATGCGATGAAATGTAGGAACCGCCGCCGTCGGCATACGACACCTGCGGCGGCGGGATCACCCACCTGGGGGAGTCCCCGCGGGACGGGCCGTCCGACGTGCCCCGGCGCGGCGACGCTGTCGCACATGAAGCTCATCTCCAAGCCTCGCCCACTCGCCGGCCAGACAGTCCTGATCACCGGTGCCTCGTCCGGGATGGGGCGCGCCCTCGCGCAGCGTCTGTCCTCTCATGGCTGCCCGGTGGCGATCCTCGACCACAACACCGAGGGCCTGGAAAAGACCGCCGCATCGCTGTCCGGACCGGTCCTGACGCGGACGATCGACGTGCGCGACCGAGCCGCGCTCGACGACTTCGCGGGGGCGGTGGGGGAGTGGGCGCCCGCGCCCCTCGGGGCGGTCTTCAACAACGCCGGTGTCTTTCTCGCCGCCCCCTTCGGCGAGCAGAGTGCCGCCGACCACGACTGGCTGATGGACATCAACCTCCTCGGTGTCGTGAACGGCACCCGCGCGTTCCTGCCTCTGCTCACAGCGCAGGGCTCGGGCGCTCTCGTCAACACCTCGAGCATGTACGGCCTCGCGGCGATGGAGTACCACACGGCGTACTGCGCGTCGAAGTACGCCGTCCGAGGCTTCACCGACGCCCTGCGCCACGAGCTGGCCGGTACGGGGGTGCGCGCCGTCAACGTCCACCCGGGCTACGTGAGCACGGCGATCGTCGACAACGGTCGTCTCCAGGACCCGTTCGGTCGCTCTCTCGCCGAGGTGGCCGACGAGTTCCGGGCCGCGGCACCGACGACCCCCGAACGTGCGGCCGAACTCATCCACCGCGGCGTCGACGCGGGGAAGGCACGAGTGCTGGTCGGGCCCGACGCCAGGATCT
Source organism: Nocardioides sp. LS1 (assembly GCF_003865225.1). Classification (NCBI taxonomy): domain Bacteria; kingdom Bacillati; phylum Actinomycetota; class Actinomycetes; order Propionibacteriales; family Nocardioidaceae; genus Nocardioides; species Nocardioides sp. LS1. The sequence goes on from NZ_BIFF01000001.1 coordinate 133,594, forward strand.
TCGACGTCGTCACCCGGCTGACCCCGAGTCACTACAACACCGTCCTCGGCCGGCTCGAGCGGCTGATGGAGCTACGGGGGCGTCGCCGCGGGTGATGAGGTGTGGCGGGCCCGGCGGCGCCTACCCGCCCGGACGAGGACGAAGGGCCGGTGCGGATCAAGTCGCACCGGCCCCTTCGCCGCCTCCTCTGGGTCAGAGAGCGCTCATTGAGCAGTCAGGCCCCCATCGACGACCAGGACCTGGCCGGTCATGTAGTCCGACGCGGAAGAAGCGAGGAAGATCGCCGGACCGGCATACTCCTCCGGCTGCGACCAGCGGCCAGCGGGCACCTGCTTGCGGATGTAGTCCGCAACACCCTCCTGACCCAGTTGCGGCAGCATCGCGGTCTCGACGAATCCCGGCGCGATCGCGTTGACCTGCACGTTCTTGCGGGCCCACTCCAGCGCAACGGCCTTGGTCAGGCCGACGAGGCCGTGCTTGGCCGCGATGTAGGCGCTGTCGTCGCGCATGCCGACCAGGCCGAGGACCGACGCGATGTTGATGACCTTGCCGCCGCCGTCCTTCAGGAACGGCGAGGCTGCCTTGGTCATGACCCAGCACGACTGCAGGTTGAGGTCGACCACACGCTGGAACGTCGCCAGATCGGTCTTCTCGATGGGGGAGTCGTGGTCGTCGGCGGCGTTGTTGACCAGGACGTCGATCCCGCCCAAGGTCTCGGCGGCGGTCAGGATCGAGGCCTCCGCCGACTCCGGCGCGAGCAGGTCGGCGGCAAGGATGTCGATGGTGCCCGGGGAGTCCGAACCCAGCGACGCGGTCTCCTTCAGGCCTTCCTCGGACCGGGCCATGATCAGCACGTGGGCGCCCGCGTCGGCGAAGCCGAGCGCGATCGCGCGGCCGATGCCGCGGCTCGCGCCGGTCACGATGACGCGCTTGCCGGTGATGTCGAAGATGTCGGTGGAAGTCATGCGGCCGATGATGCGGGCGCGTGGTGGCTGTGCACGGGACGCGGCAGCGAGGACCGCCCGGATGGGTGATGCGAGCGGTGCCTTCGCGTGTACGCGACCTCCCCCGGCCGGGCGGTGTTCCGCGGCGGGGCCCGACCTCGGCAGGGGCACGGAGGGACGGTGGGGCGGTGAGTACCTACGCAGTCACCGACCCGTACACGGGCAAGACCATCAAGGAATTCGACGCGCTGACCGCCGAGCAGCTCGAAGCTAAGGTCGCGCGCGCGGACGCGACGTACCGCAGCTGGGGTCGCACCACCTCCCCGGCCGAGCGGAGCGCCCTGCTGGGCCGCGTCGCCGAGCTGTACGCCGAGCGACGCGACGAGCTGGCCCGCCTGATCAGCCGCGAGATGGGCAAGCCCGTCGAGCAGGCCGCTCTCGAAGTCGACTTCACTGGCGCGATCTACGACTACTACGCCCGCAACGCCGAGACGTTCCTGGCCGACGAGCCTGTCGCCCTGGAGTGGGGCACCGGCACGGCGGTCGTACGACGCTCGCCGGTCGGAGTGCTCCTGGGCGTGATGCCCTGGAACTACCCTTATTACCAGGTGGCCCGCTTCGCCGCGCCCAACCTGATGGCGGGCAACACCATCTTGCTCAAGCACGCGGCGCAGTGCCCCGAGTCCGCGGCCGCGATGGAGCAGATCTTCCTCGACGCAGGCCTGCCGTCAGGCGCCTACGAGAACCTCTACGCGACGTACGCGCAGGTCGACGGCCTCATCGCCGACACCCGGGTGCAGGGCGTCTCGGTGACGGGCTCTGAGGCGGTGGGCGCCCATGTGGCCGAGCTCGCCGGCCGCAACCTGAAGAAGGTCGTCCTCGAGCTCGGCGGCAACGACCCGTTCATGGTGCTCAGCACCGACGACCTCGACGCGACCGTCGAGGCGGCCCTGGGGGTGCGCTTCTACGACAACGCGGGTCAGATGTGTTGTGGTGCCAAGCGGTTCATCGTCATCGACGACCTCTACGACGCGTTCGTGGAGAAGATGAGCGGTGCGGCTGCCGCCCTCGTCCCGGGCGACCCGGCCGAGCCGGGGACTGCGCTCGGGCCGCTGTCCTCGGTGGGTGCTGCCGAGTTCCTCGAGGACCAGGTCGACCGACTCGTCGCGAGCGGGGCCAAGGTGGTCGTGGGCGGCACGCGGGACGGTGCGGCGTACGCACCGACCGTGCTCGTCGACATCGACGCCACGACCGAGGCGGCCCGCGAGGAGCTCTTCGGGCCGGTCGCGAGCGTGTACCGGGTCGGTTCGGAGGAGGAGGCGATCGCCGTCGCCAACGACTCCCCCTTCGGTCTCGGCTCCTACGTCTTCACCAACGACACCGATCAGGCCGACCGGGTCGCGAACGCGCTGGATGCCGGCATGGTCTTCGTCAACATCGTCGGCGCCGAGGAGCCGGGTCTGCCGTTCGGCGGCACCAAGCGGTCAGGCTTCGGTCGCGAGCTCGGCCGGTTCGCCGTCGACGAGTTCGTCAACCGCAAGCTGATCCGCGTCGCCGGCTGACGCGCTGGCGCGAGGTGCACCCCCCATCCGGGTCATGACGGTGAGCGGCTCTCGTCTCGCGTCCCACAGGCGTACCTAGGTTGACCGCCCAGGACGGCCCACGGTGGGTGGGCTCGCGAGAGATGAGGCAGTCATGGACATCAGAATGACCTCGGCGGTTGCGGCCGCCTTCGTCCTGGTTGGCATGTGCGTGGGCGGGACCGCGACCGGATCGGATGCCGCGGTGGAGACCGACGCGCGGATGGCGGGTTGCGACCGGCCGCTCGACATCTTGCTGACCAACGACGACGGGTACACCGCCCCCGGCATCAACGCCGTGTACGCCGCCCTCACGGCGGCGGGGGAGCACGTGACGATGGTGGCGCCGGCGACCAACCAGACCGGCAAGGGCGGCGCGCTCGCGTACGGCGGCACGCTCACCGTCACGCAGCCGGTCGACGGCGACCCGCAGGTGTACGCCGTCGCCGGCACCCCCGCCGACGCGGTCGCCCTCGCGCTGGGTGCTCTCTACCCCGACCGCCAGCCGGACCTGGTGGTGTCGGGGACCAATGCCGGCACGAACCTGTCGCGCACGATCAACCACTCGGGCACGGTGGGCGCCGCGGTCACCGCGATGGACCTGGGTGTGCCCGCGATCGCGGTCAGTTCCGCCCACCCGGCCGAGTTCGACCCGAACTGGGACGGAACCGGTTCGGAGGACTACGAAGGTACTGCCCGGCTGGTGCGCCGGATGGTGCGCACGATCCAGCGCACCGCGCTGGACTGCCGGCACCTGATGCCCGGCACCAGCGGCCTGAACGTCAACTACCCGGCACGGCCGCTCCGCGGTGTCCGGGTCGCCACCCTGGGCATCCGGGAGCCCATCCCGACGACGTACACGAAGACCGGTGACGACGAGTACACCGTCGGCTACAGCCTCGACCCGCTGTACGCCGCCACGGCCCACCAGAGCGGGCGGACGACGGTCGACTACGGCCTGGTCGCGCGCGGCTACGCCACCGTGACCCCGCTTGACGGATCGCTGGCCCTGCACCGCCCGTCGGCTGGCGCGGTCGACTTCACTGATGCGCTGGTCAGGAAGCTGGACCGGTCGGCACCGTGACCCTCGAGGGCACCTCGCACCTGCGTCGGGAGCCGCCCGCCGGCTACGACCGGTGGTGGTCGACCGACCTGCAGCTGTGGTGGCGCGACATCGACGGCTACGGCCACCTCACGGCGACTGGCTACCCGGTGATGTACGGGGAGGCGATCGGGCGGCTCGTCTCGGCCGCGTGGCGCCAGCACGAGCCTGACTTCGTCGTGGCCGAGCTGCAGGTGGCCTACCTGCGCGAGGTGTGCCGCCAGGACGGTCCCGTCCGGGTGTACGTCGGCATCGCGCGGGTCGGCCGCGCCAGCTTCGTCGCCGAGATGGTGCTGTGCGCGTCGGACGGTGGCGTGTGCAGCACCTCCCGGGTGCGCCATGTGGCGTGGGATCCCGAGCGGCGAGGTGCCCGGGCGCTGACCACAGCTGAGCGTGAGGCGCTGGTGGCAGCGTCACCGGCTGCTGTTCGGGGTGGCGGAAACAGGTAGTTCCACGCGTGTCGGTACGACCCCCGATGAGGACTGTTCATCCCAGGGGGACAACCCGCCGAACGAGACGCCGAAGGGGTGCCCAATGACACTCGTCGCCACGCGAGACGCTGAGCCCGAACCGACCACACTGGCCGACACTGCGCCGAGCTCCGAGCGGGCACTTCCGCAGCTTCCGCCGGTCGACCAGCAGGAGTGGACGGACGGCATCCGTCCGCAACGCGTGCTGGTGGTCGACGAGCACGCCCTGCTCACCGCCGGGCTGCGGGCTGTGCTCAGGGAGGCACCCTGGGTGGAGAGCTGCCTCACCGCCCCGTCCGCGGAGGCGGCGCTCCACGTGGCCCGCCGTCACTACCCGCAGCTGGTGCTCGTGAGCACCTCGCTGGGCGGGCGCAGCGGCCCCGACCTGTGTCGAACGATCCGCCAGTCGATGCCGCACGTGAAGGTGGTGCTGATGTTCGGCGACGGCCGTGTCCCGGCCGCCCTCGCCGCCTCCCTCGGAGCGGTCGCCGCCCTCTCGAAGAACATGTCGCCCGGGGCGATCCTGATCGCGATCCGCCACGTGGCCGAGGGCGGCAAGGTCTTCCCGAAGGGACAGCCCGGGCCGACGGTCAAGCTGTCGCGTCGCGAGCTGGACGTGCTCCGCCTCCTGGCCTCCGGCCTCAGCAACCCCGAGACCGCCGAGAGCCTGCAGCTCTCCCGGCACACGATCAAGCAACACACCAGCTCGGTCTACCGCAAGCTCGGTGTGCGCAACCGCGCGGAGGCCGCGAGCCGCGCGCAGGAGCTGGGCCTCCTCGGCTGGACGCCGCCGGCCGATCCGCAGCTCCGTGCCGGCTGACGATGCCGCTGCGGCATACGGCGTACGCCGCCTCGGCGCGCCCGCCGCGCTCCTGCTCGAGATCGCGGCTGCGGTGGCGTCGAGCGCGAGCGGGCCGTTCGGCAAGGCGCTGATCCTCGGCGGTTGGACGGCCGCTGGGGTGCTGCTCCTGCGCACCTGCCTCGCCACCCTGGTGCTGCTCGGTCCGGCGTGGTGGACGGTGCGGCGGCGCCGGACGGCGCTCGGCTCCAGCCTGGGCGGCATCGTCGTGCTGGGCACGGTCGGCATCACCGGCACCGCTCTGTGCTACTACAACGCCCTCGCCCGGCTGCCCGTCGGTGTCGCGATGATGCTGCTGTACCTCGCGCCCGTCCTGGTGCTCGTCTGGGTGTGGTGGCGCGACGGCGAGCGGCCGAACCGCACCACCCTGCTCGGTGCCGCAGTCGCGATCGGGGGGCTGGTGCTGGTGGTGGCCGCCATGGGTGTCGACCGGCCCAGCCCCGACGGGATCGCGTGGGCCCTGGGCGGGGCCGCTTGCGTCGCGACGTACTTCCTCACATCGGAGCGGATGTCGGCCTCCGTCCCGCCGATGGCCATCGCATGCGGTGGTCTCGGCGTGAGCGCACTGGTGCTGAGCCTGCTTGTGGTGGTGCGACTGGTCCCGTTCCGTGTGGGCACCGCCGGCGTCGACCTGGGTGGCTGGACCGTGGGTCCGCTCGTGCCCCTGAGCCTCGTCGTGCTGCTCTCGACCGTCTTCGTGTACGTCGCCGGCTTCACCGCTGTCAGCGTGCTCGGCGCAAGGGTTACGTCGTTCGTCGCGCTGGCTGAGCCGATCTCGGCGCTGGGAATGGGGTGGCTCCTCCTCGGTGAGGCGCCCCACCCGCTGCAGTACGCCGGCGCAGCCCTGGTCGTCGCGGGCGTGGTGCTCATCCGTGTCGCGTCCGTGGGCCGCGTACGACGCAGCCTGCGGGCCGACGAGGGCAGGGAGCCGTTCCTCGCGGATCCGGGCTGATCCTGCGGCTACCGCGCGGTCCAGCCGCCGTCGACGACGAGAACCTGTCCCGTCATGTACGACGACGCGTCCGAGGCCAGGAAGACGACCGGACCCGCCATCTCCTCCGTCGACGCCCAACGGCCCATGGGCGTGTTGCGCCGCACCCAGGTCATGGCGTCCGCGTCCTGGAGCACCGCCTGGTTCATCTCCGTCTCGACCCAGCCGGGGGCGAGCGCGTTCACCCGCACACCGCGCCGTGCCCACTCCAGGGCCAGCGCGCGGGTCACGCCGAGGAGGGCGTGCTTGGTGGCGACGTACGCCGTCTCGCCGTGCATCGCCACCAGGCTGCAGACCGAGCCCACGTTGATGACGCTGGCACCCTCGCCGAGCAGGGGAGAGGCGGCCTTGCACAGCAGCCAGGCCGAGCGCAGCCCGAGGTCGACGATCTGCTGGTAGTCCTCGAGCGGGAGGTCCTCGATTCTTCCGTTGAGGTGCGTGGCTGCGTTGTTGACCAGGATGTCGAGGCCTCCGAGCTCCGCGACGGCGCGGGCGACGACCTCGTCGATGCTGTCCGGGTCGCGCAGGTCGGCCGCGAGCACCGATACCCTCCCCGGGCCGGTGGCGAGGGCCGCGGTCTCCTGCAGACCGTCTTCCCCGCGGGCGACGGCGAGCACATCGGCTCCGGTGGCGGCGAGGGCTACGACGAGCGCTCGGCCGATGCCGCGGCTCGCTCCCGTGACGAGTGCGCGGCGGCCGTTCAGGACGGGAATCTCGGTCGTGGTCATGCCGCCGATGATGGGCTGGGCGCCGCGCGGGTAGGCGGTGCAACAGGGCCTGTGCTGACCCGGGTGGGGGAGATTCGAGGACGACTCGCGACCGGTGCCGGGTACGGGGGGCACGGTGGCGGCAACATCCCGAAGCCGACGCAGGAGCCTGCCCACGTGAACGAGACCTGGAGCATCGAGCTGCCGCTGACCGAGAAGTACGTCGACTACCTCGGCCACGTCACGGCGGCGGCGCACCTGACGCTGTTGGAGGAGGCCCACGCCCACTGGCTCGCCAGCGTGGTGGACGAGCCAGAGCCCGCGTTCGTCCTGGTCCGGGTCGAGCTCGACTACGAGCGCGAGCTGCTGCTTGCAGACGCCCCGGTGACGGTGCGCGTCGAGCCGGTCGAGCTGACCCGCAGCACGGTCACCGTGCAGGAGGTGATGGCCTCGGCGCGGGGCCCGCACACCCGGGCACGCGTGGTGCTGGTGCGGTGGGATCGCGCTGCTCGCCGGTCGATGCCGTTCGGCGAGGGGGAGCGTCGGCGAATCGATGTACAGATGCGGCGTCCCCCAGCCGGGTGATGAGCGGGCGCGACGACGCCCTGCGCACCCAAAGCGCGGTGAGGATCACGCCATGTCGATCCCCTCCAGCCTCGTCGGTGCCCTGCGCACCGCCGCCTCCGACGTCCCGGACCACGAGTTCCTGCGCATCGCCGGCGAGTCCTTCACCTATCGACAGGCTCTCGGCGAGGTCGAGGCCGCGGCCCGGGGACTGCGTGCCCTGGGGGTCGGCCCCGGTGAGCGCGTCGGCCTCATGTGCGACAACCGCGCCGAGGTCGTGTGGGCGTGGCTCGGGGTGAACGCCGCCCGTGCGATCGACGTGCCGTTCAATGCCGAGGCGCGCGGCCGGCTGCTCGCCTACTTCGTGGATGACGCCCGGCCGAAGGTCCTCATCGGCACCGAGGACTACCTCCAGATTTTGGCGGACGCGATCACGCACGACCCCGAGTTCGTGGTGTGCATCGGTGAGCACACGACGACGCCGTTCGGTGAGCGCGCGCGTCAGCTCAGCTTCGAGGAGCTGAGCGCCCTGGGCCGTTCGACCGGCGGCGAGCTCGAGGAGGCGCGTCCCGGGGAGACGGCCACGATCATGTACACCTCCGGCACCACGGGGCCGTCGAAGGGCGTGATGCTGCCGCAGAGGTACTACCCCTCGCAGGCAGCGCACATCACCGAGAGCTACCCGTTGTCTGCGGACGAGGTCATCTACTGCGTCCAGCCGCTTTTCCACATCGATGCGCGTGGCTTCCTCTCCACGGTCGTGGGTCTTCGGGCGACGGCGATCCTGGGTCAACGGTTCAGCGCCTCACGCTTCTGGGACGAGCTCCGCGAGCACGGCGCGACGTCCTTCGGCACGATCGGCACCATGCTGTGGCTGCTCTACAAGCAGCCACCCCGCGACGACGACCGCGACGTCCCGGCGAGGCTGGCCATGTGTTCCTCGACACCGGCCGATATCTGGCGCGGCTTCGAGGAGCGCTTCGACGTGACGATCGTCGAGGGCTACGGCATGACCGAGTGCCTGCTGCTGACCTGCTCGACCGCGGACGGCGGCCAGACTCCGCCGGGCCGGATCGGCCGACCTGCGCCGGGGATCGAGATCCGACTGGTCGATGACGACGACGCGCCGGTGCCGCAGGGAGAGGTGGGCGAGCTCATCTACCGGACGCGCGACGAGTTCGCGATGATGCAGGGCTACTGGAACAAGCCCGAGGCGACCGCCGAGGCCTGGCGCAACCTGTGGTTCCACACCGGCGACCTGGTCCGTCGGTACGACGACGGCTCCCTGGAGTACATCGGCCGGAAGAAGGACTCGATCCGCCGGCGTGGCGAGAACGTGTCCGCCTGGGAGGTGGAGACGGCGGTGCTCGCCCACCCCCACGTGCTGGAGGCCGCTGCGATCGGCGTCCCTTCGGAGGTGGGGGAGGAGGACGTCGCCGTCCTCGTCGTCTCCGTGCCCGGACAGACCGTCGATCCCGCCCAGCTGGTCGAGTTCGTGTCGACCGACCTGCCGCGTTTCGCCGTACCCCGTTACGTCGAGGTCGTCGACAGCCTCCCCAAGACCCCGTCGGAGCGCATCGAGAAGGGCAAGGTGCGCGAGCGCGGCCTCACGGCTGCGGCCTGGGACGCCAACGTCGTCCTCGGGCGCCGCTGAGCCCTCACTGCCACGTCGCAGGGGTGGGCTACGGGCTCACCCCTGCGACTGCTGCTGGGTGAACCAGATGGCCAGCTGCGCGCGCGACGTGAAGCCCTGCTTGGTGAGGATCCGCTCGACGTGGCCTTCAGCGGTGCGCAGCGAGATCACCAGCCTGGCGGCGATCTCCTTGTTCGACATGCCCTCGGCGACGAGCTGGGCGACCTCCCGCTCGCGACGGGTCAGGCCCGGCGCCGTCTGGCCGGGCGTCGCGCCGTTCTCGTCGGCGAACGGTTCCCGCAAGGCGAGGGCCACCAGTTCCTCGACGCCCATGCGGGCTCCAAGCGCGAAGGTCGCGCGGAAGCGGTCCTCGCCCAGCTGCTCGCGCACGGTCTCCTCGTAGCGCTGACGGAAGCCGCGCAGCTGCCGGGCCCCGAGCGTGCGCCAGATCGTGTCGGTGCCACCGAAGAGCGTCGCGGCTCGCTCCGCCTCGTCGCGGGCAGCCGCGACCCAGGCGACCACCTCGAGCGTGAGGCCGTGACCCAGCGTGTCGTGGAAGACCCGCTTGATGCGCAGTGCCTCGAAGAGCTGCTGCTCGGCGCTCTCGAGCTCGCCGGCGATGAGTGCCAGGAGTCCGCGCAGCCAGAGGGCATAGGAGAGGTTCCACCGCTCGCCCGCCGCCGCGCAGCGGTCGTGCAGGTCGTCGGCGACCTCCTGGGCGCGCTCGAGCTGTCGCAGCAGGATCAGCGTTGCGCCGAGCTCGACACGCAGGCTGTCGGGGTACTGCTCCTCGACGCCCGACTCGGAGTACTGCGCCAGCGCCTCCTCGAAGACCGGGATCGCTGTGCTGAGGTCGGCGGCGTTGCCGAGCGCGCGCTCGAAACCGAGCACGTGGTTGGCGAACGCAAGCGCCCGCAGGTCGTCGAGCTCGACGGCGATCTCGTGCGCCTGGCCGCCGTAGGCGTGCATGGTCTCCAGGTCCCCCTGGAAGCCTGCGATGTACGCCGCTGTGGCGAGCGCCCACGCGCGCTCGAACGTGCGCTCGGGGACGAGCGCCAGGCCCCGGTCGAGCCACAGCCGCGCCTCGGTGAGGTGGTCCATGGCGCCCCAGAACCAAGGCACTGCCGCCATGCGGAGTCCGGTCGTGGCTTCGCCGGACCTCGACATGCAGTAGTCGAGCGCGCGGCGCAGGTTGGCGTGCTCGAACCGCAGGTGGGTGGCCCAGTCCTGCTGGTGCGCACCGGACCACTCCTTGCCGGCGGACGTGATGAGCCGGGCGTACCAGTCGCGGTGGCGGCGCTCGGTCTCGGCGCGGTCCTCGTCATCCTCGGCGAGCCGGGCCGCGCCGTATTCCCCCAACGTCTCGAGCATCCGGAATCGGGTGTGTCCGAGATGCTCCTCGCGGATCAGGATCGACTTGTCCACCAGGCGCGCCACCGTGTCGATGACGGAGCGCGCCGGCAGCCGCTCATCGGTGCAGACCGCCTGGAGCGCATCGATGCCGAACCCGCCGGCGAAGACGGCCGACCTCGCCCACAGGACCTGCTCGATCGGGGTGCAGAGGTCGAAGCTCCAGTCGATGAGCGCCTGCAGGGTCTGATGGCGCTCGGGCAGGTTGCGGCTGCCCTCGCGGAGCAGGTCGAACCGGTCGTCCAGGCGCGCCGCCAGCTCATCGACCGTGAGCACGCGCAATCGGACCGAGGCCAGCTCGATCGCCAGGGGGATGCCCTCCAGCCGGTGGCAGAGACGGACCACCGCGTGCTCGTTCTCCGGCGTGACGGCAAAGCCGGGCACCACCGCGGCCGAGCGGTCCGCGAAGAGGGCCACCGCCGGGTAGCGGCGGGCCGTTCCAGGCTCGCGGGCCGCGTCCGGATCGGGCGCGAGCAGGGGAGCCACCGGGTAGAGGTGTTCGCCGACAAGGCGCAGCGCCTGCCGGCTCGTGGTCAGCACCTTGAGCTCCGGTGCGGCGCGCAGGAGGCGGTCCACGACGTCAGCCGTGGCCTCGACGAGGTGCTCGCAGTTGTCGAGGACGAGCAGCACCCGACGCTGCGCCAGGAACCCCTCCAGCGCCGTCTGTGGGTCGAGCGCGGGTTGGCCCCGCAGACCGAGCGCGTCGCTGATCGCCTGGACAAGGAGGTCCGGGTCCCGCAACGACGCGAGCTCGACGAGGCACGCACCATCGGGGAACGCGCGGCGCATCTCGTGCGCCGCCTTCACCGCCAGCCGGGTCTTCCCGACGCCGCCCATGCCGGTCAGCGTCACGAGCCGCGCAGTGGAGAAGAGCTGGCGCACGGCGGCGAGGTCGTGCCGCCTCCCCACGAAGCTGGTGACGTCGGCAGGGAGGGCGCGCGTCGTCTTCGGTGAGGGCAAGATGGTCCTTCGTCTCCCGCGATCGTGGGCTTGTTGATCCTAGTGCCGGCGCCGGGTCCGCGGGTGTCAGCTCGTCAGCGTTGCAATCGGCCGTCGGAGGTGGCGGCGGTGCAGCACCTCGGCCGCAGCCCGCTCCCCGGAGCGAAGGGCGCCATCCATGCTGGTCTGCCACATCTCGGCGGTGTGCTCGCCGGCGAAGTGGATCGGGCCCACGCCCTGTGCGAGCAGGCTGGGCAGGCGAGGAAAGTCACCCATCAGCGTCGAGACCACGCCGCCGGCATACGGCTCCCGTGTCCAGTCCTGGACGAGGCCGGCCAGCCGCTGGACGGGAAGGCCCGTCGCGGCACCCAGGAGCTCGTCGAGCGCGCGGAGGCAGCGCGCCTCGTCACGCAGCACGCCGTCGCCGCGATCCGCGAGCAGGCCCAGCACCACGACGGTGTCCTCGGGGCCGACCGGCCGCGCCCAGGCCAGCGAGATGGGGCCGTCACTCATGGTCGAGAGGCCGAGTCGCTCGACGAGGGCCGCGCCATCGGCGTACTGCCCGATGACCTTGCCGCCCTGGGTCATCGGCGTCGCGAGCAGGGCGTCGACCTTCCAGGCGGGCAGGACCGGGTCGAAGCCGATCGCGAGCGAGGGAGTCACGGGTGTGGCGACGACGACGTCGTCGGCGGTGAACCGGTCGGTGTCGGTCTCCACCACGAGGTGGCCACGCCGGCGGCGTACGGCGCGCACCGGTTGCTCCAGGCGGACGTCGACCCCTGCAGCCATGGCCCGGGCCAGGGCGTCGGTTCCGTCGGCCATCATCCAGCAGACCCGGCCGACGTGCGGCGGCTCCAGCATCGCCATCGGCACCTGCGAGGCCTCGTGCACGGGGTTGTAGCCGGTCTGCCAGCAGAACATGCGCCGCGTCCTCGGGGAGAGGCCGGCCCTTGCCGCCCAGGCGGGGATCGGCTCGGTGCGCTCGGGCGGGGTGGCCTCGAGGGCCGACCGCACCTCGTCGGCGAGCCAGTCGCGTTCGGCGTCGTCGAGGCGCTTTCCGTCGACCACCAGCGTCACGCGCAACGGCGAGGCCGCGGTCAGGCGGCCGTCCGGATCGGTCGGGAACAGCGCGACCTGAGGGGTGAGGTCGACCCCGAGGGCCGCGCAGTACTGCAACAGCTTGTCCTGCCCGATGTCGATGAACGAGGCGCCCAGGTCCGCGGGCTGGCCATGCCGGAGCCGATCGCGCACGCTGCGGGTGCGACCTCCCACGTGCGGCTGCGCCTCGAGGACGACGACGTCCTCTCCCTCGCGGCCCAGCGTGCGGGCGGCGGCCAGCCCAGCGGGGCCGGCTCCGATGACGATGGTGCTCATGCGCGCACCAACCTCGCGTCGATCTCGTTCAGGGGAATGCGCTGCGGCGTCCGCAGGATCTCGTCCGCGACCCTGAGACCCGACCGCACCGCGCCCTCCATCGAGCCGGCCATCTCCACGTCGGTCTGGTCGCCGGCGAAGTGGACCCTGCGCTCGGGCGTCGCGAGCTGGGCGACCACCTGGGTGCGGGTGGAGTGGGTCGTGGTCGCGCCCATCCCGAGCGCGAGCGGGTCCTCGCTCCAGTTCTTGCGCTGGCCCGTCAGCCGGGTGACCGGGCCCCCGACCGCAATGCTGACGACCTCGTCGAGCGCCGCGAAAGCGGTCGCGTCGTCCTCGAGCACGTGCCGGTCGGCCCCACAGACGAAGCCGCTGACGACCGCCGGCCCCGAGGTCACGTAGTGGTTGCTGACCCAGGCGGTGTTCAGCGGGCCGTCGGTGAACACCGCGTGGTTGAGCGCGGCCCGGACGGCGTCGCCCTCGGCGTACTGCGCGATCACCTTGCCGCCTTGCGCGCGCTGCATGGCCGCGATGGCGCCGCTCACGTTGGCCGGAAGCGGCGGATCGAAGCCGATCGTGGGCAGCACGAACGCCGGGACGGTCACGACGACCTGGTGGGCGACGAGACGCTGCCCGCTCTCCAGCTCCACCTGCACGCGGCCGCCGGCCTGGCGCACGCAGCGCACCTGGCTCTCGAGGCGTACGTCGAGGCCGCGCGCGAGCTCGTCCGCGAGCCGCTGGCTGCCGCCGACGACGCGCCGGATGGTCCGCATGTGGGCACCGGTCAGGTAGTGGGTGTCGATGAACATCGGGTCGTGCTGCACCGGCATCCGGCCGATACCGGCCATGGCTCGGCGTGCCACGCCGGACAGGCCTGCGCGGCGTACCCACTGGGCGATCACCTCGTGCGGCGCCGGCGGTACGTCGCGGAGCGCCACCTTGATCTCGTCGTCCACCGCCGCGAAGCGGGCACCGGCGAGCAGCGCGCCCTCGACGATGACGTGGCCCTCGACCAGGTAGCCCTCGAGCGCGCTCTCGCCGGCCCGCAGGTCGGGTCGCTCCAGCCACACCTCGTCGGACAGCTCCACGCCGAACTCGGCGCAGAGGGCGGTGAACGCCCGGTGGTCGGTGGTGACGAGCTCCCCGCCGAGGTCACCGTGCTGGTCGTCGGCGAAGCCGTCGCGGACCGTACAGGTGCGACCCCCCACGCGGTCGCGGGCCTCGAGGACCGTGACGTCTATGCCCGCTTCAGTGAGGCGGCTGGCCGACGTGAGACCCGCGAGGCCCGCGCCGACGACGATGACCTTCCTGGAGTCCGAGGTGCTCAGGTGCATGGTCCCAGCGTCGGCCCGGCGGGCAACGACGGCGCAGCACGCGGCCGCCGAGGACCCCCGGGTGGGGGATGCAGGGGTCGACCTCCACCCGGGGCCCGAGGCTCAGATCTCCTCGGTGACGACCTCGAACACTGGTCCACTGGGCCGGTCTTCGACGAGTAGTGAGAGCTCGTGGAAGTAGGCCTCCGGATCGATCGCGCCCTCCGGGCCGTGGACGCCGGGCGCGTCGACGAGCCCCCGGACCAGCATCAGTGTCGCGATCGCCAGCGGGTAGCCGGTCATCTCGCCCATGTTGGCGTTCGGCAGGACGATCGGCTGAGCCCCGACTCGGATCCGCCGGCCGTTCTTGGTGCCCTCGGCGACGGCGAAGAGGTTCGGCAGGGTCGGTGAGGGGCCGGCGGCGTTGCCGCCGGTGTTCGGTTCGAGGAGGATCTGCTTCGAGGCGGCGGTCACGTCCAGTTCTCCGCTGCGGACCCTGGCGGCCACGCGCTGCATGCCCTCCATCAGGCCTCGTCGAGACACCATCAGGTTCAGGGACTCCTGCACCTCGGGGCGCACCCGGGGGAGCGTGAGCGGTTCGGGGTGGCCGCAGACCCAGACCGGGCCCTCGCCGCGACCGGGGTAGGTCACGGTGACTTCCTCCAGCGCGTGGGCGTCGATGAGGGCGCCGTCGCGCCAGATCTTGATGGGCTCGGTGCAGTTGTGCACCCAGTGCTCCAGGGCAGCGTTGGTCTGCGGCTCCTCGTCCTCGGCAGGGTAGGGGAGCGCGCCAGCGCGCCACGCGGTGACGACGCGGTCGACGGTGTCGCAACCGTTCATGGCGAGGAGGGCCAGCAGGTTGCTGGTGCCGGGGCTGGCGCCCATGCCGATGACGGCCGTGACCCCGGCCGCGCGCGCGGCCTCGTCCAGCTCAAGCATCTCCAGCGTCGGCTCCCAGTCGTCGCAGATGTCGAGGTAGTCCGTGCCGGTCGCGATCGCGGCGCTGAGCACCTCGCGCCCGAAACGGTAGAAGGGTCCGGCGGTGTTGAGCACGACGTCGACCTGCTCCAGGGCCGAGCGCAGTGCATCGGCCTCGGAGATGTCGAGGGCGAACGCAATCGCCGTCGGGCCGAGCTCGGCGGCGAGCGCCTCGGCCCTGGCAAGGTCGCGGTCGGCAACGAGCACCTGCTCGATCTCGTCGGCCTTGGCGAGGACGCGGCAGGCATAGGCACCCATCTCGCCGGCACCGCCGGTCACGAGGATGCGCGTACGGGACTTCTGAGAAGTGGGGGTGGTCATGTCCGGATCGTCGCCCGTTCACCGGGCTGGTGCCGGGCCGGAGCCCGGCCGCTAGCCCGCCCGGGGGAGGACCGATCAGTCCAGAACGGCGGTGAGGTCGACCTCGACCTTGTGCGTGGGGTCCGACAGTCCGGCGACGCCGATCAGCGTCATCGTGGCGGGATCTGCGCCGACCTTGGCCAGCGCCTTGCCGAAGCCGGCGTACACCTGCTCGAGAGTCTCCGGGGTGGGGTCGACGACGTAGATCATGAGGCGTACGACGTCCTGGGGCGTCCCCCCGGCGGCGGCAATGCCCGCGTAGCCGTTGAGCATGGCCTGGAGCATCTGGCCCTTGTAGTCGTCGGGCCCGGCCACCATCTCCTCGGAGGTGTCCTGGGCGACCTGGCCGGAGGTGAAAACGATCCGGGAGCCGGTGGCCACGGTGACCTGCGGCCAGCCGTGCGTGGGCGGCATGGTCTCGGGCAGGAGCTTCTGCGTCGTCATGGCGCTCAGGCTGACGCCGTACGTCTGCGTGTGGCGCCAGTGGCGGCTCCGGTCCACCCGCCTGGGGGATGTCCCGACGCCGGGTCTGCTGCGTCGCCAGGGCCGTCGCGGGATACTCCCCCAAGTGGGTGAGGCCTGGGTCACAGGGCGTCGTCGCGTCGAATCGTCCCTACCTTCGAGCGGGTACGGCTGGACCCAGCCGCGTCGACGGTGCACGAGCACCGCAACGTGACCCTTGGAGAGGAACATGGATCAATTCGAGACCACAGTGGGCCTGGCGGAAGTGGCTCCCACCCGCGTCGCCGCCAGTAGCCCCGGTGCGCTGATCGCGGTGGCAGCACTGCTGGCAACGGTGACCAACGCGGTCGCCTTCATGCTCCCGCCGCTGCTGCCGGTGATCACCACGAGCTACGCGCACAACTCGGTCAGTGCCGCGACCTGGGTGTTCACCGCCCTGACCCTCGGCGGAGGTGCGGGCTTCGTCCTGATCCCGCGGCTGACCGACATCCTCAGCGACCGCTCCACCACGCTGATGTCGGGTGGGTTCCTGACCGGGGGTGCGCTGGTCGCCGCGATCGGCGACAACTACGCCGGCCTCGTCGTCGGGTCGGTCCTGCTCGGGTTCGGCGGTGCCGCTCAACTGGTGCCGCTGAGCTTCCTCCGCAGGCACCTGCCCGGCAACGGCGTCTCGACCGCAGTCATGGTGCTGATCATGGCGACTGGCAGCGGTGTCGTGCTGGGCATGGTCGGCGGAGGCATCTCCGTGCGGCTGTGGCCACTGCCCGACCACCTCAACGCCGACGGCTCGCTCCCGAGCCTGTCCATCGCGCCGTTCTACTACCTGCTGGCCGCGCTGTTCGTCATCACCACGATCGCCCTGCTCGTGGTCGTGCCGAACTCGCCGCCCGAGTCCACCGGGCGGATCGGGCTGCTCGGCACGGTCTGGCTGATCGGCTGGGTGACCCTCATCCTGCTGGCCTTCAGTGCGCCGACCGACTCCACGATCGGCAAGAACGCGACGTTGATCCTGCTCATCGGCATCGTGGCCGCCGTGGGCTGGGTGTTCGCTGAGCGGCGCTCCGAGCGGCCCGTGTTCGACCTGGCGGTGCTGCGCAAGCCCTTCGTCACCACCGCGTGCATCTCGGCCGGTCTCTTCGGTTGTGTCGACGCCGCGTTCCTCGTGCTGTCCAACTACTACGTGCAGAACCCGAACGGGCTGCCCGTCTCGACCGACGGTGGCCAGACCGGCTGGCCCCCGCACGTCGCGCAGTACGGCCTGACCTACGACCCGCTGAAGACCAGCCTGATCATGCTGCCGTTCGCGCTGACCATGTTCATCAGCGGCAAGTACTCCGAGAAGATCATCAGCCGCGGACGTCCGGGCATCGTCCTGGTCGGCGGCGCGGTGATCTGCCTGGTCGGGCTGTGGTTCCTCGCGGTGGCCCACGACCAGGCCTGGGAGTACGTCGTCGGCTCCGGCATCATCGGTCTCGGCAGCCGGGCAGGCTACAGCGGCGCGTTCGCGGTTCCGCAGTTCGTCGTACCCCAGACCGAGGCGGGGATGGCGGCCGGCATGCCCGGCACGATCATGGCCATCGGCTTCGCCGTGGGTGCAGCGGTCGTCACCGTGCTCCAGAACGGCTCCGGCTTCGTCTACCACTCGGTCGACGTGGCGAACATGGTCGCGGGAAAGCTGGACCCGGCCAAGGTCAACCTCACGATGTCGGACTACCTGCTCGAGGGCACGCACATCCCGAGCGCTGACGTCTACACGACCGGCTACTACGTGGCGATGATCTTCCCCGCGCTGGTCATCGTGGCCGCGATCGTCTCGCGGCTGCGCAACCGCGACGGCTTCCAGAAGCTGCTGGAGGAGCAGGGCGCCTGACAGCTCAACGCGTGCCGTGGGCTCCCTTCGCATTGAGGGGGCCCACGGCGCATTTCAACGTCGGCTGCGGGCACGACGGCAGCAGAGTCCTCCGATGCTCCTCGTTGGTCGTGCCCTACAAGACCCTCGTGCACAGCAGCGCCTCGACGCCGTCCCGGGCGGGCCGGTCTACGAGGTCGTCACCGACACCATCGACTGAAGGCCCGCGACCGGATCCGCTGACCGCGCCACCGGTGCAGGCCCCCGAAGGGGCGTGGGTAGAGATCCTCGGCCCACGGGTTGGCTCGGCAGCAGTCGCAAGCCGAGCTGGTTCCGTGCGATGACCGGCCAGCTCGGCGGGTTCGGCTCCGCGACCCCTTGTGCGACTTCGCCCGGGCACGGCCACCCCCACGCCGTGGGCATCGTCGGCCGACCCTGGGCGAACATCATCTGGCGCTGCTGGCAAGGCGGCGTCGCCTCGACTCCAATCGCCATCACGCCCTCCAGCGCGTTCTCAGCGAACAGGCCCCCAGGCCACATGAAACGACGGACGTTGACACAGGGCAACTCAAGCGTTCGCCTGCTCGACGACCTCCGTCATGTGAGAACGGGTGGGCCAGGCGGACGTCGCTGGAGTCCGGGTCGCCGCCCGTCTCGGACGTGCGGACGGCGACCCGGAGTCGGGGGTGAAGCCGCTAGCGGGCTCTCGGGACAGGCCTACAGCGGTGGCGCGGCCAGCGGAATCCGGTCGCGGGCCATCAGTCGATGGTCTCGGTGACGACCTCGTAGACCGGCGCGCCCGGGGCGGGCGGCTCCGCGGCGTACTGCGCGAGGTCGTGGAAGAACGTCTTCGGGTCGATGGCGCCCTCCGGGCCGTGCACGCCGGGCTTGCTGACCTGGCCGCGCGCGGCCATCAGGGCCGCGACGGCCAGCGGGATGCCGGTCATCTCGCCCATGTTGCCCTCGGGCTGGACGACGGCCTGTGCGCCCACACGGACCCGGCGGCCGTCCTTGGTGCCCTCCGCGATGGCGAAGATGTTGCTCGGCAGGGAGGGCGACGGACCGGCGGCCCTGCCGGCGACGTTGGGTGAGCGCAGTAGTGCCTCGGAGGCCTGGCGCACGTCGAGCTCGCCGGCGCGGACTCGCAGCGCGATGCCGCCGATCGCCTCCATGAGGCCACGTCGCGCGCTCATCACGTTGAGCGACTCGCGGACCTCGGGGCGGACCCGCGGCAGCGTGAGCGGCTCCGGGTGACCGCAGATCCAGACGGGGTCGGTGCCGACACCTGGGTAGGTCAGGGTCATCTCCTCGAGGCCGTAACCGTCGACGAGCTCGCCGTCGCGCCAGAACTTGATCGGCTCGGTGCAGTTGTGGACCCAGTGCTCGATCGCCGCGGTCGCGTCGGCGAACTCCTTGCCCTGGTGCGCCTTGGGGAAGTGTGCCGCGGACGCCCGCCATGACGTGTAGACCTTTTCGACGGCGTCGCACTCGTCCATCGCCAGGACGGCGAGGAGGTTGCTGGTGCCCGGGCTCGCGCCCATGCCGATGACGGCGGTGACTCCGCCGGCGCGGGCGGCGTCGTCGAGCTCGAGCATCTCGAGCGTGGGCTCCCAGTCGTCGCAGATGTCGAGATAGTCGGTCCCCGCGGCGATGGCGGCGCTGAGCACCTCACGGCCGAAGCGGTAGAACGGGCCGGCGCAGTTGAGCACGATGTCGACCGTCTCGAGCGCGTCTGACAGGGCATCTGCATCGGAGATGTCCAGCGCGAGCGCCCTCGTCTTGGGTCCGAGGTCGACGGCCAGCTTGGCGGCCTTTTCCTCGTCGCGGTCGCCGATCACGACCTGGGAGATCTCGCTGGCCTCAGCCAGGATGCGGCAGGCGTAGGCCCCCATCTCACCGGCACCGCCGGTGACGAGAACCCGGTGGGGTGCGGTTACGTGGCTGTTCATGGCCGAATCGTCGCCCTCCTGACGCGGTAGGGAAGGAGGCAGCAGCAGCCTGTGCCCAGATGGGGGAGCAGCCTGCCGATGTGGAGGGCGAGCCGGTCCTCGCGGATGCTCAGGACCGCGCGCTTGCGCCGACGATGCGCAGGGCCATCTCGGCGTACTGCTCGGCGATCTGCTCCGGAGTCCACCGGAGTCCGTCGCGGTACCACCTGGCAAGGTCGATGCCGAGCGAGAGCAGCGCTCCTGCGGCGATCCGCGGATCGGGACTGTCGAACACGCCGGCGCTGACCCCGCGCCCGACCAGGCGGCGCATTTCGTCCTCGATCGCGTGGCGGATACCACTGATCTCGGCGAGGTGCTCGGGCGAGAGGGCGGCGAGCTCGTAGTTGACGATGCGCGCACTGGTGTGGCCGCGGGCGTGGTGGACGGCGAAGTCGTGGATGACGCGGCGCAGCTGTTCCACCGGGTCGTCACTGGTGCTGATCGCCGACCGGACGAGTCGCAGTGTGTCCTCGTGCCCGTCCTTCGATATGAGGAAGAGCAGCTCCTCCTTGGAGCGATGGTGCACGTAGAGGGCAGCGGGGCTCATGCCGGCCGCGGTCGCGATGTCGCGTGTCGTGGTGCCGTGGAAACCCTTGTCAGCGAACGCTGCCACGGCCGCCTCGAGCAGGCGCGCTCGGCTGTTGTCGGCGCGGGAGACGTCGGTGGGCTCGATCATCGCGGCTCCATTCTCGGCCCCGGGGATGGGCATGTGCGTGGTGCCCGGGGTGACGTGGCTAACACACCCGGCTGGCGGATTGACGTGGGGGGACGCATGGCACCACAGTAACGCTAAGCAAGCGCTTAGTTACTCGAAGGAGCAGTCATGCCCGAAGCAGTCATCGTGTCCACCGTCCGCTCTCCGATCGGCCGGGCCGGCAAGGGCTCGCTCAAGGACATGCGGCCCGACGACCTGGCCGTGCAGATGGTCAAGGCCGCCCTGGACAAGGTGCCGGGTCTCGACCCGAGCCACGTCACCGACCTCATCCTCGGCGTCGGTCAGCCCGCGGGCGAGGCGGGCAACAACCTCGGCCGCGCTGTCTCGGTCCTGGCGGGCCTCGACCGCGTCCCCGGCGTGACCGTCAACCGCTACTGCTCCTCCAGCCTGCAGACCACCCGGATGGCGCTGCACGCCATCAAGGCCGGCGAGGGCGACGTCTTCATCTCGGCAGGTGTCGAGACCGTGAGCCGGTTCGTCAACGGCTTCGCCGACGACCCCAGCGCGCAGAACCCGCTGCTCGGCACGGCGCAGGAGCGCACGTCGAAGCGTGCCGAGGGCGGCGCCGAGAAGTGGGTCGATCCGCGCGAGAGTGGCGAGCTGCCCGACCTCTACATCGGGATGGGCCAGACGGCCGAGAACGTCGCACAGGTGCTGGGCATGTCGCGCCACGAGCAGGACGAGTTCGCTGTGCGCAGCCAAAACCTCGCGTGCCAGCGGATCGAGGAGGGCTTCTGGGCCCGCGAGATCAGCCCGGTGGCACTGCCTGACGGCACGATCGTCTCGACCGACGACGGCCCGCGTCCCGGTACGACGATCGAGGCGGTCAGCCAGCTCAAGCCGGTCTTCCGTCCCGACGGCACCGTGACTGCCGGCAATGCCTGCCCGCTCAACGACGGCGCTGCCGCCATGGTCATCATGAGCAGCGACAGGGCCAAGTCGCTCGGCCTCACGCCCCTCGCCCGCATCGTCTCCACGGCCGTCACCGGTCTCTCCCCGGAGATCATGGGCCTGGGACCCGTCGAGGCGATTCCGGCTGCGCTGCAGCACGCGGGCCTCACCCTGCAGGACATCGACCTGTTCGAGATCAACGAGGCCTTCGCGGTGCAGTCGCTGGGCTCGGCCCAGCAGCTCGGCATCCCTGTCGACAAGCTCAATGTCAACGGTGGCGCCATCGCCATCGGTCACCCGTTCGGCATGACCGGCGCGCGCATCACCGCGACGCTGATCAACTCGTTGCAGTGGCACGACAAGCAGTTCGGCGTCGAGTCGATGTGCGTGGGTGGTGGCCAGGGCATGGCCATGGTCATCGAGCGGCTGAGCTGAGGATCCCGTGAGCAAGCGATTCGAAGGCAAGACCGCGATCGTCACCGGCGCGAGCCGGGGAATCGGCCTTGGCATCGCCGAGCGACTCGTCGCCGAGGGAGCTCGGGTCGTGATCACAGCCCGCAAGAAGGAGGCGCTGGACGAGGCTGTCGCCCACCTGGGCGGCGAGGCCGTAGCGGTGGCCGTGGCCGGCAAGGCCGACGACGTCGAGCACCAGGCAGACTCGACCCGCACGGCGATCAACGCCTTCGGCAGCATCGACCTACTGGTCAACAACACCGGGATCAACCCGGTCTACGGCCCGCTCGTCGACCTGGACCTTGACGCGGCACGCAAGGTCGTCGAGGTGAACTGCATCGCGGCGGTCTCCTGGATCCAGCATGTCCACCGTGCCTGGATGGCCGAGCACGGCGGCGCGATCGTCAACGTCTCGTCGGTCTCGAGTGTCCGCACCGCCCCGAACATCGGGTTCTACGGCGCATCCAAGGCCATGCTGAACTCGCTGACCGAGCTGCTCGCCGTCGAGCTCGGGCCCAACGTCCGGGTCAACGGCGTCGCCCCGGCCGTGGTGAAGACCAGATTCGCTGAGGCCCTTTACCGAGGCCGCGAGGAAGCGGCCGCACAGGCCTATCCGCTGAAGCGACTCGGCGTACCCGAGGACATCGGCAGCGCCGTGGCCTTCCTGCTGTCGGCGGACGCGGCCTGGCTCACCGGCCAGACCGTCGTCATCGACGGCGGCGTCAGCCTGACCGCGGGCGACTGACCCTCATCCGGCGTACCCCTTTCACCCTCTCCGACAGGAATCCACATGACAACCTCCCGCACCGCCATCGTCACCGGAGCAGCCCGCGGCATCGGCGCCGGCGTCGCCCGCCGCCTTGCCGCCGACGGTTTCGCCGTCGCCGTTCTCGACCTCGACGAGCAGGCTTGCCAGCAGGTCGTCGCCGACATCGAGGCCGACGGTGGTCGTGCGCTCGCGGTCGGTGTCGACGTCACCGACGAAGTCGCGGTCGGGGATGCGGTCGAGCGGATCGCCGCCGAGCTCGGTGACCCGGCCGTGCTCGTCAACAACGCCGGCATCATCCGCGACAACCTGCTGTTCAAGATGACTCTTGCCGACTGGGACTCGGTCATGAGCGTCCACCTGCGTGGTGCCTTCTTGATGACCAAGGCAGTCCAGGGCTACATGACCAGGTCCGGCTGGGGTCGGATCGTCAACCTGTCGAGCACCTCTGCGCTCGGCAACCGTGGGCAGGCCAACTACTCCGCCGCCAAGGCCGGCGTCCAGGGCTTCACGAAGACCCTCGCGATCGAGCTGGGCAAGTTCGGCGTCACGGCGAACGTGATCGCACCAGGGTTCATCGAGACCGAGATGACCATGGCCACCGCGGAGCGCATGGGCGTGCCGTTCGAGGACTTCAAGGCGTTCGTGGTCAAGGAGATCCCGGTCGGCCGCGGCGGTCTGCCGGCCGACATCGCCCACGCGGTGTCGTTCTTCGCATCAGACGGTGCGGGCTTCGTCTCCGGCCAGGTCCTCTACGTGGCGGGCGGCCCGAAGGCATGAGGACCTTCGACGGCATCCCGGCGCTCGAGGCCGCGGTCGGCGAGCACCTCGGCTACTCCGAGTGGCACACGATCACGCAGGAGCAGATCGACACCTTCGCCACGTGCACGGGCGACCACCAGTGGATCCACATCGATCCCGTCGAGGCGGCGAAGGGCCCCTTCGGCACGACCATCGCCCACGGATACTTCACGTTGTCGCTGGTGCCGATGCTGAGCTGGGAGGTGTACGACGTGCAGGGCATCGGCATGGGCGTCAACTACGGCGCCAACAAGCTGCGTTTCCCCGCCCCCGTGCCGGTCGACTCACGGGTCCGGGCCGGCGTGGAGCTGCTCGAGGTCACACCAGGAGGCGGTGGCTACCAGGTCGTCACCAGGGTCACGATCGAGCGCGATGGCGGGGAGAAGCCCGCGTGCGTCGTGGACACCGTCAGCATCCTGGTGCCGTGATGAGTGCGGCGGAGCAGTCCCTTCCCGGGCTCGACCTCGGCAGGCTCTCCCCGTGGCTGCTCGGAGCGATACCCGGGGCCGGGGCGGACCTCTCCGCCACCCTCCTGGCTGGTGGCAAGTCGAACCTGACCTACGCGGTCACCGACGGCGTGGCAACGTGGATCGTGCGGCGCCCCCCGCTCGGCCACGTGCTGGCCACGGCCCACGACATGGTCCGTGAGTACCGCGTGATGGCGGCGCTGCAGGACACCGACGTACCGGTGCCGATGACGCTCGCCCTGTGCGAGGACGCGGACGTCCTGGGTGCCCCGTTCTACGTCATGGAGCGGGTCCAGGGTCATCCGTATCGCCATGCCGCCGAGCTGGAGCCGCTCGGCCCCGAGCGGACGCGGCGGATCTCCGAGGGCCTGGTCGACACCCTGGCGGCGTTGCACGCCGTCAATCCGACGGACGTGGGTCTGGGGGAGTTCGGTCGCCCGGAGGGGTTCCTGGGGCGCCAGGTCCGACTCTGGAAGAGGCAGATGGATGCGTCGTACACCCGCGATCTCCCCGCTGCTGACGAGCTGCACAGCCTTCTCGCTTCGGACGTCCCCGCCGAGTCGGCCACCGGGATCGTGCACGGCGACTTCCGGTTGGACAACGTCCTCACCGATGACCAAGACCGTCCCGCAGCCGTCATCGACTGGGAGATGGCCACGTTGGGTGACCCCCTGACCGACCTCGCCCTCATGTGCGTCTACGGGCGGTTGGGTGATCAGGTCACAGGCAATTCGGTGGTCGACTCGGCTTCCGCTCCGGGCTTCCTGAGCGAGGACGAAATCGTCGCCCGCTACGCAGCGAACAGTGATCGGGACCTGTCGCGCTTCGGGTTCTACCTCGGACTCGCGTCGTACAAGCTCGCCGCGATCCTCGAGGGGATCCACTTCCGCCATCTCCACGGGCAGACGGTGGGGGAGGGCTTCGCCGGCATCGGCGAGGTCATCCATCCCCTGCTGGACGCCGGACTCACCGCAATGAAGGAGTGCTCCTGATGGACTTCGAGTTCGACCAGAAGACCGAAGTACTGCGTGCCACCCTCCTCGACTTCATGGAGAGCCACGTGTACCCGGCCGAGCCGGTCTTCCACGAGCAGCGCTCGCAACTCGCGGATCCCTGGGCGTGGGACACGGTCCCCGTGCTGGCCGCTTTGCGTGCCGAGGCACGCAGGCGTGGCCTGTGGAACCTCTTCCACCCCGGCGCCGAGGGCGCGGGTCTGACCAACCTGCAGTACGCCGTCATGGCAGAGATCTCCGGCCGCAGCATCCACCTGGCACCTCCGGCGATGAACTGCGCGGCCCCCGACACGGGGAACATGGAGGTGCTTTCGCTGGTGGGCACCGACGCCCAGAAGGAGCGTTGGCTCGAGCCGCTGTTGAGCGGCGAGATCCGCTCGGCCTTCGCCATGACCGAGCCCGCGGTCGCATCATCCGATGCGACGAACATCGAGACCAGCATCGTGCGGGACGGTGACTCCTACGTGCTGAACGGGCGCAAGTGGTGGATCACCGGGGCGATGAACCCCAACGCGAAGATCTTCATCGTGATGGGCAAGACCGACCCGTCCGCGGACCGGCACCGGCAGCAGTCGCTCATCCTCGTCGAACGGGACACCCCGGGCTTTGAGATCCACCGCTGCCTGACCGTGATGGGGTACGACGATCGTGAGCACGGCGGGCATGCCGAGCTGTCCTTCACCGACGTCCGTGTCCCTGCCACCAACCTGCTCGGTGGTGAGGGAGACGGCTTCGGCATCGCCCAGGCGCGGCTGGGACCTGGCCGGATCCACCACTGCATGCGGTCCATCGGGATTGCCGAGCGCGCGATCGAGATGATGTGTGCCCGTGCCGAGCAGCGGGTTGCCTTCGGTCGTCCGCTTGCTGACCAGGGCGTCATCCGCACCTGGATCGCCGAGTCGCGGGTCGAGCTCGAGCAGCTGCGGCTGCTCGTCCTGAAGACCGCCTGGCTGATGGACACCGTGGGCAACAAGGGGGCCCACACCGAGATCCAGGCGATCAAGATCGCCACGCCGAAGGTCGTGCAGGGCATCCTCGATCGGGCCATCCAGCTGCACGGCGCGGGTGGGCTCTCGCAGGACTTCCCCCTGGCCAACATGTATGCGGGAATCCGCACCCTGCGCTTCGCCGACGGCCCGGACGAGGTGCACATCAACGCGCTGGCGAAGAGCGAGCTGCGCCGTCAGGCTGGGAAGCGGGAGGGGCTGGCATGAGTGACATCGCACAGAGGGTCGCGGACTTCCTCGCGACGCACGACCCGGTCACGACCGACCGGCTGGAGTTCCTCCGTGCCCGTTTCGACGCGGGACTGGCCTGGGTGTCCTACCCCGAGGGCCTCGGCGGGCTGGGCCTGCCGCAGCGTGTGCAGCCCGAGGTGGACCGGCTCTTTGCCGAGGCCGGTGCACCGACCAACCGCCCCGAGCGCAACGGCATCGGCCTGGGCATGGCGGCGCCGACCATCCTGTCCTACGGCACCGAGGAGCAGCAGCAGCGCTTCCTGCGACCGCTGTGGACCGGCGAGGAGATCTGGTGCCAGCTCTTCAGCGAGCCGGGTGCCGGATCCGACCTGGCCAACGTCTCGACCCGCGCGGTGCGGGACGGCGACGAGTGGGTGGTCAACGGCCAGAAGGTGTGGACCTCGGGCGCGCACAACGCCCACTTGGCGATCCTGATCGCCCGCACCGACCCGAACGCGGTCAAGCACTCGGGCCTGACCTACTTCCTGTGCCCGATGACCGACCCCGGGGTCGATGTACGACCGTTGCGGCAGATCACCGGCGAGGCCGAGTTCAACGAGGTCTTCCTGACCGACGTACGCATCCCCGATTCCCAGCGGCTCGCCGGGGTCGGCGAGGGATGGAAGGTCGCGAACACCACGCTCAACAACGAGCGTGTCTCGATCGGCAACGGAGCAGGCCGCGAGGGCGGCATGATCGGCGTGGTCGCCGAGACCTGGCGCTCCCACCCGGAGCGCCGTACCCCGGAGCTGCAGGATCGGCTGCTGCGGCTGTGGGTCGAGGCCGAGGTCGCGCGGATCGCCGGTCGCCAGCTGACGCAGAAGCTCGCGTCCGGCCAGCCGGGTCCGGAGGGTTCGGCAGCCAAGCTGTTCTTCGCCCGGATCTCACAAGAGCTCTCAGGCCTGGAGCTCGAGCTCCTCGGTGAGGACGGACTGCGCTTCGAGGACGCCCAGGGCTGGACGATGCAGCGCCCGGAGAAGGTCGAGTTCACCGGACGCGACGCCGGCTACCGGTACCTGCGCGCCAAGGGAAACTCCATCGAGGGAGGCACGTCCGAGATCATCCGCAACATCGTCGCCGAGCGCGTCCTCGGGCTGCCGGCCGAGCACCGCACCGACAAGGACCGCCCCTGGAAGGAGCTCTCCAAGTGACCACCGTGCCTGAGGCAGCCGACCTGGACCTGCTCGCCACCGAGACCGAGAACGACCTGCGAACCACGCTGCGTGATCTCCTGGTCGCGCGGTGTCCTTCCGATGCGGTTGCTGCCGTGTACGACGGCGACCGGTCGATCGTCGATCCGCTCTGGCGGGCGCTCGCTCTCGAGCTCGGCCTGGCCGGGCTGCTGGTCCCCGAGGACCGTGGCGGTGTGGGCGCGAGCGCGCGCGAGGCCGCGGTGGTCCTGGAGGAGCTCGGACGGGCCTGCGCGCCGGTGCCCTTCCTCACGAGCGCGGTCGTCGCCACCTCGGTGCTGCTCGCCGCCGACGGCGACGTCGCCTCCTCCGAGCTTGCGGCGGTTGCCTCGGGCGAACGAACTGCCGCGCTCGTTGTCCCCTTTTCCGCCTCGGCCGAGGCCGCGCTTCCAGAGGTCTTCGAGTCGACCAGCGGCCTGACCGGATCGGTGCGCAGTGTCGCCGGGGGGCTCGAGGCCGACTTGCTCGTCGTCCCGGTCCGTACCGCGACAGGTGTGTCCGTGCACCTGGTGGAGCGCGCCGCAGCCACCGTGACCCCGGTCAGCTCGCTCGACATGTCCCGTCAGTTGGCGGACGTCACCCTCGACGATGCGGCTTCGACGGAGCTACTTGCCGAGGGTGAGGCTGCGGTCAGATCGGCTCTGGCAGTGGGTGCGGGGCTGCTTGCCTCCGAGCAAGCGGGTGTTGCGGCCTGGTGCCTGGCGGAGACCGTCGCCTACCTGAAGGTGCGCAAGCAGTTCGGCCGCGTCGTCGGTGGGTTCCAGGCGCTCAAGCACCGCCTGGCCGACCTGTACGCCGAGGTCAACTCGGCCTCGGCGGCTGCCCGGTACGCCGCCGCCGCGATCGCCGCCGGTGAGGACCAGGCGGTCAGCTGCCGAGTCGCGGCCGCGTACTGCAGTGATGTCGCTGTCCACGCGGCGGAGGAGGCGGTGCAGCTCCACGGCGGCATCGGTATGACCTGGGAGCACCCCGCACACCTCTACCTCAAGAAGGCCAAGGCGGACCAGATCGGCCTGGGCACCGCTGGCGCCCACCGCGCGGCGTTGGCTGATCTGGTCGATCTCCCGCTCGGACGGGCCGCGCGTTGACATTGCTCGCCCTGGCGCGAGGCGCGGCCATCGCCCGATCGGGGGAGGTTTCGCTCAGAACAGCGGACGCCCATCCCCCACGTGGTCAGTGGCTTCCTCCGACAGTCACGCGTGGGGGCACAACCCGTCGATCATCTGGTGTGTGCGCCTCACCGCACCATGTTCAACCCTGATCCGAGGAATGGAGAACCTGTGCTCATCGGCATTCCCCGCGAGTCGAAACCGGGCGAGACCCTCGTCGCGGCGACCGCCAAGACTGCGACGCAGCTGACCAAGCTCGGCTATGACGTGATCGTTGAATCGGGTGCCGGAGACGCGGCCGACCAGTCGGACGCGATGTTCCTCGACGCCGGCGTCCGGGTCGGGACCGTCATGGAGGTGTGGGCAGCGGACGTGGTCGTGAAGGTCAACGCCCCGTCTGAGGAGGAGGTCAGGCGCCTCCGCCAGGGCGCGACCATCGTCTCGATGATGGCACCGGCCCGGAGCCCGCAGCTGTTGGAGCGGCTCCAGGCCCAAGGCGTGATCGCGCTCGCGATGGACGCCGTGCCCCGGATCTCGCGAGCGCAGTCGATGGACGTGCTGTCCTCGATGGCGAACGTCGCGGGCTATCGCGCCGTCGTCGAGGCTGCGCACGAGTTCGGCCGGATGTTCACCGGCCAGGTGACGGCCGCGGGCAAGGTTCCCCCCGCACGGGTCTTCGTCGTCGGTGCCGGTGTCGCTGGCCTTGCAGCCATCGGCGCCGCCTCCGCGATGGGTGCGGTGGTGCGCGGGTTCGACGTACGTCCCGAGGTGGCTGAGCAGGTCGAGTCGATGGGCGCGCATTTCGTCAAGGTCGACTTCGAGGCCGAGGTCTCCACCGACGGCTACGCCAGGGAGATGACGGCCGAGCAGGAGGCGGCCACCGCCGCGATGTACGACGAGGAGGCGCGTCAGGCTGACATCGTCATCACGACCGCGCTGGTCCCCGGACGTGCGGCGCCACAGCTGATCACCGCTGAGACCATCGCCGGCATGGGCAAGGGCTCGGTCATCGTCGACATGGCCGCAGCCAACGGTGGCAACGCCGCCATGACGCAGCCCGACGAGCGCATCGTCACCGACAACGGGGTGACGATCCTCGGCTACACCGACCTCGCCAGCCGCCTGGCCGCCCAGACCTCGCAGCTGTACGGCACCAACGTGGTCAACCTCCTCAAGCTCATGACCCCTGAGCAGGACGGCCAGCTGACCATCGACGTCGACGACGTCGTCCAGCGCAGCATCACCGTCGTGCGCGAGGGGGAGTTGACCTGGCCGCCGCCCGCGGTCAACGTGTCGGCCGCCCCCGCAGCCACGACTGCCGCCAAGAACGGGTCGGTCAAGGAGGAGAAGCCTCCCATCAGCGCGGGCAGGCGGCTCGGGCTGGTTGCCCTGGCGGCGGCCGCCTTGTTCGGCCTCATCGCTCTCTCACCCCAGGGCCTGCAGGGACACCTGGTGGTGTTCGCACTCGCGATCGTCATCGGGTACTACGTGATCGGCAACGTGCACCACGCGCTGCACACGCCGCTCATGTCGGTCACCAACGCGATCTCCGGGATCATCGTGGTCGGCGCCCTCATCCAGATCGGCGAAGGCAGCACGCCCATCACGGTCCTGGCCGCGATCGCCACCTTGCTGGCCAGCATCAACATCTTCGGCGGGTTCGCGGTGACGCGCCGCATGCTCGGAATGTTCTCCAGGAGCTGATGAGGCACATGTTCACCACCGAGTCCGCCGCCACGGCGGCGTACGTCGTCGCCGCGCTGCTGTTCATCCTCGCCCTGGCCGGTCTCTCGCGGCACGAGACCGCCCGCGTGGGCAACGCCTTCGGCATCCTGGGCATGGCAATCGCCCTCCTGGCCGTCGTAGCTGAGGTGATCCACGACAGGATCGACCCGCTCCCGGCCGCCCTGCTCGCCGCGGCCGTGGTGGTCGGAGGTGCCATTGGCCTCTGGCGCGCCAAGGTCGTCGAGATGACCGGCATGCCGGAGCTGATCGCGCTGCTGCACTCCTTTGTCGGCCTTGCCGCGGTGCTCGTCGGCTGGAACGGATACCTCCACGTCGAGCACCATCTCCAGGGTCCCGCCGCCGAGACCCTGGTGGCCGAGGACCTGCTGGGCATCCACAGCACCGAGGTGTTCATCGGTGTCTTCATCGGCGCGGTGACGTTCACCGGCTCGATCGTGGCGTTCCTCAAGCTGTCGGCGAGGATCAAGTCCTCCCCGCTGCTGCTGCCGGCCAAGAACCTCCTGAACATCGGCGCGCTGCTCGCCTTCGTCGCGCTGACCGTGTGGTTCGTGCTCGCGCCGGCGGTGTGGCTGCTCGTGGTCGTCACCTCGCTCGCCCTGCTGCTCGGCTGGCACCTGGTCGCCTCGATCGGTGGCGGCGACATGCCGGTCGTGGTCTCGATGCTGAACAGCTACTCGGGCTGGGCAGCTGCGGCGTCGGGCTTCCTGCTCGACAACGACCTGCTGATCATCACCGGAGCGCTCGTGGGGTCCTCCGGCGCCTACCTGAGCTACATCATGTGCACGGCGATGAACCGCTCGTTCATCTCGGTCATCGCCGGCGGGTTCGGCGTGGAGGCCGGCCCGTCCGACGACACCGACTACGGCGAGCACCGCGAGATCAGCGCTGAAGGCGTGGCCGAGCTGCTCAGCGAAGCCGACTCGGTGATCATCACGCCCGGCTACGGCATGGCCGTCGCGCAAGCGCAGCACGGCGTGGCCGAGCTGACCCGCAAGCTCCGCGCCCGTGGCGTGCACGTCCGGTTCGGCATCCATCCCGTGGCTGGCCGGCTGCCGGGCCACATGAATGTGCTGCTCGCCGAGGCCAAGGTGCCCTACGACATCGTGCTGGAGATGGACGAGATCAATGACGATTTCGGCGGAACCGCCGTCGTCCTGGTCATCGGAGCGAACGACACGGTCAACCCGGCTGCGTCCGAGGACCCGTCCAGTCCGATCGCCGGCATGCCTGTCCTGACGGTGTGGAAGGCCGACCACGTCATCGTCTTCAAGCGCTCGATGGCGTCCGGGTACGCCGGCGTGCAGAACCCGCTCTTCTTCCGCGACAACTCAGCCATGCTCTTCGGTGACGCCAAGGACCGCGTCGAGGACATCCTCCATGCCCTCTGACACGCAGCCAACCGAGAACACCGTCGTCGGCAGTGCCGCCTCGGGGCGGCCAACGGCCAAGGGTGTCGATGTGGCGATCTACAACGTCCACGGCGAGCACTGGGCACGCAGCGCCGCACGTGAGCTCATCCGTCTCGCGCACGAGACCACCCAACGACTCGAGGTCGGACGTGCTCGTCCGAACCCTGACAGAACTGCCCAAAGGAGGGGTTCGCAGTGAACCTCAGGAGCCAAGGAATGCCCCGGCGAGCCACGGGCGCCGACCGGACCGTACGGCGCCCCATCAGCCCACGTTGGTTCCTCACCGGGCCGGCGTCCGCAGAGGACCTAGTGGCGGGTGATCCCAGGATCGCCGATCTCGTCACGCACGCGAAGTCCGTGGGCACCAACGCGTCGGCGTGCGGACTCAACACGACAACCTGGACAAAGCTGTGGGAAATTCCTTTCGAGGCTGCCCCGCGCTCGAGGCGCTGCCCCGCCTGCGTGAATCATGTTCGCGAGGCCGACCTGGTGGTTCGCGAGCGCCACACGTGAGTGTGGCCGAGCGCGGAGGGCGTTGCTTCGACTAGACGCTCAAGGCGTCGTCGTATCCCGCGTTGACGTCACCGGCGCGGCCCCACAGGGGACGCACCTGCTTCACCACGAGGCCGGCGGCGACGGGCGCGAGGTCACGGATGCGCCTGGTGATCCAAGGGGCTGCCTGGTGAGCGAGTTCTTGTGCGGCGCGGAGGCGGCCCACGCGTGGCCCGGTACACACGAGCGAGGGGAGCTCGAACTCGAGACCTTCCGCATTCAGCAACCGGGCGACGCGGACCGCCACGTGTCGGTGACCGAGCTCGGAGGGGTGGAGCCGGTCGTGGGCCCAGAAGTCCCGGCGGGCGGCGGCATCGTCCGTACTGAGGTCGACGCGTAGCAGGCCGTAGCGCTCGTGGACCTCGTCATAGATCCGGTTGAGCTCGGCGATCCGCCGCGCGAGGGGGCGAGCCAGGAAGCCGGGGAGGCCGATGGTCCGGCCGTGGTCGTGGAACCGGGCGGTGATGACCATCGCGCCCGACTCGGCCAGTTCGCGTGCGCAATGGAGCAGGTCCTCACGGATCCGTCGCGGGTCCCACGTCGAGCGCATGGTGTCGTTGAGGCCGACCACGAGCGAGGCGATGACCGGGCGGTGGGCCAGGGCCAGTGGCAGCTGGTGCTCACGGACCTCGGACACGGTCGCGCCGGGCAGGGCCAGGTTGCAGAACGACACCTGGTGGGTGGCGGCGATGGCGTCGGACAGGAGGCGGGCCCAACCGCGCCAGCCCCTGTCGACGGGGTCGCCGAGGCCGTAGGTGGCGGAGTCGCCGAGGGCGGCAAACCTGATGTACTCGCCACGGGCGATCATCGGAGTGCTGCGCGGGAGGGCGATGGCGTGGTCCAGGTCAGGTGGATGCCGTCCGGTTCTGGCTTGGAGCTCGTGAGGGTTCCGTGGTCGCGGTGGATCGCGGCCAGCGCAGAGGCGAGGCTGGAGGGCGGAACGGTGGCGGTGTGCCAGGTCATGACGCGCGCCCGATCAGCTGGACCATCGGGCCGGTCATGATCTTGCCGCTCAGGGGGTGGGCCTCGCGGGTGCGGGTGACCGAGAACCAGCCGTCCCAGTACGCCGAGTCGGGACCGCGTCGGGTGCCGAACTCGAGGCGCACGTAGCCGACCTCGCGCTCGGCATCGAGGACGCACGCCCCGTCACGCAGGTGCGAGCCGAAGACGTCGCTCAGGTACTTCTCGTTCTGGGGGAGGACTGTGTACATGGCGCCGGCTCCTCACGCGACCAGGTCTGCCTGGGCCCGCAGCGCGGCAGCGGCCGTGCGGTGTCCGAGGACGCTCGGGGGGCAGGGGCTCCAGTACGGCGTGACCGCCGCCTCGGTGGCCGCCAGGTCGTCCTGGTGCCGGGCCAGCTCCAGCAGGATCGAGCGCAGCTTGCCGGCCTCTGCGGTGTTGGTCTGGGGGGTCATGGCTGCCTCGCTTCCTGGTTCCGCGAACCCTTCGCGGTGATTCCAGTGAACGTCGGCAGGGGGTCGTCCACGACCGGGGGACTACCTGTTCGACTACGCAGACGCACTCGTGATCCTCAGCCGCGGGCCACGCGTGTGTGGGGTTGCTTCCCGACGGACCGGTTGTCAGGTCTTCAGGTAGGTGCGCAGCTCGACGAACGTGGTGTCGATGAGGGCGGGGAGGTCGGCGGTGTCGTCCTCGAGCCAGGTCTCGTAGGCCGCGATTGCAAGCGCCAGTGAGACATGGCCGGCGGTGCGGGGGAGCAGGTCTGCGGGCTGCAGGCCATGTCGGGTGGCGACGTAGTCGGCGATCACCGCGCGCCATTGTCCGTAGCGAAGCACCGAGTGCGCCTGCAGGGTGGGCGTCTGGAGGATCAGGCGCATCCGTTCGCGGTGCGGGGGTTGGGCGTCGTCGGGGAACTCGTTGAAACGGCGGACCGCGAGGTGGACTGCCTCGTGCGTGGGCAGGTCGGCGGGCAGTTCGGCGAAGATCTGGCGGAACCCCTGCAGGGTGCGGTCGAACTGGCCCCACGGGATGTCGTTCTTGGAGTCGAAGTAGCGGAAGAGGGTGCGTCGCCCGACGCCGACCGCCTGGGCGATGTCCTCGAGCGTGGTGCCGTCGAACCCGCGCTCGGCGAAGAGCCCGAAGGCCGCCTGCTCGATCTCGCCGTGGCTGGTCGCGACGGGTCGTCCCTTGAGGGTTGCGGTGCGCAGCGGCGGCTCCAATGTCATGGCGATCGGAATTTAGCAGTCCCGCGGTCTTCCATTATGACCACGAGTGCCATTATTGTGATCGGCACCACCTGCCCGTGACTGCTGACCGTGAGGAGCCCCGCATGAACCCCGCACAGAACACTGCTGCCGACGCTGACCAGAGCTCGGAGCTGCTTGCCGAGGACCTGATCGAGGAGGTCTCGATCGATGGCATGTGCGGCGTCTACTGATGCCCACGCCCGCCGAGTCCCCGTTGGACCTCCTGGACGGAGCCTGGGGCCTGTCGCCGTCGGTCGCGTTGAGGCCGGAGCCGTTCGGTGCACTGGCCTACCACTTCGGCAACCGGAAGCTGACCTTCCTCAAGCGCCCGGAGCTGGTGCGGGTCGTGCAGGGACTCGCCGAGCACCCTGATGCCCGGTCGGCCCTGGTGGCCGCCGGCATCCCCGACCCTCAGCACGCGGCGTACGCCGCCGCCCTGATGGGTCTGGCTGCCACCGACATGATCCGTCCCCGCGCGAGTGAGGACGAGGCAGTCGCATGACCGTGACCTCAGTGCCCCCGACGGAGCGGCCCACGACCGGCTCGTTGGTGCAGCAGTTCGAGTACGGCCTGGACGCCCCCATCTGCCTGACCTGGGAGCTGACGTATGCGTGCAACCTGGAGTGCGCGCACTGCCTGTCGAGCAGCGGCAAGCGGGATCCGCGTGAGCTGAGCACCGAGCAGTGCGAGGCGGTGATCGATGAGCTGCAGCGGATGCAGGTGTTCTACGTGAACATCGGTGGGGGAGAGCCCACGATCCGCCCGGACTTCTGGCACCTGCTGGAGTACGCCGTGAACCACCAGGTCGGCGTGAAGTTCTCCACCAACGGTGTCCGCCTCGATCCCGAGCGGGCGGCGTTCCTGGCCAGCCCGGCGTGCGGTGGGTACGTCGACGTGCAGATCTCCCTGGACGGCGCGACCGCCGAGGTCAACGACTACGTGCGCGGCCCCGGCTCCTACGACACCGCGATCACCGCGCTGGAGAACCTCCAGGCCGCTGGCTTCGAGGACGCCAAGATCTCGGTGGTCTGCACCCGGCAGAACATCGACCAGCTGGACGAGTTCAAGGCCCTCGCTGACAAGTTCGGTGCCACGCTGCGGCTGACCCGGCTGCGCCCGTCGGGCCGTGGCGCGGACGTGTGGGACGAGCTGCACCCGCTTCCCGAACAGCAGCGGGTCCTCTACGACTGGCTGATGGCGCACGGTGACGGGGTGCTGACCGGCGACTCGTTCTTCCACCTGGCGGCGTTCGGTGAGGCCCTGCCCGGCCTGAACCTGTGCGGTGCCGGCCGCGTGGTGTGCCTGATCGACCCGATCGGCGACGTCTACGCCTGCCCGTTCGCGATCCACGACAACTTCTTGGCCGGCAACCTGCTGGCCGAGGGCGGCTTCAGGCAGGTTTGGCAGACCTCCGAGCTGTTCCAGGAGCTGCGAGCACCGCAGACCGGCGGGGCCTGTGCGAAGTGCACCTTCTACGACTCCTGTCGCGGGGGCTGCATGGCCGCGAAGTTCTTCACCGGTCTGCCGCTCGATGGCCCGGATCCCGAGTGCGTGCGGGGCTTCGGCGAGGAGGCGCTCACCGGGGAGCGCACCATCCCGGCGCCCAGCCAGGACCACTCGAAGGCCAACCCGACCCGCAACCAGCCGGTGATGCTCACCCTCGGGCGTCGCCCCGACGGCTTCACCCCGCCCGCGCCGCCGGTCTCGGCATGCGCCGAGAACCCGCTCGCCGGCTTCACCCCGCCCCAGAACTGAGGACAACCCGTGTCGAAGAAGCCCGAGTGGCTCGAGAACCCCTGGAAGCAGAACCCCTGGTTCGAGTCCGTCGCCGTGGCCCAGGCCCGTGCGAAGAAGCGGCTGCCCGCTCCCGTCTACGGCGCCCTCGTCGCCGGCTCGGAGCGTGGCCAGTCCAGTAGCGACAACCAGTCGGCGTTCATGGAGCTCGGGTTTGCCCCGCACGTCGCCGGGCTCCAGGCGGAGCGGTCGATGGCGACCACCCTGATGGGCCAGGACATCTCGCTGCCTGTGTTGATCAGCCCGACCGGCGTTCAGGCGGTGCACCCCGATGGCGAGGTGGCGGTGGCTCGGGCGGCGGCGGCGCGCGGCACGGTCATGGGCCTGTCCAACTTCGCCTCCAAGTCGGTTGAAGAGGTTACGGCCACCGGCGCCGCGACGTTCTTCCAGATGTACTGGACCGGCGACCGCGAGGTGATGATCCAGCGGATGCAACGCGCCCACGACGCCGGCGCCAAGGGCCTGATCGCCACCCTGGACTGGTCGTTCTCGATGGGCCGCGACTGGGGGAGCCCGGAGATCCCGGAGAAGGTCGACCTCAAGACGATGGTCCGGATGGCGCCCAAGGTCGCCACCAAGCCGCGCTGGCTCTACCAGTTCGGGAAGTCCGGTCAGATCCCCGACCTGACCGCTCCCAACCTCGCCGCACCCGGTGAGGCCAAGGGCCCGACGTTCTTCGGCGCCTACTACGAGTGGATGACCACCCCGCCCGCGTCCTGGGACGACGTCGCCTGGATGGTCGAGCAGTGGGGGCAGCTCAGCGGCGGCAAGCCGTTCATGCTCAAGGGCGTCTGCCGGATCGACGACGCCCGTCGCGCGGTCGACGCCGGCGTGAGCGCCCTGTCGGTCTCCAACCACGGCGGCAACAACCTCGACGGCACCCCGGCCGCGATCCGGATGGTCAAGCCGATCGCCGACGCGGTCGGCAGCCAGGTCGAGGTCGTCATGGACGGCGGCGTACGCCGTGGCTCGGACGTCGTGAAGGCCGTCGCCCTCGGCGCACGCGCCGTGATGATCGGCCGCGCCTACCTGTGGGGTCTCGCCGCGAACGGCCAAGCCGGCGTCGAGAACGTCCTCGACGTGCTGCGTGGTGGCATCGACTCCGCCCTGCTCGGCATAGGTGTCTCCTCCATCGACGAGCTCGACCCGGAGCTGCTGCTGGTCCCCGAGGGCTTCCACCGCATCCTCGGCGACTCGGCGCGTGACCGGGCGGCCGTGGCCCGATGAGCGACCTCGCGTCCGCCACCTCACCCGAGACGGGTGCGGCGAGGTTGGTCCTGGTCCCGGTCGGGTCGATCGAGCAGCACGGCCCGCACCTGCCATTGGACACCGACACGGTCATCGCGACGGCGGTGGCCGGCGCGGCAGCCGCCGAGCTTCCCGGATCCTGGGTGGCACCTGCCCTGTCCTACGGCTCCAGCGGTGAACATCAGTCCTTCCCCGGCACCAGCTCCATCGGGACCGAAGCCCTCGTCCACCTCGTCGTCGAGCTGACCCGCTCGCTGCGCACCTGGGCCAACCAGGTCCTTTTCGTCAACGCCCATGGCGGCAACGTGCCGGCTCTCAACGGTGCTGTGGCCCAGATGGTGAGCGAGGGACATCGGGTCGGATGGGTGGCCTGTGCGACCGAGGGCGTCGACCTGCACGCAGGTCGCACCGAGACCTCCCTGATGCTGCACCTGCGCCCGGAGTCCGTTCGGCTGAACCGCGCGGAGGCCGGGAACACGCACCCGCTGAGCGAGATCCTGCCGGCCATGCTGACCGGCGGCGTCGTCGCTGTGTCGGTCAACGGCGTGCTCGGCGACCCTGCAGGCGCCAGTGCTGAGGAAGGCCGGCAGGTTCTGGAGGCG
Organism: Nocardioides sp. LS1; assembly: GCF_003865225.1. Taxonomy (NCBI): domain Bacteria; kingdom Bacillati; phylum Actinomycetota; class Actinomycetes; order Propionibacteriales; family Nocardioidaceae; genus Nocardioides; species Nocardioides sp. LS1. The sequence continues at coordinate 171,315 of NZ_BIFF01000001.1, forward strand.
ATGACCGCCGACGTCGTACGCGCCGTAGGAGCGACCGTCCCGTGACGCGTGTGGCCCTCGTGACCGGCGCCGCCCGGGGCATCGGCGCCGCGACCGTCCGCCGCCTGGCCGGCCAGGGGTACCGGGTCGTCGCCGTGGACTGGTGCGCCGAGAACCACCTCGACGTCCCCTACCAGCTGCCGGGCCGGCACGAGCTGGAGGCCCTGGCCGTCGAGCACCCCGACGCCGTCCTCCCCATCGTCGCCGACGTCCGTGATCGGGAGGCGATCGATGCCGCGGTGGCCGCCGCGACCGGACGCTGGGGGCGCCTGGACGTGGCGGTGGCGGCCGCGGCCGTGATGATCGGCGGCACTCCCCTGTGGGAGACCCCGGCGGCCGACCTCGACCTGCTCTGGGACATCGACGCCCGCGGGGTCTGGAACACCGCCGCCGCCTGCATCCCGCCGATGCTCGCCTCCTCTGACCCAGGTGGTTGCCGCTTCGTCGCGGTCGCCTCCGCGGCCGGCACCCGCGGCCTGTTCGGGCTTGCCGCCTACAGTGCGACCAAGCACGCCGTGATCGGGCTGGTCAAGGGCCTGGCCGCCGACCTCGTCGGCACCGGCGTGACCGCGGTCGCGGTCTCGCCCGGCTCGACCCGCACCGACATGCTGGCGGCCACCGCAGACCTCTACGGCCTGGAGTCGGTCGAGGAGTTCGCCCACACCCAGCTGATCCGGCGGCTCATCGAGCCCGACGAGATCGCCGCCACGATCGCCTTCTGCTGCTCACCCCAGGGCGCGGTCCTCAACGGCAGCGTGGTGCATGCCGACGGGGGGTTCCCCGGGTGAGAGCCGGCCTGCCGGTGGGCTTTCAGGTCCGCATCGGGTCGGACGTCCGCGCCGTCGACGGGGGCCGCGTGCTGATCGGTGGCTCCCCGGTCCGGTTCGCCCGTCTCTCCGACCGGGGCAGAGCGCTCGTCGAGAACGACACGATCACCGTCACCGACGAGCCCTCGCGCCTGCTGGCGGACCGTCTCCTCGACGGCAACCTCGCCGCCCCCGTGCTGCCACCGCGGGGTGCCGACGCCGCGGCCGAGCTGACCGTGGTGATCCCGATCCGCGACCGGGTCGAGCAGCTCGACCGGCTCCTCGCGCTCCTGCGTCCCGCCTTGGAGTGCATCGTGGTCGACGACGCCTCCCACGACCGGGACGCGGTCGCCGCCTGCGCCCGACGACACGGCGCCCGACTGGACTCCCACGCCCACAACCTCGGCCCAGCCGCCGCCCGCAACACCGGACTCCGAGCAGCCTCAACCCCCTTCGTCGCGTTCGTCGACTCCGACGTCAGCGTCGACCCCCGGACACTTCTCGACCTGTGCGGCCACTTCGCCGATCCCCGGGTTGCCGCGGTCGCGCCCCGCATCCGGGGCAACGCCGCCACCGCGCGTGCTCGCTGGTTCCAGCGCTACGACGAGGTCTCCCAGTCGCTCGACCTCGGGGCCAGGAACTCGCTGGTCCGACCTGGATCGACCGTCTCGTGGCTGCCCAGCGCCTGCCTGGTCGTGCGCACTGATCACCTGGGGGAGGGGTTCGACGAGGCGCTCCGCGTCGCCGAGGACGTCGACCTGGTCTGGCGCCTGGTCGCCGAGGGCCACCGGGTCCGCTACGACGGGGACCTCGAGGCCAGACACGACAGCCGCGACACCCTGCGCTCCTGGCTCGGCCGCAAGGCCTACTACGGCACCGGCGGCGCCCTGCTCGCCGCCCGGCACGGCAACCTGGTGGCCCCGGCCGTCATGTCACCGACCTACGCCCTCGCCGCCGTCTCCCTCGCAGCCCAACGACGCTGGTCGATCCCCGTCGCGATCGCTTGCGCAGCCCTCACCACGCACCGGGTCCGACGAGCCCTCCCCCTCGAGCAGGGACGGACACGCGAAGCCGGACGGCTGGCTGTGCTGGGACTCGCCTCCGCCGTCTCACAGAGCGCCAGCCTCACCCTTCGACACTGGTGGCCAGCAGTCGCCTTGGCCGCACCGTTCTCGAAACGTGCCCGACGAGCCATCGCCCTCGCCGCCACCGTGGACGCCGTACTGACCCCACGACCCATGGGTCTGGGACGAGGAGAGCTCTTCGCCGGACGACGCCTCGACGACCTCGCCTACGGAGCCGGACTCTGGACAGGCGCAGCCAGAGCCCACTCGCTGCGGGCTCTCGTTCCCAGGATCACAAGCCGGCACGGTCACACCAAAGCTGGCATCTCCCACGAGGGACGTTGACCCAGACTTCCTCCGGTGAACGTCGGACAGCGCTGCCTGACGTCGCGGGTGCTTGCGGCGAATGACGTCCGGTCCTGCAACTCCAGCTCACTGTGGGACAAGCTCACCCAGGGTGTCGGGCCGGAGGTTCGGTCGTCGGTAAGGCGTACCGTTTGCCAGGCATTGTCGGGAGATGGCCGGCAGGCACCCTGATTGTCGAAACGATTGTGCGTAAGGCTCGACGGTGAGCCAGCGAATGGGGGCGCGAACCGGTGTGTGACCAGGGGAGTGAGCGTGAAACACCATGACTGACAAGCCAAGGTGCGCGGGTCCAAACAGTGCCCCCGCTACCAAATCAGGCCCGGGATTCAGCGCGAATCCCGGGCCTGAAAGCTTTTGAGAATTGATCCGTCCACCACAAACCCTCCTTTCGGGAGGTAAGTTCGCGCAGCCCGATCCGCCCTTCGCACGGGCATGGCGGCGCCGCCGAGAGTGGGTGATGACGAACTCACTCATCCGCCTCGAAGAACTCCCGCTCGCCGACAGCCGAGTGGCCCTGACGGCCAGCGATGCCGAACGGATCGCCACCGCCATCGAAGCCGAACTCGCGGCGTCGACCCGCGCAACCTACGACTGCGCCTGGCGCCAGTGGGACCGTTGGTGTCAGGGCCGGGGTATCAATCCGCTCCCGGCGCCGCCGGAGGCGCTCGCCGCGTTCCTCGCCGAGCGCGCCGAAGCCGGACTCACCTTCGGGACCCTCGACGGCTACTGCTCCGGCATCGCGCACCGCCACCATCAGGAGGGCTTCGCCGACCCGACCGCCGAGGCTGTCGTACGACGCGTACGTCGCGGGCTGCGCCGCATCATGGGCGTCGCACCCCGCCAACAGGCCCACCCGCTAACGGTGGCCGAGCTCGGCCGGATCGTCTCCTCGGTCGACGCCGACACCGCGATCGGCAAACGCGACCGGGCGATCCTCCTCGTCGGTTACGCCTCCGCGATGAGACCAGGCGAGGTCGCCGCGCTGAACGTCGAGGACATCCTCCGCAAGCCGAGCGGCATCCTGATCCACATCCGTCGGTCGAAGACCGACCAAGACGCCCGCGGCCAACTCGTCGGGGTCGCGCGCGGCGACAACCCGCTGACCGACCCGATCCGGGCAGTCGACACTTGGCTCGACGTCCGGCCGTCGGGACCGGGCGCGCTGTTCACGCGCGTCCACTATCGGAACCACCCGACGAGCGAGCGGATCGGACCGCGCGCGATCAGTAGGACCGTCCAGGAGCGTGCTCATGCCGCCGGTTTCGACGGCATCCCTGTATCCGGCCACTCGCTGCGCGCCGGGCATGCCACGACTGCGGCCGTCAACGGCGCCTCGATCGACCGGATCGCCGCCCAGACGCGTCACCGTGATCTGGGGACCTTGGTGAACCACTACATCCGGCCAGCTGAGGCAATGATGACCACGACCAGCCGGGACCTCGGTCTGTGAGGAAATGACGGGCTATTGTCGCCCGAGCAACGACGAGCTAACCGAGGTCGCGGCAGGTTCACGGCTCAGCCCAGCACATGCGCGACAGGCCCCACTTCACGTTTCGCTGTCCGGCGCGGACGGTTGGCTCAGTCGGCGAGGAACTCGGCCGCGACGGGCGCGAACATCTCGTGGAACTGGAAGATGCCACCGTGCCCCGAGTTGGGGTAGATGATCAGCTGGCTGTCGGGGATCCGGCGATGTAGGTCCTCGGACAAGACGGTGGGAACCATCCGGTCGTGGTCGCCGTTGGCGATCAGCGTCGGCTGGGTGAAAGTCGACAGGTCCGACGGGGCTGAGCGACCGAAGTCCTGGATCGCCTTCAGTTGCGTGCGGAGCGCCTTGATCGTGATGTTCTTGTCGCGGTCGACGGTGCGCTCCTGGAGTCGCTTGACGAACGCCTTGCCCGCGGCCTTGCCCTCGGCATCGCGGTTGAAGAAGAGGAACTCCTTCGGGTCCGACCGGGTCAGGGTGGCGCGGAGGATGTCCCCGTACGTCACGCCGACGACCTTGTCCATGTCCTTGCCGCCACGCGGCCCGGTGCCGGTCAGGATGAGCCTGCGGACCAGGTCGGGATGCTTGACGATCAGGTCCTGCGCGATCATGCCGCCCATCGAGAAGGAGAAGACATCGATCTTGTCGTAGCCGAGCGCTGCGATGAACTCGTACGCGTGGTCGGCCGCTTCCTCGAGGGTGCCGGGCACCTGTCCGGTGGAGGCGCCGACTCCGCGCTGGTCGAAGGCGATGACGTGACGAGTGCCCGCGATCGGGTCGACGATCCGCGGATCCCAGTTGTCTAGGGTTGCTGCCAGGTGGACGAAGAAGACGACCGGGATCCCGCCCTTCGGTCCGAGCTCCCGGTAGGCGTACCTGGTGTCGCCGACGGCGATGCTGCGCGTCGGTGCCTGGGCGTACGAAGTGATGACGGGTTCGGTGCTGTTGTGGCTCATGGCGGCTTCCTCAGGACGTTGTGGCGCCGGAGAACAGCGCGTCGGTGACGGGCTCCCTGCTAGCGCAGGAAGTCCAGGACTTCCGGTACGAACCGGTCGTGGTGCTGGAAGACGCCTCCGTGCCCGGCGTCGGGGTAGATGACGAGCTGGGCGTTCGGGATCCGGTGGGCCAGCTCGAAGGAGCCGCGGGTGGCGAGCATCCGGTCGTCCTCGCCATTGGCCACCAGGGTGGGTTGGGTGATCGCGGCGAGGTCCATCGGTGGCTGAGCGCCCCATCTGCTGATGGCGATCAGCTGGTTAGCGGCCCCGCGGATGGACGTTCGTTTCACTCGGTCCTCGCTTCGCTCGCTGATGCGCACCATGTAGTCGGCGGCAGCTGCGCGCCCGTTCTTGCTTCGTGTGAAGAAGAGGAACGGCTTCGGATCGGTCATCTTGGCGGCGCCTTGGGCCGAGTCGGTCAGCAGTCGACGGTTGAACTGGCCGACACCCTTGAAGCCCGCTGGTCCGGTGCCGGTCAGCATCAGTCGTCGCACAAGGTTCGGCTCTGAGCTCGCCACGACCTGGGCGATGAACCCGCCGAGAGAGAACCCCAGGAGGTCCACCTCGGTCAGCCCGAGCGCGCCGATGAACGCGATCGCGTCTTGGGCCATCACGTCGACCTTCATCGGCACGCGCCCCTTGGTGCCGCCGACGCCGCGGAGGTCTACGTAGATGACGTGCCGCTCAGCCGCGATGCCGTCCAGGACACGCGGGTCCCAGTCGTCGATGGTCGCGGTGAAGTGGTGAAGCATCACGAGCGGCACGCCGGAGCGGGGACCGAGTTCGCGGTAGGCGAACGTGGTGCCGGCCGCCTCGAGGTACTGAGTAGGGGTGGTCGCCGAGGTCTGCGCCGCCGCCGTTGTTGACGTCGTCATCGGGTCACCACGATCTTGCCCGCGGCCTTGCCCTGCTCGACGTACGCCATGGCGTCGAGGGTTCGGTCGAACGGGAAGGCGCGGTCGAGCACGGGTCGCATCGTGCCGGCGTCGTAAAGCGTCGCCAGCGTCGCGAGCTGGCTGCCGCTGGCGCGCATGAAGAAGAACGAGTAGCGCACGCCCAGTTTCCGGGCCCGGCGACGAATCTTGCGGCTCAGTAGACCCATCACCGGCTTCAGGAGCGGCTGGCCGAGCTGGTCGGCGAACGCCGGGTCGGGCGGGCCCACGACGCTGATGGCCAGGCCGCCGGGCTTGAGGACCGTGAGGGACTTCTCCAGGCTGGCCGGCCCGAGCGAGTCCAGCACGACGTCGTAGCCGGACACGACCTGGGTGAAGTCCTGCTGCGTGAAGTCGATGACCTCGTCCGCGCCGAGGGCGCGGACCCGCTCGACGTCGTTGGTGTGGGCCGTCGTCGCGACGTGCGCGCCGAGGTGCTTGGCCAGCTGGATGACAGTCGAACCGAGTCCGCCGGCGCCTGCGTGGATCAGGACCTTCTGTCCGGGCCGCACCTCCGCCACCTCGACCAGGGCCTGCCACGCCGCGAGAGCGACGAGGGGCACGGCCGCTGCTTCGTCGAACGAGAGCGAGGAGGGCTTGAGTGCAACATCGGCGGCATCGATCGCGATCTGCTCGGCGAAGGCGCCGATACGCCGGTCGCGCGGCCGGGCGTAGACCTCGTCACCGGCCTGGAAGCCGCGGACATCGGCGCCAACCTTGAGCACGACGCCGGCCAGGTCGTGGCCGAGTGTGAAGGGGCGCTTGTACTTGATGAGCTGCTTGAACTCGCCGTTGCGGACCATCTTGTCCAGCGGGTTGATGCTGGCCGCGCGGATGTCCACCAGGACGTCGCGAGGTCCGACGCTCGGCGCCGGGACATCGGCCGCCTTGAGCCCGTCGGGGCCGTAGTGGGTGACGACGAAGGCCTTCATGGAGTTTCCTGTCGGGTCGGGTGGGGCGGTTGCCCGGCGGTGGCCAGGGTCACGGCGTTGACGTACGCCGCAGCGAGGATCTGCTCGGACAGCTCGGGATCGGTGACCGCGCGGGCGGCCTGGATCGAGCCGACAAGCAGGGTGAACAGGCCGATCGCGCGCTCGCGGGTCCGCTGCGCGTCGCCGTCGTCGAGGTGGCGTGCGATGGCCTCGATCATCGAGTGGGCGCCCTCGGTGTAGGCCTCGCGGACCGTGAGGTCGCACCGGCCGATCTCGTCCAGCAGGGCGGCCGAAGGGCAGCCGCCCGCCAGGTCGTCGCGGTGGGCGGGGGAGAGGTATTCGCGCAAATAGGACTCGACCGATGCGAGGCCGGCGGGCAGGTCGTTGACGACGGCGACCTGGTCGGCGAGCTGTTGGGTGACGACGGAGGCGACCAGGTCGTCCTTCGAGGCGAAGTGGCCGTAGAAGGCGCCGTTGGTCAGGCCGGCGTCGGCGACGAGCGTGGCGATGCCGGAGCCGTCGATGCCGTCGCTCTTGAAGCGGCGACCGGCGGTCTCGATCATCCGGCGGCGGGTGGCTTCCTTGTGTTCGGGGCTGTACCTGGCCATGGCGTGCAATCTCCTTCCGGGGCTTGTCAACACGATAGCATTACGATCATACTATTACGAACGTACTGCAATCATGAACTGGAGCACACCATGGCCTCGCTTTCCGATCCGCTCGACCTGCCGTCCGGCGTACGCCTGCCCAACCGCATCGCGAAGGCGGCACTGAGCGAGGCCTTGGGCGATGCCGACAACTCGCCCGACGACCGGATCGTCACGCTCTACCGGCGGTGGGCGCAGGGCGGCTACGGCCTCCTGGTCACCGGCAACATCATGGTCGACCGCGCACACCTGGGCGAGCCGGGCAACATCGCGATCGAAGACGACCGCGCTCTGCCTCAGCTGACCGCGTGGACCAAGGCCGCCCACGACGGCGGTGCCGCGATCTTCGCCCAGCTCAACCACCCCGGCCGCCAGTCCAACCTGCTCGCCCTGGGCCACACTCCGGTCGCGCCGAGCCCCGTCGCGCTGGCCATGCCGGGCGCCACGACGCCGCGCGCGCTGACCGGCCCCGAGATCGAGGAGATCATCGAGCGGTTCGCGACCGCTGCCGCGGTCTGCGAGGAGGCCGCCTTCGACGGCGTCGAGCTGCATGCCGCGCACGGCTACCTCATCACCCAGTTCCTCTCGCCCCTGACGAACCTGCGCACCGACGAGTGGGGCGGCACAGCGGAGCGGCGGATGAGGTTCCTGATCGAGGTCGTACGCCGCGTGCGCGGGCGGGTCAGCCCCGGCTTCGCCGTCGCGGTCAAGCTGAACTCCGCCGACTTCCAGCGCGGCGGTTTCTCCGAGGACGACTCCCGTGCGGTAGTGGCAGCGCTGGCCGTCGAGGCTGTGGACCTGATCGAGGTCAGCGGCGGTAACTACGAGTCCCCGGCCATGGGGGGCTCCGAAGCCTCTTCGACCCGCGAGCGGGAGGCGTACTTCCTCGACTACGCGCGATCGGTCCGGCAGGAGGCGGGCGGCATCCCGATCGCGGTGACCGGCGGGTTCCGCAGCCGGTCCGCGATGGAGGACGCGCTCGCGGCCGGGGACTGCGACCTCGTGGGCATCGCCCGTCCGACCGTAACGGCGACCGACGCCGCGGCGAGCATCCTCGAGGGAAGGGCCGCCACCCTGACGACCCAGGAGATCCAGGCGGGGCTGCGCCCGATCCTCGGGCGCCTGACCGACCTCAAGGCGCTCGACGGCTTCCTTAACATCAGCTGGAACACCGACCAGCTACACCGGCTCGCGCGCGGGCTCGAGCCCGACCTGGACCGTGGCCCGCTGGTCACCGCGCTGGCGATGGTGCGCCGCAACGGCCGCATCTCCTTCTCGCCGCGGCGAGGTCTCAAATGAGCCGCGCGACGTACGACCTCACCGGCAAGGTCGTCCTCATCACCGGTGGCAACGGGGGGATCGGTGCCGCGACGGCCCGCGCTCTCCTCGACAGGGGAGCCAGGGTGACGATCGCCGACATCGCCCCGAACACGCCTGATCGGGCCCGCGAGCTGCATCCGAGCAACGCCTCCGGCTGCGTCGCCGACGTCCGTGACCGCGGCTCCCTCGAGCAGGCCGTCGAGCACACGGTCGACCGTTTCGGCCGGCTCGACGTCGTCATCGCCAACGCCGGGTTGCTGGCGAAGGCGGCCACCCTGCGGAACACGCCGACCGCTGACATCGAGGCGACGCTGGCGGTGAACGTGACCGGCGTGGCGAACACCGTCGCGGCGGCCCTGCCCCAGGTCATCGAGAACCAGGGTCAGGTGGTCCTGATCAGCTCGGTCTTCGCCTTCCTCAACGGCATGGGCACGATCCCGTACGCGATGAGCAAGGCTGCTGTCGAGCAGCTTGGCCGCGGCCTGCGCATCGAGCTCGCCGACCACGGCGTCTCGGTTCTCACCGCGTACTTCTCACTGGTGCAGACCGACATGATCGCTCGCGGCGTCGACGAGGACCCGGTCGTGATGGAGCTGCTGGGCGCGCTGCCCAAGGCGATGCTCAAGCGGATCACGCCGGCCCAGGCGGCAGCAGGCATCGCCGACGGCCTGGAGAGCCGCGCCGTACGGGTGATCCGCCCGAACCTGTGGGGCCCGGTGTCCTCCCTACGCGGCATCCTCGGCCCGACCCTCGACACCCGCTTCTCCCACGACCGCCGCATCCTCGACGTCCTCGCCCGCCTCGACGCCCGCGCCTCGAGGTCTCTGTCTGCCACTGCCGCCGCACCCTCACGAAGGAAGAAGTCATGACCAGCTGGAAGACCACACCCACCAAGACGATCGACGTCGACGGCACCTCGTTCGCCTACCGCGAGCTGGGCGAACCAGGCGGCGTGCCTGTCGTGTTCCTGCACCACTTCACCGCGGTCCTCGACGACTGGGACCCGCGGGTCCTCGACGGAGTCGCTGCCCAGCACCACGTCATCGCGTTCGACAACCGCGGCGTCGGGTCGACCGGCGGCCGCGTGCCGACCGACATCGAGCAGATGGGCGCAGACGCGATCGCCTTCATCCGTGCGCTGGGGTACGACCACGTCGACCTCATCGGCTTCTCCCTCGGCGGCGCCGTCGCCCAGATGGTCGCACTTCAGGCGCCCGACCTGGTTCGCCGGATGGTGGTCGCTGGCAGCGGCCCGCGCGGAGGCGGTGGCATCTGGAAGATGCCCTTCATCGTCGGCGGTGCCTACACTAAGGCCTTCCTGACTCGGAAGGATCCGCGCCACTTCCTGTTCTTCCCCCGCACCACCTCGGGCAAGAAGGCGGCCAACGACTACTTCGCGCGCCTGGCTGAGCGGACAACCGGGCGGGACGAGCCGATCTCGTCCCAAGCGCGCCTGGCCCAACTCCGAGCCATCACGAGCGCTGGCCTGCACGCCGCCGACGACCTGTCACAGATCAAGATCCCCGTGTTCGTGGCGAACGGCGACAAGGACCTGATGGTCGCCAGCGAGCACTCCAAGGACATGGCAGCGCGGCTCCCAGACTCGCGCCTGCGGATCTACCCCGACTCCGGCCACGGCGGTATCTTCCAGTACCACCACGAGTTCGTGCCGGAGGTCCTTGAGTTCCTGGGTGAGAGCTGATGACCAGGCCAGACTTCGTCACCATCGACGCCTTCGCGCGGCCGACCGGTGGACGGATCCGCTGGCGCAGATCCGCGCGGCGTCTGATCGATCAGGGAATCGACGGACTTCGGGGCGCGAGCGTCAACTACTCCAACAACGGGACCTACGCCGTACCGCCCTCGATCCTGCCGGGAGGTTGTGCGCTCGTGGCCGCCTGGGAATCACCCGAGGCCGCTGAAGCGGCCTTCGCCGGGCCGTTGAAGGAGGCTGTCGACCACCCGGGCTGCTTCAGTCTCGACGGTGAACTCGTCCGCGTCCGGATCGACTCCGAGTCCGAGCTCGACCACTGGCACGGCTGGACTCCCCGAGCGGGAACGGCCGCACCCCTGGCCAAGGACGAGCCGATGGTGGCGATCGTCCACGGCATCCTCCGGCGCGGAGAGCTCCTCACCTTCGTGCGCAACAACCTGCACGCCGCCAGCCGAGCAGCCCACCACCCGGGACACCGAGGCAGCATCGATATCTCCTCCCAGCTGCCGTTCGAGCACACCTCGATCAGCCTCTGGAAGACCTACGGGCTCGCCCAGGACTTCGCCTACAAGCCCGGGGGACACGCCAGCGGGATGAAGCACGCACTCACTCAGAAGACCCACCGCGTCGGCGTGTTCCTCCAAGTGAGACCGCTGGCCTGCTCAGGCAGCCTCGGGATCGACCAGGACGCATTCCCAGACCTGCCGTCGACCAACCGCGGCACCACCGTGATCCACCAAGGACAGGGGAACTGACATGCCCACGCTTGCCGGACAGGTCCTGCTCGTCACCGGAGCCAACGGAGGCATCGGCACGGCATTCGTGCACCAGGCCCTCGAACGTGGCGCCGCCAAGGTCTACGCGACAGCACGCACCCCCCGAGATTGGGACGACGACCGCGTGGTTCCACTCGCCCTCGACGTCACCGACGCGGCGTCGATTGACGCTGCGGCGGCCGCCGCGAACGACGTCACGATGCTGGTGAACAACGCCGGCAACCTCCCGGCCAGCGCGAGCATTCTCGACCTGACCGACGACCAGCTGCGCGAGGGGATGGAGACCAACTTCTTCGGCCCGGTCGCCGTGGCCCGAGCCTTCGCGCCCCTGTTGGAGCGCCACGACGCAGCGGTGCTGGTCGACGTGCATTCGGTTGCGAGCTGGTACCACTTCGGCGGCGTCTACAGCGCCGCGAAGGCAGCACTCTGGGCCGCGACCAACAGCCTGCGCGTGGAGCTCGCGCCGCGCGGCGTACACGTGGTCGGGGTGCACATGGGCTACGTCGACACCGCCATGGCAGCCGGAGCCAGCGGTCCGAAGATGACCCCTGACGAACTGGTGACTGCAGTCCTGGACGTCGTCGAGCGCGACGGTTTCGAGGTGGTGGCCGATGAGGTCACGGCCCGGGTCAAAGCCGGCCTCGCTGGTGCCATCGAGGATCTCTATCCAGAGGTCCTCGCCTGAAGGCTTAGAGGCGGGGAAGCGGTACCCGAGCCAGAGCTGCTTCGTGCGAGATCACTGCGGCCTCGCGGTCCGCGCCCAACCCGACGCAGAAGGTGACGCCCATGGGCACCAGGACCTGCCGAACTGGATCGTCGAACTCGACGAAGTGGCTCGCCAGTTCCAAGGTGATGTAGCCGTGGACGAAGCTCCACAACGCGCCCGCTGCCGCGGTCGGGTCGTCGATCGAGAGTCCGGCCGAGACCCCGAGGCGGGCTGCCGCTTCGGTGACGTGGACATAGGCGGCGCGGAACGCCGGGGAGTGCCCGGCGAGGTGCGCGCTCGTCCCTTCCGCTGGGCGGTAGGTGGCGCGGCGCGAGAGGCCGAACATCGCGTCGTAGAGGTGGGGATTGCTGCGGGCGTACGCCAGCGTTGTGAGCGCCATCGTGAACAGGTCGGCCACCGGGTCGTCGGTGTCCTCCAGGCGTGCGAAGGCGCTGCCGATCTCGTTGAAGCCGTGGTCCACGACGGCGTTGACGAGCTCGGGCACGCCGCCGAAGTAGTTGTAGACGACCATGGTCGACATCCCGGCCTCCGCCGCCACGGTGCGTGCCTTGATCGCACCGGGGCCCTGCGTGGCGAGCAGAGAGATCGTCGCAGCGATCAAACGTTCGGCGATGCCGTTGGAGGGGGATTGCGCAGCAGTCGTGTCCTCGGCCATGTGGCTATCGTTCCAAACCCGCAGCGGGGATCTGTGCCATCGCATGCTCCGCGAGCGCGGTGATCGTCAATGCGGGGTTCACGCCCGGGTTTGCCGGGAGCGCAGCAGCATCGCAGACAACCATGTTGCGGTAGCCGAACACGTTGAGGTTCGCGTCGACGACGCCGGTCGAGGCCGTCGCGCCGATCGCGGCGCCTCCCAGGACATGGGCGGTCATCGGCCTGTTGCCCAACGCCTCGAACACGCTGCTCTGAGCGATGCCGCCGGTCCGTTCCGCCAGCCACGTGGCCACCTTGTGCCCGGCGTCGATGTAGGTCGGCGCGGGCCGGTCCCCGTCGACCTTGGACACGATCCGGTAGCCACGCCGCAACCGGCGACGTTTGGCCTCGAAGCGGATCGCGTTGTCGCGGGGCTGCATGACGAGCATCATCAGCGTCCGGCTGCTCCAGCCGGAGCGGAGGGTCGCGAGCCATCGCCCGGGGTGACGGGCCACCGAACCGGCCCACTTCAACAGCCTTCGCAAGGTTCGCCCTTCGCCGACCAACACCGTGAAGAGCAGCCGCATGAAGTCCCCGTTGGGGCCGTAAGTGAGGAACTCGACCTGGGTGTCGCCGTCGATGATCACCCGGCTACTCGCGGTCACGTCCCGCCATGTCCCGATGTCGGAGGGAAGCAGAACCGACAGCACTGCCTCGCTGTTGGTGCGCACCAGGGCACCGAGCCGGTCGCTGATCCGGGGAAGCGACCCGCGGTGCTTGCAGTCCGCGAGAAGCTCGTTGGTCCCCACTGCGCCCCCGGCGAACACTACGCCGCCAGCTGTGAACGTGCGGGTGTCGCGGCCGACCAGCCTGCCCGGACGGCGGGTCGTGATCAGGTATCCGTCAGCACCGTCGGCCGCCCCCAGTGGAGCAACGTCGACGACCTCGCGTTCCGGATGGATCTGCGCGCCGGCCTTCGCCGCGAACCATAGGTAGTTCTTGCTCAGCCGGTTCGCGGCACCGGTACGGCATCCGGTCATGCACTCGCCGCAGCGGGTGCAGCCGGTCCGGTCGGGTCCGGCGCCTCCGAAGTAGGGGTCGGGCACCGTCTTTCCCGGTTCACCGAAGAACACGCCCACGGGAGCAGACGCGAATCCGTCGCCAGCTCCGAACTGCTGAGCGACCTCACGAGTCAACCCCATGGTCACCGACTCCCATGGAGTCGTAGCGACCCCGAGCATCCGCTCAGCCTCCGGGTAATGCCCCTCCAGCACGTGCTTCCACTCAGCCAGGTCATGCCACTGCGCGTCATCGAAGAACGGATCCTGTGCGCGGAACAGCACGCCGCCGTACACCAGGCTCCCGCCGCCGACACCGGTCTGCGTCGAGCTGAAGACATGGCCGAACAAGACGTTGCGCATGATCCCGCGCAATCCCAACGCGGGAGCCCAGACGAAGCGCCGCCGGTCGGAGGCCGACCGCGGCAAATCCTCGTCGGCATAGTCGCGCCCACGCTCGATCACCGCGACGCGGTAGCCCTTCTCGGCCAGGCGCATCGCGGCGACGCTGCCCCCGAAGCCTGAACCGACGATGACCCAGTCGTAGTCGGGCGGCGTGACTCTGCTCATGGTTCTCCTCGGTTGGTTGCCCGATCACGATAACTTCGTTATTCTCTTGAAATCAAGCAGCGCGAAGGCGCCCGTCCCAAGGACTCGTCATGGCACAAGAAGTAAGAGGAAACCTCGACATCGAAGACCGCGGGCCGGTCCTGATCGCCCGAATCGACGGAGGACCCCTCGGCCTGTTCGGCAACGACATCGCCGAGCAGCTCGACGCACTTGTCGACCGTGCCGACGCCGACCCCGACATCCACGCGGTCGTCTTCACTGGGACGCACCCGGGCCGCTTCGTCTCCCATGCCGAAGTGCGCTGGCTGCAGGAAGGCGGCGCCACGGTGCCATCAGTCGGGGTGAAGGGAGCCTCGGCGCTGGCGCATGTTGCCCGTGGCGTCAACCGCGCCGGCGGCATGAAGGGCGCACTCGGCAAGACCCCGCTGTGGCCTGCGGTCCAGTTGGAGAGGGTTCACCAGACGTTCCTGAAGATGAACCGCAGTGGCGTCATCTTCATCGCTGCACTCAACGGCTCAGCACTCGGCCTCGGCGCTGAGTTCAGCTGGGCCAACGACCTGCGGGTCATGCCCGAGGGTGACTACTTCATCGGGCAGCCCGAAGTCCTGCTGGGGATCATGCCCGGCGGGGGAGGTACACAGCGCCTGCCGCGACTCGTCGGCAACCACAAGGCGCTGGTCGCGATCCTGTCCGGCCAGCCCTTCACTCCTGCTCAGGCCCTGGAGATCGGCGCGGTCGACGACGTCGTCGCCCCCGAGAAGGTCCTCGACCGCGCACTGGAGCTCGCAGCGACCCTCGGGTCCCGGCCGAAGACGTCGCGTGCAGCGATCAAGCGGGCTGTCTACTTCGGCGGCTCCGCCGACCTCGAGGAAGGCCTGCACATCGAGCGCTCGGAGTTCCTCGCGACTGCGCTGTCCAAGATCGGCCAGGAACTCATGCTCGACTACATGGCCAACACCGAGGCCAGCGGCGAACTGCCGCTCTACCAGCCCGGCGTCTTCGAGCAAGCTCTCGCAACAGGCAACACCCGGGGCGCGGGCGCCCCGACGGCAGGGGTGAAGGCATGAGCAGCCACACCGTCACCCGTCACGACATCACGTTTGCGTCGAACGGCGACACCTGTTCGGCCTGGCTCTTTCTGCCCGACGGCGTCGACAACCCGCCGCTGGTCATCCTCGGCCACGGCCTGGGCGCCACCAAGGAGATGGGTCTGGACGCCTTCGCTCGGCGATTCGCCCAGGCCGGTGTCGCCGCCATGGCCTTCACCTACCGGCACTTCGGCGACTCGACCGGTCAACCGCGCCAACTGCTCTCCATCAATCGTCAGCTCGCCGACTGGGACGCAGCCATCGCCCACGCCAAGACGCGAACTGACATCGACGGCACCCGTATCGCGGTATGGGGCAGCTCCTTCGGTGGTGGCCACGCGATCATCGTGGCCTCGCGCCATCCCGAGCTGCGCGCAGCCGTCTCACAGTGCCCGTTCACCGACGGCATCGCCTCAGCCCGCGCACTCGGCCCGGCAGGAACGATGCGCCTGCTTCCTGTCGTCGCCCAGGACATCCTTGCTGGCGCGCTGCGGAAAGACCCCGTGCTGGTCAAGCTCGCCGGTTCGCCTGGGGAGCGGGCGCTCATGACCGCGCCCGACGCGCTGCCGGGCTACTTGGCGCTTGTGCCCGAAGGTGTCACCTTCATCAACGAGGTCGCCGCCCGGGTCGCGCCGACCATCACCCGGCACCGGCCCGGAAAGGCAGCGAAGAACGTCAGGATGCCGATCCTTTTCTGCGTCCCTGAGCACGACTCCGTGACACCGCCCGAAGAGACTGTCGCCTACGCGAAGACCGCACCCAAGGCCGAGATCCGCAGGTACGAGGCCGGCCACTTCGACATCTACCTCGGCGCTCCCTTCGAGGCCGTGGTCGCCGACCAGACCGACTTTCTCCTGCGCCATCTCAAGGAGGCGCGATGACTTTCGCCACCCTCCCGGACCGCCGAGCGGCCGCCGAACCCGGTGCTGCGGCTGTCGCCGACTCCAACCAGGCGCTCACCAACGTCGACCTCCTCGCCCGGGTGCGGTCGGTCGCCGCTCAGTTGGGCCAGCTCGGCATCGGCACGGACGACGTCGTGGCGCTGCGGCTCACGAACCGCGTCGAGTTCGTCGTCCTGCTGTTCGCGGCATGGCGCATCGGGGCGACGCTCACCCCGGTCAACCCGGCCCTGACGTCCGGTGAGGTGGCCCGCCAGCTCGCTGACTCGGGCGCGAGGCTCCTCGTCATCGAGGACGACAGTGACCCGGTCGAGAGCATTGCCTGCCTCCCGGTCTCCGAACTCCGCTACGACCTGGCGACCACGGACGACGCAGCGGTTGTCGACGACCCGGAGCGGCTGGCTCTGCTCATCTACACGTCGGGGACCACCGGAGTGCCCAAGGGCGTGATGCTCGACCACGCCAACCTGGATGCCATGACCGAGATGGGACGCGAAGGCCTCAAGCTCGGACCCACCGACAGGTGCCTGCTGATCCTGCCCCTGTTCCACGTCAACGGGATCGTCGTCAGCATCCTCTCGCCACTGCTTGTCGGCGCCAGTGTCGTCATCGCAGAGCGGTTCAATCCAGCCACCTTCTTCGAGACGGTCGAGAAGGTCCGACCGACCTTCTTCTCCGCCGTGCCGACGATCTACAGCATGCTCGCGGCCTTGCCGGGCGAGATCCAGCCGGACACCTCCTCGGTCCGGTTCGCGGTCTGCGGGGCGGCCCCGGCCCCGGCCGAGCTCCTCACCAAGTTCGAAATGCGATACGGGTTCCCACTCGTGGAGGCGTACGGCCTCTCGGAAGCGACTTGCGGATCGGCCATCAACCCGGTCGACGGCATTCGCAAGGCGGGCACCGTGGGGCTTCCGTTCCCAGGCCAGGAACTGCGCATCGTCAGCCTCGACGGAACCACGCTGCCTCAGGGCGAAGTCGGCGAGGTCGTCGTCAGCGGACCGAACGTGATGCGCGGCTACCTGGGACGACCCGAGGAAACAGCTGCAGTCCTGACCGACGGCTGGCTACGCACTGGAGACATCGGATTCCTCGACGAGGACGGCTACCTCACCATCGCAGGGCGCTCGAAAGACATGATCATCCGCGGTGGCGAGAACATCTACCCCAAGGAGATCGAGGACGTCCTTGCCCAGCATCCAGACGTCGTAGGCGCCGCCGTGATCGGCGAGCCCGACGAGAAGTGGGGTGAGGTGGTCGTCGCCTTCGTCCAACTCCGGCCAGGTGCCAGCGTCGAAGTCGAGTCGCTCAAGGCGCTGTGTCGCGAACACCTCAGCGGCTACAAGCGCCCCACGGCAATTCGCGTGATGGAAGCGCTCCCGACCAACGCTGTCGGCAAGCTCGACAAGAACTCCTTGAGGTCCGTGGCCGCGACCAAGGTGTGACCATGTTGCTGCCCTCGGACCCTGGTCGAGGTGTCTTTCACAGTCGCTGGGACATCGAGATCATCGCGCTCGGCCTGATGGGTGAGTGCCGTTTCGGCGACTTCCAACGTCGGCTCGGGATCTCGCGGAAGGTGCTGTCCGAGCGGCTTCGCCAACTGGTTGCAGAGGACTTCTTCGAACGTCGGCTGTATCAGGCCCGCCCGCCGCGGTACGAGTACCGGCTCACACCCAAGGGCAAGGCGCTGCGGGTAGCCATCGCGGCGATGGCTGCGTGGGTACGTGAGTGGCGCCCGGGCCTCGAAGACTCGTGGTTGATCGAACCTCACGAGTAGGCGGGATTTCGACACCCTCCACGAACCCTCCGGATTCAGTCGGCTCGGACAGGAGTCGATCGGTTACAGTCGGGAGTGTTCGAGACAATGAAGACCGCGTAGATACAAGCGATTCGGCTGGTTCCCGCAACGTTCGGTAGCAACGGGCAAGCCTCTAAGTTTGTCCAGAGGTCGCAGGTTCAAATCCTGCCCCCGCTACAAAGTTCAGGCCCGGAATCCACGGATTCCGGGCCTGAAAGCATTTGCCACTTCATCGCCTGTCCAAGAACGGCTGAGATGGGCAAACTGCCATACGAGCCAGAGAGCTGTGAGCTCCTCCACGGCGCGTCACGTTGGGATGCGTGCGCTGGGGGAGCCGCGCCGACCAATGAGTAGTCGCTCCCGTCGCAAGGGCGGACGCGCGAATCGCCGCCCTAGACTGTCTGCGACCGCACAACGAGGAAGACCGAGGACCAGCTGTGGCGCTTGACCGCACGATGCTGCGTGACCAGATCAAGGATCTGATCATCGAGCGCATCCTCGACGGCACGTACGCCCCGGGGGACCGGATCGTGGAGATGACGGTGGCCACCGAGCTCGGCGTGAGCCAGGCGCCCGTTCGTGAGGCGCTCCGCGACCTCGAGGCCATGAGGTTCATCGAGTCGCTGCCGTACAAGGGTGCGCGGGTCCGGCACGTCACCACCGAGGAGCTGTCCGAGACCTACCCGGTGCGCGCCTCCCTGGAGGAGCTCGCGGGGACCCTGGCGGCGAGCAGGGTCGATGACGTGCTCCTGGAGTCGCTGGAGGCTGAGCTCGAGGACATGCGCAAGTGCGCCCGGGCCGGCGAGGTCCACCAGCAGTTGTCACACGACGCGCGCTTCCATGAGCTGATCGTCGAGGCAGCCGGAAACCGGGTCCTGCTGGAGGCGTGGAGGGCGCTCCGGATCGAGGCGCGGACCCTCATCTCGGTCATCAAGTCCGACTCGGACCTGCTCGAGATCGCCGAGACCCACACGGTGATCGTGGAGGCCCTGCGCTCTGGTGACCCGATGCGTGTCGGCAAGGAGATGCGCAAACACATCGAGCTCTTCGGCAGGAACCTCCACGACCACTGAGCGCTTACTCAGGCCGAGACCGGCATCCCGATCCCCAGCAACTGGCGTTGGAGCTCCGCGTTGTCGCGAAGCTCCTGGGACTTCAGCCGTGCCACGACCCGGCCGTTGGAGATGACCACGACGTCGTCCGCCAGCGACAGCGCCGCACCGAGGTTCTGCTCAACGACGAGGAGGTCCATCCCCTCGTCGCTCAGACGGTGGCAGGCCTCGACGAGCTGGTCCACGACCACGGGCGCCAGGCCCTCGGACGGCTCGTCCATGATCAGCAGCCGAGGTTGCGTGACCAGGGCCCGACCTACGGCGAGCATCTGTTGCTCACCGCCGGACAGGTTGGCGGCCTTCACGGACCGTCGTTCCTGAAGACGCGGGAACAGGCCGTAGACCCGCTGGATGTCCCAGTCTCCGCGACGTGAGGCGACCTTGAGGTTCTCCTCGACGGTCAGGGACCCGAACACCCGGCGTCCTTGGGGCACGTAACCGACGCCGAGGCGAGAGATCTGGTGTGGTTTCAACCCGACCAGCTCCGTCCCGAACAGCTTCGCGCTGCCGCCGATTCGGCCCCCGGTGGTCAGGGCGAGCATGCCCGTGACGGCTTCGCACAGCGTCGTCTTGCCCATGCCGTTGCGGCCGACCACGGCGAGGCGCCCTGAGGGCAGGTCCAGGTCGAGCTCCTGGACGACGTGGGCCTTGCCCCGCCAGCCGTCGAGACCGGTGAGGGTGAGAGCGGAATCAGACATGGGCGTTCCCCAGGTAGATGTCGTGGACCTTGTCGCTGGCCCGGATCTCGTCGGGTGTGCCGTCGAAGACGACGTGCCCGTCCGCCATGACCGTCACCGAGTCGGCAACCGTCAGGGCGACGTTCATGTCGTGCTCGATGAGCAGCACGCTCAGTCCCGGCTCGAGCCCGAGCAGGAGGCCGGTGAGGGTCTCGCGCTCGGACGGGGACAGCCCGGCGGCCGGCTCGTCGAGGATCAGCAGCCGCGGATCGCCCGCCAGGCCCATGGCGAGCTCGAGCTGGCGGTGCTCTCCGTGGGACAACGAGCCGGAGACATGGCCCAGCTTCGCGGCCATGCCGACCCTGTCCAGGAGCTCGGCGGCTGCGGCCCGACGGGCGTCGCGACGACGCCCGCCGGGCCGCAGGCTCCAGGTGCCGCCGAATGCCCCGATGAGTGCGACCTCGACGTTGTCCTGCGCAGTGAGGCCGGGAAAGGTCCTGGAGCGCTGGTAGGTGCGTCCCAGGCCGCGGGACACGCGACGGCGTCCGCTCTCGTGGGTGACATCGACCCCGAAGAGGTTGATCGATCCTTCGTCGGGTCGGAAGTCCCCGGCGATGAGGTTGACCAGGGTGGTCTTCCCGGCACCGTTGGGACCGAGCAGGGCACGCCGCGAGCCCGGCGGGAGGTCGAGGTCCACACGCTGGACCGCGACCACCCCGCCGAACCTGCGGGTCACCCCCGTGAGGGTGAGAGCGGATGTCTGGCTCACGAGCAGCTGGGGTGGTCGCGGTCGTTGGCCGGCTTGGCGATGTAGTCTGCACGGTCAAAGCCGAGGGTCTCGTCGACGTTGGGGATGGTGTCGACCATGACCGAGGAGCCGTTCTCGACCTTGAACAGGTAGTTGTTGGCGATCGCCTGACGGTTCTCGTCGAGCTTGACCGGGCCGGTTGGCGTCGTCCACGTCAGGTTGGCGAGCGCGTCGTTGAGCGCCACGTGCTTGTCATCGAGCTTGCCGTCCACCTGGTCGAGCGCCATCAGGGTGCTCTTCATCTCGGTGTAGTAGCCAGTGTCGAAGAGTCCCGGAGGTCCGCTCTTCGGGTACGTCGCCTTCAACAGCTTCGCGTATGCGGCGTACTCAGGCGTGTCCAATGCCGCGACGGGACCGGCCGAGACGATCCCCTCCGCCCGGTCGCCGAGTCCGGCGATCAGTGAGCCGTCCGCGGTGATGGTGCCCCCGATGATCGGGGTGCCGGCCAGAGAGGACTCATCAAGCTGCTTGGTGAAGTTGAGCGCGTCGGCTCCGCCCAGTGCGACGTAGAGGGCATCGACCCCGTCGGGGATCTGGGAGATGAACGACGAGAAGTCCTTGGTCCCGATCGGCACCCAGATCTTGTCCGGGACAGTGCCGCCCGCAGCACAGAAGGGCGTCATGAATCCGCCGACCTGGTCGTAGGGGAAGGAGTAGTCCTCGCCGATCGTGACCACCGACTTGTAGCCCAGCGTGCTTGCTGCGTAGTCACCCAGACCGGCCATCCACTGCGCACCGTCGGTGGTGAACCGGAAGAAGTTGGACGCCGGGTCGCGCAATGTCGTGTTCTGGGCGCCAGAAGTCCCGTTGACGAACGTCACCTCGGGGTGCTGCTTGGCGTACTCCTTGATCGCCAGGCCCTCGTCGCCGGACAGAGGACCCACCAGGATGTCGACGCCGTCCTTCTCAACCAGCTGCTTGGCCGCAGCCAGCGCACTGTCCGGGGTGGCGTCCGAGGAGCCGATGGAGAGCTCCACGGGCTGGTCTCCGATGGTGAGACCGGAGACGCCGTCGCGCGGGCCGTCGCCCTTCAGGGTCGCTCCGGCCTCGACCAGGGCGAGCTTGGCGCCCTGGTTGGCGACCTCGCCCAGCACGGCGAAGGGACCGTCCAGGGTGGACAGCAGGCCGATCTTGATGGTGCCGTCGGTGGCTGCTCCGTTGTCCTTCTGGGCGCTGCCGGCGATACCGCCGGCGCCGCTGGCAGTGTCGGCGCCGCTCGACGAGCAGGCGGCCAGCGAGAGCGAGAGGACGGCAGAGACGCCCAGCGCAAGTGCGCGGATGGCGGGTCGGGGTCGAGACATCGGTCAGTTCTCCTTTGAGACGGTCATTACCGGGGTGGAGCGCCTGAGGACCGGAAGGGCCCTCAGGGACTTGCTGATGCGATTCCCGAGAGAGGTCGCCAACCCGAGACAACCCCCGGGCGAGAAGACGACGACGAAGATGAAGACCAGGCCGATCACGGTGTTGTAGTAGTCCGTGACGTCGCTGGCGTAGACGGCGAGCACGGA
Organism: Nocardioides sp. LS1; assembly: GCF_003865225.1. Taxonomy (NCBI): domain Bacteria; kingdom Bacillati; phylum Actinomycetota; class Actinomycetes; order Propionibacteriales; family Nocardioidaceae; genus Nocardioides; species Nocardioides sp. LS1. The sequence continues at coordinate 193,264 of NZ_BIFF01000001.1, forward strand.
CATGAGGAACGCGCCCACCCAGGCACCCTCGATGCGCACGAGGCCGCCGAGCACGGCGATGACGAGGATGTCGATGGTGCGAACGATGTCCAGGGACCCAGGTGAGACCTGGCCGTTGAACCAGACCGACAGAACGCCTCCGGCGCTGGCCACGAGTCCCGCGACGGTGAAGCCGGCGACGCGGACTGCGGTGGTGTTGAGGCCGAGCGCGGTCATCCGTTCGGGGCAGTCGCGGTCGCCCTGGAGGGCGAGACCGATCGGCGCCCGGGCGTAGGCGTAGAGAGCGGCCGCGGCCAGGATGGAGACGACCAGGGCGAGGTAGTAGAAGTTCAGGGGGTCGCGGAACTGGATCGAGCCGATGGCCGGCACCTGCACGCCGTTGATGCCGCCGAACCCGAAGGTGAAGGGTCGGTACTGCAGGGCGAAGTAGTAGACGAAGACCCCGGCGGTGAGGGTGATCATCAGGAAGTAGACGCCGCGGGCGCGGGCGGACAGCAGGCCGATCGCGAGCGCGACCAGCGTGGCGATGCCCATGGCGCAGAGGGCTGCGGCCCAGGGGTTCATGCCACGGATCACGCTGAAGTTGGCGACGACGTACGCCGCCGTGCCGTAGATCGCTGTCTGGGCCAGAGAGATCATCCCGGCGTACCTGATCAGGAACGTCAGGCTGGCGGCCACCGTCCCGAGCCAGAAGCTCCGGATGAGGATCTGGACGAAGAAGAACGGCGTGGTGACGTGGGGGAGGGCGACCAGGACAGCGAGTGCGATCGCGCCCACCAGCAGGGTCCTGCGCTGGGTGCTCATGCGGCACCGCCGAACAGGCCTCGGGGGCGGACGGCGAGGATCACGACCATCACCCCGAAGGTGACCAGGACCGAGTACGTCGGCAGGTGCACCTGAGCGAAGGCCTCGACCAGTCCGACTGCCAGCGCGCCCACGGCCGCACCGGAGACACTTCCGAGGCCGCCGACGATGACGACCAGCAGCGAGACGAGCAGGTAGCGGGCGTCCTCGCCCTGGGAGATCGAGAGGTAGGAACCGCCCGCCACGCCCGCGAAGCCGGCGAGCATGGCCCCCAGGCCGAAGACGAGTGTGAAGACGACCGGAACGTTGACGCCGGTCGCGGCCAGCATCGCGGGGTCATCCACGCCGGCGCGGATCGTCATGCCGAGTCGGGTCCGCAGCAGCAGCACCCACAGCGCGATCCCCACCACCGCCGCTAACGCGAGGAGCGCCAGGCGGTACTTGGAGTAGGTCAGGTCGCCCATCGTCAGGGTGCCCTCGAGGAGCCTCGGCACGCCGATGTCTCGGGGGGCGCCTCCCCACACCCGGAGCGTGAGGTCGGCGGCCACCACCGTCAGGCCGATGGTCACGAGCGCCTCCCGGATGGGATCGGCGGCCACGCGACGCAGGATCAGGAGCTGGAACGCCATCCCCAGCAACGCGACGAAGATGCTGGCCCCGACGAGGGCGACCAGCCAGCTCCCGGTCTGCTCTCGCAGGGAGTAGCCGACGTAGCCCCCAACCAGGTAGTAGCTGCCGTGGGCCAGGTTCGTCACCCGCAACAGCCCGAAGATCAGGGTGAACCCGGACGCGACGAGGAAGTAGAGGCCGGCGGCCGTCAGGCCGTTGAGCAGGATCGTCACGAAGGTGTCGCGGTCCGACGCGACCTCGCGAGCGACAAAGCCGATGGCGACAGCCACCAGCAGCGCCCGGAGGACGCGCGTGCGGTGCACCGGTGCAACAAGAGTGGGGATGGCGTGTGCCATGGGTCCCTGCTTTCCTCGATTATCAGTTATCGATAATCCGGAAAGGTAGTGATGGGCATCACAAGGTGTCAAGCACTTCGAGGTTCTTTTGCCAACGGGCGAAATGCGCGGGGCCCCTGCCCGGGTGGGCAGGGGCCCCGAACTCAGGGACCAGGTCAGGCCGATGTGGCCTCGTCGGCGGGGTCGACCGTGCGGTGCAGGGCCTCGAAGAGCCGTCGGGTGACGTCGTCGGGCGAGCCGGTCCCGGGGACCTCCCGGAGGAGGCGTCGTTCCCGGTAGAGGTCCAGGAGTGGGGCCGTCTGGCGGTCGTAGACGTCCAGGCGATGCATCACCACGTCGGCGGTGTCGTCCGCGCGGCCGCTCTCGGCTGCGCGGGCGGTCAGTCGATCCAGCAGGTCGTCGCGGGGGACCACGAGGCACGGCACGGCGTCCAGTGCGAGGCCGCGCCGGCCGAGGAAGTCCTCGAGCCGTAGAACCTGCTCAGCCGTCCGCGGGTACCCGTCGAGGATGAACCCCGCCTCGACGTCGGGTTGGCTCAGCCGCTCGGAGACCATCGCGTTGGTCAGCTCGTCGGGCACGTACTCGCCCTTGTCCATGAAGCCCTGTGCGGCCCTGCCGAGATCGGTCTCGCTGGCGACATTGGCGCGAAAGATGTCTCCGGTCGAGATGTGGGGAGCTCCGAGGAGTTGTTGGAGTCGAAGTGCTTGCGTTCCCTTGCCGGCCCCCGGGGGGCCCATGATCAGCAATCGCATGGGGGTGGTCCTTTCGTGGTGCGGAGGGTCAGGTGGGGGAGTCGGACGGCGTGAGGTCGGCGGCGATCTGGGCCATCACGTCCGAGTCGGCCAGGGTGCTTGCGTCCCCGGTCGTACGGTGCTCGGCGAGGTCCCGGAGAAGGCGGCGCATGATCTTGCCCGACCGGGTCTTGGGCAGCTCGCTGACGATCGAGATCCGTCTCGGCTTGGCGATCGGCCCGATCTGCTGGCCGACGTGCGTCCTGAGTGCCTCAACGATGTCGTCGCTAGGGGAGGCCGAGTCGCGCAGGATGACGAACGCGACGACCGCCGTTCCGGTCACCTCGTCCGAGGCGCCGACCACTGCGGCCTCGGCCACCGAGGGGTGGGACACCAGCGCGGACTCGATCTCGGTGGTCGACAGGCGGTGTCCGGACACGTTCATCACGTCATCGACGCGGCCGAGCAGCCAGATGTCTCCGTCGTTGTCGCGGCGCGCACCGTCCCCGGCGAAGTAGTAGCCGGGCCAACGCGACCAGTAGGTCTCGACGAACCGTTCGTCGTCGCCCCAGATCGTCCGGATCATCGCCGGCCAGGGCTCGGTGGCGACCAGGTAGCCGCCCTGCCCGGGCGGCACGGAGTTGCCGTCGTCGTCGACGATGTCGATCGAGATGCCCGGGAGTGGAGTCATGGCGGAGCCGGGCTTGCCGGACCGGACACCCGGCAGTGGGGTGATCATGTGTGCGCCGGTCTCGGTCTGCCACCAGGTGTCGACCACGGGAGCGCGACCGCCGCCGATGTGTTCGCGGTACCACTCGTAGGCCTGTGGGTTGATGGACTCTCCGACGGACCCCAGGATGCGGACCCGGGAGAGGTCGTGGGCGGCCGGGAACTCGTCGCCCCACTTCATGCACGTCCGGATCGCGGTGGGCGCCGTGTAGAAGGTGGTCACACCGAGCTCGGCGGCGATCTCCCACCACCGTCCCTTGTGAGGGGTGTCCGGCGTGCCCTCGTAGAGCACCTGGGTCGCGCCGTTGGCGAGGGGTCCGTAGACGAGGTAGGTGTGGCCGGTGATCCAGCCGATGTCGGCCGTGCACCAGTACACGTCGTCGGGGCGATGGTCGAAGACGGCCCAGAAGCTGTAGGCGCTCTGCACGAGGTAGCCGCCCGTGGTGTGCAGTACTCCCTTCGGAGAGCCGGTGGTGCCCGAGGTGTACATGACGAAGAGCGGGTGCTCGCTGTCGAACATCTCGGGGGAGTGGTGAGGCGAGGCGGCGGCGACGACGTCGTGCCACCAGACATCACGGCCGGGTGTCCACTCGACTGGTTCTCCGGTTCGCCGCACGACGAGCACGTGCGACACGGTTGGGCAGCTGGTCACCGCGGTGTCGACCGCGGGCTTGAGGGGGGACGGGTCCCCGCGGCGGTATCCGCCGTCTGCGGTGATCACGAGCTTGGCCTGGCAGTCCTTGATCCGGCCCGCGAGCGCGTCCGCGGAGAAGCCGCCGAACACGACGGTGTGCGGCGCCCCCAGCCGGGCGCAGGCCAGCATCGCGACGACGGCCTCCGGGATCATCGGCATGTAGATCGCCACCCGATCGCCGGCCTCGATGCCGAGCGCGGTCAGGGCGTTGGCGGCCCGGCTCACCTCCGCCTGCAGTTGGGCGTACGTGATGTCGCGGGTGTCCCCGGCTGGCTCGCCGACGAAGTGCAGGGCGACCCGGTCGCCTTGGCCGGCCTCGACATGACGGTCGACGCAGTTGTACGCCGCGTTGAGGCGGCCGCCCACGAACCATCGCGCGAACGGGGGAGTGCTCCAGTCGAGAACCTCGGTGAAGGGCTCGGACCAGTCGAGCCGGCCGGCCTGATCGGCCCAGAAGCCAAGACGGTCCTCATTGGCTAGGGCGTAGTCCGAGCTCGTTGCGTTCGGGGCGTTGCTGGTCGGTGGGTGAGCAGTGGGCACGGCGTCCTCCTGGGACCTGTTTCGGAAAAGTTTCAGCAAGTTCTTGTGAGGGGTTGACGGGTGACGACCCTCACTCTAGATTATCGATAATCTAGTAGAACATGTGGCCGCGGTCACACACCAGGAGGACAAGATGACCGAGACAGTTGCGACCTTCTTCGGGGATGACGAGTTCCCGGTCGCGTGGGACCACGGCCAGAAGGAGCTGCTGTGGGTCCACGACGACCTGCACATCCCCAACCCGGTCTCGCCCATGTACGCCGACATCGGCGGCTGGTGGCTCAAGTGCGACTACATGTTCCGCCGCTTCGGCACCCCGTTCGCGTCGGACTGGATCTCCAAGATCATCAACGGCTACGTCTACACCGCGGCCATCCCGGCCGAGGTCGGTCTGACGGCCGAGGCCTCCGAGTACGGCGCCCGCTACACGCCGCGCACCCCCCAGTCCGAGGAGTACGCCGCCGAGATCGGCGGCTACCTGGGCTGGACCCTTCCCTACTACGCCGAGAACTTCCTCGGCTGGTGGCGTGACCGCCTCGTGCCCGAGATGACCCGCAACTTCGAGCGCTTCGACACCTACGACACCGACGCCGCCAGCCTGGTCGAGCTCGCGATCCTCCTCGAGGACGCCATCGACATGCACGACCGCCACTGGCAGATCCACTGGGTGCTCAACTTCGCCCAGTTCTCCTCCACCATGAACCTCAACACCGTCATCGCCGAGGTCAAGGGCGAGGGCGACCACAGCGACCTGACCGGTCGCCTGCAGAGCTCGGTCGTGAACCGCAACTGGGACTCCATCGAGGAGTTGTGGAAGATCAAGGAGAGCGTCAAGAACGACGGCGGAGCAGTTGCCGAGGCGTTCACCAAGGCCACTGCGCCCGAGATCGTCAAGGCGCTGCAGTCGACCCCCGAGGGGCAGCAGTTCCTCGACAAGGAGATCGAGGCGTACTCGGCCGAGTTCGGCTACAAGTCCATGTACGCGCACGAGTTCTCCTTCAAGACCTGGCGCGAGGACCCGGCCCCGATCCTCGAGGCGGTTCGCGGCTACCTGGAGGTCGACTACGACTACCCGGCGGAGATCGCCGCCGTGGCCCGCGACCTGGAGGCCGCCAAGGCCGAGGCCGTCGAGGGCGTCACCGGTGAGGACCTCGAGCGGCTCCAGGGCGCGCTCGACCTCAGCCTCCGGATGAACCCGCTCACGCCGGACCACCACTTCTACATCGACCAGGGCACCAACGCCCGGGTCCGCCTCGTCCTCATCGCGATCGGCAAGGCACTCGTCGCCGCCGGCAAGCTGGAGGACCCCGAGGACGTCATGTACCTGCGCTACAACGAGCTGCGCACCCTGATGGCCGGCAGCAACGGGTTCGACGCCGAGGACCTCGTCGGTGACCGCCGTGACGACCGCGAAGAGGCCTACGAACTGCGCCCCCGGGACTGGGTCGGCACCGCGACCGAGGAGAACCTCGCCTTCCCGTACCTGGCGCTGTGGGCCTTCCCGGACAAGGTGTACCGCAAGCCGTCGGAGGTCGAGGGCGAGATCCACGGCCTCGGCGCCTCCAAGGGCATCGTCGAGGGCACGGCACGTGTCGTCCTCTCGCCCGAGCAGTTCAGCCAGGTCGAGCGCGACGAGATCATCATCTGCCGCATGACCAGCCCCTCGTGGGTGGTGCTGTTCACCAAGATCTCCGGCCTCGTCACCGACGCCGGCGGCATGGCCTCGCACCCGGCCGTCGTCTCGCGCGAGTTCGGCATCCCCGCGGTCGTCGGCACGTCGGACGCGACCCGCCAGATCAAGACTGGCGACCGCATCCGCGTGAACGGCACGACCGGCATCGTGGAGGTGCTCGCGTGACCCTTGTGCGCACCGTGATGCGTGAGCAGATCAAGGAGCTCATCATCCAGCGCATCCTCGAGGGCACCTACAAGCCCGGCGACAGGGTCGTCGAGCTGCAGCTGGTGCAGGAACTCGGAGTGAGCCAAGCGCCCGTGCGCGAGGCACTCCGAGACCTCGAGGCCATGAGGTTCATCGAGACCGAGCCCTACCGCGGCGCCCGCGTCCGCGAGGTGTCGCACGAGGAGCTCACCGAGTCCTACCCCGTCCGCGCTGCGCTCGAGGAGCTAGCCGGCCAGCTGGCCACTCCTCGAGCGGACGATGAGATGTACTCGATGCTCGAGGCTGAGATGCACAACATGCTGACAGCTGCGCGAGACAACGACCAGCACGGCGTGCTCGTCCATGACGCCCGATTCCACGAAATCATCGTCGAGGCCGCCGGCAACTCGGTTCTCCTCGAATCCTGGGGAGGCCTTCGGATCGAGGCCTACACCCTGGTCTCCCTCATCAAGTCCAAGCTCGACCTGGTCGCCATCGCAAACGCGCATCTTCCGATCCTGGACACGTTCCGCCAGCGCGACGCCGACCTGACCGGCAAGGTCATGCGCGAGCACATCGAACACTTCGGCAGCACCCTGTTTGGAGGAATCCCCCATGACTGACGCACCCCTCGTGCTCGACTTCGCCGACGAAAGGTGTCGTGAGGTCGACCTGGCCGGCGGCAAGGGCGCCAGCCTCGCTTCGATGACCCAGAACGGACTCCCCGTCCCGCCGGGGTTCGTCATCACCTCCACCGCCTTCGTCGAGGCCGTGGACGGGGCGGCGCTGATCAAGCACATCCAGGCCGAGGACCTCGAGGCCGCCCGCGCGGTCGTCGCCGCCACCCCGCCGCCGCGCGAGCTGATCAAGGAGCACTACGACCGGCTCAACGCCTCGTCGGTCGCAGTCCGTTCGTCGGCCTGCGCCGAGGACGGCGACGACGCGTCGTACGCCGGGCAGCAAGAGACCTACCTCTTCGTCGAGAGCTTCGACGACGTGATGGAGAAGGTCGTCGAGTGCTGGCTGTCCTTCTTCAGCGACCGGGCGCTGTTCTACCGCCTGCACAAGGGCTCCCTGGACGACATCAACATGGCGGTGGTCGTCCAGGTGATGGTGGACGCGACCAAGGCCGGCGTGATGTTCACCGTCGATCCCGTCAACGGGCGCAAGGACCGCCTCGTCATCGAGGCTGCCCTCGGCGTCGGCGAGCACGTGGTCTCCGGCGAGGTGACCCCCGACTACTACACGGTGGATCGCAAGGGCGCCGTGAAGAAGGCCCGCGTGGTGGCCGAGCAGATCCTGTCCGAGTCCGAGCTCGCCGAGCTCGCGAAGCTGGGGCTCCATCTCGCCGACCTCAACGGCTGCCCCCAGGACATCGAGTGGGCCTACGACGACGCGGGGCTGTACATGCTCCAGTCCCGCCCGGTCACCGCCTTCTGAGCCTGCCCGACCGACAACCAACGATCCGAGAGGGGCCAACCCCGTGGTGTGGCACATGCCGACGACCGTCTCCGAGGTCCTTCGCGTCAAAGCGGAGAACCCCGAGGCCACCGTCGTGGCCGGCGGGACCTTCCTCGGGGTCCTGACACGTCAGGGCCTGATCCAGAGCGACGACTGGATCTCGCTGCAGAACGTCCGCGACCTGCGTGCCCTGCACACGGCGGGCGATCTCTCGGTCGGCGCGATGGTGACCCACCGCAAGCTCGAGACCGACGCCACGGTCCAAGGCATCTGGCCCGGTGTGGCGGCCGCGTTCCGCGCGGTCGCCAGCCCCAGGGTTCGCAACGTGGCCACCATGGGCGGGGTCCTGGCTGACGCCGACTACGCCTCGGACCCACCCTCCATGCTCGTCGCCTCGCGGGCTGTCGCCGAGGTCGCCAGCGTGCGCGGCACCCGACGCGTCCCGATCGAGGAGCTCATCATCGGCCACTACACGACCACCCTCGAAGAGGACGAGCTCATCACCCGGGTCGTCATGCCCCGACCCAACGGCCCGTCCGTCTACCGCAAGTTGAAGACCCGCTCGCAGGAAGACCGGCCAGCCTCGTCGGTCGCCGCCGTCGTCGACGGTGACCGGGTGCGCGTGGTCGTCGGTGCGGTCAGCGACCGGCCGCACCACTTCGCCGACCTGTGCGCGACCTGGAGGCCCGGCGACGAGGGCAACGCCCGGGAGATCGGGCTGGCCTACGCCGAACGCATCGAGTACATCGACGACGCCCGAGGATCTGCGGACTACCGACGCCGGATCGTCGGTGTCGAGATCAAGCGCGCGCTGATGGCGGTGACCGCATGACGAACCCACGCATCAACGCCTCCATCCGCTACCCCGTCGACCACGCCGTGCCCGGCCAGTGGCACCTCCGGATCATCCGCTCGGGCATCCCCGCCGGGACCGTGACCTCGATCGACACGACGTTCGTCGACGACGACGTCGTGGTCATCACCCCCGACGACATCGCGGACCTCAACAGGTTCGGATGCCAGATCGAGGACCAGGTGGTGCTTACCCGCGAACCCAAGTTCGTCGGAGACCCGATCGCCGCCGTCGTCGCCGCCACCGCCGCGGACGCCCGGATCGCCGCCTCCCTCATCGAGGTGGAATACGACGAGAAGCCGGCCGTCTTCGACGAGCTGGCGGCCCTCGCGGCGGACGCACCGTTGGTGCACGCCACCCACTCCACGTCCGAGAGCGACTCGGCGTACTTCGACATGCGACCGCAGGACGGCACGAACGTGTGCCACCGCTTCCGCATCCGCACCCCCGGTCTCCAGGGCCGCGACGAGCCCGCCGTCCAGGTGGAGCCGCGCGACGTGGCCGACGAGCCGCTGGCCGACGCCTTCGACGACGCCGACATCGTCATCGACGAGGTCTTCCACACCCCGGCCGCCGCGCACGTCCCGATGGAGCCGCACGCGACGATCGCCCAGTGGGTCGACGGTCGACTCGAGCTCCTCACCGGAACTCAGACGCCGTTCAACATGCGTCAGGATCTCGCCAACATCTTCGGCATGGCCGCCGACGACGTGCGCATCGTCGTGCCGCCGATGGGCGGCGCGTTCGGCGCCAAGACCTTCATCCGCACCGAGGCCATCACCGCCGCCGCCGCCAGGATCGTCGGGCGCCCGGTGCGCTGCACCCTGGACCGCGACGAGGTCTTCAACGAAGTCACCCGGCACCCCGCGACCGTCCGGGTCCGGCTCGGCGCCAAGAGCGACGGCACGTTCGTGGCCAAGCGCATCTGGGCCTACGTCAACACCGGCGCCTACGCAGACTGCGGCCCCGGCGTCGCCCAGAAGATGGGGTACGCCGGCGTCGGGCCCTACCGGTTCGACCACGTCGCGGTCGACTCGTACTGCATCTACACGAACCTGCCCCCCGGCGGCGCGTTCCGCGGCTACGGCGCCATGCAGTCGGTCTGGGCCTCCGAGCGCGTGGTCGACATCCTGGCCGAGCGAATCGGCATGGACGCCGTCGAGCTCCGCCGCAAGAACCTGCTCCAGGAGGGCGACACCTTCTGCACCGGCGAGGTCATGCACGACACGCACTTCGAGGAGCTCCTGGACGACGCCGCGCAGGCAGTGAACTGGTCCGAGGGACGCGAGGGCAAGGGCGTCGCGATCATGCTCAAGGGGATGCAGACGCCCAGCAAGGCCGAGGCCCGCATCGTCCTGCTGCCCGACGGCCGCTACGAGGTGCAGGCCGGCACGGTCGAGATGGGCCAGGGCGCCACCGAGGCGCTGACCCGGATGGCCGCCGAGTACCTCAAGGTCGAGATGGACCAGGTCGTGGTCTGCGACCCCGACACCGACCGGGTCCCCTACGACACGCGCACCACCTCGAGCCGCTCCACCCACATGATGAGCCGCGCGCTCGCGGACGCCGCCCGCGACCTGCTCGAGCACGGCACCATCGGGCACGGCTTCGTCTCCAACGAGGGTGGCCTGGACCCCGACACAGGGCAGGGGACCGCGTCGTCGCACTGGCACCAGGGCTCCGCGTCCGCCCAGGTCACCGTCGACCCGGAGACCGGCGTCATCGAGCTCACCAAGCTCTACGCCTCGTCCTACGCCGGCAAGGTGGTCAACAAGGAGGCAGCCGAGCTGCAGAACGAGGGCTCGATGATCCTCGGGCTCGGCACCGCGCTGTTCGAGGAGATCCAGTACTCCGAGGGCCAGATGACCAACCCCAACCTGTCGGACTACAACATCGCCTCCGCCCTGGACTGCGGCGCGATCAGCCACACCGTCATGGAGCTGCCGGGTGCCGAGGTGCACGGGCTGGGGGAGACCGCCGTGCCTCCGGTGCCGCCGGCGATCGGGAACGCCGTGGCGACCTTCGGCTACCACGTCACGAGGCTGCCCATGGCCGGCGAACGCGTGCTCGCCTCGCGGAAGGAAGAGCGATGAACCTGAACCTCCGAGTCAACGGCCGCCTGGTCGACGTCGACGTCGAGCCCGACACCATGCTCGTCGACGTCCTGCGCGACGAGGTCGGCCTCACCGGACCGAGAACCACTTGTGGCGTGGGCCTGTGCGGCACCTGCACGGTCCTGCTCGACGGTGAGCCCGTCTCGTCCTGCATCCTCATGGCCCCGCTCGCGCTGGGACGCGAGATCACGACCGTCGAGGGCCTGCCCGAGGACGACCCCGTCGTCGCGTGCTTCGACAAGCACCACGCCTTCCAGTGCGGGTTCTGCATCCCCGGCATGGTCTTGACCGCCCGCGACATGGTCGACCAGGGCCGGGCCACCAGCCGCGAGGAGATCCGAGAAGGCCTCGGCGGCAACCTGTGCCGCTGCGGCTGTTACGTCAAGATCATCGAGGCCATCGAGGAGGCCGCCACATGAAGTTCGTGACCTACGAGGCCGAGTCCAGGCTCAGAGTTGGCTACCTCGACGGCGACGTCGTCGTCGACGCCGGGTTCGACGGCGACATGGTCGCCTTCATCGAGGCCGGCGCACCGATCGGCACCACACGCAAGGTCGACGCCGCCGTCCTGCGTGCGCCGCTCCGGCCCCGAACGATCCGCGACTTCCTCGCCTTCGAGGGACACCTGCTGAACGTGTTCCCCGGCCTGGGCAAGGAGATCCCCGAGGAGTGGTACGAGCGCCCCGCCTACTACAAGGGCCTCCCGGACACCGTCATCGGACCGGGGGAGGAGATCCCGTGGCCGGCGTACACCGCCAAGCTCGACCACGAGCTGGAGCTCGCGGCGGTGATCGGCCGCCCCGGCAAGGACATCCGTGCGGCCGACGCACTCGACCACGTCTTCGGCTACACGATCTGGAATGACATGTCCGCCCGCGACGTCCAGACCCGCGAGCTCCCCATCGGCATGGGGCCCTGCAAGGCCAAGGACTGGGACGGATCCAACATCCTCGGCCCCTGCATCGTCACCGCCGACGAGATCGACCCCTACAACGTCGACCTCGAGGTCCGCGTCAACGGCGAACGCTGGGGCGGCGAGAACACCAAGGCCATGCACCACACCTTCGCGGACATGATCGCCTACGCCTCCCAGGGCCTGACCCTGCGCGCCGGCGAGGTATTCGGCTCCGGGACGGCCACCGGCGGCTCGGGCCTCGAGCTCGACCGCTGGCTCCGGCCGGGAGACGTCATCGAGATGGAAGCCGCCGGAATCGGCGTCCTCACGAACACGGTCGGGCCCAAGCCAGCCTGACCTGCACGACCACCACACCCAAGGAAAGACACAAGGAGAGCACCATGGCATTTGTTGTCGCAGCCACCTGGAAGGCCAAGGAAGGCGAGGAGAAGCGCGTCGAGGAGACCATCCGCATCATGACGCCGCTGTCCCGGGCCGAGGAGGGCAACCTCTTCTACCAGGCCCAGGTCTCGCCCGAGGACCCGCGCACCTTCTTCCTCTACGAGCAGTACGTCGACGAGGCGGGCTACGAGGCCCACAAGGCGACGTCGTACTTCCAGGAGAACGTCTTCGACTACATCATCGAGTACCTCGAGGAGCGCTCGGTGAAGACCTACACGACGATCGATGTCTGAGACCGACACCCGCGTCCTTCTGCTGCGTCACGGGGAGGTTGCCTCGCACCGAGGTGACGTCCCCGTGACGGAGCAGGGCCTCGTCCACGCCGAGCACACCGGCAAGGCGGTCGCCGCTCAGAGCGACCTGCCCATCACCGTGCTCTACGGCGGCACCCGGCGCACCCGGGAGACCGCCGAGGCGATCACGCGAGGCATCGGTGAACCGGGCCGCGTCGCGGGCCCCAGCGACTGCTTCGCGCTCCGCAACCCCGACATGTACGTCGCCGGCACCCGGGTCAACATGGTCAGCTCCGCCGAGGCCCTCGCCGAACAGGTCCCCGGCATGGCGGCCGACCAAGCAGGACAGATCGACTGGTGGACCAGCTTCTTCAGCGCGCCCGACCGCATCGGCTGGTGGCTGGGCCAGACCGACCCGCCGGGGGAGTCCGCCCAGGACCTGTCCGCACGGATCATCCGTTTCGCCCGCAGCATCGCCGACCCCGGTCCGCTGCGGGGCAGGTTCGTCGTCGGCGTCACCCACTCGCCGCTGCTCCGCTCGGTGCTCCACCACGCGACCGGCTCCGACCCGGGCGAACCTGCCTACGTCACCGGAGCCGAGATCCGCGTCAGCGCCACCGGCGACGTCGTCATCTCGGCGCACGACCCGCTCAACCCCTGACCGAACAGAAAGTGTGCTCATGGAACTCGTCCACGACTTCTCCGTCCCGGTCCCTGCCGCCCAGGCCTGGGACCTCCTCACCGACGTCCAGAAGATCGCCCCCTGCCTTCCGGGTGCCGCGATCACCTCCGTCGACGGCGACTCGTTCGAGGGCGGGATGAAGGTCAAGGTCGGGCCGATCGGGATGACCTTCAAGGGTGGCGGCGCCTTCGTGGAGAAGGACGACAGCGCCCGCCGTGCCGTTATCGAGGCCAAGGGCCGCGATGCCAAGGGCAACGGCGGGGCTCAGGCCACCGTCACGGCCACCCTCGATGAGCACGACGGCGTCACCGACGTCCACGTCGTCACCAACCTCAACGTGACCGGCAAGGCCGCGCAGTTCGGCGGCGGTGTCATGAAGGACATCAGCAACCGCATGCTGGCCCAGTTCGCCGACAACCTCGGCCAGATGATCGGCGGCGGCGGTGCGACGTCCATCCCGACCGCGGCCGCGGTGTCGGCCAACGGGACCGGGTCTGCGCACTTGACTGCCCCGACGCCCGCGAGCTTCACGCCGAGCAACGACGACGGCGTCGACGCCCTCGGTCTGCTCCTCGGATCCGACGTCGTGAAGAACGTCGTCAAGCCCGTCGCCTTCGGCGTCGCCGGCCTCCTCGTCGGCTACCTCTACGGCAAGAACCGAACCCTGGAAAGGATCGTGCGACGTGTCTTCTGACCAGATCATCACGATCGACCCCGCCACCGGTAGCGAGATCGCGCGCTACGACTGCATGTCCGCCGACGACATCGACGCAGTCCTGGGCCAGTCTGCGGCCGCTCAGAAGAGCTGGGCTGCAACGCCGATCACCGACCGCGCCGCGGTCATCTTGAAGGCGGCCCAGATCCTGCGCGACCGCTCCGCTGAGCTCGGTGCCATCGCCACCGCCGAGATGGGCAAGCCCATCACCGAGGCTGTGGCCGAGGTCGCGAAGTGCGCCTGGGTGTGTGAGTACTACGCGGACATGTCACCCAAGGTCCTGGCCGACGAGGACGTCCAGGCCGCCGGCTCCCGCAGCTGGGTCCGGTACGAGCCGCTCGGAACCATCCTCGCGATCATGCCGTGGAACTACCCCTTCTGGCAGGTGTTCCGATTCGTCGCTCCGACCCTGATGGCCGGCAACGCCGGCATCCTCAAGCACTCGCCGAACGTCACCGGAACGGCCCTGGCCATCGAGCAGGTGCTCCTCGACGCCGGCCTGCCCGAGGGCGTCTTCCGGTCGCTGGTCGTCGGCGAGGCGGACGTGCCGACCACCGTGAACCGCCTGATCCAGGACGACCGGATCGCCGCCGTGACCCTGACTGGCAGCAACCTCGCCGGGTCGCACGTGGCCGCCAGCGCCGGCCGCGCCGCCAAGAAGAGCCTGCTCGAGCTGGGAGGTTCCGACCCGTTCGTGGTGCTCGCCGACGCTGACCTCGACGTCGTGGTCCCGAAGGCAGTCGCCGGCCGCTTCCTCAACACCGGGCAGTCCTGCCTGTGTGCCAAGCGGTTCATCGTCCACGAGTCCATCGCCGACGAGTTCGGGCGTCGCTTCGCCGCGGCCGTTGACGACCTGGTCATCGGAGCCCCCAGCGACCCGGCCACCAAGATCGGGCCGCTGGCGCGGGTTGACCTCGCCGAGAACCTCGAGCACCAGGTGGCTGCCTCGGTCGCTGCGGGTGCCGTCGTGCTCACCGGCGGGAAGCGACTCGACCGCGGCCCGGCCTGGTACGCCCCCACGGTGCTCGTCAACGTGAAGCCCGACATGCCGGTCATGGCCGAGGAGACCTTCGGCCCAGCGGCGGCGGTCATCGCGTTCGGCACCGACGACGAGGCCGTTGCACTCGCCAACGCCACGCCGTACGGGCTGGGCGCGAGCGTCTGGTCGGCAGACGCCGACCGCGCGCTCGCGCTGGGCTCGCGCATCGACTCCGGTGCGCTGTTCATCAATGCCGTGACCGCCTCCGACCCGCGGCTGCCCTTCGGCGGCGTCAAGCAGAGCGGGTACGGCCGCGAGCTCGGAGAAGCGGGCGCCCGCGAGTTCACCAACATCCGCACGGTCCTTGTCGGCTGATCCGCGCCGGGACGAAGAAGAGGAGAGAGAGCAATGCAGAAGGTCACCTCACAGGTGTGGACCGACACGACCCAGCGGGGCTGCAACCCGAGCATGGTCATCACCGACGCAGGCGTCGTCATCATCGACACCCCGCAGCTGCCGACCAAGGCCGTGGCCATGCGCCAGGAAGCCGAGTCGCACGGGGACATCCGCTACGTGATCAACACCGAGCACCACGTCGACCACATCTTCGGCAACTACTACTTCCGCGGTGCCGGTCAAGTCGTTCACCACCAGGGTGTCTACGACAACTTCATGGAGGTCACCCCGACCCTGGACTCGTTTGACTACGCCCACGAGGCGATCCCCACCGACGACCCGGAGGGGGAGGCGATCTTCCCCGACCGGGCGACGTACTTCGCCGACCCCAACAAGGGCCACATCGTCTTCACCGGCGACCTCACGCTGCGAGTCGGCAACCACACTTTCGAGCTCCTGCACACCCCGGGCCACACCCCGGGCCAGATCGCCGTGCACGTGCCCGAGGAGCGGGTCGTCTTCACCGGCGACACCATCTTCTCCGAGTGCCAGACCTGGCTGATGGGCTCCAACGTCACCCAGTGGCTCTCCGCGCTGGACCGCATCGCCGCGCTCGACGTCGACTGGGTGATCCCCGGCCATGGCGAGGTCGTGCGTCTGGAGTACATCTCGCGCCAGCGCGCCAACCTGCTCGAGTGGGTCCAGGCCGTGTCGGACGCGGTCGCGAAGGGCTGGTCGCGCGAGGAGACGGTCGCCCGGGTGAACTTCGCCGAGCGCTACCCCGTGGACATCGGACAGGGCTACATGATGAACCACATCCAGACCCTCAACGCGGGATCCCTCTGGGACAAGCTCACCCAGGCCCGGCCAGCCTGAGCAGAGACCCGTCCGGCGTCCTGTTGATCAGGACGCCGGACGGGCTCCACCGCGTCGCTCGCCGGGGCAAGCGCCGAACACGTCCGTCTGTGCCTGTGCAGACGCGTCCAAGGTGGTTGATGCTGGTCGTGTTCCTTGATCTCGATGTAGTCAGTGGTGCTGATCGCGGCATGACCGGATGGCCGCAAACGCGGGCTACCCGCGGCAGATCCGTGCCGTCGAGTAGCGGTACTCAGGCGACGGACTGACCACATCAGAGAACGCAGTCAATGCATCCAGCCACGGCCGATGACGTGCCTCCTCGAGGCTCAAGACGAGGTGGACTGGCAGCACCCGACTATGCCCCGGGCTGGTCGCATGGGGTAGGCACCGGGTCACCCAGCGTCAGGATCTCGCCGAGCGTCACGTAGGTCTGCAGGAACACGAACCGCGCCTCCTCGACCGTGACCTCGGCGTGAGTCCCCGCCGAGCAGCGGCCGTACAGATCCGACAGCGTTCGTCGAAGCCGGTCTCGGCGGCTCTTCGGCGCCCCGTGGGCATGGGTGAACGCCTGGAGCCGGTTGAGCACGTTCTGCTGCCCGACGTTCAGTGTCGCCTCGTCCCCGATCTGGTACGGGTCGTTCCGAGCCGCGAATACGAAGTCGGCGCACGAGTCGATCAGCCTGCGGCACGTCGTCAGGGCCTGGCTCACCGACTCCGGGTCGCCGTCTCTCAGCCGGTCGGACACTCGCTCGATCTTGTCGAGCGCCGAACCGCTCGCCGCCGCCAACGACCCATCGATCTTCGTCTGGGTGTGGGCGAAGAGCGTCGCCTGCAGTTCGCTGAAGAGGAGTTCGTGATAAATCTCCGCCACCATGTCGTAGACCGTGGCGACAACCTGGCCGCAAATGCCCGACAGCGTTCCCGCCAGGTTTGCGTGCGACGCGATGCGGGTGTCGTGGTCTCGTGACGCGACCAAGGCGTAGTCACCCGAGTAGTTTCCGCCGCCCTGCATGGCGTTCACCGACTGGTTGGCGGCGTCCAGGTTCGCCTCGATCTTGGAGATCGACTTTGGGTAGAACTTGTCCTCGTCGTCCGTCCACCGTCCGGCGCGACCGATCCACGCCGTCGCCGTTCCGTCTGTCGGGTAGCCGTTCCGCTCGTAGCCGAGAAAAGTGGTCAGGTCTTCGTGCCCGACCAAGCGGGCGAGGCGGCTCGCCTTCAGTACGATTTCGGACGCCTTCAATCGCTCCAACTCGATGTCGGTTAGCAACTCCTCAGCAATGCGAAGCGCCTCTTCCTGCCTGTTCACAGGCCAATCTGATCACGAGACTCGGAGAGCACGACGCCCCGACACGGGGGGGCTGGGGCGTCTGGCTTCCTTTAAGACGATGTCCTTCAGCGCACCGTGTCCGCGATCTCGGCGGCGACGTCTTCCAACGACGAGCCGTCGGTGCTCAGGCCGGAACGCGCGGCAAGCACGGGGCTGACGGACCTCCAAGCGGCCGGTCATGGCCAAGGTCGAGCTCGCCCAGGGGATTGGCGGACTCGACGTCGACGGCGCGGCGTACCGTTTGCCAGGCACTGTCGGGATGTGGACGGCAGGCACCCTGATTGTCGAAATGATTGTGCGTGAGGCTCGAAGGTGAGCCAGCGAAAGGGGGCGGTACGTGGTGCGTGACCGGGGGAGTGAGCGTGGTTCACCATGACCAACAAGCCAAGGTGCGCGGGTCCAAATAGTGCCCCCGCTACAAGATGGAGTGGCCCTCACAGTGACTGTGAGGGCCACTCTTGTTTGTGCAACCGTTCGCCCTCGTCCCAGCCGATGCGCTGACGCAGGCCGGTGGCCAGCAGGGTCGAATCCTGCTTGCTTGCCGGAACGGCTTCTCCGAGTCCTTGGACGGCGGCTTCAGTCCCCCACCCGGCCGGTGTCGTAGGCCCACATCGCGATCTCGACCCTGTTGCGGGCGCCGATCTTGGCCAGGAGGCTCGCGACGTGGGTCTTGGCGGTCGTCTGGCCGATGAAGAGATCGGCGGCGATCTCGGCGTTCGTGCGGCCACGGGCGACCAGCGCCAGCACCTCCTCCTCGCGGTCGGTGAGCGGATCGATCGGTTGGGTGCGTCGTTTCGACGGTTCCCTGGCGGCCAAGGTGGACAGCAGCCGCCGGGTGATGTTCGGCGCGATCAGGGCATCTCCGACGGCGGCCGCATGCACGGCCTGGACGAGCAGCTCCGGCCCGGCGTCCTTGAGCAGAAAGCCTCGGGCGCCGGCACGAAGCGCGCCGTGGACGTACTCGTCGAGGTCGAAGGTCGTGATCACCACCACCGCCATCGGGTCCGGGACGCCCCGCCCGGCGAGGAGCTCGGTCACCTCGATGCCGTCGAGCCCGGGCATCCGGATGTCGACCAGGCACACGTCGGGGTGGAGCCGACGCGCCAGCTCGACCGCGGCGTGGCCGTCGGCGGCCTGACCGACGACCTCGATGCCAGGCTGCGCGTCAAGGATCATGGACAGGCCGGTACGCACCAGGTCTTGGTCGTCGGCCACCAGCACCCGCACCGTCATCGGCGTACCTCGGTCGGCAGCTCGGCGTCGACCGCCCACCCGCCCTCGGGCGCCGGCCCCGCGAGCAGCGTGCCTCCCAGCAGCTGCACCCGCTCGGTCATCCCCAGCAGCCCGAAGCCGTGGCTCGCCGGCCGCGCCGGGTCGATCTGGCCGTCGTCGGTCACACGCAGCCGCAGCCTTCCTCCACCCTCGACGACCCGGATCTCCACACGCGAGGCGTTGCGGGCGTGCCGCAGGGCGTTGGTCAGCGCCTCTTGCGCCACCCGGTAGACCGCCGCGTCGACCTGGAGCGGCAGTGCGTCCAGGTCACCCGGCACCTCCACGTCGACGACCGGCACCGGTTCGCGGCGGGCGAGGGACACCAGGTCGGCAATGCCGGGCTGGGGGGTGTACTCCGCCGGCGCTCCGTCGCGCAGCACCCGGACCATCGCCCGCATCTCCGCGAGCGTCCGCGACGCCTCCCCTTCGATGACCGCCAGCGCCTCGAGCCCCGCTTCGGGTCGCTGCCCGGCCATCGCCCGGCCCGCCTGTGCCTGCACCGCGATCGCCGAGACGTGGTGGGCCACCATGTCGTGCAGCTCGCGCGCGAGGCCGACCCGCTCCTGGCTGCGGATCTGGTCCAACGCCCGGCGCCAGCTCTCGGCGCGGTAACGGAACGCCGCTCCGCCCGCGGCCGCCGCCGCGGTGATGCCGAACCCGCCGATGACGTCGGACGGGCCGGTGTAGTCGGCGACCGTGCCGATGACCGCAGCGACCAGCACCACCGCCAGCCCGATCACGATCTCGCGCCCTGAGCCCCAGCGGACCAGCGCGTAGACGAGCACCAGGACGTAGATCATCGTGGTGAGGCCGATATGGGTGGGCCCGCCCGCCAGGGTCGCCAGCCCCAACACCATCGCGGTACCCCAGGCCACCACGACGCAGGCCAACGGCCGGGTACGCCGCCACAGCAGCACGGGCGCGAGCCCGACCGCCACGATCGTCGCGAACGGCCGCCAGGCGACGTCGTCCCGCAGGACTCCCTCGAGCAGCGCCGTCACCATCAACGCGCCGACCAGCACCCAGTCGCGCGACACCCGTGCGGGAGCGTCGGCTGCGCGCGGCTCGGCCCACAGCGAGCGCAGGGCGTTGGTGATCACACACCCAGCCTAGGGACCGCCGAGGCCTCGGGGACCGACCGAAAGAACGAGACCCCGCTCCTCCCAACGGCCGAGGAGGGTCGGGCCTCGACGCCGATGTGCGCACGCCGCGACGCGGCGAGGGTTGTCGCATGATCACCGTTGATTCACTGACCCGGAGGTACGCCGGCTTCACCGCCGTCGACAACGTCTCCTTCACCGCCCTGCCCGGTCGCGTCACCGGCTTCCTCGGCCCGAACGGCGCCGGCAAGTCCACCACGATGCGCGTCATGGTCGGCCTGACCGTCCCGACGTCCGGCACCGCGACCATCAACGGAGAACGGTTCGCCGACCTCCCCAACCCCGGTCTCGAGGTGGGCGTCCTGCTCGACGCCTCCGCGCAGCACGCCGGTCGCACGGGACGCGAGATCCTCACGATCGCCGCCGACACCATGGGCCTGCCCCGCACCCGGGTCGACGCGATGCTCGAGCTCGTCAGCCTGACCCCCACCGAGGCCAAGCGCCGGGTGCGCAACTACTTCCTCGGGATGCGTCAACGCCTCGGCATCGCCACCGCACTCCTCGGAGACCCCAAGGTGCTGATCCTCGACGAGCCCGCCAACGGGCTCGACCCCGCGGGGATCCGGTGGATGCGCGACCTGCTGACGGGCTTCGCCAGCCAGGGCGGCACCGTCCTGTTGTCCTCACACCTGCTCCACGAGATCGAGGTCATCGCCGACGACCTGGTCGTGATCGGGAACGGCAAGATCGTCGCGTCCGGCAGCAAGGAAGAGCTCCTCGCCGCGGCCGGGACGCTCGCCCGCTCGACGTCACCGCACGACCTCGCTCACGCACTCGAGCAGGCCGGGATCCCCAGCACGCTCGCCAGCGACGGCTCGGTCCGGACCGATGCCGACCCCGCTCGGGTCGGGGCCGTGGCCCTGACCGCCGGCATCGCCCTCACCGAGCTCCGGTCCGCCGAGGGCGCCGGCCTCGAAGACATGTTCTTGTCGCTCACTGCCGACACCCAACGCGAAGGAGTTGCGGAATGACCGCCACGATCACCTCTCCCGACACCATCGAGGCCGCGCCGGCCCGACGGACCGCCCGTCCCATCCCGACCACCCGGCTCGTCAAGATCGAGCTCCGCAAGATGTTCAACACCCGCTCGGGATTCTGGATGCTCGTCAGCATCGGCGTCCTGTCGCCCATCTCGGCCGGGTCGCTCCTCGTCTTCGGCCTCAACAGCGACGTCACCTACCAGAACTTCGTGAGGGCGAGCGGGTTCCCGATGTCGGTGATCTTGCCGATGATCGCGATCCTGGCCGTCACGGGTGAGTGGAGCCAGCGAAGTGGGCTCACGACGTTCACGCTGGTGCCGAGCCGCGGACACGTGATCGGCGCCAAGGCGATCGCGACCCTCCTGGTGGGCCTCGGTGCCGTCTCCGTCGCCTTTGCGGTTGGCGCCCTCGGCAACGTGGCCGGGTCAGCACTGGCAGGCGTCGACACGGTGTGGGACATCTCGTTGTCCATGGCACTCCAGATGGTGCTCTACAACCTGGCGGGCATGGCCTTCGGCTTCACACTCGGTGTCGTGCTGCGCAACTCCGCGGCCGCGATCGTGGGCTACTTCGTCGCTTCACTAGTCATGCCCGGCATTCTCGCGCTCCTGGCTCAGGTGCGTTCGTGGTTCGAGGACCTGCAGCCGTGGATCGACTGGCACTACACGCAGGTGGCGCTCCTCGATGGCGCCACGAACACTCTCAAGGAGTGGGCGATGCTCGGCTCGACCACGATGATCTGGATCGTCCTTCCCCTCGTCGTCGGGCTACTGTCCCTGCGCCGCTCCGAGGTCAAGTAGTCACACACACGCGCGGTATCCGGAGCCGTTCACCCGCCGCGTGTGCCCCACGACGCGCCAGAGCGCGTCGTCAGGCACACGCGCCGGCGACGGCTCGCTCGCGCGAGGAACCACCAAGAGTGGGGAAGTCCTCGGTCGGCGAAGTTCCCCCAATCCAGCGATGGGGGACCGACGGGCTTGCTGGGACGCTGCGACGATGAGGTCTGAGCCCGTGATGCGTCGTCGCCCGGTCGAGTCCGCCAAGCGGCTCTCGCTCCATCTCGCCGCCGCGGCCGCGCTGGCCGGGGCGACGATCGTGACGCCGCTGGTGATGCCACCCGCCTCCGCCGTCCAGGCGGAGTCCTTCTCGCTGGTCACGGTGACGGCGGACGGGAGCGGGCCGGCGCTGGGCCAGTTCAACCTCAACCCCGTCACCGTGAGCACCGACCTGCGCTACGTGTCGTTCCGCTCGGACTCGACGACGCTCGTTGCGGATGACACCAACGGCCAGGCCGACCTCTTCGTCCGGGACCGGGTCGCCGGCACCACCGTCCGCGCCAACATCACCGACACCGGCGCCGTGGACAACGGCGGCAGCTACATGCCGCGATTGAGCGCGGACGGCCGGCACGTCGCCTTCCTGTCCTACTCCGCGATGGTCGCCGCGGACACCAACACCAACACCAACATCTTCGGCTCGGTCGACCCCAACCGGAACGTGGACGCCTACATCCGCGACCTCGACACGGGGGTGACCGAGCAGGTCAGCGTGGGTCCGGCGGGGCAACAGGGGAACGGCTCGGCGGGCGGTGGTGTCGACACCTCCGCCGACGGGCAGCTGGTCGTGTTCGGCGGTGACGCCGGCAACTGGGGCGTCGACGCGAGCTACGGCGCGATCTGGCTGCGGGACCGGCAGGCGGGCACCACGACCCTCATCAAGGCGGGCAACCCGACGATCGGCAGCGTCGGCGGCGCCCGGATCAGCGACGACGGCTCGGTGGTCGCCTTCATCGCCAGCACCCCGCAGGGCCGCAACGCCCTCTATGCCTACGACCGCACGACCTCCCAGCTGGAGCGCATCGACGTCACGACCGATGGCAGTCCCGCGGCGGCGTACCACCTCAGCTCCTACGACCTGAGCGCCAACGGCAACGTGGTCGCGTTCTCCGCCGACGACTCACTGGTCGCCAACGACGTCAACGGGTCCAACTACGACGACGCCTACGTCCGCGACCGCGCGGCCGGCACCACCCGGCTCGTCAGCCTGAACACCGCAGGGGCGCAGGACCCCAGCCCGGTCGCCGACATCACCCTCAGCGCCGACGGCCGCTTCGTCGGCTACACGTCCTGGCACAACATCGGCACCCCCGGCTGGGACGCCGGCACCGACGTCTACGTGAAGGACGTGCGCTACGGCTCGTTGTGGCACGTCGGCGTCGACGGGTACGGCGTCAACGCCGCCGCGGGGGGAGCGCTCGGCGGGTCCGGCCTGGAGATCGTGGTCAACGCCGCAGGCAACTCCAGCCCCGACCTCACCGGCTCGCAGGAGCTCTACGTCGCCTCCCGGACCGCCGACACGCTGGCGCCGACCGTCTACGGCTCGCCGCGTCGCGGACCCGACGGCGCCGGCTGGTACTCCGCGCCGGTCACCATCGACTGGAGCGCCTACGACCCGTACCCCTCCTGGGGACCGGCGGCCACGCCCGCACCCACCACCGCCTCCACGGAGGGCGTGCACACCTACACGAGTGGACAGAGCTGCGACCTCGCGGGGAACTGCGCGACCGGTGACCTCGAGCTCTCGCTCGACCTGACCAAGCCGACGGTCGCCGTGAACCGGCCGGCGGACGGGGCCACCTTCGCCATCGGTGCCGCGGTCACCGCCGACTACTCCTGCGACGACGCCCTGTCCGGGCTCAGCACGTGCACGGGGACCGGGGCCAACGGTGGTTCCGTCGACACCAGCACCGTGGGGCAGCACACGTTCAGCGTGACCGGCACGGACGCCGCGGGGAACGAGCGCACGACGACCACGACGTACACGGTGACCGGCAACGCGCCGAGCGCGCCCGAGGGCGTCAGCGCCGCGGCGGGCGATGCGACGGCCACCGTCTCCTGGACCGTGCCGACCGACACCGGTGGCTCGGCGATCACGTCCTACACGGTCACCGCCTCGCCGGGCGGGGCGACCCGGACCGTCCCCAGCGCCACCACCAGCACCACGATGAGCGGCCTGGCTAACGGCACGCCCTACACCTTCCGGGTGGCGGCGACCAACGGCACCGGCACGGGAGCCCAGTCGCCGGCCTCCAACGCCGTGACGCCGCAGGCCGGCTCCGCGGCACCGCTCAGCGTCAGCGCGTACGTCGATCCCGCGACCGGCGGGCGGGTGACCACCGACCCCGGTGGCACCGGGCCGACCCCGACCTCGCCGCTGACGGCCAGCGTGACGGTGCCCTCGGGCAGCACCGGCGACACGGTGACCATCGCCCAGACCACCACGACCGAGACGGCCCCGGCGGCCTACTCCTTCCTCGGCCAGCAGGTGAACATCACCGCGCCCGTGGCGACGGCCGCCCGCCCGCTGGTGATCGCGTTCCGCATCGACCCGAGCCTGATGACCGGGCACACGTTCGCGGACTTCACCCTCAGCCGCGCGGAGGGGACCACCCCGTCCGCGGTCATCGCCGACTGCACCAGCCCAGGCGCGGGCATCGCCGCGCCGGACCCCTGCGTGGTGCGCAGCTTCGCCACCGACGGCTCGGGAGACCTGCTCCTCACGGCGTACACCTCGCACGCCTCGCGGTGGAACGTCGCGGCCCACGGGGACACGACGGCCCCGACGGTGACGGTGTCCTCGCCGGTGGCCGGCACGGCCTACGTCTACGGCCGGTCGGTCCCGGTGACCTTCAGCTGTGCCGACGAGACCGGGGGCAGCGGCCTGGCCTCCTGCACGGGCGTCATCGCCGCCGGTGGCACGACCCGCTCGGTGCCCCCGAGCGGTGGCACGGTCAACACGACCCTCGTCGGTGCCCAGACCCTCACCGTCACCGCCACCGACGTGGCGGGCAACCAGCGGCGCACGACGACGGCGTACACGGTGGTCTATCCCTTCGCGGGGTTCTTCTCGCCGGTCGCCTCGACCGGGACGACCGCGGCCAACGCCGGCTCGACCGCGCCGATGCCCTTCTCGCTCGGCGGCAACCGCGGCCTGTCGGTCCTGGCGTCCTCGTCCCCGGTGTCCTACCCCGTGAACTGCTCGACCGGGGCCCGCACCGGCGCCGACGTGGCGACGACGGGAACGCTGTCCTACGACGTGTCGTCGGGCCGCTACACCTACAAGTGGTCGACGGTGAAGACCTGGGGCGGCTCGTGCCGGACGTTCGTGCTCGGGCTCAAGGACGGCACCAGCCACCCGGCCACGTTCTCCTTCAAGAAGTGAGGTCCGGGAAGCCGCCTACGAGTCCAGGGACTGCGTCGACAGCCAGCCGCTGAAGGTCTCGGGTGCGCGTCGCTCCAGCTCGTCGAGATAGGCCTGACGCATGGACACGATCCGGGCGCGGGCCTCCACCGTGCCCGCGCTGCGCAGGACGGTCTCGGACTCGAACCACGCCTGCTTCAGCTCGCTCACGTCCCAGGCGCTGAGCAGCAGGTCGACTCCCGCCAGGCTGGTGGCCGAGGGCACGGGTGCAGGCAGCGGCCTAGCGTCGGGGGCGATCCGGGCGCCGAGCCGCGCGACGAGCGGGGGTGAGGTGACGGCGAGTGCCGCGAGCACCGCGACCCCCGATCCACGTCCGGCGGCGGCGCATCCGACCAAGACGACGGTGGCCCCGGCGAAGACGCCCGCGGTGGTCACCACCGGCCGTCGCAGCCCGCGGAGGAGCTGGCCGAGCGCCAGGCCGTACATCGCCCCGAAGCACGCCGTGATCGTCACGACCACCACGGATCGGACGAGTCCGAGAGTCAGCAGCGTGAGGATCCCGGAGAGGACCGCTGTGGTGGCAGCGGTCCACCTCCACACGCGACGGTAGGCCGTCAGAGCTGGGCCGCTCGCGGTCGGGGACGTCTGCATGGGGCCAGAGTCCGCTCGACCTCCGGCACTGAGACAGGGACTTCGGTCGTCGAGTCAGGGCCGGAAGGCCCCCGCTGTCGCTCGGGACGGCGTCAGGGCTCGAAGCGGTAGCCCATGCCGGGCTCGTTGAGCAGGTGGCGAGGGCGGGCAGGATCGGGCTCGAGCTTGCGGCGGAGCTGGGCCATGTAGAGGCGCAGGTTGCCCTGCGCGGTCTCGTAGCCCGGGCCCCAGACCTCGGTGAGCAGCTGGCGCTGGCTGAGCAGCTTGCCCGGGTGGCGGAGCAGCACCTCCAGCAGGTGCCACTCCGTGGGCGTCAGGCGTACGTCGCTCCCGTCCAGCGTCACGCGTCGCGCCGCGAGGTCGACCGTGGCCTCGCCGACCTGGACGACCGGCTGCTCGTCCTTGTCGCCCGCGCGGCGCGTCATGGCCCGGAGACGGGCGAGCAGCTCGTCCATCCCGAAGGGCTTGGTCACGTAGTCGTCCGCGCCGGCGTCGAGGGCCTCGACCTTGTCGATGCTGTCGGTGCGGCCGGACAGCACGAGGATCGGCACCTCGGTCCAGCCGCGGAGGCCGGCGATCACGTCGGTGCCGTCCATGTCGGGCAGGCCGAGGTCGAGGATGACCACGTCCGGCGGGTGGGCGGCGGCGGTCCGGAGCGCCTCCGCGCCGGTGGCTGCCTGGCACACCTCGTAGTGGCGGGCGCGCAGGTTGATGCTCAGGGCGCGGAGCAGCTGGGGCTCGTCGTCGACGACCAGGACGCGGGTCATCGCGTCGCCTCGTCCCGCTCGCGACGCCCCGGGGCTGCGGGCGCGACCTCGGTGGTGGCCGGCAGGGAGACGACCATGGTGAGGCCACCGCCGGGCGTCTCCTCCGGCTCGAGCGACCCGCCCATGGCCTCGGTCAGCCCGCGGGAGAGGGCCAGGCCGAGCCCGACGCCGGTGGTGTTGTCGGTGTCGCCGAGCCGCTGGAAGGGCAGGAAGACGCGGTCCCAGTCGCCGGGCGGGATCCCGGGCCCCCGGTCGATGACCCGCACCTCGACGCGATCGCCGAGACGGCTGCAGGTCAGGTGGGGCGGCGTCGCGGCGGGGGAGTAGCGCAGGGCGTTGGCGCCGAGGTTGGCCAGCACCCGCTCCAGCAGGCCGGGGTCGGCCTGGACGAGCGGCACGTCGTCGCCCGTGTCGATCACGATCCGCCGCCCGTCCGGGCCGAGGTCGTCGAGGGCCCGTGCGACGACCTCGTCGACGGCTGTCGGCTGCAGGTCGACCGACATAGCCCCGACCTGCAGGCGGCTCATGTCGAGCAGGTTGTCGACGAGCGCCGCGAGCCGGTCCAGCGAGGTGTCGGCGGCCTGGAGGAGCTCGTGGCGGTCGGTCCCGCTGAGGTCGATGTCCCGGCTGAGCAGCGTCGTGACGGCCGCCTTGGCCGCGGCGAGCGGCGTACGGAAGTCGTGGCCGACGGCAGCCAGCAACGCCGTCCGGACCTTGTTGGCCTCTGCGAGGGGAGCCGCCTCGGCGGCGGCCCGGGTGAGCCGGAGGTGGTCGAGCACGACCGCGGCCTGCGCCGCGAAGGCGCCGACCAGGCGCTGGTCCTCGGCCTCCAGCAGCCGCCCGCGGAGGGCCAGGACGAGGCGGTCGCCGGCGGGCACCTCGGTGTCCGCCTCGGACGGGCGGGAGACCGCGGATCCCGCGCTGGCAACCGGCGTCCAGCCGTCGTCGCCGCGCTCCAGCAGCGTGACCGAGGTGAGGGCGAAGGTCTCCCGGACGCGCTGCAGCATCTCGGTCAGGGCGTCCGGGCCGCCGAGCACGCTGCCGGCGAGGTTGGCGAGGGTGCGCGACTCGGCGGCCGCGCGGGCGGCCTGGCGGGTGCGCCGCGCCGCGACGTCGACGGTCGAGCTGACAAGGGCCGCGACGAGCACGAACACGAGGAGGGCGAGGGCGTTGTTGGTCTCGCCGATCGACAGCGTGTGCAGGGGCGGGGTGAAGAAGTAGTTGAGCAGCGCCGAGCCCGCGACGGCGGCGATCAGCGCCGGCGCCAGCCCGCCGACGAGCGACACGACGACGGTCGCCAGCAGGAAGAGCAGCACATCGCTGACGAGGTTGACCTGCCCGCGGAACGGCGTCAGCGACACCGCCAGCAGCGGTGGCAGCAGCACCGCGAGGACGAACCCGCGGACCCGCCGGCGGGTGCTGAGGCTGCCGCGGCCATGGGGCAGCGACAGGCCCTTGCCGGTGTGGGCGTGGGTGACGATGTGCACGTCGATGTCGCCGGAGGCGCGCACGGTGCGCGAGGCGGTGCCGGGGCTGACCAGCCGCGCCACCGCGGGCCGCCTGCTGTCACCCAGCACCAGCTGGGTTGCGTTCTCGGCGCGGGCGAAGGCGAGCAGCGCCTCGGGCACGTCATCGCCGAGCACCTGGTGGTAGGTGCCGCCGAGGGACTCCACCAGCAGCCGTTGCGCGGCGAGCGCACCCTGGCTGGCCCCGGAGAGCCCGTCGGAGCGGGCCACGTGGACGGCGAGGAGGTCGCCGCCGCTGGAGCGGGCGGCGACGCGGGCCGCGCGGCGTACGAGCGTCTCGCCCTCGGGCCCGCCGGTCAGGGCGACCACGACCCGCTCCCGGGCCTCCCAGGTGCCGGTGATGTCGTGCTGCTCGCGGTACTGCTGGAGGGCGTCGTCGACCCGGTCGGCCGTCCACAGCAGGGCCAGCTCGCGCAGGGCGTTGAGGTTGCCCGCCCGGAAGTAGTGGGACAGAGCGGCGTCGACCTGCTCGGGGGCGTAGACGTTGCCGTGCGCCAGGCGTCGCTGCAGGGCCTCCGCGGTCATGTCCTCGAGCTCGATCTGGTCGGCCGCGCGCACGACCGCGTCGGGGACGGTGTCCCGCTCGGGCACGCCGGTGATCTTCTCGACCACGTCGTTGACCGACTCCAGGTGCTGGATGTTGACGGTCGTGATGACGTCGATGCCGGCCGCCAGCAGCTCCTCGATGTCCTGCCATCGCTTGCCGTGGCGGGACCCCGGCGCGTTGGTGTGGGCGAGCTCGTCGACGAGCGCCACCCGCGGCCGCCGCGCGAGCACGGCGTCGACGTCCATCTCGGTGAGGGCGGTCCCGCGATGGTCGAGGGACCTGCGCGCGACCACCTCGAGTCCGTCGACCAGCTCCGCGGTGTGCCGTCGCCCGTGGGTCTCGACGTACCCGACGACCACGTCGGTGCCGCGCTGGGCCCGACGGTGCCCTTCGCCGAGCATCGCGTAGGTCTTGCCCACGCCCGGCGCCGCGCCGAGGTAGACCCTGAGCCTGCCGCGAGTACCCACGCATCCAGTCTGCCGTGCCGGACGCCTCATCGCGGGCAGCGCCGGGCGACGGCGGCGACCGCGGGGGTAACGAGCACGAAGACGGCGAGGCGCCGGAGGTCGTCGTGGGCCAGGGTCAGCTGGCCGAAGTCGTTCTCGACGAAGCCGGTGAACCACGCCCAGGCGATGACTCCCAGGCCCGCCGTCATGGTGGTCGAGAGGCCCACCGCGACCACCCCGGCGGCAGCGACGGCGACGACCTCCATCGCCGGCGCGTCGAGGCGCGCGACCGACGCCGTCAGGAGGGCCGCGACCAGGAGCCCGTTGGCGATGCCGAACCGCACGCCGGGCTCGGCCGTCATCCGCGACACCGACCGAACCGAGGTGGTCCGCGAAGAGGTGGTCACAGTGGTCATGGCTCCATGCAACGCCTTCACGGCCCCCGTCGGCGGACTGCTAACGGATCCCTAACGCCGAGGCCCGTTAGGGAGTCGTTAGGGACGCCTGGATGGGCCCGGGCCGGTGCTTGCATGACGACGTGACCATTGCTCCCGCGAAGCCGACGAGCGTGCGGACCTGGCTCTTCGCCCCCGGTGCCGCGCCTGCCGAGGCAGACCACCTGGGCCCGTACGCCGACGAGCGCCGTCTCGAGAAGAGGCACCCGTGGTGGAAGGTCATGTGCCTCACCGGCGTCGACTACTTCTCGACCCTCGGCTACCAGCCCGGCATTGCGGCACTCGCCGCGGGAGCCCTGGCCCCGATCGCCACGATCGTGCTGGTGCTGCTGACGCTCTTCGGCGCGCTGCCGGTCTACCGCCGGGTCGCGGCGGAGAGCCCGCACGGCCAGGGCTCGATCGCCATGCTGGAGCGGCTCCTGCCCTTCTGGCGGGGCAAGCTCTTCGTGCTGGTGCTGCTGGGCTTCGCGGCCACCGACTTCATGATCACCATCACGCTGTCAGCTGCGGACGCCTCGGCACACCTGGTCGAGAATCCGAACGTCCCCGGCGTCCTGCACGGCCAGGAGCTGGCGATCACGATCGCGCTGGTGGCGCTGCTCGGAGCGGTGTTCCTGCGCGGCTTCACCGAGGCGATCGGGATGGCAGTCGTCCTGGTGATCGTGTACCTCGCGCTCAACCTCGTCGTCATCGCGGCGGCGCTGTGGCACGTGGCCGAGCACCCGCACGTCATCGGTGACTGGACGTCGACCCTGACCCAGGAGCACGGCAGCCCGCTCGCGATGGTGGCGATGGCCCTGATCGTCTTCCCCAAGCTGGCGCTGGGACTCTCCGGCTTCGAGACCGGCGTCGCGGTCACCACCCACGTCGAGGGCGACCCGGGCGAGAGCGACGCGCGCCCGGTCGGCCGGATCCGCAACACCAAGAAGCTGCTGGCCGCGGCCGCCGTGATCATGAGCGTCTACCTGATCGCGAGTAGCCTCGTGACCACCTGGTTGATCCCGGCCCGCGAGTTTCAGGACGGGGGAGCGGCGTCCGGCCGGGCCCTGGCCTTCCTGGCCCACGAGTACCTGGGCAATGTCTTCGGCACGGCGTACGACGTCTCGACGATCGCGATCCTGTGGTTCGCCGGGGCGTCGGCGATGGCCGGCCTGCTCAACCTGATCCCGCGCTACCTGCCGCGCTACGGCATGGCCCCCGAGTGGTCGGCGGCCGTGCGGCCCCTCGTCCTCGTCCTGACCGGCATCGCCGTCGTCGTCACGTGGATCTTCCACGCCGACGTCAACGCCCAGGGCGGGGCCTACGCGACGGGGGTCCTGGTGCTGATCACCTCGGCAGCGGTCGCGGTGACGCTCTCGGCCCGCCGCGCCGGCCAGCGGCGACGTACGGTCGCCTTCGCGGTGATCGCGCTGATCTTCGTCTACACGACGCTCGACAACGTCACCGAGCGCCCCGACGGCGTGAAGATCGGCGGCCTCTTCATCGCCGCCATCGTTGCGGTCTCGGTCGTCTCGCGGCTGGTGCGGGCGTTCGAGCTGCGGACCACCGAGGTGCGCCTGGACGCGACCGCGCGGATGTTCCTGCGCGACTGCGCGCGCCGCAGCATCCGGCTGGTCGCCAACGAGCCCGACGCCCGGGACCACGAGGAGTACCGCCAGAAGATGCGGCAGATCGTGGACGACAACGACCTCCCCGACGCCACCGACGTCATCTTCGTCGAGGTCACGGTCACCGACCCGTCCGACTTCGCCTCGGTGCTCGACGTGCACGGGGAGGTGCTGCACGGGGAGTACCGCGTGCTCTCGATGGCCTCCCCGAGCGTGCCGAACGCCCTGGCCGCCCTCCTCCTCGACATCCGGGACTCGACCGGTGTGCGCCCGCACATCTACCTCGAGTGGACCGAGGGCAACCCGGCCCTGAACTTCCTGCGCTTCCTGCTGTTCGGCGTCGGTGAGGTCGGACCCGTGACGCGCGAGGTGCTGCGACGGGCCGAGTCCGACCCGCACCACCGTCCCCATGTGCACGCGGGCTGAGCCGGCCGGCTCGCAGGACCGGCTTGGGGGGGGCAAACGCGGGGGATTCGGTCGCGATCGACGGCTTCCGGCCGCGTTTGCCCCGCGTTACGTGGCCCGCCCGGAGGCTCACAGCTCCCAGGTCGACGGGTGGTCGTGATCGGGCTCGTAGCGGCAGGTGAAGCCGGTCCGGACGTGGGTGGCCAGGTGGCGGCCCACGACCGGGTCGGCCGTCGTGATCGTGTCGATGGCGTTGGCGATCGCCTTGCGCACGGTCACCCGGGCGCGCTCGTTGGTCCCGCCGGTGTGACGGGCCCGCCCGCCGAGCCCGGTGGCCGCCGAGACCTCGGCGACCAGGGCGTCCCGCTCCGCGACCAGCGCCTCCGCGCCGGTCGCGTCGCCGCTGACGTCGGCCGCGTCGAGCGCGTCGTCGAGCTCGAGGAGGCGGCGGCGGTAGGCGGCCAGTGCGGTCCCGTCGGCACGGGGGCCGAGGTCGCCCTCGACCACCGCGCCGCCTGCGAGCGACAGCGCGTCGATGCCGTCACCCGGCCGGGAGAGCAGGGCATGCAGGTGCTCCATCCCCTTGCGGGTCGGCACCGGCGTCGTGGTCCCGGCGTGGCCGACTAGCCAGGTGCCGGGTGGGCCGGGGCGCAGCGTCATGCGCGTGTCACCGTCGACCGGCAGTCCGGGCGCCGACGCCTCGAGCCGCTGGCGCCACCACGTCGCACCGATGCGCGCGTACGTCGCCAGCGCGTCCGCCCGCAGCCGTGCGGCCCCGGCATGATCGCCGCGCACGTCCGCGGCCCGCGACAGCGTGTCGTCGGTGACCCCGTGGAACATCACCCCGCCCGAGGCGACGACCGGCCTGCCGGCGTACGGCGTGAGCAGGGGCTCGACCCGGCCGACCAGCTCGGTGTCGCCCGCGTGCAGTGCGACGTCCAGCACGAGCTGGAGGGTCGGCAGGTAGCTGAAGTCGCGCGGCAGTGCGGCCAGCACGCCTGCATCGAAGGTGGCCGCCAGTGCGCCGGCGCGCCCGACATCACCGGCACCGAGCCACATCCAGGCCGCCTCGGCGTAGAGCTCCCGCACGCCCTCGGCGACCGCGAAGTCCTCCGCCATGCGCGCCAGCTCGGCGGCCGTGGTCGGGTCCCCGCTGTGGACCGCGGCGTAGGCGCGCATGCTGGCGACGACCAGCCACCCGTCGGCCAGCCCGGCCTGCTCCGACGCCCGGTCGGCGACCGCCACGAGCTCGGCGGCGGTGTCCGTCCTGCCCCGCATCAGGTCGAGGGTGAGCCGCCGTGACGCGGCGAAGAACAGGGCCCGGGACGACTCCTCGCCCAGCAGCTCCAGGGCGCGCATCTGCCGGTTCATCGCCGGCAGGTCGAGCAGCTCGAGGGCGACCGTGAGCAGCCACAGGTGGGCCCGGGTCCGTGCCTCCGGATCGCTGAGGTGGGCCGTCACGTCGTCCAGCCGTCGCGCCAGCTCACTGCGGGCGGGCAGCTCGTCGGGTCCCCAGTGCGTGGCGAGCGCGGCGTCCAGGGCATCCGCCAGGAGCACGCCGTCGCCGGTCGCCGTCGCGTGGCCGAGGGCGGCGTCGGCGAAGGGGACGGCGCGGGTGTG
The DNA here is from genome assembly GCF_003865225.1 of Nocardioides sp. LS1. Classification (NCBI taxonomy): domain Bacteria; kingdom Bacillati; phylum Actinomycetota; class Actinomycetes; order Propionibacteriales; family Nocardioidaceae; genus Nocardioides; species Nocardioides sp. LS1. The sequence goes on from NZ_BIFF01000001.1 coordinate 226,220, forward strand.
GGCCCCGGCGTAGGCCCAGCACCGGGCGAGGGTGGCGCCGAGCCGGGCGCGGACGTGGTCGTCGGTGGAGGCCTCGTAGGCCTCGTGGAGGACCGCGGGGATCCGGCCGGGCTCGGTGCCGAAGACATAGCTGTCGGCCAGGCGGAGTGCCTGGCGCACCGGCTCCGGGAGATCCCCCGCGGTGGGTCCCACAAGGTCCATCGTGGCATCAGGGGCGCAGCAGGGTCACCGTGTTCGCGTGCTCGCGCTGACGGGCCTCGTCCCAGTCGCCGGTGCAGTAGAGCGTGAAGTCGCAGACCGCGCCGCTCTCGTCGAGGTCCATCACGAACCCCTCCCGGCAGTACCACTCCTGGCCGCCGTCCTCCCAGCGCTCCTCGAGCTTGACCAGGTAGCCGGTCTCGGTCGGGGTGACCCGCTCCAGCCGGACGCGCCCGGGCTGGGGGTGCAGCCGCCGCCGGCCGGCGATCAGCTCGTCGGCCCCGTCGGTCTGGACGCGCCAGTGCGGGAAGGTCAGGTCGCCGAAGACGGTGGGCGCGAAGAGGCCCTCGGGGGCCTCGCCCCCGCTCTCGAGGAATGCGACGAACTTGTCGACGCTGGTCCGGATGGCCGCGGGTGAGGGCATCGTCGAGGTCGTCATCACGCACCGGCCCCTGCAGCAGCGAGGTTGCGCTCGACGGCCGCCATCGTCTCGCCGAGGAGGTCGCTCGGGCTGAACTCGACGATGCTGGTGCCCGCCGAGAGGAGCGGCACGTGCCCGGGCCCGGCGTAGTAGGCGTCCCCGGCCCCGTAGGTCTCCTCGTGGTCGGCCCACCGGAACGTGACCTGGCCGGACTGCACGACGCCCCAGTGCGGGCACGGGCAGCGGTCGTCCGGCAACCCGGCGAAGAGCGGCGCCGGGTCGACGTCCTGCGGGAAGGTCTCGAAACCGACGGTGTAGCCGCCGAGGTCGGCGTACCGGCCCTCGATCTGGGGAAGGTCGACGGCCACCGGGGTCGTCAGCTTGCTGGCACTGGGCATGGTGTCCTCCTGGGTGGTGGTGCTGTCACCCTGGAGGCGTGACTTCCCGGGTCACATCGTGACCGGACGACGGAACACCGCTCAGTTGGGACTCGTCCCGCCCCGCGGTGCGAAGCCGTGCCGGAGTGCCCACTGGACCGCCTGCGACCGGTCTGCCGCCCCGATCTTGCGGTAGGCGCCCCGGATGTAGGTCTTCACCGAGTTGATGCTGAGGTAGCAGCGCTCCGCGATCTCGGCGTTGCTGAGCCCGAGGGTGATGAGACCCAGCATCTCGACCTCCCGCCCGGTGAGGGTGCTGTGGTCGCCCAGGCGTGCGTAGGTGCCGCCCAGCTCCCCGCTGGGGATGAAGTCACCCTCCAGCTGACCCGCCGCAGCCGCCTCGACGACAGCCAGGAAGTGGGCGGCGTCCGCCTCCAGCGAGACGCACCCGTCAGCCCCGCGGGCGAGCGCCCGGGCGGCGAGGTCGGGTCGCAGGTCTCGGGCCAGGACGACGACCGCCGCGAGGGTCTCCTTGACGAGCCGGTCGAGCTCGCCGGTGTCGCCCTCGAGCAGGCCGATGGCGTCGTACACGATGACCTCGGGCTCGGGGTCGCCGGGCCCGGTGGGGAAGGGAACCAGGACGGCACGCCCCGGGTGCTCAGCGACCAGGGCGGCGATGCCGTGACGGGTGATGTCGTTGGTTCCGATGACGGCCAGTCTGGCGGGACTGACGGACATGGAGCTCGTCCTCCTCGGTGTGGGGTTGCCCGAGACCTCTCGCCGTCCTTTTTCCCCACCGCGGTTCCACTCCAAACCGGTGAGTGACGTAGTCCCCACGAGACGCCCCGGGGTGCAACGCACCAGGGGGCAAACAGCGCGGATTCCGCCGGAGAACCGCGATGTCGGCTGCGTTTGCCCCCCGGTGCGTTCGCCGCTGGTCAGGCGGTGTCGGCCGCGTCCTCGGCCTCGGACGGCTCGGCGTCCAGCAGCCGGTCGCGCAGCGCCACCAGCCCGGAGACCGCCTCGAGGAACCGGGTCGTGCTGTCGCCGACCTGGAGGTCGTCGAAGTAGTGGTGGCGCATGGCGACGCGGGCCAGGTGGTGGACGTCGTGCTCGAGGCGGCCCGCGATGAGGGCGGTCAGCTCGGCCACGTCGACCGTGTCGACGACGTCGGCGCAGCGGCTCACCGGCACCTCGGTGCGGAGGCGCTCCGGGTCGTGGTGCCGGTCGGTGAGGAAGATCGGCTTCTCGGTGCGGAGGTAGAGCCAGTCGAGGCCGACCGAGGAGACGTCGGTGACGATCGCGTCGCAGTCGGGCATCACCGCGAGGATGTCGCCGACGACGATCGCCTCGTGCCCGGCGCCGGGCTCGCGGCGGGCGGCGTCGGCGACCAGGTCGAGGATCGCCCGGTGGGCCGCACGCACGGCCGGCGTCACGCTGCTGGCCACCTTGGGGTGCGGCTTGTAGACCAGCCGCACGTCCGGCACCGCCAGGATCGCGCGGACGACCTCGGTGCCGACGGTGTCGAGCGAGGTGTAGTCGTTGTACTCCGCGTCGCCCTCCCACGTCGGCGCGTAGAGGACCGTACGACGGTCGCTGGGGGTCAGCAGCGGCTCGGGACGCAGGTCGAGCTGGGGCCGTCCGGTGCGCACCAGCCGGCGCTCGTCGAACTCCATCAGCCCGGCCGCGTGACGGCGTACGGCGGCCTCGCCCGCGACGAAGACCCGGTCGTAGGCCTTGGCGTTGTTGCTCGCCATGCTCTGCTTGTCGCTCTCGCCGTGGTTGATGTGGGCGTGCAGCGACCGGCCGTTGATGAGCGACTGGAAGTTGAGCATGGAGTTGTTGCAGTAGAGGACGACCTGGGCGTCGAGCTCGGCGTAGAGGTCCGCCAGCTCGGGGAACGACGGGGCGCAGAAGACCGGCAGGGCGGTCCTGGCCCGCAGCACGGTCGCGGACTCCGGATCCCGGACGACGATGCCGACCGGGTGCTGGACGTGCAGGAGCTCGAGGACGGGGAGCCACTGCGTCAGCTGGTAGGTCCGAGTGGGGTCGTCCGCGAAGTAGGCAATGACGGAGACCTCATTCACTCCACGAGCCTAGTCGGCCTGTCCATGCGTGGGACCGACGGTCCCCTGGTTCAGGCGAGGGTGCCGGTGGCGTAGGCGTGGCTGGCCGCGACGATGCCGAGGACGACGGCCAGCTCGTCGTCGTCCCGGGGGCCGTGGATCAGCATGAACCCGGGGGAGAGGCGGGTGCCGGCCCACATGTGGGGCCGTCCCCAGCCCCGGGTCGAGACGTCGGCGGCCAGGTCGGTCGGCAGCACGACGTGCAGCGATCCGTCGTACGCCGGGTGCAGGTGGGCGAACTCGCCCACCTGGGGCACGAGGAAGGCCTGCTCGTCCGGGGAGCCCTCGCGCAGGGTGAAGCCCCGCGCGCCGGGCACCGAGATGCGCGACGGGCCGACCTCCACGCCGGACAGCTGCCGGACCTGGTCGAAGAGGCGCTCCTGGAGCTCCGCCGGAGCGTTCTGGGTCTCCTGCTGCTGGGGGATCGTCCAGGACACCCGGGGCCGCTCGCCGCGCCGCTCGGGGAGCACGCCGCCGGGCAGGGTCGGCCAGGCCACGTCGGTGCGCGGGCCGGCCGGGGTCGCGGTGCGGTGGTCGACGAACGCGATCCGGTGGAGGAGCCAGTCGCCGAGCTGGTGGACCGCCTCGGCGGTCAGCTGGTGACCGCCGGGCTGCCGCAGCGCAACCGTGGGAGCGCCCGACTCCGACAGCAGGTAGGACCAGGTCCGGTCGAGGAGCTCGCGCGGGATGACGTGGTCGCCGTCGCCCTGCGCGACGAACACCGGCAGGTTGGCCAGTCGGCCGGGCTCGGTGGCCAGGCCCGCGTCGAACGGCAGCGTGCCGTAGAGGATCGCGGCACCGGCGTACCGCGCGGGGTCGTCGAGGACGAGGCCGCCGGCGAAGGCGGCGCCGCCGCTGAAGCCGACCAGGACGACCGGGCGGCCGTCCGGGGCGACGCCGTCGAGCCAGGAGCGGAACCAGTCCATCGTGGAGCGCAGGGAGTCAGCCACCGGACGGCCGATGCCGCGGTTGGCGAACCATGCGAAGCCACCGGCCTCGGCGATCGGGGCCCGGACCGCTGCGTAGGCCGGTCCGACCGGCAGGTGCGCGGCCAGTCCGACGATGTCGTGCTCGTTGGACCCCCGGCCGTGGAGCAGGACGACCAGGGGAGCCGTCGGGTCGGTGCTGCCGTGGGTCTCGACGACCGGCGGCGCGAACGTCGTGGCACTCATGAGGGGTCCACCGGGACGAGCTCGGCGGCCGTGCGGACGCCGGCCCACCGGCGTACCTCGCCGGGGAGGTCGAGCCGGTCGACGGGAGCGGCGTTCTCGAAGTCGCCCCAGCTGGCGCGGGGCAGCATCCACATCACCTCGAACTCGTTGCCGTCCGGGTCGTGGGCGTAGACGCTCTTGGTCGCGCCGTGGCTCGACTCGCCGGTGAAGGCGCCGAGGTTGGCCAGCGTCAGCCGGGCCTCCTCGAGCTCCTCGATCGTGTCGACCTGCCACGCCAGGTGGTAGAGGCCGAGGGACCCGTGCGGGCGGGGCGGCTGGGCCCCGACGCCGAACAGGCCGAGGTCGTGGTGGTTGCCGGACCGGGGCAGGCGCAGGAAGGCCGCGTTGGCCCGGGCCTCCCGCGCCATGATCACCATGTCGAAGGCCTGCTGGTAGAAGGCGATGCTGCGCTCCAGGTCGGAGACGAACAGCACGGCGTGGTTGAGGCGTACGGCGTTGACGGTCATGGGGACGTGGCCTTTCTGGGGAGTGGGTGGGTGGTCAGGCGACGACGCCGAGGCCGCCGGTCCAGGACACCTTCTCGCCGACGGCGAGGGTGAGCTGCAGGAAGCCGAGCGCCTCGAGCTCGCGGGCCCGCGACAGGGCGCCGGCGTCGACGGCCTTCAGGCCACCGGAGGTGATGACCCCGGCGAGCTCGGACTTGGCGTCGGCGTCGTCGCCGGCGATCAGGACGGTGGTCGGGATCGGGCCGACGGTGCCTGCGGCGAGGGTGCCAGCGAAGGTCGTGTTGAAGGCCTTCAGCACGCGCGACTGGGGGAGCGCGGCGGCGATCTGGGCGGCGGCGGAGCTGTCGGCGGGGACGACGAGCGCGTCGAAGGTCTCGAAGTTCAGCGGGTTGGTGATGTCGACGACGACCTTGCCGGCGAGGCTCTCGCCGCGCTGGGCGATGACGTCGGCCACGGCGGGGTAGGGGACCGCGAGGACGACGATGTCGCCGCTGATCGCGGTGCCGGTGTCGGACTGGCCGAGCAGTTGGACGGTGTGGCCGCCCTTGCCGGCGACCGCGGCGATGGCCTGGCCCATGTTGCCGGTGCCGATGATGGAGAGGTGTGCCATGAGGTGCTCCTGGGGGAAAGAGTAATTGGTTGTTGCTTCAACTAACACTCTACACGGTTTGGTTGTTCCGTCAACTAAAGGGCTAGGCTGTGCCCATGGAGACCCGATGGTTGGCCGAGGACGAGAGGGCCGCGTGGCTGCGGCTGGTGGCGGTCGTCGAGCTGCTCCCCGGCGTGCTGGACTCCCAGCTGCGGGAGAGCTCGGGGCTGACGCACTTCGAGTACTTCGTGCTCGCGATGCTCTCCGAGGAGCCGGAGCGGACCCTGCGGATGACCTCCCTCGCGCAACGCACCAACGCCACGCTGCCGCGGCTCTCGCACGTCGTACGACGCCTGGAGGAGCGGGGCCTGGTGGAGCGCTTCCCCTGCCCCGAGGACGGGCGGGCCACGAACGCACGGCTCACCTCCACCGGGTGGAACGCCGTGGTGGCGGCCGCCCCCGGGCACGTCGACACCGTACGCCGCCACGTGCTCGACCCGCTCACGCCCGCCCAGGTGGACCAGCTGCGGGAGATCGGCGCGGCCCTCCTGACGCGGCTGGACCCGGACGGGCGCCTGAGCGGGCTCTACGACCCCGACCGGAGCGGTGTCTGACTGCCTTCATCCGGCGGGCCGTCGTCGACGCGCCTCCACTGGCGCCTGCCCGGACCGCAGGAGGGTGAGCGCCGCGGCGGCCGAGCCGGGGACGGCCACGGCGTCGGACTCGACGTACCCGAGCCTGGGGCAGATCCGGCGCCACCCGTTGTCGTGAGGACCGGACGCGGTCACTCTCGTCCCATGGACGAATACGACGTGGTGGTGGTCGGCGGAGGCGCCGCCGGCCTCTCGGCGGCCCTGGTCCTCACCCGAGCCCGCCGCCGCGTCGCCGTGGTCGATGCCGGCGAGCCGCGCAACGCGCCCGCGGCACACATGCACGGTTACCTCGGCTCTGACGGGCTCCCGCCCGCCGACCTGCTGCGGACCGGCCGCGAGGAGGTCGCCGGCTACGGGGGTGAGCTGATCGCGGGCCGCGCCACCGCCCTCGCCCTGGTCGGATCGGCGCCCCCCGCGCGGGGGCACCGGCGCTGGTTCGACGTCCGGCTCGAGGACGGGAGCACGCTGCGCACCCGCCGCGTCCTGGTCACCACCGGGCTGCGCGACGAGATCCCGGACGTCCCGGGTGTGCGGGAGCGCTGGGGACGCGACCTCCTGCACTGCCCCTACTGCCACGGGTGGGAGGTGCGCGACCAACCACTCGGGGTGCTCGGCGGCACCCCCGAGGCCGTCGCCCACGCCCACTTGGTGCGCGAGTGGACCGCCGACGTCGTGCTCTTCACGCACGGCAGCCGGCTCACCGCCGACCAGCGCGAGCAGCTCGTCGCCCGCGCTGTCGGCGTCGTCGACGAGCCCGTCACCCGACTGGTGGTCGAGGACGACCGGCTGACCGGGGTCGAGCTCCGGTCCGGCCACGTCGTCCCCCGCGCCGCCGTGTTCGTCCGCCCGCATCTCGTGCCGTACGACGACCTCCTCGTCGGTCTGGGCTGCGGGTCCCGCGACGACGGCTGGGTGACCACCGACCCGACGGGCCTCACCAGCGTGCCCGGCGTCTGGGCGGCCGGGAACGCCGTCGACCCGCGCGCCCAGGTCATCACCGCCGCCGGTGAGGGCTCCGCGGCGGCGATCGCCATCAACAACGACCTCGTGGAGGAGGACTTGCCGATCGCCGTCGTGAACTACCGCCTCGGTCTCCCGATCTGACTGGCCCACGGATCACCATCGCGCTCACCAGCTTCGTGGTCGGCCCGATCCCGTCGCTGAAGATGATCGGGCTGGTGCTGGTGCCCGCCGCGATGGCGCTCCTCGGCGACCGGAACTGGTGGCGCCCCGCCTGGCTCGACCGGATCCTGCCGCACGTCACCGTCGAGGGACCCGGCGTCGAGGCGGCGTACGACGAGCTCGCCGGCACCACCGAGGAGGAGCTGGTCGGCCGCTGACGACCGCGTGGCAGAGGCCCCCACCGGGTGGACGGTGGGGGCCTCTGGTGACGCCGGGGGTCAGGAGATGATCGCGTCGATCGTCTTCTTGAGCGCGCTGGGCTGGGAGGGACGCTTCGGGGCCGTCTTGCGGGCCTCGATCATCTCGGCCCCGATCTCCTGCAGCACCGTCCGCCCCAGGCCCTCCCGGACCTTCGGGAACCACTCCTGCTCCTCCTCGTCCATGTGGTGCCGGACGTTCTCGATGAGCACGGTGGTCTTGGCGACGAAGCGCTCGCTGTCGGGCTTCATGGCGGCCAGCTCGACCACGAGGACGTCGGCGACGTGGTGCTCCTCGTAGGACTCCAGGACGTCGTCCTCGACCTCGGGGAGCAGCTCGCGGACGCGGGGGTACATCACCTCGTTCTCGAGGTAGGTGTGGACCGTCAGCAGCTCGATGATCCGGTCGACGGCGGCGCCCTTCGCGGCGTACGCCTTGTCGCCGGCCTCCTCGAAGTCGGTGAAGGCCTTGCGGATCAGCTGGTGCTCGTCCTTGAGCAGGACGATGGCATCGGTGGACATGGGGTCTCCCTGGATCGGCTGCGGGGGAGCGGGTGCTCCGGGAGTCCCGTACCCCGCCGCGGCGAAGGTGACCTCGCCCCTCCGGGTGAAGCCGACGCGCGGCGTCAGCCCGGACGCACCGGCTCGTCCACGTCGATGGTCGGACGCCGGCCGGGGCTGTTGGCCTCGATGTCGGCGATCGTCGACTCCATCAGGTCGTGGACCAGGCCGTTGAGGGCGCGGCAGACCGCGAGCTCGTCGCCGATCTCGGGGACCTCGGGGTCGCTCGGGTTCCGTCGGGCGGCTCCGACGCTGCGCAGCTCGGTGCCGAGACCGGTCCGCAGGACGGCCTCCGCCCTGGTGTGCGGCCCGTCCTCGAACAGGAAGAGGTCGATGGTCCACTTCGCCGTGTGCATGGCTGGTCCTTCCGTCGCTCCGTGCTCCGACTCTCGTCGTTGCGGGGGCGCGGCCGACAGGGGCCAAGGTCCGCCGGCTCAGGGCACTCGGGCCGGTCAGCTCCCGCCGGCGGGCAGGGCCTCGAGCAGGATGTCGGGGTTGTCCCGGGCGGTGACCATGGCGCGCCACTGGTCGACGAACAGCGCCAGCCGCGTGCCGTCGCTGCGCTGGAGGACCTCGACGCCGCGCATCCCGGACAGCTTCGCGGCGCCGGCGGCGTCGGTGATCCGGGCGACCTGGTAGTCGAGCCGGGAGAAGCGGATCGGGGCGTTGAACTCGTTGGTCATCCGGTCCTCGACGACCTCGAACTGCATCGGACCGACCGCCGCGAGCACCGGGGTCTGGTCGCCGCGCAGGTCGGAGCGCAGCACCTGCACCACGCCCTCCTGGTCGAGCTGCTCGATGCCCTTGCGGAACTGCTTGTAGCGGCCGATGTCGCCGGCGCTGGCGGTCACGAAGTGCTCGGGGGCGAAGGTCGGGACGGGCGGGTACTCGATGGCGTCGCCGACGTACACCGTGTCGCCGACGCGCAGCGCCTGCGCGTTGACGAAGCCGATGATGTCGCCGGGCTCGGCGTTCTCGACCGAGGTCGTCTCGCGGCCGAAGACCGCCTGGGCGAACTTCGTCGCGAACGGGCGACCGGTGGAGGCGTGGGTGACGACCATGCCGCGCTCGAACGTGCCGGAGACGACGCGCGCGTAGGCGAGCCGGTCGCGGTGGGCGTTGTTCATGCCGGACTGGACCTTGAACACGAAGGCACTGAACTCGTCGTCGACCTGGCGGACCGAGCCGTCGACGCCCGCCGTCGCGCCGGGCTCCGGCGCGAGGTCGAGCAGCAGGTCCAGCAGCTGCGCGACGCCGAAGTTCTGGAGCGCCGAGGCGAACATGACCGGCGTCGTCTCGCCGGCCAGGAAGCGCTCCTGGTCGTGGTCGGCCTCGTCGAGGCCGAGCAGGTCGTGCTCCTCGACCGCGGCGGCCCACACCTGCGCGTCGTTCTCCTCGACCTCGTCGGCCGTCATCCGCCGCTCGGGGGCCCGCGTGGCTCCACCGGCGGTGCGGGTGTACTTCACGAACTCGCCCGTACGACGGTCCAGGACCCCGCGGAAGTCGCCGGCCTCGCCGACCGGCCAGGTCAGGGGAGTGGGGCGGAGCTTGATCTTCTCCTGGATCAGGTCCATCAGCTCGAGGGCCGACAGACCGGGCCGGTCCCACTTGTTGATCACGGTGATCACCGGGATGCCGCGCAGCGCGCAGACCTTGAACAGCTTGAGGGTCTGCGGCTCGAGCCCCTTGCCGGCGTCGACCAGCATCACGGCCGAGTCGACCGCGGACAGCACCCGGTAGGTGTCCTCGGAGAAGTCGCTGTGGCCCGGGGTGTCGACCAGGTTGATGACGTGGTCGCGGTAGACGAACTGCAGCGCCGCGGACGTGATCGAGATGCCGCGCGCCTTCTCCATCGCCATCCAGTCCGACACCGTGGCCCGGCGATCGCCCTTGCCGTGGACGGCGCCCGCCTCGGTGATCACGCGGGCGTGCAGCGCGAGCGCCTCGGTCAGGGTCGACTTGCCGGCGTCGGGGTGGCTGATGACGGCGAAGGTACGGCGGGGGCGGGTGTCGGGCACCGAGCGAATCTACCCGCCGGAGGCCCGCACCCGGGCATCCGCCGGAGCACACGAACGCCGCCCGGGGCCGGGTGGCCTCGGGCGGCGTTCGCGCTGGGGTGAGTGCTGCCGGGTCAGACCGGCTGCGCCACCGGACGAGTGGTGCTCTGGTCCGCGGCGACCGCAGTGCGGCGGGCGTGCCACAGGCCGAGCGCGACGAGCACCAGCAGGATGGCCCCTCCGGCGAAGGACGCGATGGCGGCGATGCCGGCGATCGTCCCGACCGTCGCGAACGCGTAGCCGTAGAGCAGCAGCCCGCGCAGGGTGTTGCCCATGAAGAGCGTCTGGCGCAGCTGGCCGAGGGCCTGGCCGTCGGCGGAGGCCTTGTCGGCGTCGGACAGCCCGATGTACTCACCGCTGACGTCCTCGTAGGTCCGGTTGCCGCTCGCCTCGTTCATGTGCACGAGGATGTAGTGGTCGGCGAAGGCCTTGGCCTCCGGGCCGGTGTCCAGCTTGCTGCCGGAGTACTTCTTCAGCGCCGAGGCGTCGGCGGACGGGAGGCCGGTCAGGGCGTCGCCGCCGGGCATGGTGATGTCCTGCATGATCAGCTGGGTGTGTACCTGGTCACCGATGAAGCCGTTGGCCCAGGTCAGCAGCCCTCCCGCGATCAGCAGGAAGCAGGCCAGGGCCAGACCGATCCACGAGACGAGCTTGTCGAGTACCGAGCGCATGTTCGTTTTCCTCACGTCAGTCCGGGTGGGCTGTCCACCCGAGGACGACGCTAGGGACGCGGGCAGGGTGCGCCACAGGGCACAGCGACCGCACTCGCGGGGCCGTAGGTCCCGTCGCGGCGGGACGTCCGTCAGCCGAGGACGACGGTGGCGACGTACGAGAGCAGGTTCACCCCGATGAAGCTCAGCGCGATCACGGCGCCGATCACGGCCGGGACGCGTCCGTCCGGACGGCCGAGCCGCATCGCCCGGCGTCCCTGGGTGACCGCGAGGACCCCGGGGACGGCGAAGACGACGAGCGCGGGTACGCCGGCGACCAGTACCTGCCAGAGCGCGGGGTCGGCCGGGCGGCCGTATCGGCCGGTGACCGGCGTCGAGACGCGTGCTGCTGGGCCGACATCGGCGGGCCTGCTCGCCTCGGGGCTCACCCTCAACCTCAACCTAGGAGCCCCGGTGCCCGGTGCGGTGCCGTCGAAGGTCCCGGTTGCGCCGGCGTTGGGCCCGGGTCGATCAGTCGTCGGGGTCGAGGTCGACGGGATCGCCCAGGGCGATGCTGCCGCCGGCGAGCACCCGGCACACCGAGCCGCCGCGGCGTCGCAGGGCCGCCTGGGCGCCGTCGCCGATCGTGTCGTCGAGGAGCTTGCAGGGCGCGGCGACGCGCACGACCTCGAGGAGGACGCCGCCGATGCGGAGGCGGCTGCCGGGTGCGGCCGGGACGACCCCGTCGGAGATCGTGATGTTGCGTCGGGTCAGCTCCGGTGGCACAGGCGCCCCGAACGCCAGCGAGGCCTCGAGCAGGGACTCGTGGCTCTGCACGGTGACCTGCCGGTGCCGGGCGCCGTGGTAGCGGTCGTCCACGATGCCCCGGCCGGTCTCGACCTCGATCCGCTCCTGCGCGCGCATCGGCAGACGGCTGCCCTTGGCGGTGTGGAGCGCGTGGACGGTGGGCACCCGGTCAGCCTAGGAGGCTCCCAGGGGGAGGGTCAGCGGCCGCCCGAGACGTCGAGGAAGGCGCCAGTGGTGAAGGATGCGGCGGGGCCGAGGAGCCAGGCGATCGCCTCGGCGACCTCGTCCGGCCGGCCCGCCCGACCCATCGGCTGGGTCGGCCCGAGCCGGGCGGCCCGCCCGGGGTCGCCGCCGCTGGCGTGCATGTCGGTGTCGATGATGCCGGGCCGCACGACGTTGACCCGGATGCCGTCCGCGGCGACCTCGAGGGCCAACCCGCGGGACAGGGTGTCCAGGGCGGCCTTGCTGGCCGCGTAGTCGACGTACTCGTGGGGCGAGCCGAGCTCGGAGGCGCGGGAGGAGACGTTGACGATGGCGCCGCCGGCGCCGCCGCGGGCGGTCGACATCCGGGCGACCGCCTCGCTGCAGCAGGCCGCGGCCCCGAACACGTTGACGGCGAAGACGCGCTCCCAGCGGTCCCGGTCGACGGCGTCCATCCGGCACTGCTGCTCGAGGACCGCCGCGGCGTTGACGAGGCCGACGACGCGGCCCAGCTCGTCGGCCGCGGCGAACAGGGCCCGGACGTCGGCGGGGCTCGCGACGTCGCAGCGCACGACGCGCACCTCCGCCCCCGCACCGGCCAGCTCGGCCGCGAGCGCGTGGGCGGTGTCGTCCTGCGACCGGTAGCCCAGGCAGAGCGCCTGGCCCGAGGCCGCGAGCCGACGCGCGGTGGCCGCGCCGATCCCGCGCGTGCCGCCCGTGATCACGACGACGTCGTGCTCCATGTCAGCCCCCTGTCGAGGTGGGTGGTCCCCGAACCCTCGCACGCCCCACGGACCACCTGCACGGGAGATACGTAGTCGCCTCCGTAGTCCCTCGGAGGTCCGGACGGGCCGCAGACGTCACGATCGAGGTACGACATCGCAGTCGTACTGGAGCTCTTGGGAGGGATGCCCCGATGCACGAACCGTCACCACTGCCCACGCTGTTGAAGATCTCGCTGGTCCCCGACGCGCCGTACCTGTTTCTCGACCTGGGGGGAGAGCTCGACCTGAGCGGAGTGGGAGAGGTGCCGATGCACGCGTACGCCGATCGCCGGGACATCACGACGGTCTTGGTCGACCTGGGCGAGCTCACGTTCTGCGACGCGACCGGACTCCGGACGCTGCTGTCCTTCCAGCACGCGCAGGAGGAGCTCGGCCGGACCGTCTCCGTGGTCCGGGCCAGCCCGGTCGTGTGGCGGCTGATGCGGATCTGCGGGCTCACCGAGCGGCTGGAGTTCACGCCCCAGCTGGACACGGCAGTCTGAGCACGTGGCGCGGAGAATCGTCATGACCTGCGACCTGTGCGGCCTGACCCCGACCGACGAAGTGCAGCACCGGCAGTGGCACGGTGACCTGACGGCGAGCCAGCGCCTCGGCGCCGCGGCCCGCGGCACCTACACGTGCGACCGCTGCTTCGCCCAGGTGAAGCGCGCCCACCGTGACGCGCACACGCACTGGCACGCGGTGCTCATCGAGCTGGCGCGCGCCGTCGACCGCACCCACCACACGCGGGCCTGAGGCCCGTCAGGAGCGCCGGGCCGCTAGCTCGACCACCCAAGCGGCGACCTGGGTGCGCGACCCGAAGCCGAGCTTGCGCAGGGTGTTGTCGACGTGGGTCTCCACGGTGCGCTGGGAGATGACGAGCTCCTCGGCGATCTCCCGGTTGGACAGTCCGCGCCCGACGAGCTGGGCCACCTCGAGCTCGCGACGGGTCAGCGGGACCTGCTCCTCCACCGAGGTGGTCGGCTCGACCGTCCGGTCCAGGGCCAGCGCCAGCACCTCGTCCTCGGGCAGGGCGGCGCCGCGGGTGAACGCGGTCCGGAAGGCGGGAGTGCCGCGGTCGATCCCGGCGCGCTCCTCGCTCAGCCGGCGGTTGACCGACAGGTAGGGCACGGCGTCCGGGTCCACCCCGAGGTGGCGCCAGTGGGCGTCCGCCGCGCCCAGCAGCGTCGCGGCACGCTCGGTGCGGCGCTCCGCGGCCGCCACCCACGCGAGCACCTCCAGCACGAACGCCGTGGCCGAGCGGTCGCCGAGCTCGGCGCTCATCACGAGCGCCCGCCGCTCCAGGTCCGCGGCCGTCTCCGCGTCCCCGCGGAGCAGCGCGAGCATCCCCAGCGCGGACAGGGCGTAGGAGCGGACGTGCACCTCGCCGACCGGCTCGGTGAGGTCCACGCATGCCTGGAGGGTCACCCCGGCCCGGTCCAGGTCGCCCACGAAGGCGTGGGACAGGCCGAGCACGAGCACGGCCGTCACCTCGAGCATCCGGTCACCGGACGCGTGGGCCGAGGCCACCGCCTGCTCCAGCGACACCAGCGCCTCGTCCGGGGCGCCCCGCCAGCTCGCCTCGAGCGCGCGGGCGACCAGCAGCCGGCCCCGCGTCGCGTCGCCGACGGGGTGCTCCGCGATCACCGCGTCGGCCTTCTCGAGCAGTGACCGACCCGCATCCGGGTCGCCCTGGAGGGTCGCGGTCCAGCCGGCGAGGGCCAGGGCGCGGACCCGGTTGTCCGGCTCGGCGTCGGCGGCCTCGCAGGCCCGGGCCAGCCAGTGCCGCGCCTCGCTCACGCGCCCGGTCACCGCCCACCAGGGCTCGAGCGAGGCCACCATCGCCAGGGCCTGCGCCGCATGCCGCGGGTCGGCGACGGCGTACCTCAGCGCCTCGCGGAGGTTGGCGTGCTCGCGCCGCAGGGTGCGGTACGACGTGGCCTGGCCCGGACCGAAGAAGCCGGCGACCGCGGTGCCGACGAGGTCGGCGTACCACGCCAGGTGCCGGTCGCGCGTTGCCCGCAGCTGGTCCTCGGTCAGTGCCTCGCGGGCGTACTCCCGGAGGGAGTCGAGCATCCGGAACCGGACGTAGGAGGCACCGTCGTCCTCGCGGGTCAGCACCGACTTGTCCAGCAACCCGTCGACGAGGTCGAGCACGTCGCCGGCGTCGAGGCCGTCGCCGGCGCAGACCTCCTCGGCCGCCTCGAGGGGGAAGCCGCCGGTGAACACCGACAGCCGGGCCCACAGCAGCTGCTCGTCCGGGGTGCACAGCTCGTGGCTGGCCTCGAGCGAGGCCCGGAGCGTGCGCTGCCGGGCGGGGGCGTCGCGGGCGCCCTTCACCAGCAGCCGCTGCCGGTCGTCGAGGCGCTCGAGGATGCCCTGCGGCGAGAGCACCAGGATCCGCGCGGCGGCCAGCTCGACGGCGAGCGGCACCCCGTCGAGCGCCTCGCAGAGTCGCGCGATCGCGACGGCGTTGTCGTCGGTGAGCCGGAAGGACGGCAGGGCGGTGGCCGCGCGGGTGGCGAACAGCGCCTGGGCGTCCTCGGCCGGGAGCGGCCCGACGGGCACCACGACCTCGCCGGTCACGCCGAGCTGCTGGTGCGAGGTGGCCAGGACCCGCAGCCGGGGCGCCGCGGCGAGCAGGGCCGCGACCAGCGACACGGCGGCGTCGAGCATCGCCTCGCAGCCGTCGAGGACGAGCAGGCCGGCGCGGTCGGCCACCGCGGCCGCGACCTCGTCGGCCGACGCACCCCGGGCCTGGACCCCGATCGCGCCCGCGACCGAGTGCCCCAGCAGGTCGGCGTCGACCAGGTCGGCCAGGTCGAGCACCCAGGTCTCCTCCCGGCGCGCCCGGCCGTGGTCGGCGGCGGCGGCGCGGGCGAGCGTGGTCTTCCCGATCCCGCCCGGACCCGTCAGGGTGACCAACCGTGCGGAGCCGAGGGTGCTCCGCAGGTCGGCCAGCTCCTGACGGCGCCCGACCAGGTCACCGTGACGCGAGGTCACCAACGTCCGGCCACCTCCTAGTAGCCGAAGGGCTTGGCCATGCCGAAGTCGTAGGCCTCCGGGGGAGCGTCGGCGTAGTGCGCGCGGCAGAACCGGTCGCGCGCGACGGGTGAGCTGAGGCCCGGGACGTAGGACTGGGTGGCCAGGATGCCCTTCGCCGCCTGCGTGGCCGCCGCCTCGATCGAGGCCGCGACCTGGGCGCGTGCGTCCGGCGTCGGCGCCGACACCAGGGCCTCGGCGTTGCGCCAGGCGGTCTCGCGCCACTGCGAGACCAGCTGGAAGAGCGCGAGGTTGCTGATGCCGTAGGGGTCGTCGCCGTCGTCGACGGTGGGGTCGAAGCGCGCCGCGAACTCGGCGATCAGCGGCTCGGTGGCGGTGTAGAGCCACCGCTCGACCGCGTCGTAGTCGGGCTTGCGCGAGGACCCGTCCGGGGCCACCAGCCCGACCGCCGCGAGCACGAACGGGAGGTCGCGGTTGATGTGGGCGTTCATGCCGAGCAGCAGGCTGCCCGTGCCGGTGACGCGCTCGTCCCGCGAGGCGTCCAGGGCGATCTGCCAGGCCTGCGGCACGGCGGCGCGGTTGCCGGACTGGTAGTTGTAGTAGGCGTCGGTGAAGTACTTCGCGAAGACCGCGTCCTGGTGGTTGGCGAACGGCACGTCCGCGTAGTAGCCGGAGATCGCGCGGCTCCACCCGTAGGTCTGCGTCATCCGCAGGTAGGCGCGGGCGAAGATCGCGTTGTGGGAGCAGCTGGTCGCCGTGTCGTCCGCGACCCGGGCCAGCTCCTTGAGCGTCGCCTTCAGGCACTTGTCGCGGCCCGCGACGCAGTCGTTGTCGCTGGTCGGGACGTACTGGTCGGTCCACCCGGCCAGGTACGCCGACCACGGGACGTTGGGCTGGGTGGTGCCCGCAGACGCCGGCGGGCCGGTGGCCGCGAGCGCGGCGAGCAGGGCTCCCGCAAGGACGCTCCCGGTCCATCGGGCCGTCCATCGGGCCGTCCGTCGGGCACGGCGATGTGCGCACTTCCTGAACAACGTGGCTCCCTCCCCAGGCAGCGTTGTGCGCCTTCGATCATGCGCAGGGGGAGGGGTCCGGCGCCGCAGCACGTGACGTGCGCTACACGCCAACCTGCAATGGTCTAGTCCACCCTCATTCAGCGGGGTGCTGGGCGGCCACCCAGGCGGCCACCTGGGAGCGCGAGGTGAGGCTGAGCTTGCCGAGGATGTGCGCGACGTGGCCCTCGGCGGTGCGGCGCGCCATCACCAGCCGCTCGGCGATCTCGCGGTTGGTCAGGCCCTCGGCGACCAGCGTCGCGATCTCGGTCTCCCGCCGGGTGAGCCGGACCCCGTCGGCGTCCGGGTCGGCGGGAGCCGGCGTACGGCGACCGACGGCGAGCGCGACCGCCTCGTCGAAGCGCAGCGCCGCTCCCTCCTCGAAGGCCCGGGCGAAGGCGAGCTCGCCGAGCGCCTCGCGGGTCCGGGCCAGGCATCGGTCGTGGTCCTCGTGGAGGTGGCCGAAGAGGGTCGCGCCGATCGAGTCGAGGGCCGACTCGACCGCTCCCAGCAGCCGCGCGGCCTCGGCGGCGTGCCCGGCCTCGGACTCCGCCCACGCGACGACGGCGAGCGACATCGCCATCCCCATCCGGTCGCCGAAGGGCTCCTTGAGACGCAGCACGTCGCGCGCGTAGGTCCGCGCGCGGGTGCCCCGACCCAGCCGCCACTGCACGAGCGCCTGGACCCAGCGGGCCATCGCGGCGCACCAGCGCTCGGAGGCCGCCTCGCTCAGCGCGATGCACTCCTCCGCGCGGGCCATGGCCCGGTCCGGGTCGTCGAGGGCCGCGTGCACCGTGGCGACCTGGACCAGCGCCAGCGGGACGCCGAAGGGGTCGGTGCCCTCGCGGTGCAGCTCGAGGGCCTGCTCGAGCAGCGGCAGGGCGGCGGCGGGCTCGCCCCAGAAGGCCGAGGCCAGGGCGAGGCCGTGCAGGGAGTGCGCGCGCCAGGTCGCGTCGCCGGCCGCCGTCGCGGTGGCCAGCGCCTCCTTCAGCAACGGCCGGCCCACCTCGATCTGTCCCTGCAGGACCGCCAGCCGGCCGGCCACCTCGAGCCCGGCCGCCCGGGTCGCGCTGGCCGCGTCCTGGTCGCCGAGCTGCGCCAGCAGCCGCTCCACCCAGGCCCGCCCCTCGCCGAAGCGGCCGACCATGACCCAGTGGTGCTGCATCGCGCAGGCCATCCGCAGGCCCTCGGCCGCGTCGGCCGGGTCGTGGGCGAGGCGCTCCAGGGCCGAGCGCAGGTTGTCGTGGTCGGCGCGCATCCGGTCGAACCAGTCGACCTGCGACGGCCCGAAGAGCTCCCGCGCGGCCAGCGCCGCCCGCTCGGCGTACCAGTGGCGGTGTCGCTCGGCGTGCCGGGCCGTGCCGCCGGCTTCGGCCAGCCGTGCGGCGCCGTACTCGCGGAGCGAGTCGAGCATGTGGAAGCGGGCCGCGCCGCCCACGTCGGACGGCTCGCGCACGAGCACCGACTTGGCGACCAGCCGGTCGACGACGTCGGGCAGCGCCTCGCCCGGCAGGTCGTCGTCGCACGCCACGGCCTCCAGCGCGGCGAGGTCGAAGCCGCCGCTGAAGACCGACGTGCGCGCCCACGCCATCCGCTCGCGCGGCTCGAGCTGGTCGTGGCTCCAGTCGAGCAGCGCCTGCAGTGTCTGCTGCCGGGGCGACGCCGCCCGGCTGCCCCGGGTGAGCAGGGCGAAGCGGTCGCTGAGCCGCTCGAGGATCTGCTCGACGGTCAGCGACCGGACCCGCACCGCCGCCAGCTCGATGGCGAGGGGCATCCCGTCGAGGCGGCGTACGAGCTCGGCGAGCGCCTCCTGGTTGTCCGCGGTGACCTGGAACGACGACCAGCTGGCGGCTGCCCGGTCGACGAAGAGCCGGACCGCGTCGAAGTGCATCAGGGCCTCCGGCGACGCCACGCCTTGCCCGGGCATCGGCAGCGGCGGCACCGGCAGCACCAGCTCGCCGGGCAGCGCGAGCGCCTCCCGGCTGGTCGCGAGGATCCGGAGGGCGGGGCAGGCGTCGAGCAGCTCGGCCGCCAGCGCCCGGGCCGCGTCCTGGACGTGCTCGCAGTTGTCGAGGACCAGCAGCAGGTGCCGCTCGCGCAGGTGCGCGACGAGCCGCTCGGTCGGGCTGCCGGCCGCGGACCGGAGCCCGAGCGCCGCCACCACCGTGTCCGGCACCAGCTCGGGGAGGGGCACGGGGGCCAGCTCGGCCACCCAGGCCCCGTCGGCCAGGCGGCGTTCCTGGTCGGCCGCGGCACGGTAGGCCAGTCGCGTCTTGCCCATCCCGCCGGGCCCGAGCAGGGTCACCAGGCGGTGCGAGGCCAGCCCGCTGCGCACCGAGGCGAGCTCGTGCCGCCGTCCCACGAAGCTCGACAGCTCCGCGGGCAGGTTGCTCCGACGTTCCGCGGCGGTGGCGCCCATCCCGCGTCCAGCGTAGTCGCGCGCGGATGCCGTGAGCCTCGTCGGCCGGGTCAGGGTTCAGCGCGCTCCGGAGGCGGCATCCGCGCGGCGCCGCTGTCGGGTGGCCAGCGCGACGGCGCCCCAGCCGATGCCGGCGAGGAGGGGCATCAGGACCGCCAGGGCGAGGTGGAAGCCGGCGTCCTCGTGGTTGACGACCCAGTCGGACCACAGCATCGCGAGTCCCGCGCTCGCCCACAACACGGCGATCCACGCATAGGGCAGGCGACGGCTCGCCGCGATCGCTCCGGTCACCGGCGGGGCGGCGAGGACGAGCGGGATGAAGAGCGGGTCGATCCAGCCGAGCTCACCGACCAGCTGACCGAGCAGCGCGGCCATGGCCAGGGACGAGAATCGGGACATTGCGGACCTCCTGGGGTCGGGACGAGGGCCCAGACTGCGTCCCGGGGCGGCGCCCGGGCATCGCTCCACGGAGCGGTTTCCGCGACCTCACCCCGGAGAGCGAGACGCGGCGTACTGTCCGGGCATGGGTCTGCGGACGCCTCACACCCCGGCCACGGCCGACCTCGTCCTCGCCCTGGCCGTCACGTTCGCCAGCCAGGTCGAGATCTGGGCGCCGCGGTGGATGCCGGGCGTCGGTGAGGTGACCGGGAGCAGGCCGCTGCTGGCCGCGACGACGATCCTGATGACGGTGCCGCTGGCCCTCCGCAGGAGCGCGCCGCTCGCCGTGCTGGCGACCGCCCTCGCGGCCGCGGCGGTCCAGCGGGTCGTGACCACCCCCACGGAGGGCCTCGCGCCGCTGGCCGCGCTCCTGGTCGCGGTCCACGCCTCCAGCGCGTACGCCGGAACGGCCCGGGCTGCCGCCGGGGGAGTGCTGACGGTGGCCGGATCGGCGTTCCTCGGCAGCAACACCGGCGACCACGTGTTCATCGCCCTGGTGCTCGGCGCGGCCTGGCTCATGGGATTCGTGGTGGGCCAGCGGTCCCAGCAGGTGGCCGAGCTCTCCGAGGACAACCGCGAGCTCGCCGCCCGGCTGGCCGAGGCCGCGGCCAGGCTCGAGGAGGCCACGCACCACGACGAGGTCGGTGTGCCCGCGGGGCCCGGGCTCGCGTCGTTGACCGCCCGCGAGATCGAGGTCGCGCGTGCGATGGCCTGCGGCCTGTCGAACGCCGAGATCGCCGCTCGCCTGGTCATCAGCGAGTGGACGGTCAAGACGCACGTGGCGAGCATCCTGCGCAAGCTCGGCCTGCGCGACCGTGCCCAGGTGGTGGTGGCGGCGTACGAGTCCGGCCTGGTCGTCCCGGGAGGGTGGGGGGCCCGGGACGACCAGGCAGTCGAGGGGTCCGGCTCCTAGTTCGTCACCTCGAAGAGGCCGTGCGCCCCGCGCTCGGCGTCGGTCATCACGTGCGAGACGAAGGGGTAGTGACCCGGCTCCGGGAACGTCATCTCCACGAAGCCGCCCTGGGCCGGCATCAGACCGAGCGCCTGGCTGCCCCCGCTGCCGGTGGCCCCACTGTCACCGCCACCGCCGAGCAGGTAGGCCCCCTCGGAGTAGACCGTGTCGAACTGCGTGCCCACGACATGGAAGGCGGTCGCACGGCTCGGGCCGGCGTCCAGCACCCACACCCGGACCCGCTCGCCGACCTTGGCGGGCAGCGGGAAGTGGTCGTACTGGCGGGGGTAGCCGTTGAAGTCCACGGTGTCGGGGACCCCGGCCATCACCTTGTCGGGATCGGCGCTGCCACCCTGCGGGCCGAAGTACTGCTCGGACTGCAGCACGACGTAGCTCCGGTCGACCTTGGGCAGGTCCGGCGGCTCGATGACCACGGCGCCGAACATGCCATTGGCGATGTGCACCGACATGGGCATCGAGGAGCAGTGGTACATCCAGATCCCGGCCCGCTCGGCGGTGAAGCGGTAGACCACGGACCCGCCGGGCGGGATCGGCTTCATGACGGTGTCGGGAGCCAGTGACCCGGCGTGGAAGTCGATGCCGTGCGCCTCGGTGCCGTGGTTGACCAGGGTGACCTCGAAGGTGTCGCCGACCTGGCCGTGCAGCACCGGTCCGGGCATGGTGTCGCCGAAGGTCCACACCTTCTGCTCGACCCCGGGCGCCACCTCCTTCGTCTCCTCGTTGATGGTGATGGTCGACTTGCGCACCTCGCCGTGGGCCAGCGGCTGCAGGGGCGGCAGCACCGCGTCGTACGGCGTGAAGTCCGGGCCGGGATCGGCCATCAGGTCCATGTCGTCCGCGGCCGACCCGTCGTGGCCGGACATCGCGGCCATGTCGTGGCCCGACATCGCGCCGTCGTCGGAGGAGGCCCCCCGCGGCACGACCTCCAGCTCCATGCCCATCTGGCGGTGCCCGCTGATGGAGCACCAGCCGTGCAGGGTGTGGTCGACGACCCCGACGTCCACCTGCGCCGACTGACCCGGGGCCAGCCGCTCGCTGTGGGCGCCGTTGTCCAGGACCAGGTCGTGGACCATGTCGTCGTCGTCGTTGCGGAGGTTGATGACCAGCCGGTTGCCGGCGGGGACCTCGATGGTCGGCAGGGAGTAGCGCATGTGCTGCATCGACACGTCAACGTACGTCGTCTTGCCGGTGCCGGCCTTGCCGGTGAGGCCCATGGCGGTGCCGGCGGCCACGACGACGACCACCAGGAAG
This sequence comes from Nocardioides sp. LS1, assembly GCF_003865225.1. Taxonomy (NCBI): domain Bacteria; kingdom Bacillati; phylum Actinomycetota; class Actinomycetes; order Propionibacteriales; family Nocardioidaceae; genus Nocardioides; species Nocardioides sp. LS1. Next base: position 247,814 of record NZ_BIFF01000001.1, read on the forward strand.
AGGGCGAGGAGGACCGCCGCCCCCTTCGTGCCCAGCCGCTTCGCGACCGCGCAGCGAACGCGGAGGAGCCGACCGATCACACGGAGCCCCAGGGGTCCAACCCGGCGCTCGGACGCGGTTCGAGCCGCGCCACCTGCGCGGCGAAGGCCTCCATGATCGACTGCATCTGTGCCGTCGCCGCCTGGGCGAAGGTCCGCACCTGGTCGACGTCGCCGCCCAGCGGCGCCTCCAGCTGGGCGTAGCCCGACGACGGGCCCGGGCCGGTCCGCATCACCATCGCCTGGGCGTCGCGCAGGGTCCGCTGCGCGGTCTGCATGGCCTCCTCGATGATCTTGCGCTCCTGCTCGCGGGCCTGGCCCAGCCGCTGCCGGGCCTCCCGGCTGACGTCCTCGACCATCTCCTCGGCGACCAGCTGGGCCTGGCTGAAGAGCTCCACGACCTGGTCGTTGACGCGCTCCTCGGCCGGGGTCCGGTCGGCGAGCTCGCGCAGGGGCCCGATCTCGGCCTGGAGCCGGTCGAGCTCCGCGCGGAGCCGGTCGTTGTCGGCCTGGAGCTCCTGCATGTGCCGCTCGGTGCCCTGCACCTGGTCGGCCAGCAGGTCGAGGTAGTCACGCACCTCGTCCTCGTCGAGGCCGCGCAGCCGGCGCGAGAACCCCTCGTTGCGGATGGCGGTGGGCGTCTGGTGGCGCTGCCAGGCCTGCTCGGTGTTGGTCTTCACTGCTAACTCACCTGCTCGTTGAGGGCGGCGTCGGCGTTCTGCTCGCTCGCGGCCGCGTAGTAGAAGTGCTCGTACTTGATCTGCTCGGTCGGCATCCCCGCAGCGGTCAGCTGCTCGAGGGTGTGGGCGACCATCTGCGGTCCGCCGCACACCATCGCCGTGCGTCCGTTGAGGTGCTGGCGCGACGCGATCGAGCCGACCTTGCCCCGGGTGCCCGGGAAGGACGGGTCGTCGGAGACGACCTCGGTGTACTCGAACCACGGTCGGTCCTTGGCGAGCTCGCGCAGGACCTTGCGGTCGTAGAGGTGCCAGGGCATGCGTACGCCGTGGAGCAGGTGCACCCGCGGGGCCGCACCGAAGCGCTGCCACTCGCGGTCGATCTGCTCCAGGACGCCGCGCAGGGGCGCCAGGCCGGTGCCGCCCGCGACCATCAGGAGGTCGGTCGGGTCGTTCTCCGGACGGGTGAGCCGCTCACCGACGGGTGCGCCGAGCTTCACCGTGTCCCCGGCCTTCAGGGACCGGGTCAACGCGGTGCTCACCTGGCCGCCGTCGATCTGCTGCACGTGCAGGTCGATGGACCAGTCCTGGCGCGGCGCGTTGGCCGGGCTGAAGTAGCGCCACATCCGGGGCCGTTGCGGGATCTCCATCGACAGCGACTGGCCGGGCAGGAACTTCAGCTCGCGCTTCGGCTGGAGCCGGACCAGGGTCAGGTCCATCATCCGTCGCTCGACCTTGACCACGTCGGCGTCCCAGAAGTCCGGGGTGGTCTCCTGCGACATGTCGGCCGCCTCGACCATGATCCGGGCGATCACCTGGTAGGCCATCGCCCAGTCGGCCGCGAGGTCCTCGTCCCACGCGTCCCCCAGGAAGTGCTGCAGGGTCGCGCACAGCGAGACGCCGACGGCGTTGTAGTGCTCGGTGATCACGCCGTACTTGCGGTGGTCGCGCGCCAGGTGCTGGAGGAAGGCCTCGTCGGTCTCGATCTGGTCGACGTGGCTGACGACCCGGCCGAGCGCGCTGACGAGCTTGTCGCGCTGGTTGGCCATCGAGAGCGGGAACATCGACCGCACCTCGGGGTGCGCCAGGAACAGGTGCGAGTAGAAGTACAGCGGCACGGCGTGCCCGTGCTTCGTCACCTCGTCCCAGCTGCGCTGCAGGGCAACTGTGTCCATGACCGGGGCCTATCGGTCGTGTCCGGTCGGCCCCTCGATGCCGACGGGTGGCCCCCAGGTGGACCGTGCGTGCTCCCTGCGATGGACGGCATCGGCCGTCGCGAAATACATGGACAAGGGTTTCCCTCCCACTTGTTCGACCCCCGTCTCCCGCGGCCTTGATACCCGCGAGTCCGGGGCTCAAACCTGGTCTTCTGCAAACGTGCCGAGGTGTCCTCCGGAGCGGACGCGCGCGCCCGATCTGCGTCGCTCAGCGGGCAGTCGGGCCGACGCGACCCAGGTCTGGACCGCACCCAAGATCATTGCGATCGAGGACGCGGGAGGCGGCCGGGGTCACTAACGTCGTGCTGATGCGTCCCCGCACGACAGGAGCCGTTCGATGCGTCGCTGGGCCGAGTTCGTGCTGCGGCACCGCAGGTGGGTCGGGGTGTTCTGGCTGCTCGTCCTGGTGGCCGGCGGCGCGTCGGCGAGCCGGACGAGTGACCGCCTGACCGTCGACTTCTCGCTGCCGGGGCAGCCGGGCACCGAGGCGACCAGCCTGATCGTGCAGGCCGTGCACAACGGCGGCAACACCACGCCGATGCTGGCGACGGTCACGATGCCCGAGGGCCAGACGATCACCGGCCACGAGGACGCGGTCGCGCAGGCGTTCGCGGCCATCGAGCAGGGCGTGCCGGACACCCGGGTCGTCGACGAGGCCAACACCGGGGACACGGCGTTCCGGACCGACGACGACCGCACGGCGTACGCCATGGTCTTCTACCCCTTCCCGCAGACGTTCGACGCGAAGCCGCCCACGGAACCGATCCGTACGGCGGTCGAGGGGGCCGTGCCGTCCGGGGCCGTGGTGGGGGTGACCGGCATCGACGCGCTCGCGATCGGCGACGACTCCGGCGGTCCCGGGGTGCTGACCGAGACCCTCCTCGGCGGACTGGGTGCGCTCCTCGTGCTGGCCTTCGTCTTCGCCTCGATGCTGGCGCTGCTGCCCCTGGCGGTCGCGGCGGTGTCGATCCTGGCGACGTTCCTGATGCTGCTGCCCCTGACCTACCTGACCGACGTGTCGTTCATCGTGCAGTTCCTGGTCGCGCTGGTCGGACTGGGCGTCGCGATCGACTACTCGCTGATCCTGGTCACCCGGTGGCGCGAGGAACGCGACCACGGCAAGGACAACCACGAGGCGGTCGTCGCGGCGATGGAGACCGCCGGGCAGGCCGTGCTCTTCAGCGGCCTGACCGTGGCGATCGGTCTCCTCGCGCTGATCGTGCTGCCGGTGCCCTTCATGCGCAGCATCGGCATGGGCGGCGCGCTGATCCCCTTCGCCAGCGTGATGGTGACGCTCTCGCTGACCCCCGCGATCCTCGGTGGCATCGGGCCGCGCGTGGACTGGCCAAAGATCCGCCACGAGAACAAGGCGAGCAAGGGCTGGACGAAGTGGGCCCGCCTCGTCGTACGCCGTCGCGTGGCCGCCCTCCTCGTGGCCCTGCTGGCGCTCGGCCTGCTGTTCGTGGCGTTCCTCGGCATCAAGATCGGCGCCGCCTCCTCCGACTCCCTGGCCCAGAGCGGCCCGGCGGTGACCGCGCTCCACACCCTCGAGGACGGCGGCATCACGACCGGGGCGCTCACGCCCATCGAGGTGCTGACCGAGAGCGACAAGGCGTCGTCGGTCGCGGCGGAGCTCGGCAAGATCCAGGGCATCGACGCCGCGCTGGTGTCGACCGGCGCGACGAGCACCGCCGACGGCCGGACCGTGGTGGTGCTGATCCCCGACGGCGAGACGGTCAACTCCCGCAGCGTCGAGGTGGTGCGGCGCGTCAAGGACGCCGCCGACGGCATGCCGGGCGTGCTCGGGGTGGCCGGGCTCGGCACCGCCCAGGTCGACTTCCTGCACGCGGTCTACGGCAACTTCCCGCTGATGCTCTCGTTGATCGCGCTGCTGACCTACGTGCTGCTGGTGCGCGCGTTCCGCTCCCTGCTGCTGCCGCTCAAGGCGGTGATCCTCAACCTGGTGTCGCTCAGCGCCGTCTACGGCGCGATGGTGCTGTTCTGGCAGGACGGCCACGGCTCCGACGCGCTCTTCGGCATCTCCGAGACCGGCGCGGTGACGTTCTGGGTGCCGCTGATGGTCTTCGCGTTCCTCTTCGGGCTGTCGATGGACTACGAGGTCTTCATCCTGGCCCGGATCCGGGAGGAGTACGACGCGGGGCACCCCACCGACTCCGCCGTCATCGAGGGCATCGGGCGCACCGGCCGGCTCGTCACGAGCGCCGCGCTGATCCTGTTCCTGGCGTTCGCGGCCCTCGCGTCGGGCCCGGGCACCGACCTGAAGGTGATGGCGACCGGCCTCGGCTTCGGCATCCTGCTCGACGCGACCGTCGTCCGGTCCCTCCTGGTGCCGTCGCTGGTGTCCCTCTTCGGCCGGTGGAACTGGTACCTCCCCGACGGTGTCGCCCGCCTCCTGCGGGTCGAGCCGTCGCACGCCCACGCCGAGCGGCCGGACCCTTCCACGTTCTCGCAGGTGGGGAAGTAGCGGTTCGGCCCCGTCCCGGCTTCCGCCACGCTCAGCGGGACGCGGCCAACGCCTCGCCCTCGGCGAAGAACGCCTGCAGGTCCGGGATCTCCGACAGCGGGTGGGCCGCACCGAACGGCGCGTTCCAGAACGGCCCGGTGTGCCGGTCCGGCTGCCACGGACCGACGTAGGCGTAGGGGACGCCGAGGAAGTCGTCGCCGGGGGAGACGCCGTAGTTCACCTCGTCGCGCGTGATGCCCAGGTCGAAGTGCTCGGGCCAGAGCACCTGCTCGAGGTCCGGGGCGAACGCGGCCATGGCCTCGGCACCGGCGCGGAACCCCTCCGCGATCTCGGCGGCCGCCGACGTGTCGAGGCGGAGCGGGTGGTCGGCGGTCAGGCCGCAGCCGCCGGAGTAGACGTCGTCCAGGGAGTGCGGGACCACCCCGGCGTCGGCCCCGACCTCGGCGACGGTGCGCCCGTCGAGGGGGACCGCCCAGCCACCGACGACCAGGGACGTGCCCTCCACCCTCGCGGAGGGCTCGGCGACGGTGCCGAACCCTCCGGGTGTGACGCGCAGCCTGATCGTCCCGCTCACGACGTGCTGCGGTCCGGCGAGCAGCAGCTCGGCGACGGCGTGGAGCGACAACCGGGTGGTCTGCACGATGTCACCGTACGGCGGCTCCGGCGTTGACCATGCCCGCGCCGTAGGCGTCGGCGAAGCGGATCGGGTGCCGGAAGTCGAGGTGGCACCAGCCCGTCGGGCACGGCCCGGAGGTCGTCGAGTCGGCCTTGTTCGCCGGGTCGTTCGGGCCCGTCAGGTTCACCATGTTCGTCCGGGCGGTGGCCCGGAGCTTCGCGAGCAACCCGTTCGGGTCGCCCTGGAGCTCGGGGTGGGCCGCCAGCGTCAGCGCGGCGACGCCCGTCGCGTTGGGCGAGGACATCGAGGTGCCCTGCAGCCACCCGAACGCCGCGCCGTTGACCTTGAAGCAGGCGAAGGTCAGGAAGCTCGCGAGGGACGGGTCCTGGCAGATCTCCCCGTTGGCCGTCAGCGCGCCGAGCGTGCCCCACCCGCCGTAGAGGATGTCGCCGGCGCCGCCGTCGTAGCGAGGGATGTTGAACTTCCGGGCGCCACCGGGGGCCGCGAGGTCCACGCGCGAGCCGTAGCTGGAGTAGTAGGTGAGCTGGTCACGGGCCCCGACCGCCGAGGCCGGCCACTTGATCGCCGGGTCGACCGAGGCCGGTTGCGGGGCGATCGCGTTGTTCGTGGCCGAGACCATGACGACCCCGGGCACGCCCGCCGGCACCTCGAGGAGGCCGCGGTAGTCGTTCTCGGCGACCGAGGTCCCGGGGATGATGTCGGCGATCCCCTCGGGTCCGCTGTCGACCTGGCCCACCCCGGCCAGGCCGTTCCAGGTGGTCCGGTTGACCCGCACGTGCTCGTTGCCGGCGGAGGCGAAGATCGCCGTACCCCGCGCGCGGCAGTAGTTCGCGGCGTCCACCCACAGCATGTAGTCGTCGGCGTTGAGGACCGGGTCGTCGTAGCCGCCGATCGACATGTTGATCAGGTCGGCGTCGGCGTCGCAGGCGCGGATCATGCCGTCGACGATCCAGGTGGTCAGGCCGCCGCCCAGCGTCGTCGACAGCGTCTTGAAGCCCATGACCGTCACGTTGGGCGCGACGCCGTTGGAGGCGAAGCCGTTGACGGCGCCGGCGATCCGGCTGCCGACCCACGTGCCGTGGCCCTCGGTGTCTCCGCTCGAGCAGTCCTTCTCACCGAGGCCCGGGCCGAACTGCCGGGTCAGCACGTTGCACGGGATCGTGTTGGCCGAGTCCTGGCCGTCGTAGTTGGCGGCGAGCTCCTTGTGCGAGCCGTCCAGGCCGCTGTCGACCACCGCCACCCGCACCGTGCGGTCGCCCAGGGTGGTGGCCCAGGCGGCCGGCACGTTCATCCGGTTGTCGTCCCACTGGAGGATGCCCTCGGGGTTGGTCTCGCCCGCGAACGACGACAGGTTGTGCCACGGGTCGGGGACCGGGTCGGTGCCGGGGCTGCCCAGCTGGGGGCTCCCCGTGGTGGCCGCCGCACCCGACGAGTCGGGCTCGCCGACGCTGATCCACTTGTCGAGCCAGACGCTCTTGACCTTCGAGTTGCCCTTCACGTCCGAGCGGAACGCCCCGTTGGTGGAGACCACCGCGAGCGCGCCGATCTTGCTGAGGTCGGTGGTGACGACGCCGCCGCTCGCCTTCACGGCGGCGTACATCTGGTCACGCGTGGTGCCCGGGGCGAACCGGACCACGGTGACGTTCCAGGGGTTCGTCGACGACGTGGGCTGGGCCTGGGCCACGGTGGTGGCGGCGGCCGGCATCCCGATCGCGGCGACGGCGATGGCCGAGGCCAGGAGGAATCTGCGCATGCGCACATCAGAGCACCGGAGCGGGGTCCCTCCATCGCCTCATTTGGGGTGCCTCGGACCGGCCCGCCCGGCGTGCATTTGAGCCACCTGGGCGATTGCCCCCTCCGGCGAACATGGGGAAACTCGAAGGGTCGTCGACAGGGCGTCACCGGTGACCGAGGTCGGCGGTGGGGAGGAAGCGATGGTCGAGCCAGCCACGGCCCCGGGTGCCGTCAGCGCCGCGGACCACGAGCGCCTCCTGCAAGACCACGCCGCCCTCCTGGACCAGTTCGAGGCCGCCAACGAGGTCCTCTCGGCCATGGGGCGCTGGGCCGGCGATCCCGACGCCGTCCTGACCACCCTCGTCGAGAGCGCCCGCCGGTTGTGCTCGGCACAGGCGGCGCACCTCTACGTGCTGGAGGACGGGGTCTACCGGCTGATCAAGGCCGTCGGGCTCAGCGAGGAGTCGATCGCCTACATCGCAGAGCACCCGATGGCGGTGGACCGGGAGACCTTGATCGGGCGGGTCGGGCTGGACCGCACCACCCAGCAGATCGCCGACGTGCTCGCCGACCCCGACTACGGCGCCCACGACCTCCAGCGCGTGGCGGGTTTCCGCACCACCATGGGTGCGCCGATGCTGCTCGACGAGCGGGTGGTGGGGGCGCTCACCGTGTGGCGCGACGTCGTGAACCCCTTCGACGAGCGGGAGATGGCCATCGTCTCCGCGTTCGCGGCGCAGGCCGCGCTGGCGGTCAACGGCGTGCAGCTGGTCCAGCAGCTCGAGGCCCGGAGCGCCGAGCTCGCGCGCAAGGTGGAGGAGCTCGAGGCGCTGCGCGAGGTGGGCGAGGCCGTCAACTCCAGCCTCGACGTCGAGAACGTGCTCGCCACGATCGCCATGCACGCGGTCGAGCTCTCCGGCACCGACGGCGGCTCGATCATGGAGTACGCCGACCGGGACCGCTGCTTCGTGGTGCGCAGCGTCTACCGGACCGAGCCGGCCGTGGTCGAGCGGCTCCGCTCGATCCGCATCGGCCTCGACGAGACGCTCGTCGGTCGCGCCGCCCGCGAGCGGCGACCGCTGGCGGTGACCGACCTGGCCCGGGTCGACCTCGACCCGCACCTCCAGATCCTCTTCGACGACGGCTGGCGGTCGCTCGTCGCGGTCCCGATGCTGCGTGAGGGGCAGGTCGTGGGCTCGCTGATCGTGCGGCGCAAGCGCCCCGGCGACTTCACCGAGGAGGTCCTCGACCTGCTGGAGACCTTCGCCGACCAGTCCAGCCTGGCGCTCGTCAACGCCCAGCTCTACCGCGAGCTGAAGCAGCAGAGCGCCGAGCTGGAGCTGGCGAGCCGGCACAAGTCGGAGTTCCTCGCGAGCATGTCCCACGAGCTGCGGACGCCGCTCAACGCCGTCCTCGGCTTCTCCGAGGTGCTCCTCGAGCGGATGTTCGGCGAGATCAACGACCGTCAGGAGGAGTACCTCCGCGACATCCACGGCTCGGGCCGGCACCTCCTCGAGCTGCTCAACGAGATCCTCGACCTGTCCAAGGTCGAGGCCGGGCGGATGGAGCTGGAGTACTCCACCCTCGAGCTGCGGCCGCTGCTCGAGGACGCCGCGGCCATGCTCCGCGAGCGGGCCGCCGGCCACGCGATCACGCTCACCGTCGACATCGCCGACGACGTCGGCCCGCTCTTCACCGACGGGCTGCGGCTCAAGCAGGTCGTGCTCAACCTGATGACCAACGCCGTGAAGTTCACCGGCGACGGCGGCTCGGTGACCGTGCGGGCGGTGCGCGGCCCGGGCGAGGTCGACATCTCCGTCACCGACACCGGCATCGGGGTCCCCGAGGAGGACCGGGAGCGGATCTTCGAGTCCTTCCAACAGGGTGGGCGCGGCAGCTCGCGGGAGGAGGGCACCGGGCTGGGCCTGACGCTCTCGCGACGCCTCGTGGAGCTGCTGGGCGGCCGGATGTGGCTGGTCACCGAGGTCGGCGTCGGGAGCACCTTCGGCTTCTCGCTGCCCGATCGCACCGGCGGGGCCGTCGGGGCCGTGGGGGCCGGGGACCGGGGCGGGCTCGCCGGGGACGTCGTGGTCATCGAGGACGACCGGCCCTCCCTGGACCTGCTCACGGCCTACCTCTCCGGCGCGGACCTCCAGGTCACCGCGGCCCGCGACGGGCAGTCCGGCCTCGACGCGGTCCGGCGGGTGCACCCCGCGGCCGTGCTGCTCGACATCCGGCTGCCCGGCATCGACGGCTGGTCGGTGCTCGAGGCCCTCAAGGCCGAGCCGGAGACCCGGGACATCCCCGTCATCGTCGTCTCGATCGTCGACGAGCGGTCGCGCGGCGTCGCGATGGGCGCCGCGGCGTACCTCGTCAAGCCGGTGCGCCGCGACGACCTGCTGTCCGCACTGGCCTCGGTGGGCGCGCCGGTGGGGGAGGCGTCGTGAGCGCGGCCCGGATCCTGGTGGTCGAGGACAACCCGAAGAACCTCAAGCTGGTCCGCGACGTCCTGGAGCACTTCGGCTACGAGGTCGTCGAGGCGACGACCGGCGAGGACGGCGTGCGCCTGGCGGTGGAGGCCACGCCCGACCTCGTGCTGATGGACCTCCAGCTCCCGGGCATCGACGGGACCGAGGCGCTGCGGAGGATCCGCGCCGGCGCGGACAACCAGGACGTGCCGGTCGTGGCGGTGACGGCGTTCGCGATGAACGACGACCGCGACCGGGCCTTCGAGTCGGGCTTCAACGGGTACGTCGAGAAGCCGATCAGCGTGCGCGCCCTGCCCCAGCAGGTCAGCGACTTCCTCCGGCTGGGGCGGGCTCCGTGACCGGCGCGGGCGGCGCCCGGGTGCTGGTGGTCGACGACCAGCCGGCCAACATCCGGCTGCTCGAGGCGATCCTCGCGCCCCGCGGGTACACCGTGCTGACCGCCGCGTCCGGGGAGGAGGCGCTCGAGGTCATCGCCACCTCCGACGTCGACCTGGTCCTGCTCGACATCGTGATGCCGGGCCTGGACGGCTACGAGGTGTGCCGCCGGATCCGCGAGCAGGCCGACACGGCCTACCTGCCGGTCGTGATGGTCACGGCCAGCGGCGACGAGCAGAAGGTGCGGGCCCTCGAGGCGGGCGCCGACGACTTCCTGGGCAAGCCGGTCAACCAGAGCGAGCTGCTGGCGCGGGTCGCGTCGCTGGCGCGGATCAAGCGCTACCAGGACACGATCAGGCGGCAGGCCACCGAGCTCGCCGGGTGGAACCGCGAGCTGGAGTCCCGGGTGGAGACCCAGGTCGCGGAGCTCGAGCGGATGGGCCGGCTGCGCCGCTTCCTCTCCCCGCAGCTGGCCGAGCTGATCGTGGACTCCGGCGACGAGTCGTTCCTCGAGAGCCACCGGCGCGAGATCGTCGTGGTCTTCTGCGACCTGCGCGGCTTCACGACCTTCGCCGAGGCGAGCGAGCCGGAGGAGGTGATGGGCGTCCTGAAGGACTACCACGAGGCCCTCGGCGACCTGATCTTCCGGTTCGAGGGCACCCTCGAGCGGTTCGCCGGCGACGGGTTGATGGTCTTCTTCAACGACCCGGTGCGCTGCGACGACGGCCCGCTGCGCGCGATCCGGATGGCGCTGGCGATGCGGACCCGGGTGAGGGGCCTGGCCGAGACGTGGGCGCGGCAGGGGCACGACCTCGCCCTGGGGATCGGCATCGCGCAGGGCTACGCGACGCTCGGCAAGATCGGCTTCGACGGCCGGCTCGACTACGCCGCGATCGGCAGCGTCACCAACCTGGCCTCGCGGTTGTGCGACGCCGCCGAGCCCTGGCAGGTCCTGGTCTCCGAGCGGGTCTTCTCCGCGGCCGGGCCGCTCGTGGTCGGGGAGGACGCCGGCGCCCGCGAGCTGCGCGGCTTCAGCCGGCGGGTCACCACCTTCAGCGTCCGGGGCGTCGACAACTCGCGGACCGTGTCGTGACCGGCGACCTGTGGACCGCCCCGGTCAGCGCTCCTGCGGTGCTCTCCGACCTGTCCGAGGAGGAGCGCTACCGCCGCTTCGACGAGCTGCAGGCCCGGATGGCCGGCGTCTGGGACGCGATGCGGCTCAACCACGACGACGAGTCGGTGGTCGTGGTCCCCTCGATCACGCTGGACCGGGCCGTCGCCGCGAGCGGGAGCCTGACGCAGGCCTACGAGGAGCGCTTCCTCTTCCTGCTCGTGCTGCTCCGCCAGCCGCGGCTCCGGATGGTCTACGTGACCTCGATGCCGATCGCCCCCGAGATCATCGAGTACTACCTCGCCCTGCTGCCCGGGGTGATCCCGAGCCACGCGCGGGCCCGGCTCTCGCTGGTGAGCGTTAACGACGCGTCCCCGCGGTCGCTGAGCGAGAAGCTGCTCCAGCGGCCCCGGCTGCTCGCCCGGATCGCGGCGATGGTGCCCAACCCGGCCCGGTCGCACCTGCTGCCCTACAACACCACCGAGCTCGAGCGGGACGTCGCGCTGTCGCTCGGCATCCCGATGTACGGCGCCGACCCCCGCCTGGCCCCGCTGGGCAGCAAGAGCGGCTGTCGCCGGATGTTCGCGGAGATCGGCGTACCCCATCCGCTGGGCGTGGAGGACCTGCGCACGTTCGACGACCTGGCGGACGCCGTCGTCACCCTGCGTGCCGAGCGGCCCGCGATGGACAGCGTGATCGTCAAGCTCAACGAGGGGGTCTCGGGCGCGGGCAACGCGGTCGTCCGGCTGGGTGGGTTGCCCGCGCCCGGGGCCGCGGACGAGCGCGCGGAGGTCGTGCAGCGGCTGCACGCGATGGAGCTGGAGTCCCCGGACACACCGCTCGACGTCTACCTGGCCAAGCTGGCCGAGGGTGCCGGGATCGTGGAGGAGCGGATCGTCGGGGCCGAGCTGCGCAGTCCCAGCGTCCAGCTGCGGGTGCTGCCCGGCGGTGAGGTCGAGCTGCTCTCGACCCACGACCAGCTGCTCGGCGGCGCCAGCGGCCAGAGCTATCTGGGCTGCGTCTTCCCGGCGGCGCCGGAGTACGCCCGCACGATCACGCGGCACGCGGAGTCGATCGGGCACCGGCTCGCGCAAGGCGGTGCGCTCGGCCGGTTCGCCGTCGACTTCGTGGTCGTGCGCAGCGTGACCGGCGAGTGGACGGCGTACGCGATCGAGCTGAACCTGCGCAAGGGCGGCACCACCCACCCGTTCCTGACGCTGCAGTTCCTCACCGACGGGCGCTACGACCCGGGCACCGCGCTGTTCCTCACCCCGCGCGGCCACGAGAAGCACCTCGTCGCCACCGACCACCTCGAGTCCGAGGAGCTGTGCGGCCTGGTGCCGGCCGACCTCTTCGACATCGTGGCGCGCCACGGGCTGCACTTCGACCCGTCGCGGCAGGTCGGGATCGTCTTCCACATGATCAGCTGCCTGACCGAGCACGGCCGGATCGGCCTCACCGCCGTCGGTGACACCCCGGCCGAGGCGGACCGCCGCTATCGCGACGCGCAACGGATCCTGCTGGAGGAGGCACGCCTGTCCCTCCGGGAGCCGGCGCTCCCCGGATGAGGGCCGAGGTGCTCCGGGTCTGGTACGTCGCCTACGGGTCCAACCTCGGGCTCGCCCGGTTCCGCTGCTACCTCGCGGGCGGTCGGCCGCCCGGTGGCTCCCGCATCCACGCCGGCTGCCGGGACCCTGCCGATCCCGCCGAGGTGGCAGCCCTGGAGGTGCCCGGTGGGCTGGTGTTCGCGGGCGAGTCCGGCGTGTGGGGCGGCGCGATGGCCTTCTACGACCCGCACGCACCGGGCCGGGTCGCCTGCCGGGCCTACCTGGTCACCGCGGAGCAGCTCGCGGACGTCGCGGCGCAGGAGATGCGGCGACCTCCGGGCGGCGACTTCGCGCGCGACCTGTCGGGGATCCTCGCGGACGTCGAGTCCGTGCACGCGATGGGGCCGGGGCGCTACGAGACGATCACCCGGCTGGGGGACCGGGCCGGGGCGCCGATGTTCACCGTGACCCACCACGACGCCGGGGGACTGGATCCCGCGGCGCCGAGCGTGGCCTACCTGCGCAGCATCGCGGCGGGTCTGCGCGAGGCCCACGGCTGGGACGCGGCCCGGATCGCGGCCTACCTGGAGCCCGCTCCCGGGATCGCTGCCGGCTGGAGCAGGGAGGAGCTGACGGCGCTCGCGGGCGAGGGCGCGCCACGGTGACCGGCGTACGCTCGGAGATGAGGCTCCGGGCCCATGGAGCCCGCGGAGGTCGCCATGGATGCGCTGCTGTTGACGCTCGGTTCCCTGGGGGTGCTGGCGGGTGTGGGCTGGGCGACCAGCGTGCGCGTCGTCCAGCAGATCGAGCGCGGTGTGGTGTTCCGGCTGGGCCGCGCCCAGGACGACGTACGCCGCCCCGGCCTCACGTTCCTGGTGCCGGTCGTGGACCGGATGAAGCGGGTCAACATGCAGGTCGTGACCATGCCGGTCCCCGCCCAGGACGGCATCACCCGCGACAACGTGACGGTGCGCGTCGACGCCGTCGTCTACTTCCGGGTGGTCGACCCGATGCGGGCGGTGATCCAGGTCCAGGACTACGTCTTCGCCATCTCGCAGGTCGCGCAGACCTCGTTGCGCTCCATCATCGGCAAGAGCGAGCTCGACGACCTGCTGTCCAACCGTGAGCGGCTCAACCAGGGCCTCGAGGTGATGCTCGACAACCCCGCGGCCTCCTGGGGGATCGAGATCGACCGCGTGGAGATCAAGGACGTCGCCCTGCCCGAGACGATGAAGCGGTCCATGTCGCGCCAGGCCGAGGCCGAGCGGGAGCGCCGGGCCCGGATCATCACCGCCGACGGAGAGTTCCAGGCCTCACAACGGCTCTCGGAGGCCGCCGCGGCCATGGAGTCCACGCCCGCCGCGCTGCAGCTGCGGCTGCTCCAGACCATGGTGGAGGTGGCGGCCGAGAAGAACTCCACGCTGGTGCTGCCCTTCCCCGTCGAGATGCTGCGCTACTTCGAGGCCGTCGCGACCGGCGTGCCCGCTGCCCAGCGGGTCGACGGCGTCGCGCACGAACACGGGTGATGCACGGGTGGCCACCGGCGTGGCACGCTCTCCCCACCACGCAGCTGACAGGGAGCCGACACGGAGGAGCGACCCATGAGCGAGGCCACACCCGACCAGGACGCCCTGGCCCAGCGCCGCGCCGAGCTGCGTGCCGCCCACCTCGTCCCCGTGGACGACCGCCCCGCCTCGACGGCCCGCGGCCTGCACCACACCGCCCTCGTCAGCAGCGACGTCGAGACGACCATCCGCTTCTACCAGGACGTGCTCGGCTTCCCGCTGACCGAGCTGATCGAGAACCGCGACTACCCCGGCTCCTCGCACTTCTTCTTCGACATCGGCAACCAGAACCTGCTGGCCTTCTTCGACTTCCCGGGCCTCGACGTCGGTCCGTACGCCGAGGTGCTGGGCGGCCTGCACCACCTGGCCATCTCGGTGGACCCCCAGCGCTGGGAGCAGCTCGTGGCGCGGCTCGACGCGGCCGGGGTCGAGCACGAGGTGCACAGCGGGGTCTCGGTCTACTTCCGCGACCCCGACGGCGCGCGGATCGAGCTGATCGCCGACCCGCTCGGCGAGATGTACGGCCACCACGTCCTGTAGTCCGAGGAGACGGCGGTCGACAGCAGCCGGCGTGGGGCTCAGCCGGTCAGGCTCGTCGGCGACCCGCGCAGCAGGTCGATGGCGTCGCGCTCGACCAGGATCGGGACGAAGTCGCGGATCCGGTGGCCGTCGAACTCGTGCAGGGCACCGCGGACGACCCAGTCGATCGTCTCGGGTGTCGTGTCGGGGAAGCGCGTCCGCAGGCGCGCGGAGACCTGCGCGACGGCAGTCTCCTCGAGGGTCGTGGCCTCGGGGGTGGCCATGCTGTCCATGCCCAGAAGTGAACACCGCCGGCCCCGACTCCACCAGACCCCGTCTCGGCCATCAGCGGGTGGTTGAACCGATCCTCGCCCCGCCCCGTAGGACAGGTGAGGAGGTTCCACCATGACCACGAAATCACTGACCACCCCGTCTGTGGCCGTCGCCTTCACGACGGCGCTCCTGCTCGCCGGGTCCGGTGCTGCGGTCACGAGCTCGGCCGCTGACCCCGCCCCGGCCCGGCTCGTGACCGTGAAGACGCTGCAGGCGCAGCTCGGCCCGGGCGGCGACCCCGACGGCTCGGGGGAGGCGCACTTCCGGCTGATCATGTCCACCTCGAGGGTCTGCGCCAACGTCGAGTGGAGCAACATCGGCACCCCCGACGCCGCGCACATCCACAAGGTCAAGGACGGCAGCATCGTCGTGGACCTGACCGGCTCGGTCACGGGCGGCAAGCACTGCGCCCACGCGTCGAAGGCGCTGATCACCCGACTGCTGGACCACCCGCGGCGTTACTACTTCAACGTCCACAACGCGACGTACCCCGCCGGGGCGATCCAGGGGCCGCTCCACCACTGACCGACGACAATGGTCATGACGGCAGGAGGTCGGTTGGCCGCGAACCAGGTCGAGCTGATGCAGCAGCTGCACGACGAGCACGCAGCCGCGCTGTGGGGCTACTGCGTGCGCCTGACCGGTGACCGGACCCGCGCCGAGGACGTCGCCCAGGAGACCCTGCTCCGGGCGTGGCGCAGCTTCGGGGCGCTCGACGCCAAGCAGGGCTCGGTCCGGGCCTGGCTGTTCACGGTGGCGCGCAACATCGTCATCGACGAGTGGCGCACCCGCAGGACCCGGACCGAGACCGTCGTCGCCGAGCCCCCCGAGCCGGGGGACCCCGTCGACGACACCGACCAGCTGCTGCTCTCGTGGATGGTCGCCGACGCGCTCGACCGGCTCTCGACGGAGCACCGGGCGGTGATCCTCGAGTGCTACTTCCGCGGCCTGCCGGTGGCCGAGGCCGCACGTCGGCTCGGCGTGCCACCCGGCACGGTCAAGTCACGCACGCACTACGCGCTCAAGGCACTGAGGCTCGCACTGGAGGAGATGGGGGTGGAGACATGAGCTGTGGATTCACCGGCCTGGACGGCTCCTACGTCCTCGGCGCCCTCGACCCCGCCGAGGCCCGGGAGTTCGAGGCGCACCTCCCCGGCTGCGCCGCGTGCACTGCCGCCGTCCGCGAGCTCGCCGGCATGCCCGCCCTGCTCGCCCTCGTCGATGCCGACGTGCTCGAGCGCCCGCCGCCACCGCTGCCCGAGACCCTGCTGCCCGCGCTGGTGGCGGCCGCCCGCAGCTCCCAGCGCCGGCGTACGGCGATCGTCGCGCTGCTCGGCGCGGCCGCCGCGGCCGTGGTCGCGGTCGTGCTCGTCATGGCCGGCGCGGTGGGGGACCGGGGCACCCCCGAGGCGGTGCCGACCGGCGAGCCGTCGGCGGCGGTGACCCGCACGATGACCCCGGTCGGCTACGAGCCCCTGCACGCCTCGGTCGGACTGACTCCGGTCGCGTGGGGCACCCGGCTGGACCTGGAGTGCACCTACGAGTCGCTCCCGGACCCGGACACCCGGCCGGGGAGCTACGTGCTCGTGGTCCGCACGCGCGACGGCCACGTCGAGCAGGTCGCCACGTGGCAGGCCCTGCCCGGCCGGACCATGCACCTGACCGGGGCCACGGCCGCGACGCCGGACCAGATCGTGTCGGTCGAGATGCGCACCAGGTCCGGTGCCCCGGTCCTGAGGCTGGTCCTGTGACCCGCCCCGACACGTCACCCCGACCCGACACGACCCCAGGAGGTGGGCGATGAGCCCCCAGGACAGCACCGAACCCACCAGCGGTCCCTCGCGCCGCACCCTCCTGGTTGCCGGCGCCGGCACGGCCCTGGGCGTCACGGTGGTGGCCGGCTGCGGCGGTGGGTCCGGCACCGCCACGGACACCCCCACGCCGTCCGGGGGCGGGAGCGCCGGCCTCGCCAAGGTCAGCGACGTGCCGGTCGGCGGTGCGGTCTCGGCCCAGACCGCCGACGGCAAGCCGGTCATCGTCGCCCAGCCGAAGGCCGGCGACATCGTGGCCTTCTCCGCGATCTGCACCCACATGGGCTGCACGGTCGCCCCGCAGGGCAGCATCCTCAAGTGCCCCTGCCACGGGTCGACCTACGACCTGGCCACCGGCGACAACACGGGCGGCCCGGCGCCGTCGCCGCTGGCGAAGATCGACGTCCTGGTCAAGGGCGGGGAGGTCGTCCAGGCCTGACCTCCCCACCCCGACCTGCGCCCGCCTAGAAGTCGTCGTCGAAGACGACCGACCCGGTCACGCCCATCTGGTAGGCCGAGACCCTGCGCTCGAAGAAGTTCGAGAGCTCCTGGACGTCCTGCAGCTCCATGAAGGCCAGCGGGTTGCGGGAGCCGTAGATCTGCGGGAGCCCGAGCCGCTCCATCCGCCGGTCGGCGACGAACTGGAGGTACTCCCGCATGTCCGCCACCGACAGCCCGGCCACGCCCTGCCCCAGGAGGTCCTCGGCGAACTGGGCCTCGGCGTCGACGGCCTCGACCAGCATCTGCCGGACGTCCGCGGCCAGCTGCTCGTCGAACAGGTCCGGCTCCTCCTGCCGCACGGTGTCGACCACGTCGAAGGCGAACGCCATGTGCATCGACTCGTCGCGGAAGACCCAGTTGGTGCCGGAGGCGAGCCCGTTGAGCAGGCCCCGCGAACGCAGGAAGTAGACGTAGGCGAAGGCGCCGTAGAAGAACAGCCCCTCGATGCAGGCCGCGAAGCAGATCACGTTCAGCAGGAAGGCACGACGGTGCTCCCTGGTGGTCAGGGCGTCGAGCTCGAAGACCTTGTCGATCCACGTGAAGCAGAAGTCGGCCTTGTTCCGGATCGAGGGGATGTTGTCGACGGCGGCGAAGGCCTCGTGCCGCTCGGCCTCGTCGGGCACGTAGGTGTCGAGCAGCGTGAGGTAGAACTGCACGTGCACCGCCTCCTCGAAGAGCTGCCGGCTCAGGTAGAGCCGGGCCTCCGGTGAGTTGATGTGCTGGTAGAGGTTGAGCACCAGGTTGTTCGCCACGATCGTGTCGCCGGTCGCGAAGAACGCCACGAGGCGCGAGACCAGGTGCCGCTCGGCCGCGGACAGCTTCGCGAGGTCCTTGAGGTCGGTGTGCAGGTCGACCTCCTCGACGGTCCAGTTGTTCTTGATGCCGTCGCGGTAGCGCTCGTAGAAGTGCGGGTAGCGCATCGGCCGGAGGGTGAGGTTCATCCCCGGGTCGAGCAGCATCCGGGTCGGACGCGAGTCGGTCGCGGTGCTGGCCTGGGTGTTCTGGTCGGTGGTCACTGGCACGCCTCGCAGCTCTCGGGGTTCTCCAGGGAGCAGGCGAGCGCCGCCTCGTCCCGGACGGGTTCGGTCACGGACACGGTCGCCTGCTGGATCCGGGTGGCCGGTCGCGACCGCAGGTAGTACGTCGTCTTCAGCCCGGACTTCCAGGCGTGGCTGTACATCGAGGAGAGCTTCCCGATGGTCGGCGACGCCAGGAAGAGGTTGAGTGACTGGCTCTGGTCGATGTACGCCGACCGTGCGGCCGCCATGTCGATCAGCGCGCGCTGGGGGAGCTCCCACGCCGTGCGGAACAGCACCCGCACGTCCTCGGGCAGGGACGCGATGCCCTGCACCGAGCCCTCGGCGCGCTTGATCGCCTCGCGGTTCTCGGGCGTCCACAACCCGTGCGCCTTGAGCTCGTGCACGAGGGCGGAGTTGACCTGGAGGAACTCTCCCGAGAGCGTCTCGCGCTTGAACAGGTTGGACACCTGGGGCTCGATGCACTCGTAGCACCCGGCGATCGAGGCGATCGTGGCGGTCGGTGCGATCGCGATCAGCAGGGAGTTCCGCAGGCCGTGCGCGGCGATCCGCGCCCGCACGGCGTCCCACCGCTCCGTCTGGGCCGGCGTCGCGTCCCAGAAGTCCGGCTGCAGCCTGCCCTGCGCGGCGCGGGTCCGGTCGAAGGTCGGGTGCGGACCGTGGCGCTCGGCCAGCTCCGAGGAGACCTCCAGCGCGGTCAGGTAGACCTCCTCCTGGATCCGGGTCGACAGCTCCAGAGCCTCGGGCGAGTCGAAGGGCAGCCGCAGCGCGAAGAAGACGTCCTGCAGGCCCATCAGGCCGAGCCCGATCGGCCGCCACTGCGGGTTGGAGGCCGCCGCCTCGGCGCTGGGGTAGTAGTTCACGTCGATGACACGGTCGAGCAGCGGCACCGCCGTACGCACCGTGGCGCGGAGCTTGTCCCAGTCGACGCCTGTCGGGACCAGGTGCTGGGCCAGGTTGATCGAGCCCAGGTTGCAGACGGCCGTCTCGGAGTCCGAGGAGACCTCGATGATCTCGGTGCACAGGTTGGACAGGTGCACCACGGGCTGGCCGGGGGCCTGGTCGTCCGAGGTCTGGTTGCAGGTGCGGTTGGCGGCGTCCTTGAACGTCATCCAGCCGTTGCCGGTCTGCGCCAGCGTGCGCATCATCTTGGCGTAGAGGTCGCGCGCCTTCAGGGTGCGCACGACGTTGCCCTCCGCCTCGGCGCGCCGGTAGGCCGCGTCGAAGGCGTCGCCCCACAGGTCCACGAGCTCGGGCACCTGGTCGGGATCGATGAGCGACCAGTCCTCGTCGGCCTCGACGCGGCGCATGAACTCGTCGGGGATCCAGTTCGCCAGGTTGAGGTTGTGCGTACGTCGCGCGTCCTCGCCCGTGTTGTCGCGCAGCTCCAGGAACTCCTCGACGTCGGGGTGCCACGGCTCGAGGTAGACGCACGCGGCGCCCTTGCGGCGACCTCCCTGGTTGACCGCGGCCACCGACGCGTCGAGCGTGCGCAGGAATGGCACGATCCCGTTGGACTGACCGTTGGTGCCGCGGATCAGCGCCCCTCGGCCGCGGACGCGCGAGAAGCCGATGCCGATCCCGCCGGCGAACTTCGACAGCTTGGCGACCTGGCCGTAGCGCGAGTAGATCGAGTCGAGGTCGTCGCGGGGGGAGTCCACGAGGTAGCACGACGACATCTGGGTGTGCCGGGTGCCGGAGTTGAACAACGTCGGGCTGCTCGGCAGGTAGGCCAGGCTCGACATCAGCCGGTAGAAGCCGATCGCCTCGGCCGGCGACTCCGACAGGCCGCAGGCCACGCGCAGCAGGAAGTACTGCGGGGTCTCGACCACCTGGCGCGTCCTGGGGTGCCGCAGCAGGTAGCGGTCGTAGACCGTGCGCAGCCCGAAGTACTCGAAGCGGCGGTCGGCGCCCTCATCGATCGCGAAGTCGAGCTTGCGGGCGTTGTCCTTGACGAACCGTGCGGTCTCGTCGCCGATCAGTCCCTCGGCGTGGCCGAGGCCGACCGACTGGCTGAAGGAGGCGATGCCCTGGTTGCGGACCTCCTTCTCGATGTAGCCGGCCAGCAGCCGCCCGGCCAGCCGGGAGTACTGCGGCTCCTCGCTGATCATCTCGGCGGCCGTCTGGATCGACAGGCGGTCCAGCTCGGCGGTCGTGGCGCCGTCGTAGAGGCCCGAGATGGTCTTGGTGGCGACCCGCATCGGGTCCACGTCGGCCAGGTCGTCGGCCACGCGCTCGACGGCGCGGACGATCTTGTTGACGTCGACGGACTCGCTGTCCCCGTTGCGCTTGCGCACCTGCATCGTCGTGCGGCGTGCTTCGTGGGCGGGGGCTGGTGGTGCTGTTTCGGTGACCGTCATTCTCTCTCCTCGCGAGCTCGGTCCGGGACCGGCCAGATGTGCGAGGGGGTGACGACGCCGGCGCGTCGTTCGAGAGCACGCCGTGGAGCCGTCAGCCGTCCCACGCGGCATCGGACCACTGCACCCGGCGGGTGCAGTGCGCTGGCAGGTCTTCGGACTCATGGGCTCGCCGCGCCCGATCACTCGGACTCGACCCCTACTGGACGTCGCTTCCCAGGTCCCGTGAGGGCGACCCAGTGCTTGGTGACGTCGTTCGTTCCCACTCACCGCTGCGGGGCAGTCCCGGTCTCTCACCGGGTTCCCTGTTGCCTCGACGTTCCTGGAGGGAGCGCCGAACCAGCTGCGTGCGCCACCATATGTGGGGCCGGAGGAAATCTCCGGGACTAGATGTTGTGTCGGCGTGTTGCGGTCGCCCTCAGTCGACCCGGACGAACGGCGGGATCCGGTAGGCGCCGTCCAGCGCCGCCTTCTCGGGCAGGTAGAGCCGCAGGATCAGGTGGAAGTCACCGGCCGGCGCGGGCAGCCAGTTGGCCCGGGCCTTCGCGCTGCGCGGCTTCGCGTGCTGCACGAAGATCGTCAGCGAGCCGTCCGCGTTGCGGCGCAGTCCCCGGTCGCGGTCGCCGACGGAGTAGCGGTCGATCTGGTTGTCGTAGAGGAAGTTGTCCTGGCGGTACATCGTCAGCGACCAGAACGCGCGGACCGGCGGCAGCTGCCCCTGCGGGAACGTGATCGTGTAGCGATGACCGCCGTTCAGCGCGCGCCCGTGGCCGTCGGTGTAGCTCGTGGGGTAGGTCGCGATCCGCGGCACGTTGGCGCCGAGCAGGTCGGTGGCGATGACCGCGCGCCCGAGGTACTGCCGGCCGAAGTCGCCGATCCACGGGTCGGTCATCACGCTCCACCCGCGGTTGCCCGCCGAGGTGGTGGCGCGGTAGCGGTCCGCAGCGCCCGCGATGAGTCGTACGGCGGCCCGGGTGCCCGCACGGACCGCGCGGTTCTGCGGGGTGTCCTCCCCGGAGCCCGGCGGGTCGCCCACCGCGTTGGCCGAGTCGGCGGCCAGCACGGCCCCCGGCGTGGTGTCGGGCTGCTGGACCCCGGCCGGGGCCAGCGCGTCGAGGACGCAGCGCTGCGAGGACGGGGGCGGGTCGATCGTCGTCTCCTGGTTGAGCGCGGCGACGAAGTCGGTGCCCTGCGGGGTCGCGGGCTTCGGGGGCCGGGGAGGAGGGTTGTCGAAGACGACGGACTTGCCGCGTGCGCCCTGCCGCCAGGCCTCCAGCGGGGTGGCGGTGTACTTCTCGAGCAGCGGCTTGACCCGCTGCATGTCGGCGGCGTCGTCGACCAGCGTCCGGCCCAGCAGCCACATCGTGTTGGTCGGGCTGTGCACCAGGTGCACCCCCTCCGGCACGTCACCGGTCCAGCCGGGCGGCACGAAGAGGTAGGAGCCGGCCTCCGTGCCGGTGGCACCCGACCCCACGTAGGTGAACGAGTTCGTCCAGGCGTCCATGAACTGGAACGTGTAGAAGCGACCGTCCGTGTCGGGCACGTCGATGACGAGCGGCCCCTGGGTCAGGCTCAGCCAGCCCACCGTGTAGGCCGTGTCGACGTTGGGGGAGACCACGCTGCGGGTCTCCGGCGTGCTCAGTGACGCGACGCTGACCAGCGTGTTGCGGAAGCGGAACTGGCGGACCGTGTCGTGCAGGTCGACCAGCGGCAGACCGTAGACGTAGCCGGCCTCGGCCGCGGCGAAGGTGCGGGCAGCCGCGAGCCGTTGCGTCGCCGAGGTGCCGGCCAGGTGGTCGGCGTACGCCCAGGCGTCGCGCTGGACCCGTGGCTCGAGACCGGTGAGGCCGGGAGCCGAGGCGCCGTACACGCAGTCGGGCAGCAGGTCGGGACGTGTCGCCCCGGCGGCGAGGGCGCCGGGCTGGCCGGCCACCACGGCCGAGGCCAGCGTCGAGGCCAGTGATGCGGTGAGCACCACGAGGGCGGCGCCCAGGCGGGTGCGGACGTGGCGGGGGCGTCGGTCTGCGGAGGTCATGTCCGGCCCAACGGGCAATTCCCTACCAAGTTACTAGGGATTGGGCGAGAGGTGGGTCACCCCGTTACCCCTGGTCGGGGTCCGTGCCACCCTCGCCGGTGATCTCGTCGGGGCAGGCCGTGCCGCGGTGCAGCTGGTAGGGCGCGGCGATCCGGTAGGTCCCGGCGTGCGGGGCGTAGAGCACGGTCCAGTCGTCGGGCGTCTGGCCCTCGACGGCGACCGGCTGCACCTCGTGGCTGAGGCACCCCTCGACGTTGACCGGCGCCGCGTCGGGGGAGTCGGGGTCGGGCGTCGGGGGCGCGATCGGGTCGCCCGCGGCGTCGAGCAGGCTCAGCCACGGCGACGCGGGGATGCGGACGAGCACCCGACCCGGCGTCGGCATGTTGAGCACCAGCTCGGTGGCGTCGAAGCTGGTCACCACGGCCGGCGCGTCGGCCAGCGGTCGCGGCGCCTCGACCTCGAAGAGGGTCCAGTTGGCGTCGGACCAGACGGCGTGGAGGTAGCCGAGCCCCCCGGCCACGAGGTCGTTCTCGGCCCGGGCCGCCCCGTCCGGCGTGCTCTTGGACAGCACGACGTAGCTGACCGCCCAGCGGTCGAGCCAGGCGCGGTACGACGCCGGCGTGAGCAGGCCGTCGTCGTAGAAGATCGGGTTGCGCTCGGCATCGGCCTGGCGGTTCCAGCCGCGCGCCAGGTTGACGTAGGGCGCCAGCGCCGACGCCTCACGGTGGCTCTTGGCGGGGACGACCTCGACCCGCGCCTGGTTGGCTCCACGGGCCTGGAGCTGGTGGACCAACGGCCGCAGGTCGACGGTCCAGGCGGCATCGGGGCGGCCGCCGACGACGTCGCGTGCGGCCGTGGCGACCTGCCAGATCGAGGCCGTCAGGATCGCGAGGACCAGGGCGACGGCCGCGCGTCGGTTGCCCACCGGCCCCCAGCCGTGGCCGAGCGGCCCGGCCGAGGCGGCGCGGGCGGCGATGGCCACCAGCACGACGCCGCCGAACAGCAGCCCGAGCCGGGTGACGTTGGTGCCGACCTGGGAGGGGATCACCCAGGCGGCGAGCACGCCGGCGACGTAGAGGACGGCCCCGACCCGGATGGACCGCCACGTGCGCGGCGCGAGCACGACGACGGCGACCGCCGTCACGACGGGCAGGATCACCGACGCGAGGGGCATCGGCTGGTGGCCCGAGAAGGGGAAGAGCCAGGCCGAGAGTGCCACGACGACGACCGGAGGCAGGCCCACGGCGTAGGCGGCGGTGCGCCGCCGCTGCAGCCAGAGCGCCGCCGCGATCACGCCGAGGAAGAGGCCGGCCACGGGGCTCGAGGCGGTGGCGGCGGCGGAGAACACCGCGGCCAGGACGGCTCGCGGCCACCGGTGCCGCCGCTCGGTGGAGCGCCAGTGGGTGGGCCAGGCGTAGATCACCGAGATCGCCGCCAGCGCGAACATCGTGCCGAGGCCGAAGGTCACGCGTCCCGACACCGCGTTGCCGGCGAGCGCGAGGGCGCCGTAGAGCGCGGGCCAGAGCGGCTTGTCGAGCGCCTTGCTGCGGGTCAGCACGAGGGCGAGCAGCCCGGCCGAGACCGTGCCGGCGAGCATCATCGTCGTGCGCACGCCCAGGGCGCCCATGACGTAGGGCGCCAGGATGCTGTAGTTGACCGGGTGCATGCCGCCGTACCACGCGAGGTTGTAGGCACTTCCGGGGTGCGCCCGGGCGAACTCCGCCCAGGCGTCCTGGGCGGCGATGTCGCCGCCGCTGGAGGCGAGCAGCCACCACCAGAGCACGTGCAGGAGGGCGGCGAAGGCGGTGGCGACGGCGACCGGGTGGCGCGACAGGTCGCCCGCCGTGAGCCGCGCCGGGCGACGCGGCACGGCCGGCTGCTCGACCCTCACGCGGTCGGTCACGCTCACGGTGCACCCCTTTGTCCACTCCATGCTGTCACCCGGAGGGGCCCAACACCCACTGCACGCGTTGATAGCATCCATCCGCCGGGCCACAACGGCCGTGCGGAGGGAACACGAGGACGCGAACATGGAGCTCACGGCGCCGCCGCCGGTCACGCGCAGACGGACCCCGACGGGCGTGCCCGCCGACGCGGGGCGCGGTCGCTGGCTGATCGGGGTCGGTGCCGTCGTCGTGGTCTTCGCGCTGGTCACGGCCTACTGGTCGCACCACGTCGGCGTCCCGGTCCGCGACCCCGGCGGCACGATGTTCCTGCGCCGGCTCCCGAGCGCGGTCGTGCTCTTCGGGCTGCTCGCCGTCGCCGACGCAGCCCTGCGCGCGCCCGCCGGCCAGCGCTTCCGCGACACCCTGGCCACCCTGCGTGCGCGGTGGCCGCGCGAGCGGCTGGTGGTCGCGCTCGGTGGCCTCGTCGCCTACCACGTGGTCTACCTCTGCTACCGCAACATGAAGAGCTGGAACGCCTTCCGCGACCTCAAGGACACCGAGCTCCTGCGGCTGGACCGGGCCCTCTTCGGCGGGCACGACCCGGGCGCGCTGCTGCACAGCGTGCTGGGCCAGCACTGGGCGGCGTACGCCCTGATGTTCTTCTACAAGGCCTTCACCTACCTTGTGCCGCTCAGCGTGGTCGCGTCGCTGGTCTTCCTCGACCGGCTCCGCGACGGCTACGTCTTCCTCGTCGCGGCCATGTGGGTGTGGATCCTCGGCGTCGCGTCCTACTACGTCGCGCCGTCGCTGGGCCCCTACGTCTCCGACGCGCCCGACTTCGCCGGCCTCCCGCACACGGCGATCACCTCCACGCAGGCGGAGTACCTCACCGAGCGCGCCCACATGCTGGCCAACCCTCAGGCGTCGGACGCGTTCGTCAGTCTCGGCGCGTTCGCCAGCCTGCACGTCGCCTTCACGTGCCTGGTCTTCCTCATGGTGCGGCACTACGGCTTCGCGCGGCTCACGCGGGTGATGGGCGTCTACCTCGTGCTGGTCATGGTCGCCACGGTCTACCTCGGGTGGCACTACTTCGTCGACGACGTTGCCGGGCTGGTGATCGCCGCGACGGCGGTCGGGCTGGGCCGGCTGATGGTCTACCCCACCGGCCGTCCCGACTGAGGGCCCGACCGAAGGGTCAGACGCCCGCGGCGGTGACGATCGCGTCGGTGAGGAAGCCGGCGACCAGGCCCAGGAGCAGGCCGTAGGCCAGCAGGTCGCTGCGCTTGGACCGGGCGGCGACGCCGATCAGCTGGGTGATCACGTAGATCAGCGATCCGGCGGCCAGGGTCAGGAACGCGACGCTGACCGGCTCGTTGGTGAAGCCGTGCCCGATCAAGGTGCCGATGAAGGTCGGGCCGCCGCCGATCGCGCCGAGCGCGAGCAGGAAGCCCCAGCTGGGGCGGCGCGTGGTGCCGTCGTGGTCGACGTCGGCGGCGAGCGGCGCGACGATGCCGAAGCCCTCCGTGGCGTTGTGGAGGCCGAAGCCGATCACCAGCATCACGGCGAGGCCGATCTCGCCGGACGCCGCGGACTGGCCGATGGCCAGGCCCTCGGCGAAGTTGTGCAGGCCGATGCCGACCGCGATCAGCAGGGACAGGCGGCGCGCGGCCGACCACGAGGCGATGCCGCGCGGCGGGCTCACCTCGCCCAGCGACATGGCGCCGGGACCTTCGTGGCGGGGCGCGCCGGCCGGCGTGGCCCGGACCTGGCGGGCCATCCACGACTCGTAGAACACCAGCGACACGAGGCCGACGGCGAGGCCACCGACGAACAGGGCGCCGTAGCCGATGGCGGAGGCCAGGCCGCCGTCGCCCTCGTGGAACGAGCCCAGGGCGACGTCGATCGGCTCCCAGGCGGCGGAGAGCACGTCCCAGACGAGGAAGAGCAGGACGCCCACGGCGGCCGCGTTGAGCAGCAGTCGCAGCGAGGGTGCGGGCTTGCGGAGACGACCCACGGGCAGGCCGAGGAGGATGGTCACGCCGGCGAGGAAGCCGAGCAGCAGCGTCGAGGAAAGGCTCACGGCAGTTAGTTTAGGCTCGCCTAACCTCACATGCCAAGGTGGGGCCGGTCACTCCGGGCGGGTGATCGCCGACGCCGGCAGCCAGCGCTCGACGGTCGCCCAGCCCTGGCCGTCGAGCCACAGCACCGAGACCACCCGGCCCTCCCAAGCCCGCTCGCCCTGTCGCCACTCGACGAGCAGGGAGGGTGCTCCGTCCACGAGGCAGTGCCGCGCGGGCGACGGTGGTGTCGTCGGTGGTGTCGCGGGGGAGGGCCCGTGGATGCGGTCGTGGAGGGACCCGTGACCGCTGCTGCCGTACCCACCTCGCATGCGGTGAGGGTGTCAGGCTCCACCGACATCGGGCACCCCACCGGAGTTGCCGGCGTGGGACATTGGGGACATGGATCTCGCGGTCGACCTGAGCGCGCGAGGTGACCGGGCGACGGCCATCTACCGGGCCCTGCTCGACGCGATCCGGAGCGGCCGCCTGGGCGCCGGCGACCGGCTGCCGCCGACCCGTACGCTCGCGCGCGACCTCGGCGTCTCCCGCAACACCGTCGCGGCGGCCTACGAGTCGCTCGTGGCCGAGGGCTTCCTCTCCTCCCACGTCGGCGACGGCACCTACGTGACCGCCCTGGCGGCGGCGGTCCCGAGCAGCCCCAAGGGTGCGGCGCTCGCCCCGCGACGCGGGTGGACCTTCACGCCGTACGCCGTCAGCGGGCAGGCCCCCCGGCCCCCGCACGACTTCCGGGTCGGCATCCCCGACGCCTCGCTCTTCCCCTTCGACACCTGGCGCAAGCTGGTCGCCGCCGAGCTGCGGGCCGGCGCCCACCACCCCGGCACCTACGCCGAGCCCGCGGGGCACCCCGCGCTCCGGGCCGCCATCGGCCGCTACCTCGCGATCTCGCGCGGCGTCGCGGCCGACCCGGAGGACGTCCTGGTCACCCACGGCACCCAGCAGGCGCTGGACCTCGTCGCCCGGGTGCTCGTCGAGCCCGGCGACGTGGTCGCGGTCGAGGACCCCGGCTACCCGTTCGCCCGGGACCTGTTCGCCTCCCACGGTGCGCGCGTCGTGCCCGTGCCCGTCGACGCGCACGGCCTGGTCGTCGACGAGCTCCCCGGGCGGGCGCGCCTGGTGTTCACCACGCCGTCCCACCAGTTCCCCCTGGGCTCACCGCTCGCCCAGGAGCGGAGGCAGGCGCTGCTGGAGTTCGCGGCCCGGCACCGCACCGCGGTCGTCGAGGACGACTACGACAGCGAGTTCCGCTTCACCGAGCGGCCGATGGAGACGCTGCACGCCCTGGACCAGTCGGGGCACGTCATCTACGTGGGCACGTTCTCCAAGTCGCTGGTCCCGGCCCTGAGGGCGGGCTACCTCGTCGCCCCACCGACCCTGCGGGAGGCGCTGCGCGGTGCCCGTCAGCTCGCGGACGGCTACGGCTCGCTGCCCGAGCAGGCCGCCCTCGCACGATTCATCTCCGACGGCATGCTGGCCCGACACCTCCGCCGGGCCCGGGCGGTGTACGCCGAGCGCCGCGACCTCGTCCTCGAGGGGCTGGCCACGCACCTCGCCGACCACCTCGAGGTGGTCCCCTCCGCAGCGGGCCTGCACGTCGCCGCGCTGTTCCGCGACCCGACCGTCGACGACGTCGCGCTCGTCGCCGACGCGGCGGCACAGGGCGTCGCGGTCGAGGCGCTCTCGGCCTACGGGCACGACGGGTGTGGCCCCTCCGGGCTGGTGCTGGGCTACGGCGCGGCCGAGACGCGGACGGTCACCCCGGGGCTGCTGGCGCTGGCTAGGCTGCTGCGCGCCCGCTGAGCCCATCCGTCGACGCCACTCGTGAGGACGCCGCCGTGTTCGACCTGATCCTGCACGCCATCCCGGTCTTCGTGGTCTGCCTGGTCCTCGAGGCGTTGTCGTTCCACTTCCTGCCCGACGACGACGGCATCGGCTACGAACGTCGCGACTCCCTGACCAGCCTGTCGATGGGGCTGGGCAACGTGGTGGTCAACGCGGGGTGGAAGCTCGTCGTGCTGGCGGCGTACGCCGCGACGTACCTCCTCGCACCCGTCCACCTGCCCGCCGACAACCCGCTCACCTGGGTGGCGCTGTTCCTGGCCGACGACCTCGCCTACTACTGGTACCACCGCACCCACCACACGATCCGCGTCTTCTGGGCCAGCCACGTGGTGCACCACTCGAGCGAGTTCTACAACCTCTCCACGGCCCTGCGTCAGCCGTGGACGCCCTTCTCCTCGGTGGTCTTCTGGCTGCCGCTGGCGCTGGCCGGCTTCGCGCCCTGGATGATCCTGCTCCAGCAGTCGGTCAGCCTGCTCTACCAGTTCTTCCTGCACACCGAGCGTGTGCACCGGTTGTGGGCACCGCTCGAGCTGGTGCTCAACACCCCGTCGCACCACCGGGTCCACCACGGCTCGCAGGCGGCCTACCTGGATCGCAACTACGGCGGCATCCTGATCGTCTGGGACCGGGTCTTCGGCACCTTCGAGCCCGAGGACGAGCGCGTCGTCTACGGCCTCACCACCAACATCCGCACGTTCAACCCGGCCCGGGTGGCCTTCCACGAGTTCGCCGCCATCGCTCGCGACGTCCGTCGCGCGACGCGGTGGCGGGACCGGTGGGGCTACGTCGTCAGGCACCCGGGATGGTCGCCGGCGGAGTCATCACGCGACCTCGTGTCCTGAGCGTCCACGCCAGCGCGCCCAGCGAGATCAGGGCGGCCGCGAGGAGGTGGGTCCCGGTGAGGGCGAGCAGCCCGAGCGTGGAGACGAACGACACCACCGCGCCGCGCCACACCCAGGTGCCCCGCGGGAGCAGCCGGATCGCGGCGGCGGTGCCGACGACGTAGACCAGCGTGAACGCGCCGGTGACGAGGAGCAGCGAGGACTCCAGCGGGATGCCGGTGGCGGCCACCACGAGCAGGCAGCCCAGGGAGTAGCCGGTCACCACCATCAGGGAGCGGCGCGGGACCTCGCCGGCGAGCGAGCCTCGGGCGAACCACACCGGCAGGGCGCCGTCGCGGCCCAGGGCCGCGCCGAGACGCGCACCGCCGGCGAAGTAGGCGTTCATCGCGCCCACCGACAGCAGGACGGCGACGAGGGTCGTGACCGGGCGGGCGACCTCCCCGAAGCCGAGGACGAGCAGGTCCGACAGCGGGGCCTTGCTGGCACCGTCGCCGAGGACGGCCACGGTCGCGAAGGCGATCCCGAGGTACATCACCGCGACGACCGTGACGGCGACGCCGGTGGCTCGCGTGATGTCCCGCGCGGGGTCGCGGTAGTCCGCGGACAGCGACGTCACGGCCTCCCAGCCGGCGAACGCCCACACGAGCAGGGCCGCCGCCGACCCGACGGCCAGCCAGCCGTGCGGGGCGAACGGCGTCAGGTGGGCGAGCCTGGCGTGGGGGAGCGAGACGGCGGTGGCCACGAGCAGGAGTGCGCCCAGCACGGCGGCGATCGCGAGCTGGGCACGTCCCGACACGCGCACGCCGTACCAGTTCATGGCGGCGACGACCACGATGAGCAGGCCGGCCGTGAGCAGCTGGGTGTGGCGGCCGCCCCCGACGGTGTCCGCCACGTAGGCGCCGGCGAAGCCGGCCGCGGGCGGGGCCCCGATCGGGATCGCGAAGTAGAAGCACCAGCCGACCACCGTCGCGGCCCGGGTGCCGAAGGCGCGCCGGGCGTAGGTCGAGACCCCGCCGCCGTCGGGGTGCCGGGCGCCGAGCGCGGCGAACGTGGCGGCCAGCGGGACGGAGAGGACCACGAGGGCGAGCCACGCCAGGAGCGAGGCCGGGCCGGCCGCACGCGCGGCCAGGGCCGGCAGGGAGATGACGCCGGTGCCGAGCACCGCGCCGACGGTGAGGGCCGCGCCCTGCGGCACGTTGAGCCCGGCAGGGGGAGCCTGGGTGATCGTCACCGGGCAAACGTACGGCGCCCGATCGGCACTCTTGAAGTGCCAATCGGGCGCCGGTTCGTTGAGCCAATGCCTCCGGCGGGTCAGCGCTTGAAGGCGGCGACCTTCAGCGTGAACTGCTTGTTGTTGTCGACCGGCTTGCCCTGGCAGGAGTAGGCCGTGCGGTGCCAGCACTGGAAGCGGGTCGAGGCGTTGGCCATCGTGACCGTCACGCTCCGCACCCCGCTGCTGCTGAACGGGACCTTGACCTTGCCGTAGCCGCCGCGGGTCAGGTGGACCGACTTCTTGATGGTCCCGCTCTTCTTCTTGATGATCACGACGATCCCCGGCGAGCTCTTGTGACCGGGCGCGTCGATCGTGATCCGGGCCATCCAGCGCGGGCCGGACAGGCTCGCGTCGGGCTTGAGGAGCGCGTTGGCCGAGGCCATGTGGTCGACCGTGAAGGCGTGGTGGCGGGTGCGGCTGTCCTTCGACAGCTTCCAGCGCTGGGCGATGACCGCGTGCGGCCAGGCCTTGCCCTCGGGGTAGGTGCGCGCCGGCACGGTGTTGCCGGCCGCATAGCTGCGGAACACCTTCGGGAAGCCGCCGTGGCTGCCCAGGACCGAGCGGATCGCCTTGGTGGAGTAGAGGTCGGGAGCACCCTTGAAGGCGCCGGCGCGGTTCCAGATCGTGCGGACCACGCCGTTGCCGTAGTGGGTCGAGAGGTACTCGAAGAACGGCCAGTTGCCGTACTGGTTGAAGCCGTCCTGGTTGAAGAAGTCCAGCTGCGAGCCGGCGAGCTTGACCTGGCCGTAGGGGAGGTACTGGCGGTTGTCGTTGACGTCGTCGGCGAAGCGCTCCTCCATCCAGGTGGCGGTCGCCTCCATGAACCAGGAGTCCTCGCCGTAGTCGTAGGCGAACTGGACCGCGTGGAAGAACTCGTGGGCGGCGGTCACCTTGAGGCTGTTGATCGGCGGGGCGCCGAACTGGCTCTGCGAGAAGTCGTTGTCGAGGACGCAGAAGCCGGAGGCCAGCCACTTGGTGCCGGGCTTGCGCTTCTCGGGCGCGCAGTAGCCGTAGAGCGACTTGGCGCCGACGTCCTTGAGGTAGACGTCGAACTTGCTGTTGCCGCCACGGGTGCCGTCCTGGACGGGGGCGCGGTAGCCCATCTTCGTGACGTGGTGGTGCCAGACCTTGTTCATGATGGCGAGGGTCTTGGTGACCCAGGCCTGGCTCGGCGGCGCGTCACTGGTGGTCGCCACCCAGTGGATGCAGAAGTTGCCCTGACACTTGCGCTTGGCCGGCACGGTGTAGCCGTCGCCGTAGGGGTCACCGGCCCCGTCGGTGGGGCGTGCCAGCACCGCGTGCGCCTGCTTCTGCTGCGAGGCATCGAGGTCGGGCAGTGCGGCGAACAGGTCGCGCATCGCCAGCGTCCCCTCGGGACGCTTGCCGGCGCTCGCGCCGGCGGTGCCGGCGAGGACGGCGTGGGCCGTCGTCAGCGCCCGGGTCGCCTGTTGCTCCGCCAGCACACGGGCCGACGGCGCGGCCGGCGCACCGGGCGTCGGCTTCCCGTCGGTGGCGGACGACGTGGTTGCCGGCAGCACGGTCAGAGCCGTGGCCATGGCCACCACGGCGGCGGCGATCGAACGGCGCATGTGTTTCCCCCTGAGTTCCGAGTCGTCGGGGCGACACCCGACGGCGCCGCTGGGATCCAGACTTCCCGGATCGTCGTTCACCCTAAACCGCTGCAGGGACAGGGGTTTCCGCGCCTCCCGCCCCAGTCAGCTGGTGGCGGAGATCTTCTCGATCAGCGCGGTCGTCGAGATCGCGGGTGTGCGGGTCAGGTAGACGACCTCGCAGATGTCGCCGAACTCGTCGAAGCGGCCCTTCCAGTCGTCGCCCATGACGAGCACGTCGGCGGCGTACTTCTGGATGTAGTCGCGCTTGAGCTCCAGGCTCTCCTCGACGAAGACCTCGTCGACGGCCTTGAGGGCGGCCACGATGGCGAGCCGCTCGCCCTGGCTGAAGACCGGCTCGCGGCCCTTCTTGCGCAGGTTGAGCTCGTCGGCCGAGACGCCGACGACGAGCCGGTCGCCCAGGGCGGCGGCACGCTCGATCACCCGGAGGTGGCCGACGTGGAAGACGTCGAACGTGCCGAAGGTGATGACGGTGCGCGACATGCGGCAGATTCTGGCACGTCACCCGCTGTTCACCCGAGCCCGCGCCCACCACCCGCCGACCACGCATGCGCGAGGATGGCCGCGATGAGCACCCAGACGGCACCCACGAGCACCACCCCCCTGATCACGCCCGCACCGGAGGCCGACGAGGCGCGTCGACGAGGCCTGCGCCGGATGCGCACGCTCGCGGTCTCGCTGCTCGGCTTCGCCGCGGTCGTGTACGTCGCCACCCTCGGGCAGGACGGCTTCCTGGGCTACGTGAACTCCGGGGCCGAGGCATCGATGGTCGGTGCGATCGCCGACTGGTTCGCGGTCACGGCCCTGTTCAAGCACCCGCTCGGGCTGCCGATCCCGCACACCGCGCTGATCCCTCGGCGCAAGGACGAGCTCGGCCGCGGCCTGCAGGACTTCGTGGGGGAGAACTTCCTCCAGGAGGCGATCATCCGCGACCGGATCGCCGCCGCCACGATCGCCCGCCGGCTCGGGACCTGGCTGGAGGACCCCGCCAACGCCCGCCGCGTGGTCGACGAGGTCTCCGACGTGGCCTCGATCGCGCTCGGCAAGGTGCGCGACGAGCACATCGCCGACCTGGTCACCGAGGCGCTGGTGCCGCGCTTCCGCGAGGAGCCCATCGCGCCGCTGCTGGGCGGCCTGCTGACCGAGATCGTCCGCGACGACCTGCACCACGGGGTCGTCGACCTCGCGCTGGCCGAGCTGCACGACTGGCTGATCGAGAACCCCGACACCGTCGCCGACGTGCTGGGGGAGCGGGCCCCGTGGTGGACGCCGCCCCGCCTCAACGAGGTCGTCACCTCGCGCATCCACGTCGAGCTGCTCCGGTGGGTCTCCGACATCCGCGACGACCCGCACCACCGCGCCCGGCACGCGCTGGACACCTACGTCCACCAGCTGGCCCACGACCTGCTCCACGACCCCGAGACTCAGGGCCGCGCCGAGGCGCTCAAGGACCGACTGCTCGAGCACCCGAGCGTGATCGCGTCCGCGATCTCGCTCTGGAACGCGCTGCGCCGGGCCCTCCAGGGCTCGCTCACCGACCCGGAGGGCGCCGTACGCCGCCGGCTGCTCACCGAGGTCTGCCGCTTCGCCGAGCGGCTCGGCGCCGAGCCGGAGCTGCGCGCCCGCCTCGACGGCCTGGCCGCCGACGCCGCGGTGTTCGCCGTCGAGCGCTACGGCAAGGAGCTGACCGCGGTCATCACGCACACGATCGAGCGGTGGGACGGCAAGGAGGCCGCGCAGCGCATCGAGCTGCACGTGGGTCGCGACCTGCAGTTCATCCGGATCAACGGCACCATCGTCGGCGGCCTGGTGGGCGTGGTGATCCACGCCGTCAGCGTGGTGATTCACTGATGCCCGTGAGCGAACCCCTGGATGCCATGGACGTGCCGATCCGCGACGAGTCGATCCGGCTGGGGCAGTTCCTCAAGCTGGCCAACCTCGTGGAGAGCGGGGCCGAGGCCAAGCCGGTCATCCAGGACGGCGCGGTCCAGGTCAACGGCGAGGTCGAGACCCGCCGCGGCCGCCAGCTGGTGGTGGGTGACGTGGTCACCCTGGGCGGGCAGTCGGCCCGCGTCTCCGACGAGGACGCGGGGGACGACCTGCCCTGGTGAGGCCCCGGGTCAGCTGACGCCGAGGAGGTCCACGACGAAGATCAGGGTCTCGCCGGGCTTGATGACGCCACCGGCGCCGCGGTCGCCGTAGCCCAGGTGCGGCGGGATCACGAGCTGGCGGCGGCCGCCGACCTTCATGCCCTGCACGCCCTGGTCCCAGCCCGAGATGACCTGGCCGATGCCGAGGCGGAACTGCAGCGGGGTGCCGCGGTTGTACGACGCGTCGAACTCCTCGCCGGTGGAGTGGGCCACGCCCACGTAGTGCACCGAGACGGTCTGTCCGGCGCTGGCCTCGGCGCCGTCGCCCTCGGTGATGTCGGTGACCACCAGGTCGGTCGGCGGCTCGGGGTCGAAGAAGTCGATCTCAGGCTTGTCCATGACCCTCACCCTAACGAGCCGGTGCGGCGCGATTCGACCGCGGTACGCCGCCCGCGGGTGCCACCATGGGCCGGTGACCACTCACCGCGCCGGCCGGGCGCCCCTGGACATGGGGCTCGTGGTCGGGCTCGGCGCCCTTGCAGTGACGGTCGCGGTGTCCTTCCTCTCCGGGATCCAGCTCGCGGCCGGGTTCGGCGGGACGGCGATCGTCGCCAGTCTCCTGACCACGGTCCGGCGGACCGGGCTCGTCGCGGTCCTGGCCCTCGTCGCGGCCTTCGTGAGCGGG
The DNA here is from genome assembly GCF_003865225.1 of Nocardioides sp. LS1. Classification (NCBI taxonomy): domain Bacteria; kingdom Bacillati; phylum Actinomycetota; class Actinomycetes; order Propionibacteriales; family Nocardioidaceae; genus Nocardioides; species Nocardioides sp. LS1. The sequence continues at coordinate 282,609 of NZ_BIFF01000001.1, forward strand.
TTCCGCTTCGACACGTTCGGGACGCTGGACTGGAGCCTGCGGTGCGGGGTCACCCTGCTCACCGGAGGCGTGGCCGTCCAGGCCGCCGTGGTTCGCGACCGTCGCGAGTCCCGGCTCCAGCGGATGACGATCATCGCCGAGACCGCCCAGCGGGCGGTGCTCCGGGCGATGCCGACCGCGATCGGCTCGGTGGGCCTGGCCGCGCGCTACGTCTCGGCCTCCGCCGAGGCCCTGGTCGGGGGTGACCTCTACGAGGTCGCGGCCACCCCGTTCGGGGTCCGCGTGATCGTGGGCGACGTGCGCGGCAAGGGCCTGGAGGCCGTGCAGACGGCGGCGGCGGTCCTCGGTGCCTTCCGGGCCGCGGCGTTCACCGAGCCCGATCCGGCCGCGCTGGCCCGTTCCATCGACGTGACCCTGGCGCGGATGGTGGGCGACGAGGAGTTCGTGACCGCCATCGTGGGGGAGTTCCACGGGGACATGGTGAGCCTGGCCAACTGCGGCCACCACCCGCCGCTGCTGGTGCTGCCCGAGCCCACCACCACCGTCAGCACCGTCGACACCGGGGAGCCGACGCTGCCGCTGGGGCTCGGCTCCGAGCCGGAGCTGTCGCACCACGCCTGGCCGGTGGGGGCCCGGATCCTCTTCTACACCGACGGCCTCGTCGAGGCGCGCGACAAGCGCGGGACGTTCTTCCCGCTCGACGACTTCTCGGCCGAGCTGGCCGAGGGCACCGTCGAGGAGGCGCTGGACCGCCTGGTGGAGCACCTGCTCGACTTCGGTGGCCGGGTCATGGGTGACGACCTGGCCCTCGTCCTCGCCGAGAGCGAGCCGCGCGACTAGCCCTGCTCAGCTCTGGTGCACGTAGTGGTCGAGCTGGTCGCGCTCGAACTCGAGCTGGTCGATGCGGTGCTTGACGACGTCGCCGATCGAGATGATCCCGACCAGGCGGTCGCCGCTGACGACGGGCACGTGGCGGATCCGGCGCTCGGTCATGATCTTCATCAGGTCGTCGACGTGGGTGGTCTCGTCGCAGGTCTCGACGTCCGCGGTCATGATCGTCGCGACCGTGTCGTTGAGGACGGTGCCGTTCTGGTGGAGCTGGCGGACCACGTCGCGCTCGCTGACGATCCCCTGGACGGTGGTGCCGTCGGTGCTGACGATCAGGGCGCCCACGTTGTGCTCGGCCAGCAGGGCGATGAGCTCGCGCACCCCCGCCTCCGGAGTGATCGTGACGACGTCCTGGGAGGACTTGGCCTTGAGTACGTCCGCGATGCGCATGGCTGCACCTTTCGAGGGTCCGATCGTTCCACCTTCGAAGTTACCCGCGTCCCGGCGGCTCCGTACAGATACACGCGGGTCCGATGGGATCCGCTGTGATCAGTCCTCGTCGGTCCGCGGCCGGCGGGCCCGCAGCTCGCTGACCGAGCCCGGTCCGCTGCGCCGCCAGTCGGGGTCGTCGGTGTCGTCGGGCATCGAGCCGAGGAAGGACAGCGCCGCCTCGTGCAGGTGCCCGTTGGTGGCCAGCGCGTTGCCGCCGAAGGGCCCGTCGGTGCCCTGCAGCGAGGTGAACCGGCCGCCGGCCTCGCGCACGATCACGTCGAGCGCGGCCATGTCGTAGACCTCGAGCTCGGGCTCGGCGGCGATGTCCACCGCGCCCTCGGCGAGCAGCATGTAGGACCAGAAGTCGCCGTAGGCGCGGGTGCGCCAGCAGCGCCGGGTCAGGGACAGGAAGTCGTCGAGGCGGCCACGCTCGTCCCAGCCGTGCAGGGAGGCGTAGGACAGCGACGCGTCTTCGAGGCGGCGTACGTCGCTCACCTGGCAGCGGGTCGCCTTGAGCAGGGACCGGCCGGTCCAGGCTCCGTTGCCCCGGGACGCCCACCAGCGGCGCTGCAGCTGCGGCGCGGAGACCACGCCGAGGACGACCTCGTCGTCGACGACCAGCGAGATGAGCGTCGCCCACACCGGGACGCCGCGGACGAAGTTCTTGGTGCCGTCGATCGGGTCGACCACCCAGCGGCGCTGGCTGTTGCCGGTCGTGCCCTGCTCCTCGCCGGTCACGGCGTCGCGGGAGCGGACCCGCGACAGCGTGCGCCGGATGCTCTCCTCGACGGCCTGGTCGGCGTCGGTGACCGGCGTCAGGTCGGGCTTGCTCATCACGTGCAGGTCGAGCGCCTTGAAGCGGTCGGTGGTGATGGAGTCGGCGTCGTCGGCCAGGACGTGCGCGAGGCGCAGGTCGTCGGTGAAGTCGGTGGCACCCGGGGTCGGCATGGGCACAGGCTATGCCCCGGGTTCTGCGTTAACGTTCAACCATGGAGATCGCCGGTCTTCCGCTGCACCCCCTCGTGGTGCACGCGGCTGTGGTGTTCGGTCCGCTGGGCGCCCTCGCCGCGCTCGCCTACGTCGTGCTGCCGGGTCGGCGCGACCAGCTGCGCTGGCCGATGCTGGTGCTTGCCGTGGTGGCGACGGGCGCGGTCGTGGCCGCCTACGTCACGGGCCTGAGCTTCTACAACAGCAGGCCCGACCTGCATCAGCTGCCCAGCCTCCAGACGCACAAGACCCGCGCCACCGTGCTGTTCTACGTCACCCTGCCGTTCGGCGTCCTCGCCATCGTGACGGGCTGGCTGCACGCGCGCACGGGCGCCCTGCGCCTGTTGCTCCACGGCCTGCTCCTCGTCGCCGCCGGCACCGTGCTGGTCCTCGTCGTGCTCACCGGTGACGCGGGAGCGCGCTCGGTCTGGGGCAAGTAGGCCTCAGTACGCCGGCTCGCTCCGCGCGGCGAGCAGCCGCCGGAACGACGCGACCCGCTCGGGGTCGGCGTGCCCGGCCTCGACCGCGTCGTCGAGCCCGCACTCGGGCTCGTCGGTGCCGTGCGTGCAGCCGCGGGGGCACTCCTCGGTCATCTCGTCGAGGTCGGGGAAGGCCCCGATCAGGTCCTCGGGCTGCACGTGCGCCAGGCCGAAGGACCGGATGCCGGGGGTGTCGATGATCCAGCCGTCCGGGCTCGAGGTCGGGCCCGGCAGGGCGAGCATGAACGCCGACGTCGACGTGTGCCGGCCACGACCGGTCACGGCGTTGACGATGCCGACGTCGCGGTGCGCGGTGGGCACGAGTGCGTTCACCAGCGTCGACTTGCCGACGCCGCTGGACCCCACGAGCACGCTGGTGCGGCCCCGGAGCTGCTCGCGCACCTCGGACAGGTCGCCGCCGCGTCGGGTGACGACCCACGGCACGCCCAGGGAGCGGTAGGTCGAGAGCAGGGTCTCTGGATCGGCCAGGTCGGACTTGGTCAGGCACAGCAGCGGCTGCATGCCCGCGACGTACGCCGCCACCAGCGCCCGGTCGATCAGCCGCGGCTGGGGATCCGGGTCGGCCAGGGCGGTCACGACGACCAGCTGCTCGGCGTTGGAGACGATCACCCGCTCGACCGGGTCGTCGTCGTCCGCCGTACGCCGCAGGGTGGTCGTGCGGGGAGTGACCTCGACGATCCGCGCCAGGGAGCCCTCGGCGCCCGACGTGTCGCCCACGACCCGGACCCGGTCCCCGACGACCACGCCCTTGCGGCCCAGAGGCCGGGCCTTCATGGCCATCACGGTGGTGCCCTCGATCAGCAGGGTGAAGCGGCCGCGGTCGACGGTGACGACCACGCCGTCGACGGCGTCGTCGTAGGTCGGCCGGTCCTTGGTGCGCGGCCGGGTGTGGCGCCGCGGACGCTCGTAGTGCTCGTGGTCGTGCTCCGAGTAGCGACCGCTCACGCCGCGTGCCCCGCTCTCACAGCAGGCCCGACCAGAAGGCCGCGAAGTCGGGGAACGTCTTGGCCGTGGTGGCGACGTTCTCGACCAGGACACCGTCGATCGCGGCACCGACGATGACTCCGGCGTGGGCCATCCGGTGGTCGGCGTAGGTGTGGAAGACGCCGCCGTGCAGGGCCGCCGGCCGGATCTCCAGGCCGTCGGGGTGCTCGGTGACGTCGGAGCCCAGGGCACCGAGCTCGGTGGCCAGGGCCGCGAGCCGGTCGGTCTCGTGCCCGCGGATGTGCGCGATCCCGCGCAGGTGCGAGGGGGAGCCGGCCAGCGCGCAGAGGGCGGCCACCGCGGGGGCGAGCTCGCCGACGTCGTGCAGGTCCACGTCGATGCCCTCGAGCGTGCCGGTGCCGGTGACCCGCAGGCCCTCGGCGACGCGGGCCACGTCGCAGCCCATCCGCGCCAGGATCTCGCGGAGCGCGTCGCCGGCCTGGGTGGTCTCCTGCGGCCAGTCGCGCACCGTCACCGAGCCACCGGAGACGGCGGCCAGGGCCAGGAACGGCGCGGCGTTGGACAGGTCGGGCTCGATGAGGTGGTCCACGGCGCGGATCGGGCCGGGCGCCACCGTCCAGCGGTTGGCGTCGGAGTCGTCGACCTCGACGCCGTGCTCGCGCAGCATCGCGACGGTCATGTCGATGTGGGGGAGGGACGGGACCGGCTTGCCGTCGTGGCGTACGTCGACCCCGCGGTCGTAGCGCGCCCCCGCCAGCAGCAGTGCCGAGATGAACTGCGAGGACGCCGACGCGTCGACCACGACCGTGCCGCCGGGCATCGCGCCCGTGCCGTGCACGGTGAAGGGCAGGGCACCGCGGTCCTCGTCCTCGACGGCCACGCCGAGGTGGCGCAAGGCCCCGAGGACCTCGCCGATGGGGCGGGTGCGCATGTGGGGGTCGCCGTCGAAGGCCACCGAACCGGTGCTGAGCCCGGCGACCGGCGGCACGAAGCGCATCACCGTGCCGGCCAGCCCGCAGTCGACCTTGACGTCGCCGCCGAACGGACCGGGCGTGACGGCCCAGTCCGGCCCGGACGTGTCGACGTGTGACCCCAGCGCGGTCAGTGCCGCGGCCATCAGGGTGGTGTCACGCGAGCGCAGGGCCCGGCGGACGACCGAGGGACCCTCGGCGAGGGCGGCCAGCACGAGTGCGCGGTTGGTGAGCGACTTGCTGCCGGGCAGGGAGACGACGGCGTCGACGGGTGCGGAGGCACGCGGCGCGGGCCAGGGGTCGGCAGGGGCGGTCGTCACCCCCGCACCCTATCGACGCGGGATGAACCGTGAGGTTCAGTGCACCTGTGCGGCCACCAGCTTCGCCTCACGGCGTGCGGTGGCGGCGAGGTGCTTCGCCTCGCGGCGTGCGTCCTTGGCGGCCCGACGGGTGCGCCACGCGACGCCCGGCTTCCCCTCGGTGTCGACGCCGGCGAGGATCAGGCCGCCGACCATGGAGAGGTTCTTGAAGAAGTGCAGCTCCTGGGCCTTGCGGGCGGCCTTGTCCTTCTCCTTCCAGAAGGGGTGGCCCGCGAACGTGGTCGGGGCCAGCGACGCCAGCAGGACGGTCGAGGCGGTCCGCGGGGCCTTGCCGGTGGCGAGCGCGGCGGCGGCGCCGAGCTGGATCGCGGCGTTGATCCGGACCAGCGTCACCGGGTCTTCCGGGATCGGCAGCTGGGGCACGGCCTTGTGGGCGAGCGGCACGATCTTCTCGGTGACCGGGGCGGCCTTGGGGCCGAGAGCCTGGGCGTTCTTGAGGGCGCTCACCGCGCCGACGAAGAAGGCGGAGGCGAGGAGCGGGCGTGCGATCAGTCGCGTGACGGTCATGCCCCCTTCCTACACGATGCGCCGGAAGGCCTGCTCGCCTCAGCGGGTGAGGACGACCGTCGCGGTGTTGTCCGACGGGTCGCTCTCGACGGCGTCCCCGTCGGGCACGACCGTGAACGTGAGCGTCACCGACGACAGCCGCATCGGCACGACGTGGAACTTGTACGACGTCGACCCGGGCGTCACCGCGCACGTGGCCTCGCCGAGCTCGAGCGGCGAGCACCCGTGGTCCAGCACCAGCGTGACGGCCGCGCCGTCCGAGGTGAGCCGCAGGGTGGCGGTGTGGTCGGACGGCAGGCCCGCCACGTCGACGTCCACGTGGAAGGCGGCGCCGCCCGACTTCACCGATGCCTGCACCGACAGGTCCATCGACGGCGGACCCGGATCGCTGGGCGGCGGGCTCGTCGGCGGGCTGGTGGGTGGCGACGAGGGCGGCGACGAGGGCGGGTGCGACGGGGGAGAGGAGGGCGGGTGCGACGGCGGGTTGGACGGCTGGCCCGACGGACCTCCCGACGGACCTCCCGACGGACCTCCCGAAGGACCGCCCGACGGCCCGCCCGACGGTGGGGTCGACGGCGGGGTCATGGGCGGGACGCCCGGCACGGTGCCCGGTGGCACGCCGGGCGTGGGGAGGGTGACCGGGGGCAGGACGGGCACGCCGCCCACGACCCCGACGGGCGACCTGCTCGCCGAGCCGGACGGCCCGCCCGACTGCCCACCCGGCCTCCCGGCCGGGCCCCCGGTGCTCGTGGACGCGCCGGGGCTGGCCGCGGTCCCGCCGCCGGCCTGCAGGCTCGCCGGTCCGGTGCTGTGCTGCAGCGTCATGAAGGCGGCACCCCCGATGACGACGGTCGCGGCCACGCCGGCCACCGCGGTCACGGCGCTGTTGCCGGCCACGGTGTCGCGGACCCGGCCGAGCAGCACCGCCACCGCGCCCTTCGCGGCCACGGTGCCGGCCGAGCCGACGTACGCCGCTGCGGCACCGCCGAGGACCAGCGGGCCGAGGATGCCGGCGAGGTTGGAGTTGACCTCGGTGAGCTCGAGGTAGATCGCCATGCACCGACGGCAGTCCTCGAGGTGGCCCTCGACCTTGGTGGCGTCGCGGCGCGAGACGCCGCCGCGGATGTAGGCGCCGAGGTGCTCGTGGGTCCAGGTGCAGGTGCCGTCCTCGGTCTCCTGGACGTGCATCGACAAGAAGGCCTGCCGCAGGCCCTCGCGGGCCCGGTAGGCGAGCGCGGAGACGGAGTTGGGGCTCATGCCGAGCAGGAGGGCGATCTCCGCCGGCTTCGAGCCCTCGACCTCGGTGTGCCACAGCACGGTCTGCCACCGCTCGGGCAGCGACGCGAAGGCCTTGGCCGCGGTGGCGTTCTCGAAGCCCTCCACCGCCGTGTCGCGGAAGGGCACGCCCGGGTCGAAGGGCGTCAGGTCGTCGGTGCTGTGCAGCCGGGAGGTGGCCCTGATCCGGTCGACGTGCAGGCGGCGTACGGCGGTGAGCAGGTAGGCGCGGAACGCGAGGTCGGGCCCGCCGCCGCGCTGCAGGACGCCGAGCACCTTGGCGAAGGCGTCGGAGACGAGGTCGTCGACCTCGCCGGCGCTGACGATCTGCCGGGCCAGTCGGCGCGCCGCCTCGACGTGGCGGGACCACAGCAGCCCGTAGGCGTCGACGTCGCCCCCGCGGACGGCCGAGATCAGCTCGGCGTCCCCGGGCTCGTCGAGCAACGGGAGCAGGTGGCTCATGCAGGTCCAACGGTCGAGTCGGCGAAAGATCACGCCTGCGGGATCACCTCTCTGTCCTACCACTGGTCCAGACCTTCACCAAGACAAGAAAAACCGCGTCATGGACGACGGGGAGGTCCGTCCCTCATGTGTCGACGGGACCAGTGGAGGAGCAGCCGATGGGGATCTTCGCGACGCGTACGCGTCCGGGTGACCCGGGCGGCACCGAAGCAAGGGAGATGTCGCTTCGTTTCGAAGCGGTCGGGGATGCCCTTGCTTCGGGCTCGTCCCCTGTCGACGCGTGCACGGTCGTGGGCCAGGGACTGGCCCAGGACGGGATCTCGCTCGCGGAGGCCCTGGACGGCCTGCGTGCGACGTACCGCCGGTTCAGGAGAGGGGACCCGGACTACGTCGCCACGCAGGCCGTCGCCGTGGCCTGGAGCGAGGCGACGCTCGGCTACCTGCACACGCTCTCCTGCGAGGACCCGATGACCGGGCTCGCCAGCCACGCGCACCTGCGCAGCCGGTTGACGGAGGTCTACCGCGCCCGCGGCCACGGCCATCCCGAGGTCCGCGACACGCACGCTCTGGTCATGCTCGACGCGCCATGGGGGCCGGACGGTGGTCCCGGTGACGTGCTCACGCACGCCTTCCGGGCCCACCGTCTCGGCGTGGCCGCCCGCACCGTCTTCGCCGGCGGCGAGACCGTGGCCCGTCTCGGGTCTAGCCGGGTCGTCACGCTCGCCTCCCGCGACGGGCACCTCGGCCAGCGGGTCGGGCTGCTCAAGCGCCTGCTCGTCGGCTCCGCCGGCGTCGGCGACGGCGTCCGGGTCTGGATCGAGGGGCTCCCGGGCGACGACGACGCGGCCGCGCTGCTGCTCGACGAGCTCACCCGGCACTGAGCCCCTCGCACGGGGGCGGGGGTCCGTAGGCTGGCCCCATGTGCGGCCGCTACGCCTCCAGCAGGCGCCCCGAGGACCTCATCGAGGAGTTCGAGGTCGTCGAGTCGCGGGTCCCGGCCCCGCTCGAGCCCGACTACAACGTCGCCCCCACCAAGGAGGTGTACGCCGTCGTCGAGCGGCCGCCGTCGAAGGAGAGCGAGGAGCCTCCCGAGCGCCAGCTCCGGGTGCTGACGTGGGGCCTGGTCCCGTCGTGGGCCAAGGACCCCTCGATCGGCAACCGGATGATCAACGCCCGCATGGAGACCGTCGCCGAGAAGCCGGCGTACAAGCGGGCGTTCGCCCGTCGGCGCTGCCTGCTCCCCGCCGACGGCTACTTCGAGTGGTACCCCACCGCGCAGCTGACCCAGGCGGGCAAGCCCCGCAAGCAGCCGTTCTTCATCCGCCCGAAGGACCACGGCGTCCTGGCGATGGCCGGGCTCTACGAGATCTGGCGGGACCCGTCCAAGGCCGACGACGACCCCGACCGGTTCCGCTGGACCTGCACGGTCATCACGACCGACGCCGAGGACTCCGTGGGCCACATCCACGACCGGATGCCGCTGATGGTCGAGCGCGACCGCTGGCACGAGTGGCTGGACCCGACCGTCGAGGGGCAGGGCAACCTGCTCGACCTGCTGGTGCCGGCCGCCCCGGGCCAGCTCGAGGCCTACCCCGTCTCGACCCTGGTCAGCAACGTGCGCAACAACGGGCCGGAGCTCGTCGAGCCGCTGCCGCTCGACGACGTCCCGGAGGAGCTCCGGTGACCCGCGTCGAGCGGGTCGTGGCCACCCCGCACGGCGACGCCCGGCTCGTCACCGACCGGGCCCGGAGCCCCGTGGCGACGCTGCTGCTCAGCCACGGTGCCGGCAACGGCATCGACACCCGTGACCTCGAGGCGCTGGCTCACCACCTGCCGCGCAACGGCGTCACCGTCGTGCGGCTCGAGCAGCCGTGGAAGGTCGCCGGCCGCAAGGTCGCCACCCCGCCGGCCACCCTCGACGCGGCGCTGGTCGCCGCGTCCGACCAGCTCCGCGTCCGCACCCCCCTCGTGGTGGGAGGGCGCTCCGCCGGCGCACGCTCCGCGGCCCGCTGTGCCAAGGGCCTCGGTGCCGTCGGCTGCCTCGCGCTCGCCTTCCCCCTGCACCCGCCGGGCAGGCCCGAGAAGTCGCGGCTGGCCGAGCTCGAGGGTGCCGGCGTGCCGATCCTGGTCATCCAGGGGGAGCGCGACACGATGGGCCGCCCCGAGGAGTTCCCCTCCTCGCTTCGCCACGGTCTGGACCTCGCCGTCGTCCCCGGCGGCGACCACGGGCTGAAGGTGCCGGCCCGCGGCCCGGTCAGCCAGGACGAGGCGCTGGAGATCGTCGTCGAGGCGACGCTGGAGTGGATCGTGCGCGAGGTCGCCGGGAATGGCCGCTCCACCTGAGGTGTTCAACGTGACGTGCTAGCCGTCATCGAACACCCGATCGCCAACGTCCCGGCGTCGCGTCTGGACCCCGCCCTAGACTGGGACGCGATGACTGACTCCCTGAACGCGACGCCGGACGACGAGGCCGTCGTCGACCCCGCGACCGAGACCGACGAGGAGCGCTCGCTGCGCTTCGAGCGCGACGCGCTGCCCTTCCTCGACCCGCTCTACTCGGCGGCGATGCGGATGACCCGCAACCCCGCCGACGCCGAGGACCTGGTCCAGGAGACCTTCGCGAAGGCCTACTCGTCGTTCCACCAGTTCCGGCCCGGCACCAACCTCAAGGCGTGGCTGTACCGGATCCTCACCAACACCTTCATCAACACCTACCGCAAGAAGCAGCGCCAGCCGCAGCAGTCGATGTCCGAGGACGTCGAGGACTGGCAGCTGGCTCGTGCCGAGTCGCACTCCTCGACGGGCCTGAAGTCCGCCGAGATGGAGGCCCTCGAGCACCTGCCCGACTCGCAGGTCAAGGACGCCCTGCAGCGGCTCCCCGAGGAGTTCCGCCTGGCCGTCTACCTCGCCGACGTCGAGGGCTTCGCCTACAAGGAGATCGCCGAGATCATGGACACCCCCATCGGCACCGTGATGAGCCGCCTGCACCGTGGGCGACGCCAGCTGCGCGACATGCTGTCGGACTACGTCCGCGCCAACGACCTCCTCCCCATCGGCCGGGACGGAGCGGACAAGTGACCCACACCCACGGCTCCGACGAGCCCACCAGCACCGAGTGCGCCGAGTACCTCGAGCGCATCGTCTACTTCCTCGACAACGAGCTCGACGAGGCCGACTGCTCGGTCGTGCGGGCCCACCTCGACACCTGCAACCCCTGCCTGGAGAAGTACGACCTCCAGCGCACCGTCAAGGCCGTCGTCGCGCGCTCCTGCTCGGAGGCCGCGCCCGACGACCTGCGCCAGCGCGTGATGTTCCGGCTGCGCGAGGTGCAGGTGCAGATCACCCGCGAAGGCTGATCGACTCGGCGCAGCTGCCGGGCCTGACATGCAACGAGCCCCCTCACCGTGACGGTGTGGGGGCTCAGTGCATTGCTGCGTGGTGCAGCTGGCGCTCAGGCGTTGGGGCGCTTGCCGTGGTTCGCGCCCTTCTTCTTGCGAGCGCGGCGCTTGCGGCCGGTCTTGCCCATGGTGTTCTCCTCCGAATCGGTGTCGACCCGCGAGAGGGCCACGGGTCAGTCTCTCAAAGGTTCGGCGATCAGGCGAAATCGGGTCAGAGTCGACCCAGGAACCGCTCGGCGTCGACGACCACGCGGGTGACCTCGCCGGAGGCGACGACCTTGCCGCCGTGCCCGTGCCGCGCGGCCACCACGAAGCGCACCAGCCGGCCGTCGGCGTACGACGCCGTCGCGGTGACCTCGACCTCGGCCCCGACCGGGCTCGCGGCGAGGTGCTCGAACTGGATGCGGGTGCCGACGCTGGTGGATCCGTCGGCCAGCGTGGGGTCGATCGCGGCGCAGGTGGCCGCCTCGCACCAGGCGAGGAGTCGCGGCGTGCCGAGCACGGGCAGGCTGCCCGAGCCGACCGCGACGGCCGTGTCGTCGTCGGTGACCGTGAACGTCAGGGTCGCGGCGAGGTCCATCAGGGCCGCCCCTGCACGGCGGGGACGAGGGGGACCCGGAAGGCGATCAGGTGCACGCCCGGGATCGGGTCGAAGTCGCGCTCCGGGAGCCGGGTGAAGCCGAGCCGGTCGTAGAGGCGGTGGGCAGCGGTCATCTGGGGGAGGCTGGAGATCGCGACGCCGCGGCAGCCCTCGCCGGCAAACCGGTCCAGGCAGAGCCGGACCAGCGCCTCGCCGACGCCCTGCCCCTGGGCGTGCGGCGCCACGGCGAGCATCCGGAACTCGCCCTCGTCCTCGGTCGAGATCTCGCGCCACGGCGAGCCCGGCGGGCACAGCGTCACGCAGCCGAGCAGGTCGGCGTCGTCGCCGTCGGCGGTGGCGACCCAGAGCTCGGCCTCGCGGTCGCGGGTGCCGGCGTCGCGCAGGCGGGCGATGTAGGGGTCGGCGGGTCCGAGCGTGAACGGGGCGTACGCCGCGACGGTGACCTCGCCGGCGCGCTCGTGGTCGGCCGGGGTGGCCCTCCTGATCCGCATCCCGGCCTCAGATCCCGAAGGTCGCGCGGGGGTAGGCCGCCTCGACGTCGGTGATCACGTTGACGAGGTAGGGCACGCCGGACGCGAACGCGCGGTCGAGCGCCGGGCCGACGTGGCGCGGGTCGGTGACGGTCTCCCCGGCGCCGCCCAGGGCCTTCACGACCTCGTCGTAGCGGGTCCGCGGCGCCAGGTCGGCGGCCACGTCGTAGCCGTAGAGCATCTGCATCGGGCCCTTCTCCAGGCCCCACGCCGAGTTGTTGCCCATCACCATCACGACCGGCAGGCCGTGGCGGACCAGGGTGTCGACGTCCATCAGCGAGAAGCCGGCGGCCCCGTCGCCGAGGAGCAGCACGACCTGGGCGTCGGGGCGGGCGATCCGGGCGGCGATGGCCGAGCCGAGCCCGGCGCCGAGGCAGCCGTAGGGCCCGGGGTCGAGCCAGCCGCCGGGCCTCGTCGGCTCGACGAACTTGCCGGCGAAGGAGACGAAGTCGCCGCCGTCGCCGATGACCACGGCGTCCTCGGCCAGCCGGGGCACCAGCTCGCCGTAGATCCGGGCGGGGTGGATCGGGTCGGCCTCGGCCCGGAGCAGGGCGAGGTCGCGCTCGGTCGCGGCGCGCACGGTGTCCTGGAGCCCCGTGACCCACGGGGACCAGTCGGGCCGGCGCGGCTGGCGCTCGAGGGCCGTCAGCAGCCCGTCGAACACCGAGGTCAGGTCGCCGGCGACCGACGCCGCGAGCTCGGCGTGCCCGGCGACCTGGCCGGGGGAGTCGGCGACGTGCACGACCGCGGCCGGCGGGGCGCCGTCCTTGCCGCCAAAGGCGCCGTAGCCGAGCCGGAAGTCGAGGGGGGTGCCGACCACGACGACCAGGTCGGCGGTGCCGAGTGCCTGGCCGCGTGCCTTGGTGACGAGCAGGGGGTGGCCACCGGGCACGACGCCCCGCCCCATCCCGTTGGTGATCGCGGGGATCCCCACGGCCTCGACGAAGCGCAGGGCGGCGACCTCGGCGCCGTCGGCCCAGACGTCGGTGCCGAGCACCAGGGCGGGCCGTTCGGCCGCCGCCAGCAGCGCGGCGATCCGGTCGAGCGCGTCGGTGTCCGGCTCGGCGCCGGGCATCCGACGGCCCGACGGTGCCGGACCCGACGCGGAGTTGAAGAGCTCGTCCATCGGCACGTCGACGAAGACCGGGCCGCGGTGCGAGGAGCCGGCGACGCAGAACGCCTCGTCCAGCCCGGTGAGTACGTCGCCCGCCGTCGGCAGCGTGCGCGCCAGCTTGCACACCGACGCGACGATCGGGGGCTGGTCGAGCTCCTGGAGGCTGCCGGAGCCCCAGCGGTTCTGCGGGGCGCGACCGCCCACCACGACCATCGGCGAGCCCGCGAACTGGGCCTGCGCGATAGCGCTGACCCCGTTGGTGACGCCCGGCCCGGCGGTGAGGACGGCCAGCCCCGGCACCCGGGTCAGCTTGCCCGTGGCCTCGGCGGCGAAGGCGGCGGTCTGCTCGTGGCGCACGTCGAGCAACCGCAGGGGCGGGTCGGCCTTCACGGCGCCGTCGTACATCGGGAAGACGTGCGCGCCCGAGAGGGTGAACATGGTCTCGACACCGTGTGCGCGGGCCACCGCCACCGCGAGCTCGCCGGCGTGGCCGCTGAGGTCCTCACTCATGTGACGCAGGTTACCGACTGGTACCCACCGCGCGGGAGCGGGTCAGCCGGCGGTCGGGCCGAGGTAGTGCGGGTTGCTCGCCTTGAGCGCGTCGACCAGCACGAGCAGCAGGTCGGAGCGGACGACCGGGGGGTTGGGTGCGAGCGCGAGCTGGAGGTAGAGCGCGCGCAGGAAGATCTGGGCGTTGCCGCCGAGCAGGTGCGGGTCGCGGTCGTCGTAGGAGCCGAGGGTGCCCGCGGCGGCGGCGATCCGGGCGATCCACGGCTCGAGGACGCGCAGGGGCACCGCGTTGCGGCGCAGGACCGCCATCGTGGCCATCGCCAGCCGGTCGCCCTCGCCGTTGGTGAACAGCGCGTCGACGGGCAGCAGGAGCCGGTCGGCGATGACGTCGAGGATGACGGTCAGCTCGGGGGTCGCGACGTGGGGGGAGCGGGCCAGCACGCCCAGCGCGTCGGCGCCGTGGGCCACGGCGTGCGCCCAGCCCTTGCCGGGGACGAAGCCGCGTGTGTCCTTCTCGCGCAGCAGCCAGGTGGCGATCCGGTCGCCCCACTCGAGGATCTTGCCGCCGGCCAGCAGCGGTCGTCCGTTGTCGCGCTCGATGCACTCGGCCAGCACCAGCGCCGAGAAGCTGCGACGGAAGACGGTGTCGGTGTCCTTCTCGCCGATCCCGACCCGCAGGCCCGCGGCCATCCCGTCGCCGAGCCCGTTGAGCAGGTCGTCGTAGACGCCGCGCTCGATCCAGGTGACGAGCGTGGGGTAGGCCGTGCCGTCGCGCAGGGCGGGGTCCGTGGACCCCAGCATCCGGGTCAGCTCGGCTGTGAGGTCGTCGAGGGGCCGGTCCGACGGGACGGCGAGCCCGTCGGCGTGGACCTGCTTCCAGTACGACCCCGACATGGCGCACATCCTGCCAAGAGCGCTCCCGACACGCCCAACCGGACCCGGGGTGACAAACTCGGCAACGTGCCATCGCTCACCGACCTCGTCCGCAGCCACACGGACCTCGACGACGAGGACGTCTCCTGGGTGCAGCTGCTCCAGGCCGACTGGCAGATCATCGCGGACCTGTCGTTCGCCGACCTGGTGCTGTGGCTGCCCGACCGCGAGGGCAAGGGCTACTGGGCGGGCGCCCAGATGCGCCCCACGACCGGCCCCACGGCGTACGTCGACGACGTGGTCGGGACGTTCGTCCCGATCGGCCGCCGGCCGCTGCTCGACGCGGCGTACTCCCAGGGCCGACTCGTCCGGGAGGGGGATCCCGAGTGGCGCGACGACGTGCCGGTGCGGGTCGAGACGATCCCGGTGCGCCGGGCCGGCCGGGTGATCGCGGTGGTCGCGCGCAACACCAACCTGCTCGGCGTCCGGACGCCCAGCCGGCTCGAGCTGAGCTACCTCCAGACCGCGGCCGACCTGACCCAGATGATCGCCAACGGCTACTTCCCGGCCCCGGGGCAGCGCAGCGACCACGCGGACTCGCCGCGGGTGGGGGACGGCTTCCTGCGTGTCGACGCCGCGGGCCGGGTCGTCTACGCCTCGCCCAACGCCCTGTCGGTCTACCGGCGTCTCGGCCTCGGCGGTGACCTGGCGGGCCTCTCGCTGGCCGACACGACGCGTGAGCTGGTGCCGCCGCGTCGCCGCCCCGACGAGGAGACGCTGAGCGCCGTCCTGGGTGGGCGCGCCCACCGCGACACCGAGCTCGGGACCGATGGGGACGGCGGGGTGTCCCTCATCGTCCGCTCGATCCCGCTGCGCCCCTCGGGCGACCACATCGGCGCCCTGGTGCTGGTGCGCGACGTGACCGACCTGCGTCGCCGGGACCGCGAGCTGGTCACCAAGGACGCCACGATCCGCGAGATCCACCACCGCGTGAAGAACAACCTGCAGACCGTGGCCGCGCTGCTGCGGCTGCAGGCGCGGCGGATGGACTCCGAGGCCGGCCGCGCCGCCCTCGAGGAGGCCGTGCGGCGGGTCGGGTCGATCGCGATCGTCCACGAGACGCTCAGCACCGCCGTCGAGGAGCAGGTCGAGTTCGACGAGATCGCCGACCGGCTGGGTCGGATGGTCACCGAGGTCAGTGCGGTCGGCGACCGGGTGCGGGTGCGCCGCGACGGCACCTTCGGCGTGCTGCGCTCCGAGGTCGCCACCGCACTCGCGATGGTGCTCACCGAGGTGCTCCAGAACGCCGTCGAGCACGGCTACGACGCCGCCGACGACACGGTGGTCGGGGAGATCGTCGTGACCGTGCGCCGGATCGTGGGCCGGCTGCACCTCATCGTCGACGACGACGGGCGGGGGCTGCCGGACGGGTTCGACCTGGACGGGTCGACGAACCTGGGGCTCTCGATCGTGCGGACCCTGGTCGAGTCCGAGCTCGGGGGTCAGCTGTCGCTGGGGTCGACGGCCTCCGGCACGCGCGCGGAGGTCGACGTACCCCTCGAGTGAGCGGGGGTGAGGGGGAGGGTCAGGCGGTGCGGACGCGGGCGCGGGCGTTGCGACGCTTGAGAGCGCGACGCTCGTCCTCGCTCAGGCCGCCCCAGACACCGTGGTCCTGGCCAGCCTCGAGCGCCCACGCGAGGCACTGTTCGCGCACCTCGCAGCGTCGGCACACCTGCTTGGCCTCCTCGATCTGGAGGATGGCCGGACCGGTGTTGCCGATCGGGAAGAACAGCTCCGGGTCCTCGTCGAGACAGGCGGAACGGTGGCGCCAATCCATGGCTGGGGGATCCCTCTTTCCTTCTACGTCCGTACAGGTCAGGAGCACTCACTGCCCTGCGGGCGCGCGTGTACGACGGGCACAACGATGTGAAAGCGTTCACGAGCGCGTCGTCTAGCGTGGCAACCTTTGGACCGTTAAACAACCCCTGGGGCCCGGTTCCTTTGGTCACGAGCGTCACACCGGGGTCTCCCCGCGTGGTTCACGCCCGGATCAGGCTCTCTAGGCTAGCGGGGTGAATGCCTTGGCCACCGACACCCCCGCCCCCCTCGTGGTGGCCGCCTCGCTGGTGGCCGTCGAGGGCATCGTCCTCGCCCTGCTCGGGATCCTGGAGCTGTTCAGCCTCTCGTCGGACCGCGTCGTCATGGGCGTCACCACCACGCTCTTCTTCATCGCGTACGGCGCGTTCCTGGTCGTCTGCGGGTGGTCGGTCAACCGGCGCCGTTCCTGGGCGCGCAGCCCGATCGTGCTGACCCAGCTGATCATGCTCGGACTCGCCTGGAACTACCGCGACGTGCCCGTGCTGGCCGCCGGTCTGGCGATCGTGGCGCTGGTCGTCGTGGTCGGGATGCTGCACCCCGACAGCATCGAGGCGCTCTCCGACGAGAGCTAGCCGGACTCCTCCTCGAGCGAGGCCCGCAGCTGCTCGAGGGTCCGGTTGAGCAGGCGGGAGACGTGCATCTGCGAGACGCCGATCTCCTCGGCGATCTGCGACTGCGTCATGTTCTTGAAGAACCGGAGCAGCAGGATCTTCTTCTCGCGCTGGTCCAGCCGGTCGAGCAGCGGCTTGATCGACTCGCGGATCTCGACGTGGGCCAGCCCGGCGTCGTCGATGCCGATCGCGTCGAGCATGGTGGCCGCCCCGTCCTCGTTGTCGTCGCTGGCGTCCAGCGACAGGGTCGAGTAGGCGTTGCTCGACTCGATGCCCTCGATGATCTCCTCGACCGTGCAGCCGATCGCCTCGGCGAGCTCGCGCGGCGTGGGGGAGCGGCCCAGCGACTGGGTCAGCTCCGCACCGGCCGCGCCGATCTGCATGCGCAGCTCCTGGAGCCGGCGGGGCACCCGGATCGCCCAGCCCTTGTCGCGGAAGTAGCGCTTGATCTCGCCGATGATCGTCGGGGTCGCGTACGTCGAGAACTCCACGCCGCGGTCGCTGTCGAACCGGTCGATGGACTTGATCAGGCCGATCGTGCCGACCTGGACGAGGTCCTCGAAGGGCTCGCCGCGGTTGCGGAAACGGCGCGCGCAGTGCTCGACGAGCGGCAGGTGCAGGTGCACCAGCTCCTCGCGGGCGCCGTCGCGCGTGCCCTGCGGGGCACCCTCGTCGCGGAACAGCACGAAGAGCTCCGCGCTGCGTCGGCGCGTGAGCTCGACGCCCGTCGGCGGCTCCGTGAGGATGCCGTCGTCCCGGGTCGTCTCCCCGTTGGTGGTCATCGCAGGGTCACGTCAGAGTTCGGCCCCGAGGTGACCCGACTCCATGGTCAGGCTCACGGTGAAGCGTCCGGAGCCGGCCTCGGCCTCGGCGCTGGTCGCCAGCGTGGTCAGCACCTGCCACGCGAAGCTGTCGTAGTCCGGTTCCACGGCGGCCTGCGAGGAGCTGACGCCGACGGTCACGGTGAGCTCGCCGGGCCGCATGTAGAACTGGCACAGCAGGTCGGAGGCCTCGTCGGCCTCCGGCAGGACCATGGCGCTGGCCTCGCCGACGGCGATGCGGAGGTCCTCGATGTCGTCCATCGTGAAGTCGAGTCGTGCCGCGAGTCCGGCAGTCGTCGTCCGCAGCACGGAGACGTAGGCGCCGTCGGCGGGGAGCCTGAGCTCCACGTCCGCGCGCTGCCCGGGGTCTGACATGGTCGCCGTCCTTCGTCGGGGGGTACACCCGAACACTAGTCGGGGCCGGTCACTGGGTGGTGTACCCAGCAACCGGCCCCGCCATGTGTCGCGGTGCGATCAGGCCTTCGTCACGACGGCGAAGGCTTTCGATTCGCTCAAGCCTTCTTGGTCTCCCAGAAGATCTCGGCGATCTCATCGATCTTCGCAAGCAGCTCGTCGGCCTTGGCCGCGTCGAGCTCGCCCTTGGTGCCCGAGGCACCCGCCAGCTTGGTGGCCTCGTTCACGAGGGTGTGCAGCTGGGGGTACTTCTCGAAGTGCGGCGGCTTGAAGTAGTCGGTCCACAGCACCCACAGGTGGTGCTTGACCAGCTCGGAGCGCTGCTCCTTGATCAGGACCGCGCGGGTGCGGAAGTCGGGGTCGTTGTTGTCGGCGACCTTGGCGATGATGGCCTTGATCGACTCGGCCTCGATGCGGGCCTGGGCGGGGTCGTAGACGCCGCAGGGCAGGTCGCAGTGGGCGGAGACCTCGACAGTGGGGGCGAACAGTCGCTCGAACATCCAGTGTCCTCTCGTACTCGTCTTGGCTGGCTCGGCTGCGACACTACTCCGCGTGCCACACCGTCCACACCCGGTGTCCCCGGGCTCCCGACCGACCGCTCCCGTGCGGCCGATCGGCCTCGCCCGGGTCCGGGGGGAGTCGATGCTGCCGACGCTGCGGCCCGGGGACCTGCTGCTCGTCCGGTACGCCGCCCGCGTGCGGCCCGGTGCGCTGGTGCTGGCCACGTTCGCCGACGGCACCCTCGCGGTGAAGCGGGCGGCCTCCCGGCGGGAGACCCGGAGCGGAGCGCCGGGGTGGTGGCTGGAGTCGGACAACCCCGAGCAGGGCGTCGACTCGCGGCACCGCGGCCCGGTCCCGGACGTCGACGTGCACGCCGTCGTGCTCGCGCGGGTGTGGCCGCGGCCGTGGACGGACCTCCGGCGGGTGTCGAGGCCTGTGCCAGACTGATCGGCAGGGAGACCCCCCGGTCCACGCAGTTCCGCGAACCACCCGTTCCGCGTCGAGCTGGGCCACCACCATCCCCCGTACGCCTGAGCCGAAAGTCAGAAGTGGTCATGGTTGCAGCAGAGTCCGATGCCCAGCAGGGTGGCGCGGGAGGCGGCAGGGCGCCGCACCCGCACGCCGGCGAGCCGGTGTTCGACCTGCACGTGGGCGGCAAGATGGAGATCGTCTCGACGGTGGCCCTGAACGGGCCCGACGAGCTGTCGCTGGCCTACACGCCCGGCGTCGCCCAGGTCTGCGAGGCGATCGCCGCCGACCCGAGCCTGACCCAGCACTACACGTGGGTGCCCAACACGGTCGCCGTCGTCACCGACGGGACGGCCGTGCTCGGCCTCGGCGACATCGGCCCCGCCGCCGCGATGCCGGTCATGGAGGGCAAGGCCGTGCTGTTCAAGCAGTTCGGCGGCGTCGACGCCATCCCGATCTGCCTGGCCACCACCGACACCGACGAGATCATCGAGACCGTCGCCCGGCTGGCCCCCAGCTTCGGCGGCATCAACCTCGAGGACATCTCGGCGCCGCGCTGCTTCGAGATCGAGGAGCGCCTCAAGGAGCGCCTCGACATCCCCGTCTTCCACGACGACCAGCACGGCACCGCCGTGGTCGCGCTCGCGGCGCTGCAGAACGCCCTGCGCCTGACCGGCCGCAACCCCGAGTCGACCCGCGTGGTCATCTCCGGCGCCGGTGCCGCGGGCGTCGCGGTGGCCCGGATCCTGCTCGAGGCCGGCATCAAGGACCTCGCGGTCACCGACCGCAAGGGCGTGCTCCACTCCTCGCGCGGTGACCTCACGCCGGTCAAGAAGGCCCTCGCGGTCGACACCGCCGACCACTTCGGCCGCTCCGGCTCGCTCGCGGACGTGCTCGTCGGTGCCGACGTCTACATCGGCGTCTCCGGCGGCACGGTGCCCGAGGAGTACGTCGCCACGATGGCCGCCGACTCGATCATCTTCGGCCTGGCCAATCCCACCCCCGAGGTGCACCCCGACGTCGCCCACCGGCACGCACGGGTGGTCGCCACCGGCCGCTCGGACTTCCCCAACCAGATCAACAACGTGCTGGCGTTCCCGGGCATCTTCCGCGGTGCCTTCGACGTGCACGCCACCGCCATCACCGAGAACATGAAGCTCGCGGCTGCGGACGCGCTCGCCCAGCTCGTCGGTGACGACCTGGCCGAGGACCACATCATCCCCTCGCCGTTCGACCCCCGGGTCGGCCCGGCGGTGTCCGCCGCCGTCGCGGCGGCCGCACGGCGAGACGGTGTCGCCCGGCGCTGAGCAGCGCCCGCTGACTCGATAGGTTCGGGGAATGTTCGCCGTCTACGCCGACAAGTTCTCCTCCGACGACCCGCTGTCCGCCCTCGTGGTGGGGGAGCGCCCCGACCCGGTCGCCCCTGACGGGTGGACGACCGTCACGGTCAAGGCCGCCTCGCTGAACCACCACGACCTCTGGTCCCTGCGGGGCGTCGGCCTGCGCGAGGAGGCGCTGCCGATGATCCTGGGCTGCGACGCGGCCGGGTACGACGAGGACGGGAACGAGGTCGTCGTCCACGCCGTCGTGAGCGACCCGTCGTGGTCCGGTGACGAGACCCTCGACCCGAAGCGCTCGCTGCTCTCGGAGCGGCACCAGGGCACCTTCGCCGACAAGGTCGTCGTGCCGCGCGGCAACGTGGTCCCCAAGCCCGCCTCGATGTCGTTCGCCGAGGCCGCGTGCCTGCCGACCGCCTGGCTGACGGCCTACCGGATGCTCTTCACCCAGGGTGACCTCAAGGCCGGCGACACCGTGCTGGTCCAGGGTGCGGGCGGCGGCGTCGCGACCGCGCTGATCATCCTGGCCCGCGCCGGCGGCCTGAAGGTGCTGGCCACCAGCCGCGACGAGGGCAAGCGGGCCCGGGCGCTCGAGATCGGCGCCCACGAGGTCTTCGAGTCCGGCGCCCGGCTGCCCGTGAAGGTCGACGCCGTCATGGAGACCGTCGGCCGCGCCACCTGGTCGCACTCGATCCGCGCCCTGCGCCCCGGCGGCAAGATCGTCATCTCCGGCACCACCTCGGGACCCCAGCTCGACGACGCCGAGCTGACCCGCATCTTCTTCCTCCAGCTCAGCGTCATCGGCTCCACGATGGGCACCCGCGGCGAGCTGGCCTCGCTCGTCAGCCTGCTCGACGCGTCGGGCGCGCGGCCGCTGGTCGACCGCACGCTGCCGATGGACCAGGCTCGCGACGGCTTCGCCGCGATGGCCGAGGGCGACGTCTTCGGCAAGATCGTGTTCACGAGGTGAGCCGCACTCACCTGCTCACTGGGGCCGGCTCCGGCATCGGCGCCGTCCTGGCCCAGCGGCTCCTCGGTCGCGGCGACGAGGTGGTCGCCCTGGCCCGGTCCGAGGAGCGCGCGCAGGAGCTCGCGGCGGACCTCCCCGGTGTCACGACCGTGGTCGCCGACCTGGCCTTCCCGGAGTCGGTCGGGTCGCTCGTGCTGCCCGAGGCCCTCGACTCGGTCGTGCACGCCGCAGGAGTGGTCGACCTCGGCTCTGTCGCCGAGCTCGACGTGGAGGCCTGGTCGACCCAGCTGCGGGTCAACCTCGTCGCGCCCGCGGCACTGACGCGGGCTGCCCTGCCCGCACTCCGGGCCGCCCGCGGCACGGTGGTCTTCGTCAACTCCGGCGCCGGGCTGGCCGCCCACCCGCAGTGGGCGGCGTACGCCGCCTCCAAGCACGGCCTGCGCGCCCTGGCCGACGCCCTGCGCGGCGAGGAGGCCGAGAGCGGCGTGCGGGTCACCTCGGTCTACCCCGGTCGCACGGCGACGCCCATGCAGGAGCAGGTGCACGCCCAGGAGGGCAAGGACTACGACCCCGCGGCGTGGATCCGCCCGGAGACGGTGGCCGAGGCGATCCTCGGCGTGCTGGACCTGGGGCCGGACGCGACGGTGCCGGACCTGACGATCAGGCCGCGGTGAGGGGCTCGAGGACGAAGACCCGGATCCGGCGCAGGTCGCCGATCCGCTCCCGGTAGTTGCGGTATCCCATGTAGAACTCCCCGGCCAGGGCGAAGATCTCGTCGGCCTCCGCTGCCGTCGCCGGCCGCGCGATGACGTCCCGGCTGGCGCCGCGGTAGCTGACCGTGGCCCTGGGTTCGGCCTCGAGGTTGAGCGCCCAGGCCGGCGTCGACTCCTGGCCGAAGTTGGTGCCCAGTAGGGCCAGGGTGCCGTCGTAGGGCGTCGCGATGAGGTGGCTGGTCCGGCGCTGGCCCGACTTGCGGCCGGTGGTCGTGAGGTCGAGGACGGCCAACCCCGAGAGCAGCCACGGCGCGCTCTGCCGGCCGTGGGTGACGCGCTCGATCGCGTTGTCCATGTGGCGCAGGGTGCGCGAGAAGAACCAGCCCCCGGCGCGCGTGCCGCCGACCCAGCGCATCGCGCGGTGGACGGGGTTCCCGGAGGTGTGGTGGTAGTCGAGGTCCGCGGCGAGTCCCATGTGCGGAGGCTAGCCGCGGCGGAGCGGCTACGTCCGCGACTTCCAGTGCAGGGCGCCGACGAGCACCATCCGCAGCTGGGTGCGCGCCGTCTCCACGATCTGCCGCTGGGTGTCGGCCCGCTGGGGTGCGCTGAGGATCGCCTCGGCCGTGGCGACCATGGCCATCACGATCAGGTTGGACAGGATGCGCAGGTCCTCCGCCGACCAGGCCGCCGTGCCGGGCAGCCGGGCCAGGTCGGTGGCGAGCTCGCGCTCGCAGAGCTCGATCTCGTGACGGATCGCCTCGCGCACGGCCGGGGGACCGGCGCCGCGCTCGCGGGCGATGAACAGGAAGTGCGCGCGCTGCTGGTGCACGTGCTGGACGAGGATGTCGATCGACAGGTCGACGATGTCGGCGTACGACGGATCGCCCCGGCGGATGTCGCGCAGCATCGCGCGCAGCGACACGAAGGACTCGTCGACCAGGGCGAGCCCGAGCGCCTCGATGGAGTCGAAGTGCCGGTAGAACGCGGTCGGCACGATGCCGACCTCCTTGGCGACCTGGCGCAGCGAGAGGGCGACCAGGCTGCTGTCCTCACAGAGGCCGATCGCAGCGTCGAGGATCGCGCGGCGCGTGCGCTCCTTGCGTTCACCCCGGGTCTCGGTCATGTGTCCGATGTTAGACCCGGGTGAACGTGTGTACCGCGTCTCACGGACGAGTGCGCAGGGTCACGCGCCCTTTCCTTGACCGTACCGCCGGTACGCGGAGATAGTTTGAGTGAACGTATGTTCACTCAAACTTGGAAGGAGGCAGGCATGAGCATCACGGGAACGCTGCTCCGGTCGAGGGTCCTCGCGGCCCTGACCTCGCCCCACGGCGTGGACCGCTACCTCGAGCAGGTGAACCCGATGTGGGCCGCGCACGAGGTGCGTGCCCGCATCGTCGACGTGCACCGCGAGGTGGACGTCCCGGGCCACCCGCCGGTCGCGACGATCACGCTCCAGCCCACCTCGACGTGGCGCGGGCACCGCGCCGGCCAGCACGTGCAGCTGGGCGTCGAGATCGACGGTGCCCGGCGCACGACGCGCGTCTTCACCGTCTCGAGCCCGGACTCGCGCCACGGCGACCGCTTCACGATCACCCTGCGGGCGAATCCCGAGGGGGTGGTGTCGCGGTACCTCGTCGAGCGGGCAACGCCCGGCACGATGGTCCACCTCTCGCAGGCCCAGGGCGAGTTCGTGCTGCCCGACCACGTGCCGGACCACGTGCTGTTCATCTCGGGCGGGAGTGGCATCACGCCGCTGATGTCGATGCTGCGCTCCCTGCAGCGTCGCACCCACCGCGGCCGGGTCACGTTCGTCCACTACGCCCAGAGCCCCGACCACCAGATCTTCGCCGCCGAGCTCGACGAGATCCGTCGCAGCGGCCACGGCATCGACGTGCACCTGCTGCACCCGGAGCTCGGCGACCCGGCCCTCTCGCCCGCGTGGCTCGAGCGGCTCGTGCCCGGCTACCGGGACGTGCCCACCTGGGCCTGCGGGCCCGCACCGCTCATCGAGGCGGTCCAGGCGGCGTACGACGGCTCCGAGGCCCTCCGGGTGGAGTACTTCAAGCCACCCCGGGTCCGAGTGAGCGGGGACCACTCGACCGGCGAGGTCACGTTCACCCGCTCCGGCAAGGCGGCACCCAACACCGGCGCCGCGCTGCTCGAACAGGCCGAGGCCCTGGGGCTGCGGCCCGAGTTCGGCTGCCGGATGGGCATCTGCTTCTCCTGCACCTCACGCAAGACCGAGGGCACCGTCCGCAACGTCCTGACCGGCGAGGAGAGCTCGCTGCCGGACGAGGACATCCGTATCTGCGTCTCCGCTCCCGTCGGCGACTGCGCCGTCGCACTCTGAGAGGAACCACCATGACGACCCACACGACCAGTACCGACACGACCCACCAGGTCTCGGCAGGCTCGACCGGCGAGATCGACCTCGACGCGTTCGGCGCCGAGCTGGACGCCATCCGCCAGCGCGTCATCGCCGACCTCGGCGAGGAGGACGCCGCCTACATCCGCACGGTCGTGAAGACCCAGCGCGGGTTCGAGGTCGCCGGCCGCGCGCTGTTCTACCTGCCGCCCGCCTGGCCGCTGGCCGTGGCCGCCCTGAGCGTCTCCAAGATCCTGGACAACATGGAGATCGGCCACAACGTCATGCACGGGCAGTACGACTGGATGGGTGACCCGGGCCTGAACTCCCGGATGTACGAGTGGGACACGATGTGCCCCAGCGAGCAGTGGAAGTTCTCGCACAACTACATCCACCACACCTACACCAACATCCTCGGCAAGGACCGCGACATCGGATACGGCATCCTGCGGATGGACGAGGACCAGGAGTGGCGGCCCTACTACCTGGGCAACCCGCTCTACGCGACGCTGCTCATGCTCGGCTTCGAGTGGGGTGTCGCGCTGCACGACCTGGAGTTCGACCGGATCATGGCCGGCGAGAAGACCTGGGCCGAGACCAAGCACCTGCACCGAGGCCTGCTGCGCAAGATCCGCAACCAGACGCTGAAGGACTACCTGCTCTTCCCGGCGCTGACCGGCCCGCTGTTCCCGGCCACGCTCGCGGGCAACGCCCTGGCCAACCTGATCCGCAACATCTGGACCTTCAACATCATCTTCTGCGGCCACTTCCCGGCCGGCGTCTCGACGTTCTCCCAGGAGGAGTGCGAGGACGAGTCGCGCGGCCACTGGTACTACCGGCAGCTGCTCGGCTCGGCCAACATCACCGGCAGCAAGCTCTTCCACGTGATGACCGGCAACCTCAGCCACCAGATCGAGCACCACCTGTTCCCCGACATCCCCGCCCGTCGCTACCCCGAGATCGCCGTCGAGGTCCGGGAGATCTGCGAGCGCTACGGGATCGCCTACAACTCCGGCCCGCTCGGCAGGCAGCTCGGGTCGGTGGCGCGCAAGATCTGCCGGCTCGCGGTCCCGGACCGGCTCGGGCGCCTGGCGGCGCGGTCCCGCCCGTCGGAAGACGTTGTCGGCTCGTCGCTGGCCGCGTGAGGATGGGGTCATGGACGACCACCTGAGCAAGGCCGAGATCCGCAAGGACGCGATCCAGGACGCCGTCCAGGCTGCCGCCGGGACGGTGGGGCAGGTGACCTCGATCATCACCGGTGCCGTGAGGGACGTGGCCGGCGTCCTCGGCGGCTTCGCGACCGAGATCTTCGAGATCAGGGACGCCGCGCGCAAGGCCGCGGAGGACCACGAGGAGCAGGGCGAGCAGTGATGGTCTAGACCAGTGGTTCGGTTCACGTTGCCGGGGGTACATGACTGGCCTCGGGGAAACGGGGATTCAAGAAAGTCGAAACCTACGAACCGAGGGATTCATGGACACGACCTTCGCCTCGCACTACGACGCGAACACCAGCACGCTCGAGCTCTCCGGCACCTTCGACAGCGACGCCTGGGCATCGATCCACGAAGAGATCGACCGGGCCTTCCGGCGCACGGCCTGCCGGCTCACCATCGACCTGACCCGGGCGGCCGGCATCCCGGCCCGCTCCCTCGGCCATCTCGTCCACCTCTGCAACTGCTGCTACCCGGGCACGATCGTCCGGGCGACGGCGATGCGGACCGCCGCCTGACCCACGCGCTCAGCCGAACGACAGGCGGAAGTCGGCCATCCGGAAGGAGGCCAGGGTCCGCCGGCCGCGGAGCCAGGCGAGCGGCCCGTCCGCGGCGAAGTCCCAGTGGCCGCGGCAGGGGAGGGTCCGGGCCGAGCCGCTGATGCCGGCCAGTCGGTCCTCGCCGTCGGTGTCCTCGATGCCCGGCTGCCAGGTGCCACCACGGAACGGCAGGCGTACGCCGGCCCGCGAGACGTCGGTGAACCAGGCCGAGGCGATCGGCCGCCGGGCGACCGACGCCGACCAGTCGGTGCGGGACAGCGGACCGGTGCGGCTGCTGTCCAGGGTGAAGTCACACAGGTCCTTCGGGATCGCCCAGAGCTCGCGACCGCCGGCCATCGACGCGGGGGAGTCCACCCAGATGTCGGTGATGGACACCCGTCGACCGGGTCCCGTCCGGACCGGACGGGCGACCAGCAGCTCGGAGTAGGTGAGCGGACTGCCGTCGTCGTAGCTGACGAACGCGGCGCCGTAGAGGCCGGCCGGACGCAGCTCGTCGACGTCCTCGTTCACCCGGAACAGCGAGCACCAAAGCTGCCCGACCATCGCCCAGGGCGCGTCGGGGTAGTCGACCCCCACCCTCAGTCCTCGGGGTCGTCGAGGCGCGCCAGCCAGGTGGCGAAGCGCTCCACGGCCGTCTCGAACTCCGGGTGGGTGTCGGTGAACTCCTGGAGCCGTTCGCCCAGCCACGCCAGGGTGACCTCTTCGTCACCCCGGCGCTTCTGGAGCTCCTCGATCCCGCGATCGGTGAAGTACATGCCGTTAGCTGAAGGCCCGGTCGAGCAGGTCCTTCTGCTCGGCCATGTGCCGCTTGACCGTGCCGACCGAGGGCGAGGACGACTGCTCGCGGGTGACCGGCTCGACGCGGGCGTCGACCTCCGGCCACACGTTGAGCGCGTAGTGCGGCCACGGGCCCATGTTGGCGGGCTCGTCCTGCACCCAGCGCACGACCTTGAGCTTGGGGAACTTCGCGATCTCGGCCTTGATGTCGTCCAGCGGACGCGGGTAGAGCTGCTCCACGCGGGCGATGGCGAACCGCTCGCCGTTCTCGCGCTTGGCCCGGTCGACCATCAGGTCCCAGGTCACGCGGCCCGAGCACAGCAGCAGCGTGTCGACCTTCTCGGGGTCGGCCTGGTCGTCGCCGATGAGCGGACGGAACGTGCCGGACGTGAAGTCGTCGGGCGCCGAGGCCGCCTCCTTGCGCTTGAGCATCGACTTCGGCGTGAAGACCACCAGCGGGCGGTGCTCCTCGCCCAGGGAGTGCTGGCGCAGCAGGTGGAAGTACGACGCGGGCGTGGACGGCTGGGCCACCACGAACGCCTCGTCGGCCGCCATCGTCAGGAACCGCTCGATGCGGGCCGAGGAGTGGTCGGGGCCCTGGCCCTCGTAGCCGTGCGGCAGGAGGAGCACGACACCGGACTGCTGGCGCCACTTGGTCTCGCCCGAGGAGATGAACTCGTCGATGACGGTCTGCGCGCCGTTGACGAAGTCGCCGAACTGGGCCTCCCACAGCACCAGGGCGTCGGGACGCGCCACGGAGTAGCCGTACTCGAAGCCGAGCGCGGCGTACTCGGAGAGCAGCGAGTCGTAGACGTGGAACTTCGCCTGGTCCTCGGTGAGCGAGGTCAGCGGGGTCCACTCGTCGGCGTTGACACGGTCGATGATCGTCGCGAAGCGCTGCACGAACGTGCCGCGGCGCGAGTCCTGCCCGGCCAAGCGGACCGGACGGCCCTCCATGAGCAGCGAGCCGAACGCGAGGATCTCGCCCGTGCCCCAGTCGATCGGGCCGTCGGTGATCGCGGCGGCGCGGCGCTGCAGCTGCGGCATCACCTTCGGGTGGACCGTGAAGCCCTCCGGCGGGGTGACGTAGGCGTCGGAGATCCGCTTGAGGACGTCGCGGGAGACGGCCGTGGCGGTGTCGCCGGCCGACTTCTCGGGGTAGTCCGGGACGGTGGTCCACTCCGAGGGCTGGCTGCTCGCCTCGCGCACCTCGGTGAAGACCCGCTCCAGCTGCTGCTGGTAGTCGCGGAGGACCTGCTCGGCCTCCTCGATCGTGATGTCGCCACGGCCGATGAGCGACTCGGTGTAGAGCTTGCGCACCGAGCGCTTCTGCTCGATCAGGTCGTACATCAGCGGCTGGGTGTACGACGGGTCGTCGCCCTCGTTGTGACCGCGGCGGCGGTAGCAGACGAGGTCGATGACGACGTCCTTCTTGAACGCCTGGCGGTACTCGAACGCGAGCCGGGCGACGCGGATGCACGCCTCCGGGTCGTCGCCGTTGACGTGGAAGATCGGCGCCTGCACCATCCGCGCCACGTCGGTGCAGTAGAGCGAGGAGCGCGAGGAGCCCGGCGAGGTGGTGAAGCCGACCTGGTTGTTGACGACCAGGTGGATGGTGCCGCCGGTGCGGTAGCCGCGGAGCTGGCTGAGGTTCAGCGTCTCGGCGACCACGCCCTGGCCCGCGAACGCCGCGTCACCATGGACGAGGAGCGGGAGGACGGGGTAGTCGGAGCCACGGTTGAGCACGTCCTGCTTGGCGCGGGCGATGCCCTCCAGGACCGGGTCGACCGCCTCGAGGTGCGAGGGGTTGGCGGCGACCGAGACCTTGATCTTGTCCGAGGATCCGGCCTCGAACTCGCCCTCGGCGCCGAGGTGGTACTTCACGTCGCCGGAGCCCTGGACCGTGCGCGGGTCGATGTTGCCCTCGAACTCGCGGAAGATCTGGGAGTACTTCTTGCCGACGATGTTGGCCAGCACGTTGAGGCGCCCGCGGTGGGCCATGCCGATCGCGACCTCGTCGAGGCCCGACTCGGCCGCGGCCTCGCAGATCTCGTCGATCACGGGGACCGTGGTCTCGCCGCCCTCGAGGCTGAAGCGCTTCTGGCCGACGAACTTGGTCTGCAGGAAGGTCTCGAAGGCCTCGGCCTGGTTGAGCTTCAGCAGGATCCGCAGCTGCTCCTCGCGGGGCGGCTTGGTGTGCGGCTGCTCGACGCGCTCCTGGATCCAGCGGCGCTGCTCGGGATCCATGATGTGCATGTACTCGATGCCGGTGGTGCGGCAGTAGGAGTCACGCAGGATGCCGAGGATCTGGCGCAGCTTCATGAAGCGCCGGCCCTCGCCGCCGAACGAGCCGGTGGCGAACTCGCGGTCGAGGTCCCACAGGGTCAGGCCGTGTGACTCCACCTCGAGGTCGGGGTGGCTGCGCTGGCGGTACTCGAGCGGGTCGGTGTCGGCCATCATGTGGCCGCGCACGCGGTAGGCGTGGATCAGCTCGAGGATGCGCGCCTGCTTGCTGATGTCGTCGTCGTGGGTGGTCGCGATGTCGCTGGACCAGCGGATCGGCTCATAGGGGATGCGCAGCGAGCGGAAGATCTCGTCGTAGAAGTCGTCCTGGCCGAGCAGCAGTTGGTGCATGCGCTTGAGGAACTCGCCCGACTGCGCGCCCTGGATGACGCGGTGGTCGTAGGTCGAGGTCAGCGTCATGACCTTGCTGATCGCATTGCGGGCGATCGCCTCGTCCGAGGCGCCCTGCCACTCGGGCGGGTACTCCATGGCGCCGACGCCGATGATGGCGCCCTGGCCCTTCATCAGGCGCGGGACGGAGTGGCTGGTGCCGATGCCGCCCGGGTTGGTCAGCGAGATCGACGTGCCCTGGAAGTCCACGACGCCGAGCTTGTTGTCGCGGGCCTTGCGGACGATCTCCTCGTAGGCGGTCCAGAAGCCCGCGAAGTCCATCGTCTCGGCGGCCTTGATGCTCGGCACGAGCAGCTGGCGCGAGCCGTCGGGCTTCGGGACGTCGATCGCGAGGCCGAGGTTGATGTGCGCCGGCGTGATCAGGTTGGGCTTGCCGTCGACGACGTCGAAGCCGACGTTCATCTCGGGCATCGACTTCAGGGCCTTGACCAGCGCGTAGCCGATCAGGTGCGTGAAGGAGACCTTGCCGCCGCGGGCACGGGCGAGGTGGTTGTTGATGACGGTGCGGTTGTCCCACAGAAGCTTGACCGGCACGCTGCGCACCGAGGTCGCGGTGGGGACGGTCAGCGACGCGTCCATGTTCTGGGCGGTGCGGGCCGGGGCGCCGCGGAGCACGGTGTAGGTCGGCTCGTCGCTCGCCGCGGCGGGGGCCGCCGGCTTAGACTCCTTGGGCACGGGGTTGCTCGTGCCCTGGGCGACCTCGGCGGCCTTGTTGGCCGGACGCGGCTTCGCCACGGGAGCCGGGCTCTCGGTCTTGTCCGCAGCCTTGTCCGCAGTCTTCTCGGGTGCCTTGGCGGCCGGGGCAGCAGCCGGGGCGGCCGGCTTCTCGGCCTGCTTCACCGCGACCGCGCCGTTGGCGGCCTGGCCGTTGGCGCCACCGCCGTTGGCCTGGAAGTACTTCACCCACGTCGCATCGACGCTCGAGGGATCCTTGACGTACTGGTCGTACATCTCCTCCACGAGCCACTCGTTGGCGCCGAAGTCGGCGGAGGGCTGTTCGGGAGACTGGCTGTCAGACTGATTGCCTGAGGACTGCGGCACGGGTGGGTTCGCCTCTTCCAGAGATCGCGCGCGGGGATCGATGATTCAGTCGTCAAGGCTAGACCCACACGCCAGCAAATGCTCGTGGAAGGGTCGCCTTTCGGGCAGGGTGTCACGGAAGCCACACGACAGGGAGATCCCCCACCATGCGAAACCCCGTCCGACCGGTCGCCGCCGCGGCCCTGGCGGTGGCCCTCACGGCCACTGCCTGCAGCGGCGACAGCACCGACGACAACCCCCCGGACAGCTCCACCTCGGCCTCCGCGACCGCCAGCGAGAGCGCCGCCCCCGAGGTCGTCACCAAGGCGACCCTCGGGAAGGTCACCGGCAAGCTGCCCAAGAAGGAGGGCGCGCACCTCAAGGAGGCGATCGGGTCGGTCGTCGACGC
This sequence comes from Nocardioides sp. LS1, assembly GCF_003865225.1. Classification (NCBI taxonomy): domain Bacteria; kingdom Bacillati; phylum Actinomycetota; class Actinomycetes; order Propionibacteriales; family Nocardioidaceae; genus Nocardioides; species Nocardioides sp. LS1. The sequence continues at coordinate 313,734 of NZ_BIFF01000001.1, forward strand.
CTGGTTCGACGCCGCCTTCACCGCGGGCGACTACCCGCGCGGCGACTTCCACGACGCCTTCCCCGGGTTCACCACCGGCGCCCGGCAGGAGGCCGTCCACGACCGGAAGCTGATGAGCAACGCCGACATCGGCAAGCGCATCGACTCCGTGGAGGCCAGCAAGCGTCGCGTCCGCATCGACGTGCTGGCCGTGCGCCGCAAGCCGGTCGGCGTCACCGCCCGGGTCGTCCTCGACTTCGCGACCACCGGCAAGGTCGAGAGGCACCTGGAGGTGAAGGGCCGACTGTTCCTGACCCGCAACGACGACGGCTGGCGGGTCTTCGGCTACGACATGACCAAGGGAGGTGCCCGATGACCCCCCCGATGAATGCACTCCGCAAGCGCTACCCCCGCGCGCTGCGCACCCTCACCGTGGGCCTCGTGCTCGCCGTCGCCGCGCTGGTGGTGCCGGACTCGGCGGTGAAGTCCACCGAGATCGAGCTGGTGAAGGTCCACCAGGCCTCGGGCGTGGACCTGAGCCCCGACGTGGTCTGGATCCTCGCGGTGGGATCCGATGCCCGGCCCGGCGAGGACATGACCCACACGCGCGGCGACGCGCTCCAGCTGATCGGCATGAACACCAGGACCGGTGCGGCCGCGGCGATCGGCGTACCCCGTGACTCCTGGGTCGACATCCCGGGCCACGGCTACGACAAGATCAACGCCTCGCTCTACTACGGCGGCCCCGAGCTCCTCGGGCAGACGGTCGGCAACCTGGTGGGCATCCAGCCCGACTACGTGTTCGTGACCCGGTTCAAGTACTTCATCGCGATGGTGCGCGACATCGGCGGCATCGAGGTGGACAACCCCATCGCCTTCGACGACACCTACCTCAAGCCGCGCGGCTTCCGGGCCGGGCGGATCCACCTCGGCGGGTACGACGCCATGGCGTTCTCGCGGATCCGGCACAACCTGATCCGCGGCGACTTCGACCGCTCGGCCAACCAGCAGCGGGTGCTGCGCGGCATCCAGGCCAAGGTCCGCGCCCGCTCCCACGAGCGGGGCTTCATGGAGCGCGGGGTGCTGTCGGTGATGGCGCACCTGCACACGGGTCTGCCGCCCGCCGAGCTCTTCCGGCTCGGCCAGGCGGTGGCGCAGGTCGACCCGCACAAGATCACGACCTGTGTCGTGCAGGGCGGCATCGGCGACATCGGCGGCGCCAGCGTGGTGCTGCCCTTCACCAGCCAGGCGCGGATGCTCGGCGACGAGGCCCGCGCTGACGCCACCCTCGAGCACTGCTGAGACGCGAGAACCGGGCGGCCCGTGAGGGACCGCCCGGTCTCGTGGGGCATCAGGTGTGGGTCAGCGCGGGAAGATCTTCCCGGCCGCCCAGCCCAGGTCCATGATCGAGCCGCCGGGCGTGAACGAGTCGCTCAGGGTCAGCACGACCGCGTGCACCTCGGAGCCGTAGAAGTTGTTCTTCACGACCCGGTACTGCAGGAAGTTGCCGGTGCCGTCGCCGAGCTCGATGGTCTCGCCGGGCTTGGGCACGGCCACCTCCTCGCCGTTGACCAGGATCTTGGCGATGCTCGTGTCGATCGACTTGCGGACCCGGTTGGTGCCGGCCGGCTTGTACATGTGGACGGTCGAGGCGATGCCGTCGATCTCCAGGCCGATGCTGTCCAGGGTGATCTTGCCGAGCTTGCTGGAGACCATGCCGCGGGCCGAGCCGTCGGAGAGCTGCTTGCCCATGAAGGCGTAGTCGATGCCGGTCAGGGTGGCGAGGCCCCCCAGGACGGAGGCATCGGCGAGGTGCTGCTTCTTGACCTTGCCGCCCGTGCCCTCGCAGGGGATGGAGCGCTGGCCGAGGTTGCCCATGTGCAGGGCGTTCCCGGAGAACATGTCCAGGCCCATGGCGGTGGAGCGGAAGACGCCGCCGGGGACGGGCCTGGCGATGCGGGTGCGGGCCCGGCCGAGCTCGAGCACCGTCGGGTGGCCGGTCAGGTCGGTCATCAGGCGCAGCGCGTAGGTCTCGGAGATCGCGTGGTCGGAGGTGGCGCTGCCGCTCTTGACGCCGGCGAGGCCGATGCTGCCCAGGCCCGGGATCTCGATGACGCCGCCGGTGGCCTGCTGGAGGACGTCGATGACCGCGCCGGTCACCTGTCCGCCGGTCTGGGTCAGCGTGTCGAGCAGGTCCTGGAGCTCCGGCGGGATCCCGTCGGGGAGGTTGGTGATCGTCAGCTCGGGGGCCGTGAACGTCTCCTGGTGACCGAACGTGCCGGTCTTGGCGTCGTAGAAGGCGTTCGAGATCGACCGGAGGCCCTGGAGGGACAGCTTCGGGGTGGACCCGTCGGTGGCGCCGAGGACGACGTCGCCCACCGTCGAGATGCCCTTGACGCCGTTGAGGCCGGCCGCGGCGTCGCGGTAGGTCTCGGTCGAGCTGGACAGGGCCGAGACGTGGACGTAGTCGTTGCCGGGGACCGAGACGGTGGAGTTCTTGACGACCTCGCGGCCGGCGTAGCTGGTGCAGCGCTGCTGGGCGTAGGCGTCCTTCAGCGTGCGGAGCTCGACGCCGTCGACGAGCACCTTCGCGCCGTAGACGTCGCCCTTGTAGCCGAAGTTGGTCGGGACCGGCTTGGCGTGGGTGGCGGAGTGGCCCCGGGCCGCGTCGGCCGCGGGGTTGGTGACGAGGGCGCCGGAGACACCGGCTGCGCAGACCGCGGTGACCGCGATCGCCCTGCTGAGGGACTTCTTCATGGTTCCTGCCTTCATCCTGGGGTGAGCCGCGTTCCCTCCACGGTCGTTGCGGCACTGGCGGATGACCCAGCCGAGATCCAGGTCACCGGGAAGCGAGGCGCACCCCTTCCCGGCGAGGAAATCTCCGGGCAGATTCCCTCAGGTCAGGCAACTGCCTGCCGATGCGATGGGTTACTGCCAGGTAAGTAGTCCTTTCGGGCCATTTCCGTGCGGGGGTACGCCGCCGCCGGGTCCTCGCGGACGCCGACTCACCGGGGGAAGACGTGCGCCGCCGCCCACCCGAAGTCGAGGACCGAGTCGAAGTCGGTCAGGGTCACGCGCACGGCGTGCACCTCGGAGCCGTAGAAGTTGCTCTTCACGATCCGGGTCTCGATCACGCCGCCCTGGAAGCTCAGGGACTTGCCGGGGGGCGGGACCGGCTGCTCCTCGCCGTTGACCAGGATCTTGCCGACGCTGAAGGTGATCGTCCGCCCGACCGCGCCGGTGGGGTGCCGGTGGTCGACCGCGACCTTGCCGTTGACGTCGTCGAGCTCGAGGTTGACCGCCGGGATCTCGACCTTGTCGATGTGGCTGGAGGTGAAGCCGCTGGCCGTGCCGTCGGCGTTCTGGTCGCCCTTGAACCGGTAGTCGATGCCGGTCAGGTTGACGATCACGCCCAGGGCCAGTGAGGCCGAGTCGACGTGCTGGTGCTTGACCTTGCCGCCGGTGCCCTCGCAGGGGATGGAGCGCTGCTGGATGTTGCCGAGGTGCAGGGTGTTGTTGAGCGCGTAGGCGTCCATGCCCATCGCGATCGAGCGGAACACGCCGCCCGGGGTCGGGCTGCCGATGCGGGTGCGGGCGCGACCGAGCTCGAGGGTCTGGTTCTGGCCGTTGGCGTCCACGTTGATCTTGAGGGCGTAGCTCTCCGAGATGGCGAAGTGCGATCCGGTGCTGCCCTTGTTGGTGCCCAGCGAGATGCTGCCGAGCCCGGGGATCTCGATGGGGGTGTTGGCGCTCTGGAGCACGTCGACCACCTGGCCGACCACGTCGCCCGTGGTGCTGTCGATCGCGTCGAGCAGGTCCTGCAGCTCGGGCGGGACGGGGACGGAGTCGGAGAGGTGGGCGATCTGGAAGCTGGCGAAGTCCAGCGCCTCCCGGTGGCCGAACCCCTGCGCGGAGTGGAAGGCGTCGGAGCTGGTGGTGAAGCCCTTGATGGAGATGGTGGGGGTCTGCTGGCCGCCCACGTCGCCCCCGATCTCCACGTCGGAGATGGCGCTGGAGCCGCGGACGCCGTACGTGCCGGTGTCGGCGTCGCGGTAGGTCCGGGTGCGGCTGGTCGTGGCCGAGACGTTGATGAGCGGGTTGTCCGGGACGGCGGCGGTGGAGCTCTTCACGACCTCGCGGCCGGCGTAGCGCGTGCAGCGCTGCTGGGCGTAGGCGTCCTTGACCGAGCGCTGCTCGACGTTCTCCAGCAGGAGCTTCACGCCGAACACGTCGCCCTTGAACCCGAAGTCGGTCGGCATCGGCTTGCCCGTCGTGCCGTCGCTCCCGTGCTGGGCCTCCGCGGGGGTGCCGCCGGCCAGGGCGCCCGCCAGGGCGGCGGCCAGGGCGGCCGATGCAGCCACCGCGCGCCTCATCGATGTCGTCACGTGTGTCTCCCTCACCCGCAGGTCGGCTACGCGCAGGTAACCCCGTTGGGTGGGGGATACCCACGTGGGGGAGAGAACTCACCCGTGACCGGGTGTGGACCAGACCAGTGCCGCCCCGAGGGGGCGGGCGGCGGCCGTTGATGAGGTGAAGCGCCCCCGGAAGGATTCGAACCTTCGACTCCTGGTACCGGAAACCAGTGCTCTATCCCCTGAGCTACGGAGGCAATGCTGCCGCGTCGACGCTGCGCCGCGGTGGCTGCGATGACCCTACAACCGACCCGCGGTCGGCCAGCAATCGGGCCGCAATCGGCCCGCGCATCCCACGACCGATCGCGGTTCGGGGCTGCACGGGGCGCGCCGATAGGCTGGCTGGGTGACTCCCGAGCAGCTCTCCGCGACCATCGTCGACGCCCTGACGACCCTCTCCGACGAGGGGGCGATCAGCCTGCCGGACGGAGTGCCGGTGACGGTGACGGTGGAGCGACCCCGGCAGAAGGGTCACGGCGACTACGCCACCAACGTGGCGCTGCAGCTGGCCAAGAAGGCCGGGATGCCGCCGCGCGACTTCGCCACGATCGTCCACGACCGGCTCGTGCAGACCGACGGCATCGACGGCGTCGAGATCGCCGGGCCCGGCTTCCTCAACATCTCGGTGTCGGCCGGGTCGCAGGGCCGGGTCGCGGCCGAGGTCGCGGCTGCGGGGGCGACGTACGGCTCGAGCGGGGTGTTCGCGGGGGAGAGGATCAACCTCGAGTTCGTCTCGGCCAACCCGACCGGCCCGCTCCACCTCGGCGGCACCCGCTGGGCCGCGGTCGGCGACGCGCTCGGCCGGATCTTCGAGTTCACCGGCGCCGACGTCACCCGCGAGTACTACTTCAACGACCACGGCGCCCAGATCGACCGGTTCTCCCGGTCGCTGCTGGCCAGCGCCCGCGGCGAGGGAGTCCCCGAGGACGGCTACGGCGGCGACTACATCCACGAGATCGCCAAGGCGGTCGTGGACCAGCGCCCCGACGCCGTGGACCTGCCCGACGAGGAGGCCAACGAGGTCTTCCGCCAGGTCGGCGTGACCATGATGTTCGCCGAGATCAAGCAGGACCTCCACGACTTCGGTGTGGACTTCGACGTCTACTTCCACGAGGACGACCTGCACCGGAGCGGCGCGGTCGACAGGGCGATCCAGCGGCTGACCGAGCTCGGCAACACCTACGAGCAGGACGGCGCCCTGTGGCTGGTCACCGAGAAGTACGGCGACGACAAGGACCGCGTCATCGTCCGCTCCAACGGACAGCCGGCCTACCTGTCCGGTGACCTGGCCTACTACCTCGACAAGCGCGAGCGCGGCTTCGAGCGCTGCTTCATCATGCTGGGGGCCGACCACCACGGCTACGTCGGCCGGATGAACGCCATGTGCGCGGCCTTCGGTGACGAGCCGGGCCGCAACCTGGAGATCCTGATCGGGCAGATGGTCAACCTGCTCAAGGACGGCCAGCCGATGCGGATGTCCAAGCGGGCGGGGACGGTCATCTCGATGAACGACCTCGTCGACGCCATCGGCAAGGACGCCTCGCGCTACGTGCTGGCGCGCTACACCAGTGACACCAACATCGACATCGACCTCGACCTCTGGGCGAAGGCGAGCAACGACAACCCCGTCTACTACGTCCAGTACGCCCACGCCCGGGTCTCCTCGATCCTGCGCAACGCCGCCGACCTGGGCCTGGCGCCCGCCCATGGCGACGACTTCGACCCCGGCCTCCTGGCCCACGAGAAGGAGGGCGACCTCCTGCGCGCCCTCGCGGAGTTCCCGCGGGTCGTCGCCAGCGCCGCCGAGCTGCGCGAGCCGCACCGCGTCGCCCGCTACCTCGAGGACACGGCCGGCATCTACCACCGCTTCTACGACAACTGCCGCGTGCTGCCGATGGGCGACGAGGAGCCCAGCGACCTGCACCGCGCCAGGCTCCTGCTCATCGAGGCCACCCGCACCGTGCTCGCCAACGGCCTCGGCCTGCTCGGCGTCTCCGCCCCGGAGCGGATGTGAGGGCGCACGAGGCCGGCTGGGCGCACGCCGAGGGCCCCAAGGGCCCGTCCTGGCTCCGGCTCCCCGCCGACACCAACGAGCTCGTCAGCCACCTGTGGTCGACCACGGCCACCAAGGTCGACGGCGTCCTCGAGGTCGGGGGAGTCGCCCTGCCGGACCTGGTCGCCGAGCACGGCTCGCCCGCCTACGTCCTGGACGAGGCGGACTTCCGCGCCCGGGCCGGCGCGTTCCGCGACGCGTTCGCGGCGTACGACGTCTTCTACGCGGGCAAGGCGTTCCTCTCCACCACCACGGCCCGCTGGGTCGCGGAGGAGGGGCTCTGCCTCGACGTGTGCTCGGGCGGGGAGCTGACCGTCGCCGAGCGCGCCGGCTTCGACATGTCCCGCGTGGGCTTCCACGGCAACAACAAGACCGTGGCCGAGCTGCGGCGCGCCGTGCGGCTCGGGGTCGGGCGCGTCATCGTCGACTCCTTCAGCGAGATCGAGCGGCTCGCGGCCGTGGCCACCGAGCTCGGGGCCACCGCCCGCGTGATGATCCGCGTGACCGCGGGCGTCGAGGCGCACACCCACGAGTACATCGCGACCGCGCACGAGGACCAGAAGTTCGGCTTCTCGATCACCTCGGGCGACGCGTTCGCGGCCGTCCGGCAGGTCCAGGACGCGCCGGGCCTCGAGCTGCTCGGCCTGCACTCGCACATCGGCTCGCAGATCTTCGACTCCTCCGGCTTCGAGGTCGCCGCCCGCCGGGTGCTCGCGCTGCAGGCGCGCGTCTCGGAGGAGCTCGGCGTCACGCTGCCGGAGATGGACCTCGGTGGCGGCTTCGGCATCGCCTACACGACCCAGGACGACCCGTCGGACCCCGCGCAGCTCGCGACGGAGATGACCAAGATCGTCGAGCACGAGTGCCGGGCGCTGGGCATCCCCGAGCCGCACCTGTCCATCGAGCCCGGCCGCGCGATCGTCGGACCCGCCATGTGCACCGTCTACGAGGTCGGGACCGTCAAGCCGGTCGCCCTCGACGGCGGCGCGGTCCGGACCTACGTGTCGGTCGACGGCGGCATGAGCGACAACATCCGCACCGCCCTCTACGACGCCGACTACTCCTGCACGCTCGCCTCGCGGTCCTCGGAGGCGCCGCCGGTGCTGGCGCGCGTGGTCGGCAAGCACTGCGAGGCCGGCGACATCGTGGTCAAGGACGAGTTCCTGCCCGCCGACGTCGCCCCTGGGGACCTGCTGGCGGTGCCGGGCACGGGTGCCTACTGTCGCTCGATGGCCTCCAACTACAACCACGCGCTCCGGCCCCCGGTGATCGCGGTGCGGGACGGCGCGACGCGGGTCGTCGTACGCCGCGAGACTGAGGACGACCTGTTGGCTACAGACGTGGGTGATGAGCAGTGAGGGACGGCAAACCGCTCAAGGTGGCGGTGCTCGGGTGCGGCTCGGTGGGTTCGCAGGTGGTGCGGCTGCTCGGTGAGCAGTCCGGCGACCTGGCGGCCCGGGTCGGCGCTCCGGTCGAGCTGGTCGGCGTCGCCGTACGCCGGCTCGACGCGGCGCGCGAGGTCGAGGTGCCAGAGGGCCTGCTGACGACCGACGCGGCCGGGCTGGTCGCCCGGGCGGACGTCGACCTGGTCGTCGAGGTGATCGGCGGCATCGAGCCGGCGCGCTCGCTGATCCTCTCCGCGCTCGAGAACGGCGCGAGCGTGGTCACGGCCAACAAGGCGCTGCTCGCCGAGGACGGGCCCACGCTGTTCGAGGCCGCCGAGAAGGCGGGGCGCGACCTCTACTACGAGGCTGCCGTCGCCGGTGCGATCCCGATCCTGCGGCCGCTGCGCGAGTCGCTGGCCGGGGACAAGGTCACCCGGGTGCTCGGCATCGTCAACGGCACCACCAACTTCATCCTCGACAAGATGGACAGCTCGGGGGCCGGCTTCACCGAGGCGCTCGAGGAGGCCCAGGAGCTCGGCTACGCGGAGGCCGACCCGACCGCCGACGTCGAGGGCTTCGACGCCGCCGCCAAGGCCGCCATCCTGGCGTCGCTGGCGTTCCACTCGCGCGTGACGGCCAACGACGTCTACCGCGAGGGCATCTCCGAGGTCACCGCCGCCGACGTGCAGTCGGCGCGCGAGATGGGCTCGGTCGTGAAGCTGCTCGCCATCTGCGAGCTCAAGGACGACGCCGTCGCCGTGCGTGTGCACCCCGCGATGATCCCGCGGTCGCACCCGCTCGCGTCGGTGCGCGAGGCCTACAACGCGGTCTTCGTGGAGTCGCAGGCCGCCGGACAGCTGATGTTCTACGGCCCCGGCGCGGGCGGCTCGCCCACGGCCTCGGCCGTGCTCGGCGACCTGGTCACCGTCGCCCGCAACCGCCTCGCGAACACCCGGGGCGCCGGTGAGTCGGCGTACGCCGACCGGGCGGTGCTGCCGATGGGGGAGACCCTCACCCGCTACCACGTCGCGATCGACGTGGCCGACAAGGCCGGTGTGCTGGCCGCCGTCGCGCTCGCGTTCGCCGAGCACGGCGTGTCGATCCAGACGGTGCGCCAGGAGGGCCGGGGCGACGAGGCCCAGCTGGTGGTGGTCTCCCACGAGGCCACCGACGCCCAGCTCAGCTCCACGGTCGAGCACTTGCGCGGCATGGACATGGTGCGCGAGGTCACCTCGGTGATGCGCGTCGAGGGAGACCAGGAATGAATCTCGACCCTTCGACAAGCTCAGGACAGGCCAAGCTCGATCACCGGCAGGTGACCCGGACCCACCAGTGGCGGGGCGTCATCGAGGAGTACCGCCACCTCCTCGAGATCCCCGAGGGCACGCCCGCCGTCACCCTCCGTGAGGGCGGCACCCCGCTCGTCCACTCCGAGTGGCTCTCCGGCCTGACCGGGGCCGAGGTGTGGCTCAAGGTCGAGGGCGACAACCCGACCGGGTCGTTCAAGGACCGCGGCATGACCGCGGCCATCTCGGTGGCCAAGCACGACGGTGCCGAGGCCGTGGTGTGCGCCTCGACCGGCAACACGTCGGCGTCGATGGCGGCCTACGCCGCCAAGGCCGGCCTCAAGCCGCTCGTGCTCGTGCCCGAGGGCAAGATCGCGGCCGGCAAGATGGCCCAGGCGATCCTGCACGGCGCCCAGGTCATCATGGTGCGCGGCAACTTCGACGACTGCCTCGGTATCGCCAAGGGGCTGGCCTGGGACTACCCGGTCGCCCTGGTCAACTCCGTCAACCCGGTCCGGCTCCAGGGCCAGAAGACGGCCGCCTTCGAGATCGTCGACTTCCTCGGCGACGCCCCCGACTTCCACCTGCTGCCCGTGGGCAACGCCGGCAACATCTCGGCCTACTGGCTCGGCTACCAGCAGTACGCCGACCTCGGGCTCGCGACCAGGCGGCCGGTGATGCGCGGCTTCCAGGCCGAGGGCGCCTCGCCGCTCGTCACCGGCGAGCCGTTCCCTGACCCCGAGACCAAGGCCACCGCGATCCGGATCGGCAACCCGGCGTCGTGGAAGCTCGCCGAGGCGGCGCGCGACGAGTCGGGCGGTCGCTTCGCGGCCGTGACCGACGACCAGATCCTGTCGGCCCAGCGTGACCTGGCCTCCCACGACGGCGTCTTCGTCGAGCCGGCCTCCGCGGCCGGTGTCGCGGGGCTGCTGCAGGAGCTCGCCCACGGGGAGTCCTACGCCGGCACCTCGGTGGTCATCACGGTCACCGGGCACGGGCTGAAGGACACCGCCACCGCGCTCGAGGGCCTCGCCGGCAGCGGCCAGCGCATCGTCGACACGGTGTGCGACGCCGACGTGGCCTCCGCCGCGCGCGCGGCCGGGCTCGCCTGACGGCATGGTGACCTTCGTCAGCGGCCCGGTCCGCGTCTCGGTCCCCGCGACCTCGGCCAACCTCGGCCCCGGCTTCGACTCGCTCGGGCTCGCGCTCGACCTGCGCGACGAGCTCGAGGCCGAGGTCACGACCGGCGGCCTGGCCGTCGAGGTCTCCGGGGTCGGGGCGGACGACGTGCCCCGGGACGAGTCGCACCTGGTCGTCCGCTCGATGCGTGCCGCGTTCGCCAAGATGGGCGCCGAGCCCGCCGGCCTGCGGCTGGCCTGCGCCAACGTGATCCCGCACGCCCGCGGGCTGGGGTCGTCCTCGGCGGCCATCGTGGCCGGGGTGTGCCTGGCCCGGGCCCTGGTCGCCGGCGGCACGCTCCTCATGGACGACGACGCAGTCTTCCGGCTCGCCGCGCGGATCGAGGGGCACCCGGACAACGTGGCACCCGCCTTCCACGGCGGCTTCGTGATCTCGGGGCAGGAGGACGGCGAGTTCTACGCCGTGGCGTCGTCGGTCGACCCGCGCGTGGCGGCCGTCGTGTTCGTGCCGCCCACCCCGGTCTCGACCGAGGTGGCGCGTGGACTGCTCCCTGCGGAGGTGCCGCACGCCGACGCAGCCGCCGACGCGGGCCGGACCGCCCTGCTGGTCGCGGCGCTCGCCGGTCAGCCCGAGCACCTCCACCGGGCCACGCGGGACTACCTCCACCAGGACTACCGGCGGCCGGCCATGCCCGAGTCGCTCGCCCTCGTGGACCTGCTCCGCGGGGAGGGGCACGCCGCCATCGTCTCCGGCGCCGGCCCGACCGTGCTGGTCTTCACCGAGGGGCAGGAGTCCGGCGCCGCGGCGGACCTGGTCGCCCGGTGCCCCGAGGGCTGGGCGGTGCACCACCTCACTGTCGACCGGGACGGGGTCCGCGTCGGCCCCTGACCGACCCGTTGAGCCGACAGCGCCGAATAACGTGCCCCGGCACACATTTGGCGAGCCGGATGCTACGGTGGAAATGCGTCAGACATCTCGACGTAGCACTCTCGGTGACCCCTCCCTCAACCGGTGGCAGCACCCGGGTGCAACTCCTTCCTCATTCATGTGGGCCTCGCCCCACACCTCCGCCATCGCCCTCCCCTGTGGTGAGCCACGGCGGTCGAGGAAGCAATGACCAGACGCCGGCGGTCCCCACCGGGACCGGCTCGGCAGTGATACGTGGGAAGGACCTCACGTGACGGAAACCATCGAATCCACCACCGCAGCCTCCGGGGACGCCCCGAAGAAGCGCGGTGGGGGACTCAACTCCATGCTCATCGCCGACCTGAAGTCGATGGCCGGCAGCATGGGGATCCCCGGTGCGGGCGCCATGAAGAAGGCGCAGCTCGTCGAGGCGATCAAGGCCGCCCAGGGTGGCGGCGCGGCGCGCCCGGCCCGCGAGAAGGCGGCCGAGAAGCCCCGCGACAAGGCGCCGGCACCCGAGAAGGCACCCGAGAAGGCGCCCGAGAAGGCGGCCGAGCAGCCGGCGGAGAAGCCCGCCGAGAAGCCGGCCGAGCAGCGCCAGGAGCGCCGCCAGCAGAACCAGGACGACCAGCAGGGTGGCCGCGCTCGCGGTGACCGGCAGCAGGACCGCCAGGGCCGCAACCAGGACCGGCAGCAGGACCGCCAGCAGGACCGCCAGCAGCAGGACCGTCAGCAGCAGGACCGCCAGCAGCAGGACCGCCAGCAGCAGGACCGTCAGCAGCAGGACCGCCAGCAGCAGGACCGCCAGCAGCAGGACCGTCAGCAGCAGGACCGCCAGCAGCAGGACCGCCAGCAGGGCAACCAGCCGGGTGGCCAGCAGCAGGGCGGCCAGCCGCAGGGCGAGGAGGGCGAGGGCCGTCGCAACCGCCGACGCCGCGGCCGCGACCGGGACCGCACCGGCGGCGGCAACCGCCCCGGCGGTGCCCCCGGCCAGCGCAACGAGCCCGACACCACGATCCTCGAGGACGACGTCCTCGTGCCGGCCGCCGGCATCCTCGACGTGCTGGACAACTACGCGTTCGTGCGCACCAGCGGCTACCTCCCCGGTGCCGACGACGTCTACGTGTCGCTCTCGATGGTGCGCAAGCTCGGCCTCCGCCGCGGTGACGCCATCGTCGGCCAGGTGCGCCAGCCCCGCGAGGGCGAGAGCCGGGCCAAGTTCAACCCGATGGTGCAGATCGACAGCGTCAACGGCGCCGACCCCGAGGCCAGCAAGGGCCGCGTGGAGTTCGCGAAGCTGACACCGCTCTACCCCTCGGAGCGGCTGCGCCTCGAGACCGAGCCGACCAACCTGATCGGCCGGGTCATCGACATCGCCGCCCCCATCGGCAAGGGGCAGCGCGGCCTGATCGTGTCCCCGGCCAAGGCCGGCAAGACGATGATCATGCAGTCGATCGCCAACTCCATCACGACCAACAACCCCGAGTGCCACCTCATGGTCGTGCTCGTCGACGAGCGCCCCGAGGAGGTCACCGACTTCGAGCGCTCGGTCAAGGGCGAGGTCATCTCCTCGACGTTCGACCGGCCGGCCGCCGACCACACGATGGTCGCCGAGCTCGCGATCGAGCGTGCCAAGCGGCTGGTCGAGCTGGGTCACGACGTGGTCGTGCTCCTCGACGGCATCACCCGCCTGGGCCGCGCCTACAACCTGGCCGCCCCGGCCAGCGGCCGGATCCTGTCCGGTGGCGTCGACTCGGCGGCGCTCTACCCGCCGAAGCGGTTCTTCGGTGCCGCCCGCAACATCGAGAACGGCGGCTCGCTGACGATCCTGGCCACGGCGCTCATCGAGAGCGGCTCGAAGATGGACGAGGTGATCTTCGAGGAGTTCAAGGGCACCGGCAACATGGAGATCCGCCTGCGTCGCGACTTCGCGGACAAGCGTCTCTTCCCGGCCATCGACGCCGTCCAGTCGGGCACGCGTCGCGAGGAGCTCCTGATGAGCAAGGAGGAGCTCGCCATCGTCTGGAAGCTCCGCCGGGTGCTCTCCGGGCTCGACGGCCAGCAGGCGCTCGAGCTGCTGCTGGAGCGCCTGAAGAAGTCGCACACCAACATCGAGTTCCTGATGCAGGTGCAGAAGACGACGCCCACCACGGGCGGCGGCGACGACTGAGTCGTCCCCTCCAGTTTGGCCACCGGGCCGGGCCGTTCCTTCGGGTGCGGCTCGGCCCGTTGTGCGTGCGGATGCCCTAGGCTTCACGCACACGAGATGCGGGGACAGCACTCGGTGAGCGAAGGGGACACACGTGGCTCGGATCCTGGTAGCTGACGACGACGTCGACATCCGAGAGCTCGTCGAGTTCAAGCTGTCCACCCTGGGTCACGACGTCGTCGCGGTCTCCGACGGTGCCGCCGCGATCGACGCCTGCCAGGCCCAACGACCCGACCTCGCCGTCCTCGACGTGATGATGCCGGGCGTCTCCGGCCTCGACGCCATCCGCGCCATCCGTGCCGATCCGGCCCTGGCCGACCTGCCGGTCATCCTGTTGACCGCGCGGGCCCAGGAGAGCGACGTCGAGACCGGCTTCGACTCCGGGGCCGACGACTACATCACCAAGCCCTTCAGTCCCCGGGAGCTCGCCTCCCGCGTCCAGGCCCTGCTCTCCAGGGTGCGCTAGGTGTCCCGGTCTCGATGACCGTCACACATCTCGGGTACGTCGCGGCGCTCGTCCTCACCCTCGCCTGCCTGCTCGTCATCGCGGCACTGGTCGGCATCCGCCTGCTCAAGGACCGTGCCGAACGGCGACGGCTGACCCTGCGTGCGCCCGTGTGGCGGCACGTGCTGACGCTCAGCACCGGCGAGGCCGACGAGGTCGAGGAGGCGCAGGCCCGCCTGGCCGCCGCGACGCAGGCCGAGCGCGATGCCGTGCTGGCCGACGCCTTCGCGCTGGTGCCCAAGCTGCGCGGTGACGCCCGGGAGCGACTGCGTGACGTGCTCCGCGTGTGGGGATCGCTGGACGCGGCCCTCGCCAACGCGGCGAGCCGCTCCCAGGTCCGCCGCTGCCGTGGCGTCTACCGGCTGGGGGTGCTGCGCGAACCCTCCGGGCGCCAGGCCGTCCTCGACGCGCTCGCCGACCGGGACTTCGCCGTACGCCGCACGGCGGTCCTGGCCGCTGCCGCCTTCCCCGACGACGTCGTCGTCGAGCACCTGCTGGCCACAGGAGCCTCCGAGCCCCGGCTGCGCCGCGAGTTCCTCGGCAGCATCGACCGGATCGGGTCGGCCGCCATCCCGGTGCTGCGGGGAGCGCTGTCCGAGGTCACCGACGATCCCGACGACAACGTCGAGCTCGACCGCCGCGGCTACCTCGCGGCGGCCGCGCTCGGGCTGGTCGGGGCCATCCAGGCCGTGCCGGACCTCGAGGCGGCCCTCGACCACGGCTCCGACACCCTCAAGGTGGCCTGCATCTACGCCCTCGGTGAGCTCGGGGCGGGCTCGTCGGTCATCGCGCTGAGCGGCCCACTGGGGCACCGCAGCCCGGACGTCCGGATGGCCGCAGCGCGCGCCCTCGGGCTCGTCGGCGGCGACTGGGCGGTGCCGGCCCTCGCCACCACCCTCTACGACGACAACGTCGAGGTCGCACGCGCCGCGGCCAACGCCCTGCGCCGCTGTGGGCCCCGCGGACGTGAGGTCCTCGACGACTCCCGCGCGCCGGTCGCGCTCGAGGTCGTCGCACTCGCGGGGCTGGGGACCGAAGCATGACCCCGCTCGTGCTCAGCGGCTTCGTCGCGGGGCTGCACCACGCCATCCTCGTCGTCGGCATCGGGTGTGCCGTCTACTCCGTGCTGATCAACGGCAGCTTCCTGGTGCTGACGGGCTTCGCCATGGCCGACCTGCTCGCCTACCGCCGCCGCCTCGAGTTCGCCGGCTACGACGAGTGGTTCCTCGACCCGCTGACCCGGGGCGTCTCGGTGCTGATGCCGGCGTACAACGAGTCGGCCACGATCATTTCGTCGGTCCAGGCCATGACCGCGCTGCGCTACCCCGACTTCGAGGTGGTGGTCATCGACGACGGGTCCAAGGACGACACGGTCGAGAAGATGATCCGCGAGTTCGACATGGTCGAGGTGCCGCTGGTGCCGGGCGGCCGCATCGCCACGAAGGGCGACGTGCTCGGCACGTGGGTGAGCCGGCGCGGATCGCACAACCTCGCGCTCGTCGCGAAGACCAACGGCGGCAAGGCCGATGCGCTCAACGCGGGGATCAACTACTCCCGCAAGGAGCTGGTCTGCATGGTCGACGCGGACTCGCTGCTCGACCCGCAGGCGCTGCTCGACGTCTCGCGCCCCTTCGCCGACGACCCCGGACGCGTCGTCGCCGCCGGGGGAGTGGTGCGGGTCGCCAACGGTTCCCGCGTCGAGCGCGGCCGCGTGACCGACCTCCGGATGCCGCGCGGCTGGTGGGCGCGGATCCAGGTCGTGGAGTACCTCCGCGCGTTCCTGATCGGCCGGGCCGGCTGGTCGCGCGCGGGCGGGCTGCTGATCATCTCCGGGGCGTTCGGCCTCTTCCGCAAGGACGTGCTGCTCGAGGTCGACGGGCTGTCCACCGACTGCATCGGCGAGGACGCCGAGCTCGTCGTGCGCATCCACCGCCTGCTCGGCGACGCGCAGCGCGACGCCACCGTCGTCTTCGTGCCCGAGCCGGTCGCCTGGACCGAGGTGCCCGAGGACCGGCGGGTGCTGCGCAAGCAGCGGCGCCGGTGGCACCGGGGCCTGACCGAGATCATGGTCCGCCACAAGGCGATGATCCTCCGCCCGAAGTACGGCGTGATCGGCATGCTGACCATGCCGTGGTTCCTGCTCTTCGAGCTGCTGGCCCCGGTCGTGGAGGTGTTCGGGCTGCTCTACTTCACCGTCCTCATGGTCGGGCTGGGCCTCGAGCACACGTTCTTCTCCTCGTGGAACGTCGTTGACCTGCCCATCGTGGTGGTGCTCCTGACGGCCTCGATCCTCTTCGCGATCTTCGTGACCCTGGTCGCGCTTCTGGCCGAAGAGATGTCCTTCCGGCGCTACCGTGGCCTCCCGGATCTCTTCCGGGCGGTGCGCGCGGCGGTCGAGGAGAACTTCGTCTACCGCCAGGTCAACGCCTGGTGGCGTCTCGGGGGAATCATCGAGGTCATCCGCAAGTCGCGCCACGACTGGGGCGACATGCAGCGCAAGGGGTTCGGATCGACATGAGCAACGGACGTCCGGTTGCGCGCCTCGTGGCGCCCATCGTGGTGCGTTTCGTCGTCAGCGTGGGACTCATGGCCGTCATCGCGGTCACCGGCGTCGTGCTCTCCACCGCGGCCGTCGGCCACCTCAGCGACGACCTCCAGCCGGCCGTCGCCGCCAACCAGGACGTCCTCCAGGACCTCACCGACGTCAAGGGCGCGGTGGGTGACTGGGCGCGCAGTGGCCAGCCGACGTACAAGGACGCCTACCAGCAGGCCCTGTCGCGGCTCCCCGGGGACATGCGGGCCGTCGCCCGGTTCGCCGCGGACGACCCCGAGCTCGCCGCGCTGGTCGCGGAGCAGGAGAGGGCGGCACAGGTGTGGCTGGACCGCTATGCCGAGCCCCGCATCTCCGACCCGGGCGGGCCGGACACCTACCAGCCCAAGCGCTTCCGCATCGGCGCCCGCACGTTCGCCGACTTCCGGGCCGCCCAGCAGCTGACGTCGGAGGCTTTCGACCGACGTGTCGAGCGGGCGGACACCGACGCCTCGCGCCTGCTCAAGGGCACCGTCATCTCCGTCGTCGTCGTGGCCGTCGTCGCCTGGTGGGTCACGTCCCTGGCCCGCAAGCGCCTGCTCGAGGAGCTCTCCACGCCACTGCTCGACCTCGAGGGGGTCGTGCACGCGCTGGCCCGCAACGAGCCCGGAGCCCGTGCCGAGAACGCCGGCCCCCGGGAGGTCCGCGCGGTCGCGGCCGCCCTCAACGACCTCGCCGACGCGCAGGCTCGTGCGCGGGCGGTGGAGCACCGCATCCAGGACGAGCTGCGCATCCTCGACACGGCGCGCGACGACTTCGTCTCCAACGTCTCCCACGAGCTGCGCACGCCCCTGACCACGATCAGCGGCTACCTCGAGATGGTGGCCGAGGAGTTCGAGGGGAGCCTCGCGCCGCGCCACGAGCGGATGCTGGCCGCCACCCGGCGCAACGTCTCCCGTCTCAAGCTGCTCATCGACGACCTGCTCACGCTCTCGCGAGCCGAGGCGCGGGCGACCGACCTCGAGGCCGTGGACATCACCGGCCTGACCCGCGACGCCGTCACCGACGTGCGCATCACCGCCGCCAACCGCGGGATCAAGATCGTCGTGACCGCCCCCGAGGAGGCGTTGCTGGTGCTGGCCGACCGGGCGATGCTGCACCGGGCGTTCCTCAACGTGCTGAGCAACGCGGTGAAGTTCAGCCGGGACGGTGGCCAGGTCGAGGTGGAGCTCTGGCGCGACGACGACCGGCTGGCCGTGCAGATCCGCGACCACGGCATCGGCATCCCGGCCTCCGAGGTCGAGCGGCTCGGCACGCGCTTCTTCCGCGCCTCCAACGCGGTGACCAACGAGATCGCCGGCACCGGCCTGGGCCTGCGCATCGTGCAGACCATCGTGGACAAGCACGCCGGCGACGTCCTGATCGAGTCGCAGGAGGGTCGGGGGACCACCGTCGTGGTGCACCTGCCCCTGCAGTCCGAGACCGCGGTCACGCCCCCGACGGTCGCGCCCGAGCCGCGCGTCGGGGCCGACCCCGAGATGACCTCGCACTGATTTCCGGTTGGGTTGTGCCGGGTGGCACACTTGGGGGTCGGTCCCGGTTCACGTCGTCCGCACTCGGCGGAGACGACCCGGCGGCCCCGAAAGGAAACCGGACATGAAGAAGGACATCCACCCGGACTACGTGGACACCCAGGTCACCTGCACCTGTGGCGCGCAGTTCACCACCCGCAGCACCGCGACCTCCGGCTCGATCCACGCCGACGTCTGCTCGCAGTGCCACCCGTTCTACACCGGCAAGCAGAAGATCCTCGACACCGGCGGCCGCGTCGCCCGCTTCGAGGCCCGCTACGCCAAGGCTGCCAAGAAGTAGCTTCGTCCGAGCGCCGGTCCCCGCCATCGTGCGGGGGCCGGCGCTCGTGATTTGTCCCACCGATCTCCGAACGCACCACGAGGGGCACCCATGTTCGAGGCCGTCGAAGGACTCGTCGCCGAGCACGAGCAGCTCGAGGCCCGGCTCGCCGAGCCCGAGACGCACGCCGACGCCCGGCTCGCCAAGCGCCTCAACCAGCGCTACGCCGCGCTCTCGGCGACGATCGGCGCCTGGCGCGACCTCCAGCAGATCGACGACGACCTCGGAGCCGCCCGCGAGCTCGCCGGCGAGGACCCCGCTTTCGCCGAGGAGGCGGAGACGCTGGTCGAGCGACGCGCCGTCGCCGAGGAGCGGCTGCGCCGGCTGCTCGTGCCGCGCGAGGAGGCCGACGACAAGGACGTCATCCTCGAGGTGAAGTCCGGCGAGGGGGGCGAGGAGTCCGCGCTGTTCGCGGCCGACCTGCTCCGCATGTACACCCGGTACGCCGAGGGGCGGGGCTGGAAGGTCGAGCTGATCGACGCCAACGAGTCGGACCTGGGTGGCTACAAGTCGGTGACCGTCGCCGTGAAGGCCAAGGGCACACCCGAGCCCGGCGAGGCGCCGTACGCCCTGCTGAAGTTCGAGGGCGGCGTGCACCGCGTCCAGCGGGTGCCCGTCACCGAGTCGCAGGGGCGGGTGCACACCAGCGCCGCCGGCGTCCTGGTCTTCCCGGAGGCCGAGCAGGTCGACGTCACCATCGACGAGAACGACCTGCGCATCGACGTCTACCGCAGCAGTGGTCCCGGTGGCCAGAGCGTCAACACCACCGACTCCGCCGTGCGGATCACGCACGTGCCGACCGGCATCGTCGCGAGCTGCCAGAACGAGAAGAGCCAGCTCCAGAACCGCGAGCAGGCGATGCGCATCCTGCGTGCCCGGCTCCTCGCGGCCGCGCAGGAGAAGGCCGACGCGGAGGCCGGCGCGGCCCGGCGCAGCCAGGTCCGCACCGTCGACCGGTCCGAGCGGATCCGCACCTACAACTACCCGGAGAACCGGATCTCCGACCACCGCACCGGCTACAAGTCCTACAACCTCGACCAGGTGCTCGACGGCGACCTCCAGCCCGTCCTCGACTCCTGCACCGAGGCCGACCTCGCCGCCCGCCTCGAGGCCCTCGAGCAGTGACCCCCCGCAGGCAGGTGCTCGCCGACGCGGTCCGCCGGCTCGCCGAGGCCGGCGTCGCGAGCCCGGAGCACGACGCCGCCGAGCTCCTGGCCCACGTGCTCGGCACCGACCGGTCCCGCCTGGTCCTCGTCGACGACGTCCCCGCCCCGGCCCTCGAGCAGTACGTCGCCCTCCTGGACCGCCGTGCCGCCCGCGAGCCGCTGCAGCACCTGACCGGCGTCGCGTACTTCCGGCACGTCGAGCTCCTCGTCGGGCCGGGGGTGTTCGTGCCGCGGCCCGAGACCGAGCTGCTGGCCGGCTGGGCGATCGAGCAGGCGGTCTCGGCAGGCTCGGCCGCCGGGCGAGCCCCGGTCGTGGTCGACCTGTGCACCGGCTCGGGCGCGGTCGCCAAGGCGATCGCCGACGAGGTCCCGCACGCCACGGTCCACGCGGTCGAGCTGGACGACTCCGCCCACGGCTGGGCCGCCCGCAACCTGGCCGGCACGGGCGTCGACCTGCGCCACGGCGACATGGCGTCGGCCTTCGACGACCTCGCCGGCACCGTCGACGTGATCAGCTGCAACCCGCCGTACATCCCCCTCGACGCGTGGGAGTCCGTGGCCCCGGAGGCCCGCGACCACGACCCGCACCTGGCGCTCTTCTCCGGCGACGACGGGCTCGACGCGATCCGCGTCCTGGAGGCCCGGGCCGCGCTGCTGCTGAGGCCCGGGGGAGTGGTCGGGGCCGAGCACGCCGACCAGCAGGGCGCCTCGGCTCCGGGGGTCTTCGCCGCCACCGGTCGCTGGACCGAGGTGCGCGACCACCGCGACCTGGCAGGGCGTCCGCGCTTCCTGACCGCGCGACTGGCACGATGACCGGGTGGACGACGCAGCGACCAAGGTGATGACGGCATGAGCGAGCGCTACCCCACCGGCACGGAGGACGAGCGCGAGGCCGCGATCGAGGCGGCCAGCATGGCCATCCAGCGCGGCCACCTCGTGGTCCTGCCCACCGACACCGTCTACGGCATCGGCGCCGACGCCTTCGACCCGGCCGCCGTCCGCGGACTGCTGGCCGCCAAGGGCCGCGGCCGCGAGATGCCGCCGCCGGTCCTGATCAGCGCCGCCACGACCATCGACGCCCTCGCGGTGAGCATCCCCGGCTACGCCCGGGCACTGATCGACGCCTTCTGGCCGGGCCCGCTGACCCTGGTCTGCCACCAGCAGTCCTCGCTGCAGTGGGACCTCGGTGACACCCGCGGGACCGTGGCCGTCCGCATGCCCGCCGACCCCATCGCCCGCGAGATCCTCGAGCGCACCGGCCCGCTGGCCGTGAGCTCGGCCAACAAGACCGGCATGCCGGCCGCCACCGACGCCGACCAGGCCGAGCAGATGCTGGGCGAGGACGTCGCGGTGATCGTCGACGGCGGCGAGTCGACCGGGGGAGAGGCCTCGACGATCATCGACGTCACCGGGTCCCAGGGCCGGGTGCTGCGTCGTGGTGCGCTGTCGCTGGAGGAGCTCAACGCCGTCCTCGAGCCGCTGGGCGCCACCCTCACGGACGAAGGCTGAGCGCTTGCGCGAGTATGCCCTCGTCTTCCTCGTCGCCGCCTCGGTCACCTACCTGCTGACGGTGGTGGCCCGCGAGATCGCCCTGCGCACCGGGGCCGTGGCCGAGGTCCGCGACCGTGACGTCCACGCCGAGCCGATCCCCTACCTCGGCGGGCTCGCGATGCTCGGCGGGCTCGTGGCGGCGTACGTCGTGGCCCGTGAGCTGCCGTTCCTCTCCACCAGCAGCGACTTCGTCTTCCGCGACGCGGGCATCGTGCTCATCGCCGGCGCCCTGATCTGCGCCGTGGGCGTCCTCGACGACCTCTTCGAGCTCGACGCGCTGACCAAGCTCGGTGGCCAGGTGCTGGCCGCGGGCTTCCTCATCGTCTTCGGCATCCAGTACGTCTTCTTCCCCGTGCCGGACGGCAGCCAGTTCTCCCTCGACAGCGCGCAGGGCGCGATCCTCACCGTGCTCGTGGTGGTCGCGACCGTCAACGCCGTGAACTTCGTCGACGGCCTCGACGGACTCGCCGCCGGGGTCGTGGGCATCGGCGCGGTCGCGTTCTTCGTCTTCTGCTACCAGCTGGCCAACCTCAACGGCGTGAGCCTGGCGATCACCGGCGCCCTGCTGAGCGCCTCGCTGGCCGGCGCCTGCGCCGGGTTCCTGCCGCACAACTTCCACCCGGCCCGGCTCTTCATGGGCGACAGCGGCTCGATGCTGATCGGCCTGGTCCTGTCCGCCAGCGCGTTGACCCTGACCGGCCAGTTCTCCGGGCCCGAGCTCAGCCAGGGCGCCGACGGGTCCCGGGCGAGCCTGGTCCCGACCCTGCTGCCGCTGCTGCTGCCGGTCTCGATCCTGATCGTGCCCATGGTGGACCTGACCCTCGCCGTCGTACGCCGCACGCGCGCCGGGCGCTCGCCCTTCGCACCCGACAAGCAGCACCTGCACCACCGGCTGCTGGAGATCGGGCACAGCCAGCGGCGTGCGGTCTTCATCATGTGGCTCTGGGCCGGCCTGGTGGCGTTCGGGACGGTCCTGATCAGTCTCTACACCGGCACCTGGATGTGGGTCTCGCTCGGCATCATGGCGACGGTGACCGTCGGCATGACCTTCCTGCTCCCGGCCATCCGGCGGCCGCTCCCGCCCCACCCCACGGTGCCCGAGGAGCCCCTGCCGGAGGGCTGAGCCGGAGGGCTGTGGGGGGACCCGGTTGGAGGGCCCCGAGGACTTTGTGCTAGTTTTCACAAGCACCCAGCACCGACGAAAAGAACGGCCGCCACCCATGACGACCGCCCTTGGCTCGAGCCTCTCCGGGACCCCCCGGACGCTCTCCGGGACCACCCCGGTCCCCGGGTTCAGAGCCCCGTCCCGCTGTGGTAGTTTCACGCCGTCGTCGGACGCACACCCGGACCCCCTCCTGCGCGGTCCCGGAGCCGACGTCTTCAAGCCTGCCGATGAAAGCGACTTGGGATGGTCGATGAGCTCTCCGACAACAGCCTGCGAGGCCGTGACCTCGCCGGGCTCGGGGGACTCCTCGCCGGTTCGGTCATCGTGGGCATGGTCCTCGGGCTCCTCCTCGACCGCAGCGCGGGCACGTCTCCCGCGTTCACGCTGGTCGGCATCGCACTCGGCATCGTCTGCGGGGGTGTCGGCTTCTGGCTTCGTGTCCGTGCCGCCCTCCGGGGGTGAGCTGACCCGATGAGCAACCAGACGACCGACCGCGAGACGGATACCACCATGACTTCCCCCGAGACTCCCCAGACGCCCCCGCGCCCCTCCGTGGTGCGCGTCGTGCGCGACCAGAAGAAGACCGTCGTCGTGGCGCTCGTCCTCGTCGTCGCGACCTACTGGATCGCCGGCCAGCTCGGCGAGTGGCGCCTGGCCGCCTGCATCGCCGCCGGCATCGGCCTGGGACTCCTCAACCACCTGGTCACGGAGTTCTGGCTGCTCAAGCTCATCAGCTCGGGGGAGGAGCCGACCCGCAGCAAGATCGCGGTCTCGACCTTCATCCGCCTGGCTGCCCTGTCCGTTGTCGCGGTGGCGATCGCCGTGATGTTCTGGCCGGACGGCATCGGGCTCCTGCTCGGTCTGGCCATCTTCCGCCTCATCGCGCTCGTGATGACCGGGATCCCCCTGCTGAAGGAGTTGAACAAGGCATGACCGGCCTGCTGCCCCTCGACACGAACATCGAGATCGGCCATCACGTCGAGCGCCACTTCCTGGGCCTCACGTTCAACATGGACACGATCTGGACCACCCTGGTCGCCGGCGCGATCGTGCTGATCCTCGGCTTCTGGGCCCGCTCGGCGCTGACGAAGAACACCACGGACCACGTGCCGACCAAGGTCCAGCTGCTCTGGGAGACCATCGTCAAGGAGGTCACCACGCAGGTGGAGGACAACCTGGGCAAGGTCCCGGCGTTCGTCGTCCCGCTGGCCGTGGCGCTGTTCTTCTTCATCCTCTTCGCCAACTGGCTCGAGCTGCTCCCCACGGAGATCAACGACCACCTTCACCTCCTGCCGGCCCCCACGGCCGACACCAACCTGACCTACGCGATGGCGATCATGGCGATGGTCGGCGTGTGGACCTACGGCATCCGTGAGAAGGGCCTGGGTGGCTACCTCAAGCACTTCCTCGAGCCGTTCCCCGTGCTGCTCCCGCTGAACATCCTCGAGGAGCTCACCAAGCCGATCACCCTCGCGCTGCGACTCTTCGGCAACATCTTCGCCGGCGGCATCATGCTCGCGCTGATCGGGCTCATCCCGTTCTACGCGTCCTGGGCGCCCAACCTGCTCTGGAAGCTCTTCGACATGGCGATCGGCGGCATCCAGGCCTTCATCTTCGCGCTGCTGGTGATCCTCTACTTCGGCATGGCCGGGGCCGGTCACGGCGAGCACGACGAGCACCACGAGGACCTCGAGTCCGCCCCCGCGGCCTGACCCTCCGGTCGGCCGCACCCCCCAGTTGTAAGAAACGAGCACCGTCACCCGGTGCCCAACCAAGGAGAAACAGTGGCAGCAGACACTATGGAATCGGCCATCAAGACCGCTGGCGCCTTCGTCGGCGGCGGACTGGCCCTCGCCGGCGGCGCGATCGGCGCTGGTGTCGGTGACGGCCTCGCCGGTTCGTCGTACATCCAGGGCGTTGCCCGCCAGCCCGAGGCGCAGGGCCGCCTCCAGACGATCTTCTTCCTGACGGTCGGTCTGGTCGAGGCGATGTTCTTCATCAACCTCGCGTTCATGGCGCTGTTCGTCTTCGTCCTCGGTAAGTGACCCCGAGGATCTGAAACCTGGGCGCTCCGGCGCCCGTGCCACACCGCCACGACCAAAGGATCAATTGATGGCAAGCGTTGCGATCGTCCCGATGGAGAGCAACTTCCTCGTTCCCAACGGCACGTTCTTCGTCGAGCTGTTCGCCTTCGCGATCATGGTGTTCATCCTGGGCAAGTACGTCGTCCCGCCGATCAACAAGGCGATGACGGCGCGCCAGGAGGCCATTCGCCAGCAGTTCGCGGACCTCGACCAGGCCAAGTCCGAGGCCCACCAGGCGGAGGAGGAGTTCCGCGCGCAGATCGCGGACGCCCGTCACGAGGCCGCTCGCATCCGCGAGGAGGCGCGCGAGCAGGGTGCGGGGATCATCGCGGAGATGCGGGAGCAGGCCCAGGCCGAGGCTCAGCGCATCGTCGAGCACGCCCACACCCAGATCGAGGCCGACCGCAAGGCGGCCGTCGCGTCGCTGCGCAACGAGGTGGGCACGCTGGCCACCACGCTGGCGGGTCGCATCGTCGGTGAGTCGCTGGACGACGAGGCTCGCCAGAGCCGGGTCGTCGAGCGCTTCCTCACCGACCTCGACCAGGCGCGGAGCAACTGATGCAGGGTTCGTCCGGAGAGTCCCTCGCGCGTCTGTCCGACGCGCTGGGCACCGCCATCGACGGGGGCGCCGACGGCGCCGCCGTGGGTGACGGCCTGTTCGCCGCAGCCGACGTGCTGCGCGACCAGCCGGCGCTCCGCCGTGCGGCGACCGACCCGTCCAGCCCGGCCGAGGCCAAGCGCGCCCTGGTGAGCGGCATCTTCGGCAGCCACCTGGACAGCACCGCCACCGAGATCGTGGGCACGGCCGCCGGGCTCCGCTGGGCATCCAGCGGAGACCTCGCCCGGGCCCTCGAGCAGCTCGGTGTGGTGGCGCTGGTCAAGGCCGCCGACGCCGCGGGCGAGGCAGACCGCCTCGAGGACGACCTGTTCCGCTTCGGCCGCGCGGTCGTCGACAACCCCGAGCTGCGCGACGCCCTCTCGGACCCGGCGCGGTCCGCGGGCGACAAGCGGGCCCTGGTGCGCTCCCTCCTGGAGGGCAAGGCCGCGGGCGGCGCGATCCGCCTGGCCGAGCGCTCCGTCTCCGGCGTCCACCTCACGGTGGCCCGGGCCCTCGACGAGTACGGCAAGGTGGCCGCCGAGACGCGCAACCGCCTCGTCGCGCTGGTCCGCACCGCTCGCCCCCTCGAGGCGGGGGAGCAGCAGCGCCTCGCGGACGTGCTGGCGCGCCAGTACTCCCGCCCGGTGCACCTCAACGTGGTGGTCGACCAGAGCGTGGTCGGCGGCCTCCGCCTCCAGATCGGTGACCAGGTCATCGACGGCACCATCGCGAGCCGCCTCGACGACGCGCGCCGGCGCCTGGTCGGCTGAGTCCGACCGCCCCACCACCCCAGCACCACCGCCACGCAGAGACTTCAGTAGAGACAAGAGAGTAGGGACGAAGATGACGGAGCTCACGATCCGTCCGGAGGAGATCCGCGACGCGCTCCAGAAGTACGTCGCGGACTACCAGCCCGACGCAGCGAGCAAGGAAGAGGTCGGCACGGTCGCCCAGGCCGCCGACGGCATCGCCCGGGTCACCGGTCTTCCGTCGGCCATGGCCAACGAGCTGCTCGAGTTCGAGGACGGCACGCTGGGCATCGCCCTGAACCTCGACACCCGCGAGATCGGTGTCGTCGTCCTGGGTGACTTCGACAAGATCGAGGAAGGCCAGACGGTCCGCCGGACCGGCGAGATCCTCTCGGTCCCCGTCGGAGACGGCTTCATGGGCCGCGTCGTCGACCCGCTCGGCACCCCGATCGACGGCCTCGGCGAGATCCAGAGCGACGAGCGTCGCGCGCTCGAGCTCCAGGCCCCGACCGTGATGGACCGCAAGTCGGTGCACGAGCCGCTCGCGACCGGCATCAAGGCGATCGACGCCATGACCCCGATCGGCCGTGGCCAGCGCCAGCTGATCATCGGTGACCGCGCGACCGGCAAGACCACCATCGCGATCGACACGATCATCAACCAGAAGCAGAACTGGGAGTCCGGCGACCCGGACAAGCAGGTGCGCTGCATCTACGTCGCCATCGGCCAGAAGGGCTCGACCATCGCCTCCGTGCGTGGCGCCCTCGAGGAGGCCGGCGCGCTGGAGTACACCACGATCGTGGCGTCCCCGGCGTCGGACAGCGCGGGCTTCAAGTACCTCGCCCCCTACACCGGCTCGGCCATCGGCCAGCACTGGATGTACGACGGCAAGCACGTCCTCATCGTGTTCGACGACCTGACCAAGCAGGCCGAGGCCTACCGCGCCGTGTCGCTGCTGCTGCGCCGCCCGCCGGGCCGTGAGGCCTACCCGGGTGACGTCTTCTACCTGCACAGCCGCCTGCTCGAGCGTTGCGCGAAGCTCTCCGACGCCAAGGGCAAGGGCTCGATGACCGGCCTGCCGATCATCGAGACCAAGGCCAACGACGTCTCGGCGTTCATCCCGACCAACGTCATCTCGATCACCGACGGCCAGATCTTCCTGCAGTCGGACCTGTTCGCGTCCAACCAGCGCCCGGCCATCGACGTCGGTGTCTCGGTCTCGCGCGTGGGTGGCTCGGCCATG
The DNA here is from genome assembly GCF_003865225.1 of Nocardioides sp. LS1. Lineage (NCBI taxonomy): Bacteria > Bacillati > Actinomycetota > Actinomycetes > Propionibacteriales > Nocardioidaceae > Nocardioides > Nocardioides sp. LS1. The sequence goes on from NZ_BIFF01000001.1 coordinate 340,606, forward strand.
ACCAAGGCGATGAAGGCCGTCACCGGCTCGCTGAAGGTCGACCTGGCCCAGTTCCGCGCCATGGAGGCGTTCGCGATGTTCGCCTCCGACCTCGACGCGGCCTCGCGCCAGCAGCTCGACCGCGGCCAGCGCCTGATGGCGCTCCTCAAGCAGCCGGCCTACTCGCCGTACCCGCTCGAGGAGATGACCGTCTCGCTGTGGCTCGGCACCACCGGCCGCCTGGACAAGGTCCCCACCCCCGACGTGCTGCGCTTCGAGCAGGAGTTCCTCGACTACCTGCGCCGCAGCAACGACGGCGTGCTCTCGACCATCCGTGAGACCCAGAAGTTCGAGGACGGCACGGAGCAGTCGCTGGACAAGGCCTACACCTCCTTCCTGGACCAGTTCGAGACCTCCGACGGTGGCTCGATCAAGGTCGGCCACGAGCCCCAGGCCGAGGCGCTGGAGGACGAGGACCAGGAGCAGATCGTCAAGCAGAAGCGGGGCTGACGCATGGCCGTATCGCTGCGTGAGTACCGAGCGCGGATCAAGTCGACGGAGTCGATGAAGAAGATCACGCGCGCCATGGAGCTCATTGCTGCGTCCCGCATCATCAAGGCGCAGCAGCGGGCCCAGTCGGCCGCGCCCTACGCCCGTGAGCTGACCCGCGCGGTGTCGGCGGTGGCGACCTACGCCAACGTCGACCACCCGCTCACGCGTGAGCCGGAGGACCCCAAGCGGGCCGCCGTGCTCATCGTGACCAGCGACCGTGGCCTGGCCGGCGCCTACTCCTCGAGCGTGCTCAAGGAGGCCGAGCGCCTCGCGGAGAAGCTCCGCGGGGAGGGCAAGGAGATCGACACCTACATCTGCGGCCGCAAGGGCGAGGCGTACTTCAAGTTCCGCGCCCGTCCGATCGTGCGGTCGTGGACCGGGTTCTCCGACCAGCCGTCCAACGACATCGCCCACGACGTCGGGAAGACCCTCATCGAGGCCTTCCTGAAGGACGAGGGCGCTGAGGGGAACGTCGACGAGGTGCACGTGGTCTACACGCGCTTCCGCTCGATGCTGGTCCAGGAGCCGACGGCCATCCGCCTGCTCCCGCTGGAGGTCGTCGAGGGCGAGGAGAAGCCCGCGCCCGACGAGGTCCTGCCGCTCTACGAGTTCGAGCCCTCGGCCGAGCACGTCCTGGACGGGCTGCTCCCGCAGTACGTCCAGAGCCGGATCTTCTTCGCCATGCTGCAGGCGGCCGCTTCCGAGCTGGCCGCCCGTCAGAAGGCCATGAAGTCCGCGACGGACAACGCCGACGAGCTCATCAAGAAGTACCGCCGGATCGCCAACCAGGCCCGCCAGGCCGGCATTACCCAGGAAATCAGCGAGATCGTCGGTGGCGTCAACGCGCTGGCCGACGCCAACGCCGGGAATGAGTGAGAGACATGACTGCCACTGTTGAAGAGACCACGGCCAAGGCTGCTGGCGGCGTCGGCAGGATCGCCCGCGTCATCGGTCCCGTCGTCGACATCGAGTTCCCCATCGACTCGATGCCCGAGATGTACAACAAGCTCGAGACCAAGCTGGAGCTCGGCGGCGAGGCCAAGGTGCTCTCGCTCGAGGTCGCCCAGCACATCGGTGACGGCATGGTCCGCGCGATCTCGCTGCAGCCGACCGACGGCCTGGTCCGCGGCGCGCAGGTGCAGGACACCGGCGGCCCGATCACCGTCCCCGTGGGCGACGCGACGCTCGGCCGGGTGTTCAACACCCTGGGCGAGTGCCTGAACCTCGAGGGCGACGAGCAGCTCGAGGTCAAGGAGCGCTGGGGCATCCACCGCAAGGCCCCGGCCTTCGACCAGCTCGAGTCCAAGACCCAGATGTTCGAGACCGGCATCAAGGTCATCGACCTGCTGACCCCCTACGTGCAGGGCGGAAAGATCGGCCTGTTCGGCGGCGCCGGCGTCGGCAAGACCGTGCTCATCCAGGAGATGATCGCGCGTGTTGCCAAGGACCACGGTGGTGTGTCGGTGTTCGCCGGTGTCGGCGAGCGCACCCGTGAGGGCAACGACCTGATCGTCGAGATGGAGGAGGCCGGCGTCATCGGCCAGACCGCCCTCGTCTTCGGCCAGATGGACGAGCCGCCGGGCACCCGCCTGCGCGTGGCCCTCTCGGCGCTGACGATGGCGGAGTACTTCCGCGACGTGCAGGGCCAGGACGTGCTGCTGTTCATCGACAACATCTTCCGGTTCACCCAGGCCGGTTCCGAGGTGTCCACGCTGCTCGGCCGCATGCCGTCCGCCGTGGGTTACCAGCCGAACCTCGCCGACGAGATGGGCACGCTGCAGGAGCGGATCACCTCGACCCGCGGTCACTCGATCACCTCGATGCAGGCGATCTACGTGCCGGCGGACGACTACACCGACCCGGCTCCGGCGACGACCTTCGCCCACCTCGACGCGACCACCGAGCTCTCGCGAGAGATCGCCTCGCTCGGTATCTACCCCGCGGTGGACCCGCTGACGTCGACCTCGCGGATCCTGGACGCCCAGTACATCGGGCAGGCGCACTACGACTGCGCCATCCGGATCAAGCAGATCCTGCAGCGCAACAAGGAGCTCCAGGACATCATCGCGATCCTCGGTGTCGACGAGCTCTCCGAAGAGGACAAGATCATCGTGTCCCGCGCTCGCCGCATCCAGCGCTTCCTGTCCCAGAACACCTACGTCGCCAAGCAGTTCACCGGCATCGAGGGTTCGACGGTTCCGGTGGCCGACACGATCGAGGCGTTCAACAAGATCGCCGACGGTGAGTACGACCACGTGGCCGAGCAGGCCTTCTTCATGTGCGGCGGTCTGGACGACGTCGAGAAGAAGTGGGCAGAGATCCAGAAGAGCCTCTGATGGCCGACACCGACAGCCACCTCCAGGTGGAGCTCGTGGCGGCGGACCGGACCGTGTGGTCCGGTCCCGCCACCATGGTCATCGCCCGGACGGCCGAGGGTGACGTGGGGATCCTGCGCAACCACACGCCGATCCTCTCGCTGCTCGTCAGCGGGGTCGTCGAGATCACCGAGCCGGACAGCCACCAGCACTTCGTGGCCGTCGACGACGGGTTCATCTCGGTCGCCCACAACCGGGTCTCGATCCTGGCCGAGCACGCCGAGATGTCCCACGAGATCGACCTCGACGAGGCTCGGGCCCAGCTCGAGGCTGCCGAGGCCGACCCCGAGGACCAGAAGCAGCAGGCCCGGATCCGTGCCGCCGAGGCCCGCATCCGCACCTTCGAACGGGCGCGCTGACACCAGCCGACCCACCCGTCCGTCCCCTCCGGTCGCCCGCTAGGGTGAGCACCTCGCGTGCTCATCCGTGCGGCCGCGAGGGGGACGGGAGGGACCGATGCCGGTCTGGCAGTGGCTGCTCGACGCAGCTGGTGGCCTGCTCCTGCTCGTCCTCTGTTACGGCGTCGCCCTGATCGTGCGTCGCCGCGTGCTGTCCCGCAACGGCGGCACCTTCGAGCTCTCCTTCCGCGTCCGTCCCGAGAGGGCCGGGCGCGGTTGGCTTCTCGGGCTCGGCCGCTACTCCGGCGAGTCGCTCGAGTGGTTCCGGATCTTCTCGCTCTCGCCGCGGCCCAAGCGCTCGTGGGAGCGCTCGCACCTGCGCTACTCCGGCCGACGGGCACCCGAGGGCGTGGAGCAGATGTCGCTCTACCCCGACCACGTCGTGATCTGCTGCCGCACCGACGACGGTGCGGACGTCGAGCTCGCGATGGGCCCCTCCTCGCTGATGGGCTTCCAGGCCTGGCTCGAGTCCGGCCCGCCCGGCGCGTCGTGGGAGCGTCCCGCGCGCCGATGATCGTGCGCGCCCGCAACGCTGTCGCCCTGACGTTCGCCCTGAACGGCTTCTGCTTCGCCACGCTCGTCTCGAGGCTGCCCGACCTGCGTGCCGACCTCGACCTGGCCAACGGCCCGCTGGGCCTGCTGCTGCTCGCGATCGCCGCCGGGTCGGTGCTGGCGCTGCCCTCCAGCGGACGACTGATCGAGCGCCTCGGCGCGGCCCGGGTGGTCCGGGCGGGAGGCGCTCTCACCGCGGTGGGCATGGTGCTCGCGGGCACCGGGGCGGGCGAGCTGTCCTCGGTGCCGGTGACGGCCGTGGGCTTCTTCGCCTACGGCATCGGCACCGGGACGTGGGACGTCGCCATGAACGTCGAGGGCGCCGAGGTGGAGCGCCGGATCGGTCGCACCATCATGCCGCGCTTCCACGCGGGCTGGAGCCTGGGCAGCATCGCCGGGGCCGCCGTCGGGATCCCGATGGCCGCCGCCGGGGTCCCCCTGCCGTGGCACGTGGGGGTGGGCGGTGTGGTCGCCGCGGTCCTGGTCGGCGTGGTCGCCCGGGCCTTCCCCGAGCCGACGGTCCACCACGACGAGCAGGGTTCCTCGGGCTCGGCGTGGCTCGAGCCGCGCACCCTCGCCATCGGCGTGATGGTGCTCGCCTTCGCGACCGTGGAGGGCTCGGCCAACGACTGGCTCTCGCTCGCGCTCATCGACGGCTACGGCGTGGCCCACTGGGTCGGCGTCGCCGGGTTCTCGGCGTTCGTCACCGCGATGACGGCGGGGAGGCTCCTCGGCCCGTTCGCCCTGGACCGCTGGGGCCGGGCGCCGGTTTTGTGGGCCACGGCCGCGACCGCCGCGACCGGCATCCTGCTGGTGGTGTGGGGCGGCCACGTCCTGCTCGTCGGCCTCGGGATCCTGGTCTGGGGCCTCGGTGCGTCGCTCGGCTTCCCGGTCGGCATGAGTGCGGCGGCCGACGAGCCGGCGCGGGCCGCGGCGCGGGTCAGCGTCGTCTCGACGATCGGCTACGCGGCGTTCCTCGCCGGTCCGCCCCTGCTCGGCCAGCTCGGCGACCGGGTCGGCACCCTGGACTCGCTGCTCGCGATCGCCCTGTTGATGGTGCCGGCCGCGATCAGCGTCAGTGCTGCTCGCCCCGCTCGCCACCCGGCACCCACAGGACGTCCCCCTGCTCCCGGTTGGCGTGACGGGCGAGGATGAAGAGCAGGTCGGAGAGCCGGTTCAGGTAGGTGATCGCGAGGACGTTCATCGTCTCCGCGTGCTCGGCGTGCGCCGCCCAGGCCGACCGCTCTGCCCGGCGTACGACGGTGCGCGCCACGTGCAGCAGGGCGCCGCCCGGGGTGCCGCCGCTGAGGATGAACGAGCGCAGGTTGGCCAGGTGCTCGTTGTAGTGGTCGCACCACGCCTCGAGCCGGTCCACGTAGGCCTGCTCGATGCGCAGCGGCGGGAACTCGGGGTTCTCGACCACCGGCGTGCAGAAGTCGGCGCCGACGTCGAAGAGGTCGTTCTGGACGTGGGTGAGGACGGCGACGACGTCCTCGTCGAGGTCGCCCAGCGCGATCGCGACCCCGAGCTGGGCGTTGGCCTCGTCGACGTCGGCGTAGGCGTGCAGCCGCGGGTCGTTCTTGGACGTGGTGCTCATGTCGCCGAGCCGCGTCTGGCCGGCATCGCCGGTGCGCGTGTAGATCCGCGTGAGGTTGACCATGCACGCGAGCGTAGTTCCCGTGAGCCGCCGCGCGGCCGGGGCCCGTGGTCTCGGGACGCGAGACACGCGGTTTCCGACGCAACCCGATCGGTGTGGGCGGCGTCATAGTGGGTACAGAGGCGACATCGACAGCGGCGAACACCGGGGTTTCTCTGGGCTCCGGGGGGATGGAGCAGCGATGGACATCATCACCGACGGCCCGACACTCGTGCTCGTGGGCGACTTCGACGTGCGGAGCACCATGCAGGTCCGGGCCGCGATCTACGACCACCTCGAGGGACACGACGAGGACGTGGTCGTGGACCTGACGGGCGTGGACGTGGTCGACCTGACCGCCCTCAAGGTGCTCGCCGTGGCGACCCGGCAGGCCTCCCGGTCCGGGCACCACCTCACCCTGCGCGGTTGTGGACCCGCGGTGCGCCGGATGCTCCACCTCTCGCGGCTGATCCGCGTCGTGGAGGTCGAGCGGGCGGCCGCCAGCGCCTGAGCGGATCCGCGCTGGTCAGGTGTCGGATTACCCACACCGAGACGAGTTACCAAGCGGTAGGTCACGTTCTACGCTCGGACCCATGACCGAGATGGACCGTCCCCAGAAGGACCGCCCCTGGGTGATGCGCACGTACGCCGGCCACTCCACGGCCGCCGCGTCGAACGCGCTCTACCGCACCAACCTGGCCAAGGGCCAGACCGGCCTCTCCGTGGCGTTCGACCTGCCCACGCAGACCGGCTACGACCCCGACTCCCCGCTCTCGCGCGGCGAGGTCGGCAAGGTGGGCGTGCCGGTGCCGCACCTCGGCGAGATGCGCCGGCTGTTCGAGGACATCCCGCTCACCGAGATGAACACCTCGATGACGATCAACGCCGTCGCGATGTGGATGCTCGCGATGTACCAGGTCGTCGCGGAGGAGCAGTGCCCGGACCTGTCGCCGGAGGAGGTTGCCGCCCAGCTGGCCGGCACCACCCAGAACGACATCATCAAGGAGTACCTCTCCCGCGGGACCTACGCGTTCCCGCCCGAGGCCTCGATGCGGCTGATCGCCGACATGATCGCCTACACCGTCCACCAGATCCCCAAGTGGAACCCGATCAACATCTGCAGCTACCACCTGCAGGAGGCCGGTGCGACGCCCACGCAGGAGCTCGCCTACGCGCTGTGCACCGCCATCGCCGTCCTCGACCAGGTCAAGAACGCCGGCCAGGTCTCCGAGGACGACTTCGAGAAGGTCGTCGGCCGGATCTCCTTCTTCGTCAACGCCGGCGTCCGGTTCGTCGAGGAGACCTGCAAGATGCGGGCCTTCGTCCAGCTGTGGGACGAGATCACCCGCGAGCGCTACGGCGTCACCGACCCGAAGATGCGCCGCTTCCGCTACGGCGTGCAGGTCAACTCCCTCGGCCTGACCGAGGCCCAGCCCGAGAACAACGTGCAGCGCATCGTGCTCGAGATGCTGGGTGTCACGCTGTCCAAGAACGCCCGTGCCCGGGCGCTCCAGCTGCCCGCGTGGAACGAGGCCCTCGGCCTGCCCCGGCCCTGGGACCAGCAGTGGTCGCTGCGCCTCCAGCAGGTGCTGGCCTTCGAGTCCGACCTCCTGGAGTACGGCGACATCTTCGACGGCTCGCACGTCATCGAGGCCAAGGTCGCCGAGCTGGTCGAGGGCGCCAAGCAGGAGATCGACCGCGTCCAGGCCATGGGCGGCGCGATCGCCGCCGTGGAGTACATGAAGTCCGAGCTCGTCTCCTCGCACGCCGCCCGGCGGGCGCGGATCGAGTCCGGCGACGAGATCATCGTCGGCGTCAACAAGTTCGAGACGACCGAGCCGTCGCCGCTGACCGCCGATCTGGACGGCGCCATCATGGCCGCCGACCCCGAGGCCGAGCGGACCGCCCTGGCCAGCGTCGAGGAGTGGAAGGCCCAGCGCGACGGCGACGCCGTCGCCGAGGCGCTGGCCGCGCTGGCCGCCGCGGCGAAGACCGACGCCAACCTCATGGAGGCCACCCTGGCGGCCGCCCGGGCGGGCGCCACGACGGGCGAGTGGGCCGGCACGCTGCGCGAGGTGTTCGGCGAGTACCGCGGCCCCACGGGCGTGAGCGGTGCCGTCGTCGCCGAGGCCGGGGCCGAGCTCACGGCCGTCCGCGACCGGGTCCGGCAGACCGGCGAGGAGCTGGGCGGCCGCCTGCGGCTGCTGGTCGGGAAGCCCGGGCTCGACGGCCACTCCAACGGCGCCGAGCAGGTTGCCGTGCGGGCCCGCGACGCGGGCTTCGAGGTGATCTACCAGGGCATCCGGCTGACGCCCGAGCAGATCGTCGCGGCCGCCGTCGCCGAGGACGTGCACTGCGTCGGCCTCTCGATCCTGTCCGGCTCCCACATGGAGCTGGTCCCCGCGGTCCTCGACGGGCTGCGCGAGGCCGGCCTGGGCGACCTACCGGTGATCGTGGGCGGGATCATCCCCGACTCCGACGGGCGCCGGCTCCAGGAGCTGGGCGTGGCCGCGGTCTACACCCCCAAGGACTTCGGGCTCACCGAGATCATGGCCGGCATCGTCGAGGTGATCCGCAAGGCCAACGACCTGGACTAGCCTCCCGCGGGTGAGCTCACTCCAGTGTCCCGCCCGGATCCTCGTCGCCCGCCACGGCGAGGCCGAGTACGAGACCGCCCTGATCAGCGATGACGGCGGCAGCCTCACCGCGCTCGGCCGCACGCAGGCGCGGGCGCTGGGGGAGCGGCTGGTGGACGAGCGGGTCTCCCGGGTCTGGACGAGCTCGCTGTCGCGTGCGGTGCAGACCGCCGAGATCGCCGCGTCCGTGCTCGGCACCGACGTGGTGGTGCGCGAGGGCCTGAGGGAGTACGCCGTGGGGTCGCTCGCCGGCTCGGGGGAGCACGAGTCGGCGTACTTCGCCGAGGTCTTCCGGCAGTGGGCCGAGGGCGACGACAGCGCCGCGATCGCGGGCGGCGACCGGATCGGCGACACGGTCGCCCGCGTCCAGGGGGTGCTCGAGGCGATCGCCGACGAGCACCGGGGTGAGACCGTGCTGGTGGTCAGCCACGGCGGCGCGATCCTCGCGACAGTGCCGCAGCTGGTCGGGATGCCCCGGACCGCCGGCCTGGGCGTCTCGCTCGCGAACTGCGGGGTGATCGAGCTGGAGGTCGACGCGGACGGCTGGCGGCTCGTCAGCCCAGGGTGGCCGCCAGCCAGCGGATGACGCGCGCCTGCGTCTGCGGCGCGGTGCGCTCCAGCGGCAGGGCGTTGCCCGCACCGGCGAAGACCGTCGTGGTCACGGGCGTGCCCGACTTGTAGGCGTCGCGCTGGCGGTCCTTGGAGGACGGGTCGTTGAGCCGGTCCTTGCTGCCGTAGAGCAGCAGGGTCGGCGCCTCGATCTGGTGGGTCAGCGCGTTGGAGGTGGCGTAGGCCGAGCCGAGGCTCAGCACGTCGCCGCACGGGTCCTGGTTGCGCAGCCGGGCGGCGACCCGCTGCACGCCCGCGGGGGCGCTGGCGAAGGCGAGGTGGCGGAACTGCTTGCCGGAGGGGGCGAAGGCCGCGTAGTCGGCGCCCTGGAGGCAGGCCTGCGACTGGCGCTGCACGCCGTCGATCGCCGCCTGGGTGGCACCGGAGTCGGACCAGGACATCAGCACGAGCCCGTCGACGTCGTCGAAGGTCGCCGCCTCGAGCTGCGCGATCGCCGCGCCGACCGAGTGCCCCTGGAGCACGACGTGCTGGGCCGACGGCACGGCCCGCGGCTGGTCGGCGTACACGTAGTGGCCCGAGCGGAGGTGCTCGACGACCTGGTGGAGCATGTCGGCCTGGGCCCCGACGCAGGTGGCGTTGCCGTCCGTGAGCGGGCTGGTGTCGTAGCCGAGGCGGTCCAGGACCAGCGAGGTCTCGCCGGCGTCCGCCAGGCGGCTCGCCCAGTCGTACGCCGGGTGGCCCGGCAGCTGCCAGAACCAGCCGCCCGTGGTGGTGTCGTGCACGAGCACGTTGATGCGGTCGACGCTGGCCCCGAGGACCTCGCTGCGCGGGCCGACGAGCGTGGCGTGCACCGTGTGGACCTGGCCGTCGGCGGTGCAGGCGACGCGGGTGCCGTTGGTGTTGTCGACCGAGAAGGTGACCGCGCGCGAGATCACGTCGACGCCCGCCCCGGCGTGGGCCGGCGCGACCGTGAGCCCCGCGAGCAGGGGGAGGGCCAGGACGGCGGCGAGGGTGGCGAGCAGGGGACGGCGCATCGGGAACGGCTCCTTGTTGAAAAGATGTCAATAAGGCGTGCCGTGCCAGCATGGCACTCCATACCGTCGGTATGGAAGTTGGCGCCGGTGTGGGGAGGGTCTCAGCCTCAGCCCGGGGGACGCGACGTCGCGGTCGAGCGGGGGCAGAACGCCTCGCGCGGCGATCCGGTGTGGACCTCCTCGGGCAGCGTCACCCGCACCTCGTCGTCGAAGACCCCGGCCTGCTCGGTGCGCAGGACCACCTCGGTCACGAACGCCCCGGCCCGGGCCGAGAGCGTCTCGCAGCCGCCCATCCGCAGCGCGAGGGTGAGCCGGGCCGTCTCTCCCGGCCCCAGGTGCACGTCCCCGGCCCCGTCCGGCCCGGTCAGGCCGGTGTAGGTGAACAGCCGGGTCGAGGGCTGGTCGTCGGCCAGCCCGCGCACGGTCAGCGGCAGGTGACCGGTGTTGGTCAGCCCGAACGTGTAGCGCAGGGTGCCGCCGTCGGCGTACCGGATCTGCCGGATGGTGCGGCCTGCGATCGTGAAGACCGAGGTGGCCTCGGTCCCCGAGACCGCCGTGGGACCGCCGGTCTTCAGCGACGGCGCCGACCGCGCGACCGCGACGCCCCCGCCCACCAGCAGGAGGGCGAGGACGGCGAGCAGGAGTGCGGACCTACGCCACACGGGAGGTACGACGCTTCCGCAGGCCGAGGGCGAGCAGCAGCCCGCCCGTCGCGGTGAGGAGGGGAGCGGCCACCAGCTCGGAGTGGTCCTGGTCGACCGCGCCGCTCGAGGAGCCCGGCTTCGACGGGCTGTCGAACCACTCGCACTGCGGCGGGTGCTGCCAGGTCGGGTCACTGCGGTCGTACTGGCTGCACGACAGGAAGCCCGCGTCCTTCACGAACGCGCCCGGCACGAAGACCGAGCCGCCGTCCGCGCACGAGGGCGGCGGGACGGTGAAGTTGTTGGTGCCGGTGCCGCCGGCGTACTGGTTGTCCTCCCAGCAGTTGCCGGTGCCCTGGTCGTCCCACCAGTGGTCGAGGCCGTTGGGCTGCTCGCTGCCGTCGGGCGCGATGCCCATGTGGTTGGCGAACGTGTGGTTGTGGTTCGAGGTGTCGTACTGGTGGGAGGGGTCGTAGTCGTCGCGCAGCGCCGCCGGCACCCAGAACTGCATGGTGCCGTTGCGCCAGTTGTCGTAGATCCAGTTGTGGTCGGTGGAGTCGAAGTTGCCGCCCGCGATGAGCACGCCGGTGCCGACGGGCACCGGCACCACCGGGCAGACCGTGCCGTCGATGTAGCCGCGCTGCGGCATCGGCTTGTCGCAGATGCCGGTGTCGACGAACCGGGTGTACCAGTTCATGTTGTTGGAGTGGATGTCGTTGTGGTTCCACCGGGCGTGGTCCTGCGGCAGGCCGGGGTGGCCGGGGAACAGCGAGTCCGTCGCGATGCCGGTGGCGTTGTGGAAGAACTCGTTGTCGTGGGCCCAGATCGAGTTGCCCGCCGTGCCGGAGTAGCCCAGCGTGTTGTCGTGGCTGGAGTTGCCGCGGATCTCGATCGCGTAGCGGGTGGCCTTGAAGTCCGGGTTGTCGGCGTTGAGGTCCGAGCCGGAGCCGGGGTAGAAGCCGGAGTCGCCGTTGTAGTAGGCCTCGGAGTTCTCGATCAGCCCGTGGTCGCTGGCGAAGGCGAGGATGCCGTACTCGTCGTTGCCGCGGGCGAGCACGTGGTCGAGCACGAACCCGTCGGTCTCCAGGACGTAGATCGAGTTGAACTCCGCCTGCTCGAAGGTGATGTCCTTGAGGTAGAGGCCCCCGGCCCGGTCGGCCCGGATGCCGTTGAGCTTGGAGAACCGGTTGTCGACGGTGACGTCGGTGACCTTTCGGCCGGTGCCGATGACCTGGGTGCCGCAGAAGCGGCTGTCGCAGGCGATCGAGTCGTTCTTGGGCGTCTTGTCGCCGAAGATCGCGATCAGGTTGAGGTTGTGCGGGCAGGCCCGCTGGTCGGCGTAGGACAGCGCGATCGGGTTGGACTCGCCGTTGGTGCCCTCCTTGGCCCCCGTGTCGGGGGAGGAGAGGCTGCCGATGTACTCCGAGGACAGCAGTGGCGCGGTGGACGAAGTCTCCAGGTGGGAGCAGTAGTAGCTGCGCTCGTCCCCGGCGTACTGCTGCTCGTGGTAGGTGCCCGGCAGCACGTAGACCGACGTGCGCCGCTGGCGGATCGAGTCGATCGCGGTCTGGATCGAGGAGAACCGGCACTGCCCCAGCAGTCGCTCGTTGCGCTGCTTGACCGCGCCGTCGGGCATCGCGGCGATCGCGTCGGCGCTCCCCGGCTTGCACACGACGCGGGACCGCGGGTTGTCGTAGCCGAGGAACGTCGGGCGGTGCCCGGTGCCGTCGGGGAACTCGGCGGGCCGCTCCTCGTGGGCCGAGGCGGGGGCGCCGAGGCCCCCGGACAGCAGCGCGAGCAGCAGGACGAGCAGGGCAGGGGCGAGGCGGGCCAGACGGGCCGGTCGGGGCATCGGAGGTCCTTTCGTCCTCGGCCCAACGAAGCCGTTGTGACCCGGGTTACGCATCGGTAGGACAGACTTCCCCCGTGGCACGGATCATCGTGGTGGGTGCGGGCGTCGTCGGGCTGTCCTGCGCCGTCCGCCTGCTCGAGGCCGGGCACCGCGTCGACGTGGTCGCCCGCGACCTGCCGCGGGAGACGACCTCGGCGGTCGCGGCGGCCCTCTGGTACCCCTACCGCGCGCTGCCGCAGGACCGGGTGACGCGCTGGGCGGCGACGTCGTACGCCGTCTTCGACGCGCTCGCCGCGCCCGTCGAGTACGCCGGCTCGCCGGAGGCCGGCGTCCGGATGGTGCACGGGACCGAGGTCTTCACCGCCCGCCAGCCCGACCCCTGGTGGCGCACCGCCGTGCCGCGGCTCGACCGGGTCAGCGACGTGCCCGCGGGCTACGTCGACGGGTGGACGTTCACGACCCCGGTGGTCGAGATGCCGGTCTACCTCGACTGGCTCTCGGGTCAGGTGGAGTCGCTCGGCGGCACCATCACCCGACTCAACCTGCGGGCGCTCCCCGAGGGCGGCGACCTCGTCGTCAACTGCTCGGGGCTCGGCGCCCGGCTGCTGGGTGCGGACCGGACGGTCGTGCCGGTCCGGGGCCAGGTCGTCTACGTCGAGCAGGTCGGACTCGATCGCTGGTGGCTCGACGGCGAAGGCCCGACCTACGTGGTCCCGCGTGAGCACGACGTCGTGGTCGGCGGCACCGACGAGCAGGGCGACTGGAGCCGGACGCCCTCGCCCGAGGCCGCCGCCGACATCCTCCGGCGCGCTTCCCGCCTGGTGCCGGCCCTGCGCGACGCGAAGGTGCTGCGGCACAAGGTGGGCCTGCGGCCGGTGCGCCCGGCCGTGAGGCTGGAGCGCGCCGGACGGGTCATCCACTGCTACGGGCACGGCGGGGCCGGGGTGACGCTGAGCTGGGGCGCCGCCGACGAGGTCGTCGGCCTCGTCTGACGGCGCCCCGCCTCCTCAGCGTCAGTTGATGCAGTAGACGTCGACGAAGTACGTCGTGTCGGCGCCACTGCTGTACGGCGCGACCGAGACCGACACCGAGACACGGCCCTTGTTGGGCTTGACGGTGTTGCCGTTCGGGGTGAGCACCTTCCCGATCGTGCAGCCGGTCTGGTCGGCCACGCTGATCGTGTGCGTGCCTTCCTCGACCGCCTCGACGTGGGCCTCGTGGAACGCGAGGCGGCTCGGGGCGTACTCCGAGTACTTCACGTTGGAGGCGCCGAGCGTGTCGGTCCAGGTGGCGGCCAGGCCGTCGACCAGGTCACCGTTGCGGTGGAACCGGGTGTCGATCTCGACGGTGGCGGTGGCCTTCACCTTGTAGTTGTCGGTCTTGCTGTTGCCGGGGACGAAGCAGTGCTTGTTGCCCGCTGCCTTGCAGTCGAGGGCGTCGTACGGCGTGAGCCAGACCTTGTAGACGCCGCCCGGGTTGGGGGTGTCGTCGTAGGGGTAGAGCTGCACGGTGATGCCGCCGTGCTCGCCGTCGATCCCGGTCACGTGGCCGCAGGGCGTGCTGGGGGCGACGTCCTGGAAGAGGCCGTTGGCGCCGATGGTGACCCGGCGGCACTCGACCGGGTCGGTGGACAGCAGGGCCTTGCCGGACGGGCTGGTGACCTGGAAGGCGTAGACGCCCGGAGGCAGTCCGGCGGCGTCGGCGGGGGCGTTGATGCCCGGGCCGCCGTTGAGGTAGACGTCGCGCTTGTCGGCGTAGTGGTTGAGGTTGACCGGGACGCCGGAGGCGTCACTGGTGAAGATGGCGCCGGAGAGCTGGACGAGCGGTGGCGCGGCGACTGCGGCAGCCAGCGACAGGCCGACCGCCAGCGCGCACACGCTGATGACGCTGAGGATCTTGCGGATCATCGGGACACCCTTCTGGAGAGGCGACCCGCAGGGGGCCGCCGAGCTGGTCCCCTCCGTGCGACGCTAGGGGTGTCCGCCCCGGGCGGCATCGCCCGAACCGGGTACGTCCCGGGCCCGGTGACGTGGGGGCTAGGCTCGTCGGACTCGAACGGACGTGGGGTGCGACATGGTGGCGAGCAGATCTGCTCGTGAGCGGAAGGCGGCCGCCGAGGCTGGTCCGCTGGCGTCGGTGTCGATCGACCTGGACGGCGACCAGCAGTTCGTCTACAAGATCAGCTGCACGACGTGCCGCGCGAAGGGCCACCGGAAGTGGTCGGCCTACCGCCCCGGCGGCGACAACGGCTTCATGGCCGCGATGGACCGGTGGACCTTCCACCTCACCGAGAAGCACCCGGACGCGGAGGCTCCGTGCCTGGCGTTCCTGCCCGCGGCGCAGCAGCGCCTGCACGAGCGGCGGCAGGCGCAGGGCGGTGCCGAGGACTGAGCGAGCCGGGCGCTCAGCGCGCTCCGGCCGCCTCGCGGCGCTTGTTCTCCTTGTCGACGGCGACGGCGATGTCGTGGACCAGGCGCGAGTGCCACCGCTCGTGCGTGGCCAGGTCGTCGGTCAGGGCGTGGCAGTCGGGGCAGGCCATCGGCTGTGCGGACGCTTCCATGTGCTCACCTCCAGCAGGACGTCACCCCACGGTGGCACGACGGGCAACGACCGTCCATGGCCCCATCAGGCCGGGCGGACCTCCACGACCGCGGCCGGGTCGATCGGGCCGTAGACGTGCGGGTAGGTCTCGGTCATGCCCGGCGCCGGCACCTCCTCGACGACGGGGGACGAGAGCAGGTCGGTGTCGATCACGAGGAGCACGAGCGGCTCGGTGACGTCGGCGTAGTACCGCTCGTGCACGCCCCGCCACTGGTCCTCGCGGCTGGCGTGGATGTACCCCTCCTGCTCCAGCGTCACCCCGCGCGTGGACGTGGTGTAGGCGCCCGAGGCCTGCGCGGCCTCCCAGTCGGCGAGGGTGGCGACGTGGTAGATCCGCATCAGAACAGCCGGTGCTCGGAGTCGTCGATGCCGCGCAGGGCGTCGTAGTCCACGACCGCGCAGGCGATGCCGCGGTCGGTCGCGAGCACGCGTGCCTGCGGCTTGATCTCCTGCGCGGCGAAGATGCCGCGGACCGGGCCCTTGCTGGTCAGGAGCGGCTCGCGGTTGAGCAGCTCGAGGTAGCGGGTGAGCTGCTCGACGCCGTCGATCTCGCCGCGGCGCTTGATCTCGACGGCGACGCTGAGCCCCTCGCCGTCGCGGCACATCAGGTCGACCGGGCCGATCGCCGTGGGGAACTCCCGGCGTACGAGCGTGAGGCCGGGGGAGAGGGACGCCGGGTGCTCGGCCAGCAGCTCCTGGAGGTGCTTCTCGACGCCGTCCTTCTGCAGGCCGGGGTCGATGCCGAGGTCGTGGGACGACTCGTGGACGACCTCCTCGATCAGGATCCGGAGCGTGTCGTCCGTCTTGCTGGTGACGGTCCACTCGACCTGGCCGTCGTCGGTGGTGCCCTCCCGGAGGGTGCAGGGGGGCGACATCCAGTTGAGCGGCTTGTAGGAGCCGCCGTCGGAGTGCACGAGGACCGAGCCGTCCGCCTTGATCATCAGGACCCTGGTGGCCATCGGGAGGTGCGCCGTCAGGCGTCCCGCGTAGTCGACCTGGCAGCGCGCAACGACGAGTCTCACGGGCGACGAATCTACAGTGGCCGACATGGATCCCACGGCCCGCGTCACCCCCGGTGTCAGGCTCCGCCTCGCGCGGCCCTCGGACCTGCGTCACCTGGCCGCGGTGGAGGACTCCGGGGGGCCGATGTTCGCCGAGGCGTTCGGCGACGACATCGCACCGGTGCTGCTGTCACCGGCCGGGTCGGGCTTCGACCGGGCGCTGCTGGCGGGCTTCATCGTGGTGGCCGACGTCGACGGCGAGGTGGTGGGCTTCGCCCACGTGCTGGACGTGGAGGGGCACGCCCACCTCGAGCAGATCTCGGTGGTCCCCGAGCACGGCCGGCGCGGGATCGGCTCCTCGCTGGTGGCGGCGGTGCTGGAGGAGGCGCGCTGGCAGGGGTACGACGAGATGTCGCTGTGCACCTACCGGGACCTGCCCTGGAACGGGCCGTTCTACGCGGGCCTCGGGTTCGTCGAGGTCGCCGAGATCGAGCCCTGGCAGTGGCGCCTCCACGAGCACGAGATCGCGCTCGGTCTGGAGCACAACGGGGCCCGGATCGTCATGACCCGTCCGGTCCGTGGGCGTTTGGATCGTTAAGTTACCGGCGAGTGAAGTGCGCCACGGTGAGCCTCCGTGCGCCGTGCCATGATGCGCCCCATGACGAGCACTTCCCCTGAATCGACCGCGCCCGCAGCCGGCCGCGACTTCGGCACCATCGGCGTGATCGGACTCGGCACCATGGGTGCCGGTATCGCCGAGGTCTTCGCCCGCAACGGCTTCTCCGTCGTGGGTGTCGAGCTCAACGACGACGCGGTGGCCCGCGGTCGCCAGCACCTCGAGCACTCGACCGCCCGCGCCGTGAAGCGCGGCAAGATCACCGAGGCCGAGCATGCCGAGATCCTGGGGCGGATCCAGCTCACCACCTCGATGAAGGACCTCACCGACGCCGACTTCGTCGTCGAGGCGGTCGTGGAGTCGCTGGAGATCAAGAAGGGCATCTTCCGGGAGCTCGACGACATCGTCGGTCCCGACACCGTGCTCGCCACCAACACCTCCTCGCTCTCGGTCACCGAGATCTCGACGGCCAACTCGCGCCCCGGCCGGGTCATCGGCGTCCACTTCTTCAACCCGGCCCCGGTCCAGAACCTCGTCGAGATCATCCGCACCGTCGTCACCGAGCAGACCGTGCTCGACGACGTGAAGGCGCTCGTCGAGAAGCTCGGCAAGAACCCCGTCGTCTGCGGCGACAAGGCCGGCTTCATCGCCAACACGCTGCTGTTCGGCTACCTCAACCACGCCGTCGCGATGTACGAGGGCAAGTACGCCTCGCGCGAGGACATCGACGCCGCCATGCGCTTCGGCTGCGGTTACCCGATGGGCCCGCTGGCGCTGCTCGACCTGATCGGCCTCGACACGGCGTACGAGATCCTGGACACGATGTACAAGCAGGGCCGCGACCGGCTGCACGCGCCGGCGCCGCTGCTCAAGCAGTACGTCACCGCCGGGCTGCTCGGCCGCAAGTCCGGCCGCGGCTTCTACACCTACGAGGCGCCCGACAGCCCGATCGTCGTCGACGACGCGCACACCCCCAGCGCCGACGACAAGCCCCAGCTCAAGCACGACATCAAGCAGGTCGGCGTCGTCGGCACCGGCACGATGGCCGCGGGCATCGCCGAGGTGTTCGCCAAGGCCGGCTTCGACGTGCTCTTCGTCGGACGCTCGCAGGACAAGGTCGACGGCGTCCTGGCCACGGTCACGAAGAACTTCGACAAGCAGATCCAGCGCGGCCGAGCGACCGAGGAGGGCAAGGCCGAGGTGCTGGCCCGCCTGACCGGGTCGACCTCGCTCGACGACCTCAAGTCCGTCGACATCGTCGTGGAGGCGATCGCCGAGGACCTCAAGATCAAGACGACCCTCTTCGAGAACCTCGACGAGATCTGCAAGCCCGGCGCGATCCTGGCGACCACGACCTCGAGCCTGCCGATCATCTCGATGGCCAAGGTGACCAAGCGTCCCCAGGACGTCATCGGCATGCACTTCTTCAACCCCGCCACGATCATGAAGCTGGTCGAGGTCGTCTCGACCGTCACCACCGACGAGGACGTCACCGAGACCACGCGCGCCCTGTGCGACCAGGTCGGCAAGGTCGCGGTCTCGTGCGGTGACCGGGCCGGCTTCATCGTCAACGCGCTGCTGTTCCCCTACCTCAACGACGCGGTCAAGATGCTCGAGGCGCACTACGCCACGGCCGACGACATCGACGTCGCGATGAAGCAGGGCTGTGCGCTGCCGATGGGCCCCTTCGAGCTCCTCGACGTGGTCGGCAACGACGTGTCGCTGGCCATCCAGCGCGAGCTCTACCTGGAGTTCCGCGAGCCCGGCTTCGCCCCGGCGCCGCTGCTGGAGCACCTGGTCACGGCGGGCTACCTCGGCCGCAAGACCAAGCGCGGCTTCCGCGACTACAGCTCCCGCTGAGCGACCCCCGCTGGTCGAGGTGCGATCTGCGCCTCGACCAGCGGATGCGGTGACGAGGGTTACGTCTGCGATCCAGTGGGTACGCATCCCTGCATGGGAGCAGAGACAGGACGCATCACGACCGACATCCCCGCCCGGCTCGACCGGCTGCCGTGGGCGAAGTGGCACTGGCTGGTGGTGATCGGGCTCGGCACGGTGTGGATCCTCGACGGTCTCGAGGTCACCATCGTCGGCTCGATGTCGACCGCGCTGGCCGACCCCAAGACCGGCCTCGGCATGAGCAGCTACCAGGTGGGCCTCGCCGGTGCGGTGTACGTCGCCGGTGCCTGCCTGGGCGCGCTGTTCTTCGGACAGCTCACCGACCGGCTCGGCCGCAAGAAGCTGTTCCTCGTCACGCTGGCGGTCTACACGCTCGCCACCGTGCTCACGGCGTTCTCCATGAACCCCACCTGGTACCTCGGCGCCCGCTTCCTGACCGGCGCCGGCATCGGCGGTGAGTACGCCGCCATCAACTCCGCGATTGACGAGCTGATCCCCGCGAAGTACCGCGGCCGCATCGACGTCGCGATCAACGGCTCCTTCTGGGTCGGTGCGGCGGGCGGCGCCCTGCTGACGATCCCGCTGCTCGACCCGACGCTCGTCGACCAGAGCTGGGGATGGCGCGCGGCGTTCGGCCTCGGCGCGATCCTGGCCGTCGGCATCCTCGTCGTCCGCCGCAACGTGCCGGAGAGCCCCCGCTGGCTGTTCATCCACGGCCGCGAGGACGAGGCCGAGCGGATCGTCACGAGCATCGAGAAGACCGTCACCGACGAGACCGGCAGCCGGCTGGAGCCCGTCTCGGACTCGATCACCATCCGGCAGCGCAAGACGATCAGCATCGCCCTGATCGCGCGCACCGTCTTCACGCTCTACCCCAAGCGCACCGTCCTGTGCTTCTCGCTCTTCGTGGGTCAGGCGTTCCTCTACAACGCGTTCTTCTTCACCTACGGCGACAGCCTGACCACCTTCCTCGGCGTCAAGCAGACCGGTTGGTACATCGCGGTGTTCGCGGTCAGCAACTTCGCCGGGGCGCTGCTGCTGAGCCGGCTCTTCGACACCATCGGCCGGGTCCGGATGATCACGTTCACCTACATCTTCTCCGGGGTCGTCCTCGGCATCACCGGCTTCTACCTCGGCAGCGTAACCGCCGTGACCCTCACGTTGATCGGCTCGCTGATCTTCTTCTTCGCCTCGGCCGGCGCGAGCGCCGCCTACCTCACGGCGAGCGAGGTGTTCCCGATGGAGACCCGGGCGCTGTGCATCGCGTTCTTCTACGCGATCGGCACCGCGGTCGGCGGCATCACCGGTCCGCTGCTCTTCGGCAAGCTCATCGACGACGCCTCCGCCAGCGGCGACATCACCGGCATCGCGCCCGGCTACTACCTCGGCGCGGTCCTGATGGTGGCCGGCGGAGTCGTGGCGGCGTTCCTCGGGGTCAAGGCCGAGGGCCAGTCGCTCGAGAGCATCGCCCAGCCGCTCACCGCGGAGGACGCTGACGGGTCCGACCTCAAGCCGGCGGCCGCCCCGGCCTGAGCCCGGCGGAGGTCTGCCCGGGTCGGCTCACCCGGGCATCCGTATCCTGAACGCATGATGGGCGTCGTCGTACTCCTCCTGCTGGTGGGCCTCGGGTTCGCGGTCGTGGCCGCCCGGCGGAACAACGAGAAGCGCCTGGCCGCGCAGCGGGAGGCCGAGCTCGAGCCGGTCCGCAAGCTGGCCTTCGAGGACATCACGGCCCTCGGCGTGGAGCTCCAGTCGCTGGACCTCGACCTGGCGGGCCGCGAGCTCGGGCCGGGGGAGAATGCCGACTACCAGCGAGCGCTGGACGCCTACGAGGCGGCCAAGTCGGCCGGTGACGCGATCCAGCGGCCCGACGACGTCAAGCACGTGACCGAGATCCTCGAGGACGGCCGCTACGCGATGGCGTGCGTGCGGGCCCGCGTGGACGGGCGCCCGCTGCCGATCCGTCGGCCTCCGTGCTTCTTCGATCCCCGTCACGGCCTCTCGACCGAGGACGTCCCCTACGCCCCGCCGGGCGGTGCCGTGCGCGACGTGCCCGCCTGCGCGCTCGACGCCGAGCGCGTCCGGGCCGGTGCCGAGCCCGACTCACGCATGGTCATGGTCGGGTCCCGGCGGGTGCCCTACTGGCAGGGCGGCCGGGCCTACCAGCCCTACGCGAGCGGCTACTTCGGGCACTTCGGCGTCATGGACATGATGTTCATGGGCATGCTGTTCGGCGGCGGCTTCGACGGGCTCGGCGACGGTCTCGGGGCCATCGGCGAGGGGATCGGCGACGGCATCGGGGCGATCGGGGACGGCGTCGGCGACATGTTCGGCGACATCGGGGACATGTTCGACTTCTGATCCGTCACCGGTCGAAGGGGGAGTCGTGCGGCGAGTCATGGTGTTGTCCGCGGTGCTCTGGCTGGCGCTGGGCGTGCTGTCCCCGGCTGCGGCGGCGGTGTCACCCCTCCCGGTCGGGACCGACGTCGACTACCAGCTCGGCGGCAACCGGGCGGTGCCGCGGCACGTCGGGATCGTCGTACGCGACCGCTCGGCGAAGCCGGCGAGGGGCCGCTACAACGTCTGCTACGTCAACGGGTTCCAGACCCAGGCCGAGGAGAAGGCCTTCTGGCGCGACCACTGGTCCCTGGTGCTCAAGCGCGACGGCAAGCCGGTGGCCGACGAGGCCTGGGGCGAGTGGCTGCTCGACCTGCGCACCGCCTCGCGGCGCGAGCGGCTGGCGACGATCATGGGTCGGTGGGTCACGGGCTGTGCCCACCACGGCTTCGATGCCGTGGAGTTCGACAACCTCGACTCCTTCACGCGCAGCGACGGGTTGCTGACGCGCCGCCAGGCGATCGCCTACGCCCGGCTGCTGGTGAAGAGGGCGCACGCCGCCGGCCTGGCTGCGGGGCAGAAGAACCTGGCCGGGTTCGACGGGACCCGCGTCGGCTACGACTTCGCCGTCGCCGAGGAGTGCGGCCGCTGGCGGGAGTGCTCGTCGTACGTCGCGCACTACGGCCGGCGCGTGCTGGCGATCGAGTACCGGCGCAAGGACTTCCGCTGGACCTGTCGGCACTACGGCGGTCGGCTCCCGGTGGTCCTGCGCGACCTGGACCTGTCGCCGACCGGCGTGCGCCGGTGGTGCTGAGGCCCGTGCGTCCCCGATAGCCTCGGGGCATGTCCGCCCCCGCCCGCGCGTCCGGCCTGCACACGACCTCGCTGGGCGAGTCCGGCCGGCGGGTCGTCTTCTGCCACGGGTTGTTCGGGCAGGGCAAGAACTGGACCCGGATCGGCAAGGAGCTCGCCGCCGACCACCGGGTGCTGCTCGTCGACATGCCCGACCACGGGAAATCGGCGTGGAGCGAGGAGTTCGACTACCTCGCCGCCGCGGACCGGGTCGCCGAGCTCTTCTCCGCCGACGACCCGGTGGCCCTCGTCGGGCACTCGATGGGCGGCAAGATCGCGATGCTCGTCGCCCTGCGCCACCCCGAGCTCGTGGAGCGGTTGTGCGTCGTCGACGTCTCGCCCGTGGCCTACCACCACACCTCCGAGTTCGCCGGCTACATCGCGGCGATGCAGGCCCTCGACCTGGACGCGCTCGAGCGCCGGAGCGAGGCGGACGCGGCCCTGGCCGACGCCGTACCGAACCCGGTCGTGCGCAGCTTCCTGCTCCAGAACCTCCGGCACCACGACGGCTGGTCCTGGCAGCCCAACCTGGACCTCCTCGGCCGGGACCTCGAGCGGCTCGGCGGCTGGCCCGAGGACCGGCTCGAGCCCGGAGCGACGTACGACGGGCCGGTGCTGTGGATCGCCGGGCAGAAGTCGGACTACGTGACCGACGACTACGCCGCCGCGATGGACCGGTGGTTCCCGAGGAACCGTCGCGTGACGATCAAGGGCGCCGGGCACTGGGTCCACTCCGAGCAGCCGGAGGTCTTCGGTGAGGTAGTGAAGCGCTTCCTCCGATGACGGTCACCGTCGCGGAGGGTGTCGACCTGTGGACCTCCTCGGGTCCGCCGGCCGCGTCCGGCGCCGCGATGGTGCTCGTGCACGGCGGTCCGGGGCTGTGGGACTACCTCGCGCCCGTCGCCGGCCTCGTCGACGACCTGGTCGGCACCCACCGCTTCGACCAGCGTGGCTGCGGACACTCCTCGGGACCGGTGCCCTCGATGGCCGACCTGCTGGACGACCTCGAGGCGCTGCGTGCGCACTGGGGCCACGAGCGATGGATCGTCCTCGGCCACTCCTTCGGCGCCACCGTCGCCCTCGCCTACGCCGCGCGCTTCCCCGACTCCGTCTCGGGTCTCGTGCACTGCAGCGGGGTCGGTCCGGGCAGCTCCTGGAAGACCGACTACCGTGCCGCCTCCGCGGCACGGCTCACTGCCTGGCAGCGGATGCGCCGCGACCTGCTCGGGCAGCTCGAGCACCGCACCTGGGCCGAGGAGGTCGAGTGGCGGGCGCTGTCCTGGCTCCCGGACTTCGCCGATCCCGACCGCGCCAGCGCCTGGGCGCACGAGGACGCCCGGGTGCACCTGACCATCAACTGGGAGGCCAACCGTGCCCTCAACGCCGAGGTGGACGGCGAGCCCGAGTCCCTCCAGCGCGACCGCTGCCGCGCGGTCCGGTGCCCCACGCTGGTCATCCACGGCGACGGCGATCCCCGCCCGACCTGGAGCGCCGCCGAGGTGGCCGACCTCGTCCCGGACGCCGAGCTCGTGGTGATCCCCGGCGCCGGCCACGACCCCTGGCGTGAGCGGCCGGAGGAGTTCCGGGCACACCTGCGCACGTTCGTCTCCGGGCTCAGCTGAGCGAGGTCGTGCCGGTGGGTGTGACGAGGTATGTCCGGCCGTGGGGGCCGTGCCAGGTGTAGGTGCCGTCGGGATTCCTGGCGTAGTGCCATCGTCGGCTGGTCTTGCAGCGATGATGCCGCCGACACAACGGACCCAGGTTCTCTGGATTGGTCTGACCCGGTGGCCCGCCGTCGTCCAACGGCACGTAGGGCTCGATGTGGTCGAGGTCGCAGCCCCGGGAGTCGCGTTGGCACCAGGGGAACACGCAGTGGGTGTCGCGGAGCCTGACCTGTTCGGCCATCCAGGCGGGTGGGTCGTGCCGGTCGACCGCGTCGGTGCGGCGCATGTCCAGGACGGGGAGGATGGTGGCGCGGGTGCCGGCGAGCCAGTCGCGGATCTTGGTCAGGGTGGCCGGGCCGAGGCGTTCGGCCCAGCCGGTCGCGGTCGGGTCGGTGAGGTCGTCGGCGTCGATGTGGAGGGACATCCGGGTCACCGGCTTCGCGCCACCAGAGCCGGACTGTCCGGCGATGACACCGACCGCCCGGGCTTTCCGGATCTCGAGGGTGTCCTGCGAGCCGTCGTCGGTGAGGAGTTGGTGGGCGGTGGCGCAGATCAGGTCGTGCAACGCGGTCACGTCGGCGGTGTCGCCGGTGATCTCCAGCGTCGAGGTGCCGGCCCAGACCCCGAGCCGTCGGGGTGAGCCGTGGGTGAGCCGGACACCCCAGGCGGCCTTCGCCTCGTCCTCGGCCTCGGCGACCGTCTCGGGGTCGAGGTCGGCCAGGGCCGTGGCGATGGCGTTCTCGATGGTCCTCACACCCCAGGCACCCATCCTGTCCGCGAGGGCGGCGTCGACGTGCGCGGCGACCGCGGCGGACTGGGAGGCGCACATCTGTGCGACCCGGCGGGCCCGCCACGCAGGCACGTCCAAGGCTTCGACCTTGGCCCAGATCCGGGGGTGGCGGTGGTGGAGGTTGAGTCCGTCGGCGATCAGCGCGATCCCGGCGGCGGTGGAGATCCCCAGGGCGGCCGCGAACGGCTCCGCGGCGAAGGCCGCGACCAGGGGTGCGCCGTCGCCGGCGATGGCCTCGTCGCAGTCCAGCCCGCCGCCGTCGCGGCCGGCCTCGGTCCAGGTCGCGGGACCGGTGTCGCCGGTGGCGGGATGGCGGTGGGCCCACTGCACGGCGTACCGGAGCTTGCGGCGCTGGGCCTGGCGGTCCTGGACCTCCGCATCGGAGACCAGGTAGAGCAGGAAGTCGTCGTCCAGGTCGTCGACCTGGATCCCGATCCCACCGTTCATGGTCTCCACCAGCATGGGTCCATTCCAGCAGCGACCACCGACAGTTCCGGGCCGCTGACCTGCAGTGATCCCACCATGCGAGACACTTTTCGAAATAGTTTTCGTTCCAGGCCAGCGTGGTGCGCCCGCGCAGGCGGGCGGCGCGGCGAAGCCGTGCCGACAGCGCGCTGCCGGCCGACCGTCCGGGTCCCGGGGTCAAGGGCGGCGAAGCCGCCGAAGGGAACCCTTGACGCCGGGAGACGGTCGGCCACGCGCGCGGGCGCATCCGACCCCGGGCATACGCTCCCGCCATGGCAACGACGCAGCAGGCGACGGCGACGGGGAGCAGGTCCGCGTCCGGCCTCGGGTTCGCGGCGCTGTCGGCGATGTCCTTCGGGCTGTCAGGCGCCCTGGCCAAGGGCCTGCTCGACGCCGGATGGACGCCGGGGGCAGCCGTCGCCGTGCGCATCCTCGTGGCGGCCGCCGTGCTCGTGGTGCCCGCGACGCTGGCGCTGCGCGGCCGGTGGGGGCTGCTGCGTCCCAACGCCGGCCTGGTGCTGGCCTACGGCCTGGTCGCGGTGGCGGGGTGCCAGCTGGCCTACTTCAACGCAGTCGAGCACATGCAGGTCGGCGTGGCGCTGCTCATCGAGTACACCGCGCCGGTCGCGGTGGTCGGCTGGCTATGGCTCAGGCACGGCCAGCGACCTGGCCGGCTGACCGTCGTGGGCGGCGCCGTCGCCGCCGTCGGCCTGGTGCTGGTGCTCGACCTGGTCTCCGGGGCGGACCTCAGCGCCCTCGGCGTCCTGTGGGCGCTCGGGGCGATGGTCGGCGCCGCGACGTACTTCGTGCTCTCCGCGCACGAGGGCAACGGGCTGCCGCCGATCGTGCTGGCCGCCGCCGGACTGGTGCTCGGCGCGGCCGCGCTGCTCGTGGCGGGTGCGGTCGGTGTCGTGCCCATGCACGTCTCCGCGGCCCGGGTGACGTACGCCGGCACCGAGGTCGCCTGGTGGGTCCCGGTGCTGGGCCTCGGCGTGGTGACGGCGGCGCTGGCCTACGTCACCGGCATCGCTGCATCGCGGCGCCTGGGCTCGCGGCTGGCGTCGTTCGCGGCGCTGCTGGAGGTGCTCTTTGCGCTCGTCTTCGCCTGGCTGTTGCTGGACGAGCTGCCGCGAGGGATCCAGTTCGTCGGCGGCGCCTTGGTCCTGGCCGGCGTGGTCGTGGTGAAGCTCGGCGAGCGGGAGGTGGCTCCCGCCCCGCCCGTCGAGCCGCTGGTCTGAGGGAACGCATGGCCCGCCGCGCGCGTCTGTCCTCCATGGTCGATCTCCGGCGCCACCTCGCCCCGCTGCTCGCGGCCCTTGCCGTCCTGGCCGTCACGGCGGTCGGCGTCACCGTCGGCTGGCTGACAGGCCCCGACGACCGAGGGATCGACGGAGGTGCCTCGCCGGGAGGCGTGCGCACGGAGTACTGGCGCGACGCGCAGGTCGAGGTCCCCGCCGACTGGGGCTGGGGCAGCGCCCCGGAGTCCGGCCCGGGCGGCGGCGCCGACGACGGCCTCTTCTGGTGCGGCGAGCCCGGCGCCCTGGTGACCAGCACCGGCACGCGACTGCAGGAGGCGGACCCGACCATGCCCTACGTCGGGCGGCCTCTGGGTCAGTCCGACATGTGCCAGGGCGGGATCGCGGACGCGACGCCGCGGGCGCCGTACGTCTGGATCGGGGTGCCGCTCGAGCCGGGACGCGTCGATCTGGGTGGCGGCTGGGTGCGCGAGACCCGCGAGGTCAACGGCAGCACGGTGACGGTGGCGACCCGGGACGCCGCCCTGCGCGAGCGGATCCTGGACTCGGCGCGGGGGAGCGAGAACTGCTTCAGCGAGCTCGACGCGATGCCGGCCGTCGACGGCGAGGACCACCAGCAGCCCGGCACGGTCTGCGCCTACCGCACGACCGAGCGCCTCGACCGCTTCGACCTCGTGTACGCCGCGGAGTTCACCGGCGAGCGGGCCTTCGACGCCGCTGCGGGGAGAGCAGGGGAGGCGGCGCCGTGCGAGCGGCCCGGGCAGGAGTTCGTCGTGCTGACCGGGGCCGACGGATCGGTCCGGGTCGTCGACACGGGCTGCCCGCGCATCGAGGTGGCGCCGGGCGACCACCGCGCGCTCACGCCGGCCACGACGGAGCCGTGGGCCACCGGCGGGCTCCCGGTCGTGCTGACCGGTCCGTTCCTGGGCGACCCACGGCTCGCGCCGTGGTTCGTCGGCGTGCAGGGGTGAGCTGCGACTAGCGCGCGTCCTGCCGGGGCATCAGGACCTCACGCACGAGCAGCAGGATCGCGGCGGCCGTGGGGATGGCGAGGAGCGCCCCCACGACGCCGAGCAGTCCGGCGCCGATGAGCGCGGCGATCACGATGACGGCCCCCGGGATGTCGACCGAGCGCGACATCACCCGCGGGTAGATCACGTAGTTCTCGAGCTGCTGGTAGACCACGTAGAAGACCAGGCAGGCCAGGCCCATCGTGGGGTCGGTCGCGAAGGCGATCGCGGTCACGATCACGGCGCCGATGGTGGCGCCGATCATCGGGATCACGTCGAGCAGGGCGACCACGAAGGCCAGCGCCACGGCGTACTGGCCGAGTCCGATGGCGAACAGGAACACCAGCGTGGACACGCCGGCCGCGACGGCGACGACGAACGCCCCCGACACGTAGGAGCCGACGTTGCTCAGGATCTGGTCCCCGAGGCTGCTCACCCGCGGCCGGCGCGAGGCCGGGGCGAGGTGGTAGAGCGCGCTCTTGGTCGCCGGGAGGGAGGCCAGGAAGTAGAGCGTGAGGACGGTGATGATGAAGATGTTGGCCAGGGCCGACAGGACGGCGATGCCGATGCCGAGCACGCCACCGAACGCCGTCGAGGCGAACTTGCCGTGAGCCAGGTAGTCCTTGAACTTGCTGATCACGTCGTACTGGTTGTCGAGCTTCTGGACCTGGTGGTTGTGCTCGAGCCGGTCGAGCCAGTCCGGGGCGTTCGCCACCAGCTGGCTCACCTGGTCGCTGATGACCGGCACGATGGCGACGAGGAACAGCGCCAGCGCCACGATCACCAGCGCCGTCACGGCGGCCACCGACCAGGCTCGCTTGAGCCCCCGGCGCATGAAGAACTCCACGACGGGGTTCAGCCCCACCGCCAGGAAGAAGGCGACCACCACGAGGATGAGGGTGTTGCCGACCGCGAGGATCTGGTGGCCGAGCCAGATGGCCAGGATCGCCCCGAGGGCACCGAAGAAGCCGATGTAGAACGGCGAGTGCCGGGGGAGCGGGTCGCCGGGCTCGACGTCCTCGATCTCCTCCTCCAGGAGGAAGTCCTCGACGTCGAGGACCTCGATGACCTCCTCGGCGGCGGACTCCGCACGGTCGGCGGCATCCTCGGCCCGATCGGCCGACTGCTCGGCGTGCTGGGCCGCTTCCTCGGCCTCCCCGACCGCCTTGTCGGCGGCGGCCGGGTCGGGGCGGTCTGTCACTCGTCGTCCCCGAAGCCCGCCACGACGTCACGGAGGGAGGCGAGCTGGGCGGCGATCGCGTCGCGGCGCTTGGTCATCCGGTCGACCTCGGCCCTGATGGCGGCCAGGTGGCGCTCGGCCTCGGCGTCGCCCGACGACGTGATCGAGTCGGCCTGGGTGCGGGCGGAGGCGACGATCTGCTCGGCCTCGCGGCGGGCCCGGGTCAGCAGCGACTCGGACTCGGTCTGCGACTGCTGGCGGACCTTGGCGGCGCTGGCCGTGGCCTCGCGGGCGCGCTCCTCGGCGGCGTCGGCGCGCTGCTCGGCCTCCTCGACGAGGCGCTTGGTTTCGGCGGTGGCGCTGGTGTGGTGGTCGGTGGCCTCGCGGGCGAGGCGCTCCTTCTCCACGGCCAGCGCGCGGCGGGCCTCCTGGACCTCGCGGTCGGCGGCGGCCCGGGCCTGCTCGGACTCGCGCTTGGCCGACGTGCGCAGCTCGTTGGTCTCCTGCTGGGCGGCCAGCCGGATCTGGTCGGCCTGGCGCTTGGCGGAGGCGAGCGTGTCGGCGGCCTCGGCCTTGGCCAGGGCGAGCTCCTGCTCGGCGTCGGCCACGAGGCGCGAGCGGCTCTCGTCGAGCTCCTTGAGCTGGACGACCTTCATGTCGTCGGCCTCGCGGAGCGCGTCGGCCCTGATGGCCTTGGCGTCGCGGGAGGCCTGCTCGCGGATCTCCGCGGCGTCACGCTGGGCGTTGGTGCGGACCTCGTCGGCCTCCTCCTCGGCCAGGCGCAGCATCGCGCTGGCGCGGCCGCCGAGACCGGCGTAGGAGGGGCTGGCGTTCTCGGCGAGCTCGGTGCGCGCCTGCTCGAGCTCGGCCTCGAGCGCGGCGACGCGCTTCTCGGCCTCGCCCAGGCGGTCGCCCAGGCCGGACCTCTCGGTGGCGATGCTGCGCAGGTGCGCGTCGACGGCGTCACGGTCGTAGCCACCGCGGCGTACGACGGGGAAGCCGGCCTGGCTGGTCGCCGGGGCGGTGGGGGCGCTGGTCGTGGTGGGTCGCGGTGCCGAGGCGGCCGCGGTGGCCGAGGCGGCCGGACGCGCGGGCGGGATGACCGGCTTGGGCGACGCCATCCGCTGGGCGGGGGCGGACTGGACCACCGGCACCTGCTGGGTGCGCTCGTTGTCGGCGTCGGAGTTCCTGGACACGGTGGGGATGACCTGCGTGGCGTCGCTGTCGGCCGTCCCGCCATCGTCGGACGCGGGAGCCTCCGGCTCGTTGTCGAAGATGGACAGACCCTGGTCGCTCATGGCAGCGCTACCTCTTCCCGGATGTTGGTGGACGTCGGGGCCAGTCTCCCCGATCGCCCGCAAACAACCCACCCCGGCTCGCGGACGAATCCGTGAACCGGGGTGGTGGGCGGGGTGAGGGTTGTCTCAGACCCCGCGGAAGCGGTTGATCGCGGTCTCGTGCCGGGCGCGCATCTCCGCATCCCGGACGCCGAGTCCCTCCTCGGGAGCCAGGCAGAGCACGCCGACCTTGCCCTGGTGGGCGTTCTTGTGGACGTCGAGGGTGGCCTGGCCGACCTCCTCGAGCGTGTAGGTCTTCGACAAGGTGGGGTGGATCTTGCCCTTGGCGATGAGGCGGTTGGCCTCCCACGACTCGCGGTAGTTGGCGAAGTGGCTGGAGATGATCCGCTTGAGGTTCATCCACAGGTAGCGGTTGTCGTACTCGTGCATGTAGCCCGAGGTCGAGGCGCAGGTGGTGATGGTGCCGCCCTTGCGGGTGACGAACACCGAGGCGCCGAAGGTCTCGCGGCCGGGGTGCTCGAAGACGATGTCGATGTCCTCACCGCCGGTGAGCTCGCGGATCCGGGCGCCGAAGCGCTTCCACTCGCGGGGGTCCTGCTGGGTGCCGTCCTCGTTCCAGAACTTGTAGTCCTCCTCGGAGCGGTTGATGATCATCTCGGCTCCCATGGAGCGGGCGATCGCTGCCTTCTCCTCGTTGGAGACCACGCAGACCGGGTTGGCGCCACCGTTGAGGGCGTACTGCGTCGCGAAGCCGCCCAGGCCGCCCGAGGCGCCCCAGATCAGGACGTTGTCGCCCTGCTTCATGTTGCCGGCGTTGGTGGAGACCAGCTGGCGGTAGGCGGTGCAGTTGACCAGGCCCGGCGAGGCGGCCTCCTCCCAGGTGAGGTGCTCCGGCTTGGGCATCAGCTGGTTGGCCTTGACCATCGCGACGTCGGCGAGGCCGCCGAAGTTGGTCTCGAAGCCCCAGATCCGCTGCGAGGGGTCGAGCATCGTGTCGTTGTGGCCGTCGGGGGCCTCGAGCTCGACCGAGAGGCAGTGCGCGACGACCCGGTCGCCGGGCTTCCACTTGGTGACGCCGGGGCCGGTCTTGAGCACGACGCCGGACAGGTCGGAGCCGACCACGTGGTAGGGCAGGTTGTGCCGGGCACCCAGGTCGGACTCGCGGCCGTAGCGCTCGAGGAAGCCGAAGGTCGAGACCGGCTCGAAGATCGAGGTCCACACGGTGTTGTAGTTGATCGCCGAGGCCATCACCGCGACGAAGGCCTCACCGGGGCCGAGCTCGGGCAGCGCGACGTCGTCGACGTGCAGCGACTTGCGCGGGTCCTTCTCCTTGGTGGTCTGGCCCTCGAACATGTCCACCTCGTCCTTGGAGACGAAGGCGGCGCGGTAGTGGTCGGGGATCTCGAGGTTCGCGAAGTCGGCCGACGTGGCGTCGTCGGAGGCGATCGCGTCGAGGATGTTCTGCACTTCTGCTCCTGGGGTCGGGGGCGTTGGGCCGAAGATTACTGATCGGTAACCCGTGGGGGAACCGCGTGTGACCTAATGCGCAGGCGACGCGGCCGGCTCGACGAGCTCGACCAGCACCCCGCCGGCGTCCTTGGGGTGCACGAAGTTGATCCTCGAGTCCGACGTGCCGCGTCGGGGAGCGTCGTACAGGAGGCGGACACCGCGCTCGCGCAGGATCGCGCTGACCGCCTCGACGTCGGTGACGCGGTAGGCCATCTGCTGCACACCCGGGCCGGAGCGGTCCAGGAACTTGGCGATCGTGGACTCCTCGTTGAGGGGCGCGAGCAGCTGGATGCACGAGCCGGAGTCGCCCACGGCGATCATCGCCTCGCGGACGCCCTGCTCCTCGTTGGTCTCCTGGTGGGCCAGGCGCATGCCGAAGGTCTTCTCGTAGAACTCGATGGCCTCGTCGAGGTCGCGGACCGCGATCCCGACGTGGTCGATCGCGGTGAACAGGTGTTCGGGAATGCTCAGGGACTCGCTCATGCGGCACATCGTCGTACGACCCACGTTGCACCCGCATCGCCTTGTGAGATGTTCCTCATCGGGTCGCGACGGACACCCCTGCCGGTGGAATGGACCGGTGGGTATCGTCACGAGAGCGGATCAAATCGACCCAGTTCGAGCTTCGAACCAGCTTTGTGGAGGCACCAACATGTCCGGAAACGTGATCGTCGCCGGGGCACGCACCCCCATCGGACGGCTGCTCGGCGGCCTGAAGACCCTGTCCGCGGCCGACCTCGGTGGCGTGGCCATCAAGGGTGCGCTCGAGAAGGCCGGCGTGGCCGCCGACCAGGTCGACTACCTGATCATGGGCCAGGTCATCCTGGCCGGCGCGGGCCAGAACCCCGCCCGCACCGCCGGTGTGGCCGCGGGCCTGCCGATGAGCGTCCCGTCCATCACCATCAACAAGGTCTGCCTCTCGGGCCTGAACGCCATCGCGATGGCCGACCAGATGATCCGCGCCGGCGAGGCCGAGATCGTCGTGGCCGGTGGCATGGAGTCGATGACCAACGCCCCCCACCTGCTGCCGAAGTCCCGCGAGGGCTTCAAGTACGGCGACACCACCCTCGTCGACTCGATGGCCTACGACGCCCTTTACGACCAGCTCACGCAGCAGGCCATGGGCGGGCTGACCGAGGAGTACAACGCGGCCGGCACCAAGCTCACCCGCGAGGAGCAGGACGAGTTCTCCGCCCGCTCGCACCAGCGTGCGGCCGAGGCGTGGAAGAACGGCGTCTTCGACGACGAGGTCGTCCCGGTCGAGATCCCGCAGCGCAAGGGCGACCCGATCGTCATCAGCACCGACGAGGGCGTCCGCGGCGACACCACCGCCGAGTCGCTCGGCAAGCTCCGCCCGGCCTTCTCCAAGGACGGCACCATCACCGCCGGCTCCGCCTCGCAGATCTCCGACGGCGCCGCCGCGGTGGTCGTGATGAGCAAGGCCAAGGCCGAGGAGCTGGGCCTGACCTGGCTGGCCGAGATCGGTGCGCACGGCCAGGTCGCCGGCCCCGACTCCTCGCTGCAGATGCAGCCGGCCAACGCGATCAAGAAGGCCGCGGAGAAGGAGGGTGTCGCCGTCTCCGACCTCGACCTCTTCGAGCTCAACGAGGCCTTCGCCGCCGTCGGCATCGAGTCGGCCCGCGAGCTGGGCGTCACCGAGGACAAGGTCAACGTCAACGGCGGCGCGATCGCGCTGGGCCACCCCGTCGGCATGTCCGGCACCCGCGTCGTGCTGCACCTCGCGCTCGAGCTGCAGCGCCGCGGCGGCGGCATCGGTGCCGCGGCCCTGTGCGGCGGCGGCGGCCAGGGCGACGCCCTGATCGTGCGTGTCCCGAAGAGCTGAGCATGACGTCCGGGACCTCGTCGAGCGCGCCCGCGCCGGCGAGGCCCGGGCGGTCGCCCGCCTGATCTCCCTGGTCGAGGACGCCTCGCCGCTGCTGCGCGAGGTGATGGCCGCGCTGGCCCCGCACACCGGCAACGCCCAGGTCGTCGGCATCACCGGCTCCCCGGGCGTCGGCAAGTCCACGTCGACCAACGCGCTGGTCACCCAGCTGCGCAAGGCCGGCAAGCGCGTCGGCGTGCTCGCCGTCGACCCGTCCTCGCCGTTCTCCGGCGGGGCCCTGCTCGGCGACCGGGTCCGGATGCAGGACCACGCCCTGGACTCCGGCGTCTACATCCGCTCCATGGCCTCCCGCGGACACCTCGGGGGCCTGGCGTGGAGCACCCCTCAGGCGCTGCGCGTCCTCGACGCCGCCGGCTGCGACGTGATCCTCGTGGAAACCGTCGGCGTCGGGCAGAGCGAGGTCGAGATCGCGGGCCTGGCCGACACCACGATGGTGCTGCTGGCGCCCGGCATGGGCGACGGCATCCAGGCCGCCAAGGCCGGCATCCTCGAGATCGGCGACCTCTACGTCGTCAACAAGGCCGACCGCGACGGCGCCGACCAGGTCCGCCGGGACCTGCGCTCGATGCTCGCGCTCGCCACCGGTCGTGACGGCGCCTGGAAGCCGCCGATCATCAAGACCGTGGCCCAGACCGGCGAGGGTGTCGACGAGGTCGTCGACAAGCTCGCCGAGCACCACGCCTGGCTCGCCTCCAGCGGCGAGCTCGAGCGACGCCGCACCCGCCGCGCGCGCGGCGAGATCGAGGCGATCGCCGTGACCGCGCTCCGGGAGAAGTGGGGGGACGTGCACGGACGGTCGGAGCTGGACACGCTCGCCGCGGCCGTGGTCGCGGGCGACGCCGATCCCTACGGGGCGGCCGACGAACTGCTTGCCGCGTTCACCGACTGATCACCCGCGCGTCCACGCGCCTGTTCCTGCCCGTTCAACCCCCCTCGACACGGTGGACCCATGCGCGTCGCCGTCGTCACCGAGTCCTTCCTGCCCCAGGTGAACGGGGTCACGAACACCGTCCGCAAGGTGGTGGACCACCTCCGCCGCACCGGCCACCAGGCGCTGATCATCGCGCCCGGCCCGGGCCCCGCCGACTACGAGGGCGTCCCCGTCGTACGCGTCCGGTCGGTGGGGATGCCCGGCTACCGTTCCTTCCCGATCGGCCTCCCCGACGCCTCCGTCGAGCGCGCGCTGGCCGACTTCGACCCCGACGTGGTGCACCTCGCCTCGCCGATCGCGCTCGGTGCGGTCGGCCTGCGGGCCGCGCGCCGCCTCGGCCTGCCGACCGTCGCGATCTACCAGACCGACATCGCCGGCTTCGCCCGGCACTACAAGATCCGCGCCGACCTGCTGACCTCCGCGTGGGTGGGCCGCCTCCACCGCCGCGTCGACCGGACCCTCGTGCCCTCGGGCACGTCGTACGCCCAGCTCGAGGCGATGGGCGTGGAGAACCTCCACCTGTGGCGGCGCGGCGTGTCCCTCGACCTCTTCGGGCCCGGCCGCCGCAGCGAGGAGCTGCACCACGCGTGGGCGCCCGAGGGGGAGACCGTCGTCGGCTACGTCGGCCGGCTCGCGCCGGAGAAGCAGGTACGCCGGCTCGCGGAGGTCGCCCGGCTGCCCGGCGTGAAGGTGGTGGTCGTCGGCGACGGGCCGGACCGCGCCGCACTCCAGCGGATGATCCCCGACGCCGTGTTCACCGGAATGCTGGGCGGGGAGGAGCTCGCGACGGCGTTCGCGACGCTCGACCTGTTCGTGCACCCGGGGGAGTCCGAGACCTTCTGCCAGACCGTGCAGGAGGCCCAGGCCAGCGGCGTCCCGGTCGTGGCCGTCGCCGCGGGCGGACCGCTGGACCTGGTCGACCACGGCCGCACCGGCATGCTCTACGACCCGCGCGCCGCCGGCGCGCTGACCCAGGTCGTCGCCACCCTGGTCGACGACCTCGACCTGCGGCAGACGATGGCCGCCCGGGCCCTCACCGAGGTCGCCCAGCGGACCTGGACCACCGTGGTCGACCAGCTCGTCGACGTGCACTACCCGGCGGTCCTGCGCCGCCCGCGCGCCTCCTCCGCGGCGGCCTGACGGGTGCGCATCGCCCAGCTGGCCAACTTCATCGGCCCCGCGTCCGGCGGCATGAAGACCGCCGTCCAGACCCTCGGGGCGGGCTACACCGAGGCCGGCGTCCCGCGCCTCCTCGTGGTGCCCGGACCCCGGGACGCCCGCACCCGGACCGAGCACGGTGACGTCGTGCAGCTGCGCGCGCCGCGCGTCGGCGGCGGCTACCGCCTGATCGTCGAGCCGTGGCGCGTGACCGAGGTGCTCGAGCAGTTCGGCCCGACGTCGATCGAGATCTCGGACAAGGCCACGCTGATGCCGGTCGCCCACTGGGCCCGGCGCCGCGGGGTGCGCTCGCTGCTCTTCTCCCACGAGCGCCTCGACGCGATGCTGTCGCTGCGCACCGGGTGGGAGACCGGCATCGCAGCCCCCGTCTCGGTGCTCAACCGGATGCTGGTGCGCAGCTTCGACGAGGTCGTGGTGACCTCGCAGTTCGCGATGCGGGAGTTCCAGCACCTGGCGGCCTCCGCCGGCACCGCGCTGCACCGGATCTCGCTCGGCGTGGACCTCACGACCTTCACCCCGACGCCGACCCGCGAGCCGCGGGGCGACGTGCTCCGGCTGGTGCACGCGGGACGGCTCTCGCGGGAGAAGAGCCCGCACCTGGCGGTGGCCACGGCCGTCGCGCTGCACGAGCGGGGCGTCCCCGTGCACCTCGACGTCTACGGCACCGGACCCCACCGCGACGAGCTCGAGGAGATCGCCGGCACCGCGCCGGTGACGTTCCACGGGCACGTCGCCGGCCGCCGGGCGCTGGCCCGCCGCCTCGGCGAGGCCGACATCGCGCTGTCGGTGTGCCCCGGCGAGACGTTCGGGCTGGCCGTGCTGGAGGCCCTGGCCTGCGGCACGCCGGTCGTCACCGCGGCGTACGGCGGCGCGCGCGAGCTCGTCGACGACCGCTCCGGCGCCTGGGGCGAGCCCGATCCGGAGAGCCTGGCCGACGCGGTCCTCGGCCTCGCCTCACGGCCGGCCGAGGCCACCCGCGAGGCGGCCCGCGAGCGCGCCGAGCGGTTCTGCTGGAGTCACACCGTGCGGGACATGCTCGCCCTGCACGCCGGGCTCACGCCCGGACCGACCGCGGGGCTGGTGCTCGCGGGACGGGAAGAGCGGACGGCCTGACCGCCCAGGTGAGCCCGATCGCCACGCCGACCACCAGCGTGATCGTCAGGGCGATCGCGACGTAGAGACCCCGCAGCTCGGAGTCGAGCGGTGCGGTGATGCCGAGCGCGAACGAGAACCACACCAGCACGGCCAGCCAGCGGCCGCGCAGGTGACAGGCGGCGACCAGCGGCAGGCACCACAGCGGGTACCACGGGTGCACGACGGGGCTGAGCACCACCGTGACGGTCATGATCAGCGCGGTCGCCCGCAGCCCGGCCTCGGCCGAGCCGGTCGGCCAGCGCAACGCCACCCAGGCGACGACGCCCAGGGCCACCAGCTCGCCGGCCACGTGGGCTCCGGGCACGAGGTAGCCGATCGTCGTGGTGATGGACAGGGGCGTGCGCACGGTCCCGGGCACGCCGAGCGCGTGCACCCAGCCGATCCCGACGCCCGCCCACTCGCCCACGCCCACCAGCGTCGCGACGCTGGCTGCGCCCACCTGGCCGAGCCGCACGAGCCGTTGCCACGTCGTGGCGGCGACCGGCAGGGAGAGCAGGGCGACGCCCACGCAGACCAGTCCGCCGGGCACCTTCACGCTGGCCGCGAGACCGCCCGCGACCGCCCCCAGGAGCCAGCCGCGCTCGGCGGCCAGCACCAGCGCGACGGCGGCGAGGCCCACCATGAGGAGGTCGTTGTGCAGCCCGCCGACGCCGTGGGCGAGCAGCAGCGGGCACGGGAGGACGAGCGCGGAGACGAACGCCGCGTCGTACCGCGTCCAGGCGGCGAGGCGCGGGAGCGCCCAGGCCAGCAGGGCCAGGCCGATCAGCGCCAGCAGGCGGTGCGCGACGACCAGCGCCCACGGCGACTGCACGAAGTGGAGCGCGGAGGAGCCCCACAGCAAGGGGAGTGGGCCGTAGGGCGTGGGCGTGAGCATCCAGCGCGGGTCGACGGCCTCGACGATCGGGCCGCGCAGGATGCCCGGCCCCCAGACGTAGGGCGACAGGCCGATGTGGGTCAGCTCGCCCTGCGCCGCGTAGCTCCACCCGTCCCGGCTGAACAGCGGCGGCGCCAGCAGCAGCGGGGCGCACCAGATCAGCGTCGCCCGGCGTACGGCGCCGAGGTCGACCTGGTGCCGGCCGGCGGCGCGCCACAGCCGGACCCAGGCCACCGACATCAGGGCGAGGCCCGTCACGACCACGGTCAGCCCGGTCATCCGGCCCGGCATCGTGTGCCGCAGCGGGATGTGGGAGACCCACGAGCTCTCGGGCACGGCCGAGATGACGAGGCCCCCGAGGAGCACCAGGGTGGCGCCCAGGAGGCCGGGGTTCACGACGCGCGCGGGCGCGCGTCTGGCGGTCACGAGCAGGGTCCCCTCGGCTGTCACGGGCTGAACCTAGGGGTGCTCGGGGACCGGTCGGTCACCACCGGATGAACGCTGCGGCAACGGCCGTCGTCCTGGGAACTGCGACGTTCGGCGCGCGTTCACCCGACCTTCAGGGCGAGGGGGCGAGCGCGTCGGCTGCGGCTCGGACGGTGTCACCATGCGACGACTGAAGCCGAGACTCACCGTGATCGGCACCGGCTACCTCGGTGCCACCCACGCGATCTGCATGGCCGTGCTGGGCTACGACGTGCTCGCCGTGGACTGCGACCGGGCCAAGGTGGACGCGCTCGCCGCGGGCACTGTGCCCTTCCACGAGCCGGGCCTCCCCGAGATGCTGCGCAAGGCGCTGGACTCCGGACGCCTCCGCTTCACCACCGACCTCGCCGAGGCCGGCGCCTTCGGCGACGTCCACT
Source organism: Nocardioides sp. LS1 (assembly GCF_003865225.1). NCBI lineage: Bacteria > Bacillati > Actinomycetota > Actinomycetes > Propionibacteriales > Nocardioidaceae > Nocardioides > Nocardioides sp. LS1. The sequence continues at coordinate 378,214 of NZ_BIFF01000001.1, forward strand.
TCGTCTGCACCGGCACCCCGCAGGTCGCCGGCTCCATGGCCGCCGACCTCTCCCAGGTCGAGGGCGTCGTCCGCGGCCTCGCCCCGCACCTCACCCGGCCCTGCCTGGTGGTCGGCAAGTCCACGGTCCCGGTGGGCACGGCCGCGCAGCTGACCGAGCTGCTCGCCGGACTGGCCCCGGTCGGCGCGGCCGCCGAGCTGGCGTGGAACCCGGAGTTCCTCCGCGAGGGCCACGCCATCGAGGACACCCTGCAGCCGTCCCGCCTCGTCTTCGGCGTCGCCTCCGCGACCGCCCGCGAGTGGCTCGAGGCGGCCTTCCGGCCGCTGCTGACCGCCGGCGTGCCGTGCGTGGTCACCGACCTCGCGACCGCCGAGCTGGTCAAGGTCGCGGCCAACTCCTTCCTCGCCACCAAGATCTCCTTCATCAACGCGATGGCCGAGATCTGCGAGTCCACCGGCGCCGACGTGCACGAGCTCTCGACCGCCCTCGCCTACGACGACCGCATCGGTGGGCGCTTCCTCAAGCCCGGGCTGGGCTTCGGGGGCGGCTGCCTGCCCAAGGACATCCGCGCCTTCATCCACCGTGCCGAGGAGCTCGGCACGGGGGAGAGCGTGTCGTTCCTGCGGGAGGTCGACGCCATCAACCAGCGCCGCCGTTCGCGCACGGTCGACCTGGTCCGCGAGCAGGCCGGCGGTGACCTGGCCGGCGTACGCGTGTGCGTGCTGGGCGCCGCCTTCAAGCCGCACTCCGACGACGTCCGCGACGCGCCTGCCCTCGACGTGGCCCGCCGGTTGCACGAGGAGGGCGCGAGCGTGGTGGTGCACGACCCGCAGGCGATGGACAACGCCCGGCGCACGCACCCGGAGCTGGAGTTCGCCGACGGCGCGCTCGAGGCCGCCGCGGGTGCCGCGGTCGTGGCCCTGCTGACCGAGTGGGACCAGTTCCGCGGGCTGGACCCGGTCCGGCTGGGCGAGGTCGTGGCCGGCCGGTCGGTCGTCGACGCCCGCAACGCCCTCGACGGCGCGACCTGGCGAGCGGCGGGCTGGACCTACCGCGCGCTCGGGGTGGCGTGACGCAGGGCTGAGCCGCACGTCACACCCGGGGTCGCGCGCGCCTCCGGCGTGCGGGGGAGCGACCCTGCTAGACAGGTCTAGACCTGCGCCTTCCCCATCTCGGACGGAGATCTCGGACATGAACACCAAGAAGGTCCTGCTGACCCTGCTGGTGGTGTTCCTGGGCTTCTGGATGTTCCACGACCCGCACGGCTTCGCCGTCGCGGCGAAGTCGCTGGGCTCCGGTTCCTGGGATGCCCTGACGCAGCTCTTCACGGGCCTGATCCGCTTCTTCGACCAGCTCTAGCCGCATGAGCGGGATCGGGGGCGGGGGATGGGCCTGATCGCCTCGATGAGCGACCCCAACATCGCCAAGCACCTGCTGCGCGACGAGGGCGAGGTCATCGTCGACGAGGTCAAGCACCACTGGGTGGCCTACGTGCGGCCGGTACTGGAGGCAGTCGTCGCGCTCGCGCTGCTGGCGATCACGCCGTTCATCGCGATGGGCATCGCGTGGGTGCCGATCGTGCTGGCCGGGCTCGTGCTGCTGCACGCGGCCTGGGCCGGGCTGGGCGAGCACCGCGACCGGTTCGTGGTCACCAACATGCGCGTCTTCCGGGTCCACGGGGTGCTGTCGCAGAACCTCGCGACCATGCCGCTGAGCCGGATCCTCGACATCACCGTCGTCAAGCCGCTGCACGGCCGGATCCTCGGCTTCGGTCACTTCTGCTTCGAGTCCGCGGCGCAGGAGCAGGGGCTGCGCGACATCCGTTACGTGGGCAAGCCCGACCAGCGCGACCTCGCCATCCAGCGGGTCGTGCAGCGTTCGGGTCTCCGCGGCCCGCGCGTGAACTAGATTCCCCCTCGATGTCGCTTCCCTTCGATCCCATCGACGAGGCCGCGCGCCAGTGGGGCAACCACTGGGACGGCGTGCCCGCGATGCATGCCGTCACCTCCCTGATGCGGGTCCAGCAGCTCGTCATCGGCCGGCTCGACGCGCTGCTCCGGCCGCACGGCCTCACCTTCGCCCGCTACGAGGCGCTGGTGCTGCTCGTCTTCTCCTCGCGAGGCTCGCTGCCGCTGGGCAAGATGGGCGAGCGCCTGCAGGTGCACCCCACCTCGGTCACCTCGATCGTGCGTCGGCTCGAGTCGGCCGGCCTGGTGACCCGGCGACCGCACCCCGAGGACGGCCGGGCTGTGCTCGCCGAGATCACCGAGTCCGGGCGCGCCGTCGTCGAGGCCGCCACCAAGGACCTCATCGGCGCCGACTTCGCCCTCGGGGCGCTCTCCGACGACCAGCTGGCCACGCTCTCGGAGCTGCTCACCCCCGTGCGCCACGCCGCCGGAGACTTCTAGGCCGCTCGCCGTGGTCAGCTCCGACGACGTACGCCGCGTGGGGCTGGCCCTGCCCCGCACCCACGAGCGGATGGTGCGGGGGCGGTGGAAGCTGCGGGTCGGGCAGATCGTCTACGTCGCGTTCTCGCGCGACGAGCTGTCGATGGGATTCGGCTATCCCCGGGCCGAGCGCGACGGGCTGGTCGACTCCGACCCGGAGACGTTCTTCCTGCCGCCGACCGCCGACCTGCGCTACCAGTGGGTGTGCGCCCACCTGGCGCGGCTCGAGCAGGACGAGATGCGCGAGCTGGTCACCGACGCCTGGCGGATGTGCGTGCCGAAGATGCTGCACGAGCTGCCCGAGCAGCCCGCGCCGGCGGCGGCGGTGTGGGCCGCGATCGAGCGGCAGGAGTGGGGCGAGGTGCGCCCTCTGCTGCACCCCTCCCTGCACTGGACCGACCGGACCGTGTCGCTGCGGGGCCGGTCGGCCGTCCTGGCCCACCTGCAGGGCCACCCGACGCCCCGGCCGCCCCGCGAGGTCGAGGTGCGCGACGGGCAGGTGTACCGCTGGGTGCGGTGACCCGGCCGCTCCCTAGGATTGCCCCATGACGCAGCAGCCGTTCTCCCGTCCCGGTGCGATCGACCTCTCCGCCCTCAAGCGCCCCGCGCAGCCGACGCCGTCGCCGGCCGCTCCCGGCGCGGCCGCGGGTGGCGCCGCGGGATCGGCGTACTCCATCACGATGACGGAGGAGAACTTCCAGTCGACCATCGAGGCCTCGATGCAGGCGCCGGTGCTGCTGGTGTTCTACTCGCGGACCCGGATGCCCGAGAGCGGCGACCTCGCCGACGACGTCGAGACGCTGGCCGGCGAGTTCGAGGGCCGCTTCCTGGCCGGTCTCGTCGACATCGACGCCGTGCCGCAGATCGCCCAGGCCATGCAGATCCCCTCGATCCCGCTGGTCGTCGTCGTCATCGACGGCCGCCCGATGCCGCTGCTCCAGGACGTCGTCCCGATCGACGAGCTGCGCACCGCGCTCACGCAGGTGCTGCAGCAGCTGACCACCCAGGGCATCACCGGCCGCCACCAGCCGCGCACCGCCACCGCGCCCGTCGAGGGTGCGGAGGGCGAGGAGGAGCAGGTCGACCCCCGCTACGCCGCCGCCCAGGACGCGCTCGGCGAGGGCAACATCGACCTGGCCGTCGCGGAGTACCAGAAGCTCGTCGACGCCAACCCCGCGGACAGCGAGGCGGTCGCGGGCCTGGCCATGGCCAAGGTCCTGCAGCGCACGCAGGGCGTCGACCTGGACGCCGCCCGCGCGGCCGCGGCCGCCAACCCCGACGACGTCGACGCGCAGACCATGGTCGCCGACCTCGACATGCTCGGCGGCCACGTCGAGGACGCGTTCAACCGGCTCGTCGACCTCGTGCGCCGGTCGGCCGGCGACGAGCGCAACGCGGCGCGGGAGCACCTGATCGGGCTGTTCGGTGCGGTCGGCAACGACGACCCGCGCGTGCTCCGCGGCCGTCAGAACCTCGCGTCCGCGCTCTTCTGACGCGAGGCCTCAGGGGCGGACGGCCCGCACCCGCTGGATGCCGGGAGCAGGCACGACGGCCACGTCGGTGAACCCGGCCGCCTCGAACTCCGCGACGAGCTCCTGACCGGTCCGCACCGGCACGCCCCAGGACGCGAGCAGGATGCCGAACGTGGCGGCGTACCGCGCCTCCACCCCGCGGGGTTCGGCCGCGATCGCGTCGGCGTCCCCGAAGACCGGGGCGACGGCCACACCGCCGGGGCGCAGGGCCCGGTGCAGAGCGGCGAGCGCCCCTGCGCGAGCGGGCGCGGGGAAGAAGAACTGGCTCCACTGGGCGCGGTCGAAGGACTCCGGGCGGTCGAAGTCGGCCGCATCGCCGACCACCACCTCGAAGCGGTCCGCGACGCCGAGCTCCTCGGCGCGACGCCGTGCCACGGCGGCCAGGTCGGGGTCGAGCTCGACGCCGACGGCCGTCATCCCCGGGACGGCCCGGAGCATCGTCAGGATCCGGCCGGCCACGCCGCAACCCAGCTCGAGCGCGGTCCCGCCCGCGCGTAGCACCTCCTGGTCGGGGTCGGCGAACGACATCGACCGGAAGCCCTCGACCAGCCCGTCGTTGTAGGGGTTGGGGGAGACCGCCCGGGCCAGCATGAGGCGGTCCTCCAGCGGCATCGTCCAGTAGTCCTCGCTGGCGCCGACCGCGCGGAGGGCCCGGGCCTCGACCTGCGCGCTGAGGATCGTGTCGCCCAGCGTGGCGAACGCCGTGCTGGCGAGGAGCTCGCGCCACACGGCCGTCAGCGTGAACGTGCCGTCGCCGTCCTGCACCACGTCGTGGAGGAGCAACGACCGGCAGAGCGCGGCCACGGTGGGCTCGGGCAGCCCGCTCGCGGCGGCCAGCGTCGGGACGTCGTGCGGGTCCACGAGCCGGGCCAGCAGCCCGGACTCCTCCGCGCCCGCGACCACGGCCAGGAAGCCGTTGGCCGAGAGCACCGGCGCCAGGGCGGCGTCGTACGCCTCGAACCAGTCCATGCCGGAGGTCACCGAACGGCCGAGCGGCCCGCCTCCAGGCGGGCGACCGGGACGCGGAAGGGCGAGCAGGAGACATAGTCGAGCCCCACCTCGTCGAAGAAGTGGATCGAGGCCGGGTCCCCGCCGTGCTCGCCGCAGACGCCGAGGTGCAGGTCGGGGCGCGCCTCGCGGCCGAGCTGGACGGCGGTGCGCACCAGGGACCCGACGCCCTCGGTGTCGAGGGACTCGAAGGGGGACACGGGGAAGACCCCCTGCTCGAGGTAGGTGCCGAAGAACGACGCCTCGACGTCGTCGCGCGAGAAGCCCCACGTCATCTGGGTGAGGTCGTTGGTGCCGAAGGAGAAGAACTCCGCGGACCCCGCGATGTGGTCGGCGGTCAGCGCGGCGCGCGGCAGCTCGATCATGGTGCCGACCTTGAACGCGAGGTCGATGCCGGTCTCCTCGGCGACGTCGCGGGCCACGTCGGCGATCCGGTGCCGGACCAGGTCGAGCTCGCGGACGCTGGCGACCAGCGGGATCATGATCTCCGGCTGGGGGTCCCCGCCGGCCCGGACCCGGGCGGCGGTGGCCTCGAGGATCGCCCGGGCCTGCATCGTGAACAGGCCGGGGATGACGATCCCGAGGCGGACCCCGCGCAGCCCGAGCATGGGGTTCTGCTCGTGGAGGCGGGTGACCGCCTCGAGCAGCTTGCGCTGCCGCTTCTTGCGGTGCCCGCGGACGTCGGCCACCGCCATGGCCACCGACAGCTCGGTCAGGTCGGGCAGGAACTCGTGGAGCGGAGGGTCGATCAGGCGGATCGTGACGGGCAGCCCGTCCATGGCCTCGAGGATCTCGGTGAAGTCGTCGCGCTGGAGGGGGAGCAGCGCCTGGAGGGCCGCCTCCTGGCCGGCGTCGTCGTCGGCCACGATGAGGTCCTCGACGAGCTGGCGCCGGTCGCCGAGGAACATGTGCTCGGTGCGGCACAGGCCGATGCCCTGGGCGCCGAAGCGCCGGGCCCGGGCGGCGTCGGGGGCGGTGTCGGCATTGGTGCGCACGCGAAGGCGCCGGGTCGAGTCGGCGTGCTCGACGAGGCGGGTGACGGCCGAGACGACCGGGTCGTCGACGTCGTCGCCCTCGAAGTAACGCACCACGTGGGAGTCGACGACCGGGACGGCGCCGTCGAAGATCTCACCGGTCGAGCCGTCGATCGAGATCAGGTCGCCCTCGTGGACGGTCTTGCCCCCGCGGACGGTGAAGCGGCCCTCCTTGGTGTCCACGTCCAGCGCCTCGGCACCGCACACGCAGGTGCGGCCCATGCCGCGCGCGACCACGGCGGCGTGCGAGGTCTTGCCGCCGCGGCTGGTCAGGATGCCCTTCGCGACCACCATGCCGTGCAGGTCGTCGGGGCTGGTCTCCTTGCGCACGAGGATGACGTCCTCGCCGCGCTCGGCCCACTCGACCGCCGTACCCCAGTCGAAGACCGCCCTCCCGACGGCGGCACCCGGGGAGGCGTTCATGCCGGTGGCCAGCAGGGTGCGATCCGCGCCGGGGTCGAAGCGCGGGAACATCAGCTGGGCGAGCTGCGCGCCGGAGACCCGGCGGAGGGCCTCGTCGAGGTCGATCAGGCCCTCGTCGACCATGTGCACCGCGATCCGGAAGGCCGCCTCGGGGGTGCGCTTGCCGACGCGGGTCTGGAGCATCCAGAGCTTGCCGCGCTCGATGGTGAACTCGATGTCGCACATGTCGCGGTAGTGCTGCTCCAGCGTCGCCATGATCGCGAGCAGCTCGTCGTGGGAGGTCCGGTCGAGGTCGGCGAGGTCGGCCAGCGAGACGGTGTTGCGGATGCCCGCGACGACGTCCTCGCCCTGGGCGTTCTGCAGGTAGTCGCCGTACACGCCCTGGGCGCCGGACGCCGGGTCGCGGGTGAAGCAGACGCCCGAGCCGGACGACATGCCGCGGTTGCCGAAGACCATCGCCTGGATGTTCACGGCCGTGCCGAGGTCCTCGGGGATCTGCTCCTGGCGGCGGTAGAGCACGGCCCGGTCGGTGTTCCAGGAGTCGAAGACGGCCCGGACGGCGAGGTCCATCTGCTCGCGGGGGTCCTGGGGGAACTCGCGGCCGGCGTGCTCGAGGATCGCCTTCTTGTACGTCGCGACGAGCTCGCGCAGGTCGTCCACGCCGAGGTCGAGGTCCTCGACCGTGCCCCGCTCCTTCTTGAGCGCGTCGTGGGCCTCGGCGAAGACCTCCGACTCGATGCCGAGCACCGTCGACCCGAACATCTGCAGCAGCCGGCGGTAGGAGTCGGTGGCGAACCGCTCGTCGTCGCTCTGGGCGGCCAGCCCGACGACGGACTCGTCGTTGAGGCCGATGTTGAGGACGGTCTCCATCATCCCGGGCATGGAGAACTTCGCGCCGGACCTGACGCTGACCAGCAGCGGGTCGGCGGGGTCGCCGAGCCGGCGTCCCATGGCGGCCTCGAGGGTCGCGAGGTGGGCGCTGACCTCGTCGGCCAGGCCGTCGGGCTCGTGGCCCGCGGCGAGGTAGGCCCGGCACGCCTCGGTCGTGATCGTGAACCCCGGTGGCACCGGCAGGCCGAGGTTGGTCATCTCGGCGAGGTTGGCACCCTTGCCTCCCAGGAGGTCCTTCTGGTCCTTGTCGCCGTCCGAGAAGTCGTGCACATAGGTGGTCACGCCTCGCATCATGCTCTGCGGCGAGCCGACGCGCGAGGGTTTCAGGAGCGGCCGGACTCCGTGTAGCCCGGGGGGCCGGAGAGGCCGGCCAGCGCCGCCTCGACCCGGCGGGCGGTGAAGTCGGCGGCGCGCTCGCGCACCTCGTCGAGGGTGCAGAAGCGGGCCGAGCGGATCTCGCGGGCCTGCTTGACGATGGACTCCTCGATCTCCGCGTCGTGGACGCCGCCGTCGAAGACCAGGCAGAGCGCGTCGTCCCAGCCACCCCAGGGCGGCAGCCAGTCGGTGACCAGGAGCGGGCCGGCGGGCAGCTGGAGGCCGAGCTCCTCCTCGACCTCGCGGACCACGGCCAGCTGCGGGGACTCACCGACCTCGACGACGCCCCCGGGCAGGTCCCAGTCCTGCTTGTAGGTCAGCTGGCACAGCAGGACCCGGGCGTCGTGGTCGCGGATGAGCATCTGGCTGATCGCCCGCTTGCGGGGCAGGAACGAGTTGAGCAGCGCCCGGAAGCCCTCCGGCTCGTGGACGGGTACGTCGCTGACGATCCGGGCGTAGACGATCCGGTCGACGGGAGCGCCCCCGACGACCACGCCGCGCATGACGCCCTCGCGTCGCATCCCCGACCAGGTCGCGACCCGCTGGGCCTCCTCGTCTGCGGGGTCGACCAGCGCCTCGACCCGGTGGTGGGTCACCAGCGCAGTCGCCACCTCGTGCCGGACGACGTCGACGGGCAGCCCGGGCTCCCAGCTGATCCGGGCGATGCCGTCCGCGACGGTGCTCACGGTGGGCTGCTCGGTCACGGGCCCAACCCTAGCGACGCTCAATCGGCCCGCCGCAACCACACCGTCGCGAGGGGAGGCACGACGACGTCGGCGTACGCCGGCTGGCCCGACCAGTCGCCGGCGACGGCCGTGACCGCGCCCATGTTGCCGACCCCGGAGCCGGTGTAGGTCTCTGCGTCGGTGTTGACCACCTCGTCCCAGCGGCCGGCGGCGGGCAGGCCGAGCCGGTAGCCCTCGTGCGGCACGGCCGCGAAGTTGGCGATGCAGACCAGGTCGGCGTCACCGTCGCGTCCTCGACGTACGAAGGAGAAGGTGTTGCGGCCGGCGTCGTTGGCGTCGATCCACTGGAACGCCGACGGCTCGTGGTCGCGCGCCCAGAGCGCGGGGGAGGAGCGGTAGGCGGCGTTGAGGTCGCGGACGAGGGACTGCACGCCCCGGTGCTCGGGGTGGTCGAGCAGCCACCAGTCGAGCTCGCGGGCCTCGGCCCACTCCGACTCTTGGCCCATCTCGGCGCCCATGAACAGCAGCTGCTTGCCGGGGTGCGCCCACATGAAGGCCAGGTAGGCGCGCAGGTTGGCCAGCTGCTGCCAGCGGTCGCCGGGCATCTTGCGCAGCAGCGAGCCCTTGCCGTGGACGACCTCGTCGTGGCTGATCGGGAGCACGAAGTTCTCCGACCAGGCGTAGACGAGGGAGAACGTCATCTCGCCGTGGTGGTAGGAGCGGTGCACGGGCTGGTGCTCCATGTAGCCCAGGGAGTCGTGCATCCAGCCCATGTTCCACTTGAAGCCGAAGCCCAGGCCGTCGGCGTCGGTCGGCCGGGTGACGCCGGGCCAGGAGGTCGACTCCTCGGCGATCGTGGTCGCGCCCGGCACCCGCTTGTAGACCGTGGCGTTCATCTCCTGGAGGAACTGCACCGCCTCGAGGTTCTCGCGGCCGCCGTGGATGTTGGGCGACCACTCACCCTCCTCGCGGGAGTAGTCGAGGTAGAGCATCGAGGCGACGCCGTCGACGCGCAGCCCGTCGGCGTGGAACTCCTCCAGCCAGTAGAGCGCGTTGGCGTAGAGGAAGTTGCGGACCTCGGGACGCCCGAAGTTGAAGATGTGGGAGCCCCACTCCTTGTGCCATCCGCGCTGCGGGTTGGGGTCCTCGTAGAGGGGCGTCCCGTCGAAGCGGGCCAGCGCCCACTCGTCGGTGGCGAAGTGGCCCGGCACCCAGTCCAGGATCACGCCGATGCCGGCCTGGTGGAGCCGGTCGACGAGCAGGCGGAAGCCGTCGGGGTCGCCGAAGCGGGAGTCGGGGGCGAAGTACGACGTCACGTGATAGCCCCACGAACCGCCGAACGGGTGCTGCATGACCGGCATCAGCTCGACGTGGGTGAAGCCCAGGTCGGCGAGGTACGCCGGGAGCTCCTCGGCCAGCTCGGCCCAGGACTTGCCGCGGCGCCACGACGCGAGGTGCATCTCGTAGACGCTCATCGCCTCGGTCACCGGCTGCTTGCCGGCCCGCTCGCGCATCCACGCGTCGTCGCCCCACGTGTAGTGCGACTCGTAGACGACCGACGACGTCGCCGGCGGCACCTCGGCCCAGGACGCCATCGGGTCGGCCTTCTCGCGCCACTGCCCGTCGGTGCCGAGGATCAGGAACTTGTAGCCGGCGCCGGCGCCGACGCCGGGCACGAACAGCTCCCACACGCCCGACGTCCCGAGCTGGCGCATCGGGTGCTCGCGGCCGTCCCAGTTGTTGAACGACCCCTTGAGGCGTACGCCGCGTGCCGACGGCGCCCACACGGCGAACGCCGTGCCGCTGATCCGGCCGCCGCCGGGCACGTCGTAGTGGTGCACGCGGGCGCCGAGGACCGTCCAGAGCTGCTCGTGGCGACCCTCGTTGATCAGGTGCAGGTCGACCTCGCCGAGCGTCGGCAGGAACCGGTAGGGGTCGTCGACCTCGATCGGGCTGTCCCCGTAGGACACCGCCACCCGGTAGTCCGGGACGTCGGCCACGTCGAGCGTGCCGACCCAGATGCCGTCGTGCTCGTGGGTCAGCTCGGTCTCGGTGCCCCCGTGCCGGACCACGACCGAGGTCGCCAGCGGCTTGTAGACGCGGACGGTCACGCCGCCCTCGTGCGGGTGGGCCCCCAGCACGGTGTGCGGGTGCCCGTGTCCGCCCTGGACCAGGAGGTCGAGTTCGCCGGTGTCGACGGGCTTCACAGAGGTGGTCATGACACTCCGATCCTTGCGACGGCCTCGAGTGGGATCGCCACCCAGGAGGGACGGTTGCGGACTTCGTAGACGGTCTCGTAGACCGCCTTGTCGGCGACGTACGCCGCGAGCAGGACGCGCTCGTCGGCGGTCAGCTCGCGGCCGGCATAGGCCTCGAGGAAGGTCGAGCGGTTGCGCTCGGCCCACTCGGCGGCGCGGTAGGCGCGCTGCGGGGCGTTGTCGTCGTCGGTGTTGCCCCAGGTGCGCTCGACGACGCGCGGGGCGTAGTCGAAGGAGCGCAGCATGCCGGCCACGTCGCGCCAGGGCGAGTCGGGCAGCACCCGCTCGGACAGCGGCTTGGCCGGCTCGCCCTCGAAGTCGACGATCTTCCAGCCGCGCACGGTGCGCAGGGTCTGGCCCAGGTGCAGGTCGCCGTGGATGCGCTGGACGCGCACGCTCTCGAGGCCGGCGAGGTCGTCGTACGCCGCGCGCAGCCGGTCGGCGTGCGGCTCCAGGTCGGGGACGACCAGCAGGGCGGCCTCGAGCCGGTCCTGCATGGCGGCGGCGAGGGCGCCGACCTGGGCGGCCGAGCGCTCCTCGGTGGGGAAGTGGTGGGCGAGGCTGGCGTGCACCTCGGCCAGGGCCTCGCCGAGCCGCGCCGACTCGCCGGCGAAGTCGCCGCCGACCTCGTCGGCGTGCAGGTCGGCCTCGGCGAAGAGGTTGCGGACGCTGGCCAGCGCCAGGTCCCAGCCGTCGGTGGCGGTCTTGAGGAACTGCTGGAGCATCGCAAGCTGCAGGACCTGGTCCGTGGGCTCGCCCTCGGTCGTGAGCGAGGGCGTGTCGAGCCAGCCGTAGAGGGCGGCCACGTGGTCGGAGCCCGCGGTCGTGAGCACCTCGTGGATGGAGATGTCGGGGTTGGCGCCGGGGGTGATCTTGCGGAAGACCTTCATCAGCGAGTCGTCGCCGAAGGCGACCGAGGAGTTGGACTGCTCGCCGGCGAAGAGCGTCGAGTGGGTCTCGAGGTCCAGCTCGTGGCCGGGCAGCCGGTGGAACGCGAGCGGCCCGGACCCGGGCGGATCGGCGAAGGAGCGCAGCCAGCAGGCCATCGCCTCGCGGTCGTGCACGGCGTCGTAGACGTGACAGGTGCCGAAGTCCTCGTCGTGCCACTGCCCGAGGTGGGCGTGGGCGAGCCGCTCCTGCGGCTCGGCGTAGAAGGCGAGCGGGAGCTGGTAGTACTCGTCCGCCCCGCCGTCCTCGAAGGACAGCGTGACCAGGTCGATCGCGACGTGCGGCCCGTCGGCGACGTGCCCGGGCACCTCGCCCAGGCGCCGGCCGCCGGTGATGGAGAAGTCGCGACCCTTGCCGCCGAACCACCGGGCCTGCGCCACGAAGGTCGTGAGCAGGTCCTGCGGCTGGTCGGTGGTCGTCACTGGGACATCCCCTCGTCGTTGTCGGGTGCGGTCAGGCGGAACCAGTAGAAGCCGTACCCACCGAGCGTCAGGAGATACGGCAGCTCGCCGATCGCCGGGAACGGCACCCCGCCGAGCAGCTCCACCGGGACCATCCCCTCCCAGCGGCGCAGGTCGAGCTCGACCGGCTGCGGGAAGCGGGAGAGGTTGTTGACGCACACGATGATGTCGCGCGAGCCGTTGGACGCCTCGTGCTCGCGGACGTAGGACAGCACCGTCGAGTTGGAGCCGCCGAGGTCGGTGAACGAGCCGAGCCCGAACGCCTCGTGCTGGCGGCGGGCCTGGATCATCCGGCGGGTCCAGTGCAGCAGCGAGGAGGAGTTCTCCAGCTGGGCCTCGACGTTGACGCTCTGATAGCCGTAGACCGGGTCCTGGATCGCCGGCAGGTGCAGCTTGCCCGGCGTGGCCGAGGAGAAGCCCGCGTTGCGGTCGGGGGTCCACTGCATCGGGGTGCGGACCCCGTCGCGGTCACCGAGCCAGATGTTGTCGCCCATCCCGATCTCGTCGCCGTAGTAGAGGACGGGGGAGCCGGGCAGCGACAGGAGGAGGGCGGTGAACAGCTCGATCTGGTTGATGTCGTTGTCGAGCAGCGGGGCCAGCCGCCGGCGGATGCCGATGTTGGCCTTCATGCGGGGGTCCTTGGCGTACTCGCCCCACATGTAGTCGCGGTCCTCGTCGGTGACCATCTCGAGGGTCAGCTCGTCGTGGTTGCGCAGGAAGATGCCCCACTGGCAGCCGTCGGGGATCGGCGGCGTCTGCTCGAGGATCTCCGAGATCGGGAAGCGCGACTCGCGGCGCACCGCCATGAAGATGCGCGGCATCACCGGGAAGTGGAAGGCCATCTGGCACTCGTCGCCCCCGACCGAGGGGTCGCCGAAGTACTCGACCACGTCGGCGGGCCACTGGTTGGCCTCGCAGAGCAGCACCCGGCCCGGGTAGTTGTCGTCGACGAACTTGCGGCACATCCGCAGGAACTCGTGGGTCTCGGGGAGGTTCTCGCCGTTGGTGCCGGGCCGCTCGTAGAGGTAGGGCACGGCGTCGAGGCGGAAGCCGTCCAGGCCCATGTCCAGCCAGAACGACATCGCCTCCAGCATCGCCTCGTGGACCTTCGGGTTGTCGAAGTTGAGGTCGGGCTGGTGGGAGAAGAAGCGGTGCCAGAAGTACTGCTGGCGGACCGGGTCCCAGGTCCAGTTGGACGGCTCGGTGTCGACGAAGATGATCCGCGCGTCCTGGTAGAGCTCGTCGGTGTCGGACCACACGTAGAAGTCGCCGTAGGGGCCTTCGGGGTCCTCACGGCTGGCCTGGAACCACGGGTGCTGGTCGCTCGTGTGGTTCATGACGAAGTCGATGATCACGCGGATGCCGCGCTTGTGCGCCTCGTCGAGGAAGTGGTGGAAGTCCTCCACCGACCCGCACTCGGGGAGGATGTTGGTGTAGTCGGCGACGTCGTACCCGCCGTCGCGCAGCGGCGAGGTGAAGAACGGCGGCACCCACAGGCAGTCGACGCCGAGCCACTGGAGGTAGTCCAGCTTCTCGGTCAGGCCCTTGAAGTCGCCGGTGCCGTCGCCGTTGGAGTCACGGAACGAGCGGACCAGCACCTCGTAGAAGACGGCCGTCTTGAACCAGTCGGGGGTGTCCCCGACGGAGTCGGGGAAGGGGGCGGCGGCCTCGGTCAACGGGGGCTCCTCACGCTCAGGATGTGGGCGGGCTCGTGGGCGGGGTCGAGCCGGACGTAGTTGTGCTGGCTCCAGCCCCAGTCGGCGCCGGTGATCTCGTCGTGGACGACGAAGGAGTCGCCCCACGCCATGCCCAGCGCGGGCAGGTCGAGGTGGACCATCGTCTCCCGGGCGCCGTGCGGGTCGAGGTTGATGACGACGATGACGGTGTCGTCGCCGTCCTTCTTGGAGAACACCAGGACGTTCTCGTCATCGCTGGAGTGGATCGTCACGTTGCGCAGCAGGTGCAGGGCCGGGTGTGCGCGCCGGATCTCGTTGAGGCGGGTGAGGTACGGCGACAGCGTGCGGCCCTCGGCCTCCGCCTTGTCCCAGTCGCGGATCCGGATCTGGTACTTCTCGGAGTCGAGGTACTCCTCGCTGCCCGGCTTGACCGCGACGTGCTCGTAGAGCTCGTAGCCGGCGTACACCCCCCAGCTCGGCGACCCGGTCGCCGCGAGCGCGGCGCGGATCTTGAACGCCGGCGGCCCGCCGTACTGCAGGAACGCGTGGAGGATGTCGGGGGTGTTGACGAAGAAGTTGGGCCGCATCAGGTGGGCGGTCTCGGCGGAGAGCTCGCGGAGGTACTCCTCGATCTCCCACTTGGCGGTGCGCCAGGTGAAGTACGTGTAGCTCTGCTGGAAGCCGACGGCGCCGAGGCCGCGCATCATGGCCGGGCGGGTGAACGCCTCGGCGAGGAACAGCACGTCGGGGTCGGTGCGGCGGATCTCCTTGAGCAGCCACTCCCAGAACGCCACCGGCTTGGTGTGCGGGTTGTCGACGCGGAAGATCCGGACGCCGTGGGACATCCAGTGGCGCACGATGCGGAGCACCTCGCGGCAGATGCCGGTCGGGTCGTTGTCGAAGTTGACCGGGTAGATGTCCTGGTACTTCTTGGGCGGGTTCTCCGCGTAGGCGATGGTGCCGTCGGCGCGGGTGGTGAACCACTCGGGGTTGGTGGTCACCCAGGGGTGGTCCGGCGCGGCCTGGAGGGCCAGGTCGAGCGCGACCTCGAGACCCAGGTCGGCCGCCCGCGCGACGAACGCGTCGAAGTCCTCGAGCGTGCCGAGCGCCGGGTGGATGGCGTCGTGGCCGCCGTCCTTCGAGCCGATCGCCCACGGGGAGCCCGTGTCGTCGGGGCCGGGGGTGAGGGTGTTGTTGGGTCCCTTGCGGTTGACCTCGCCGATCGGGTGGATCGGGGGCAGGTAGATCACGTCGAAGCCCATCGCGGCCACGGCGTCGAGCCGCTTCGCCGCGGTCCGGAAGTTGCCGCTGGTGACCTTGCCGGTGACCGGGTCCTTGGTGGCGCCCTCGGAGCGCGGGAAGAACTCGTACCAGGAGGAGAACAGCGCCTTGTTGCGGTCGGCGTACGCCGGGTAGGGGCCCTCGACGGTGACCAGGTCGCGCACCGGGTGGTCGTGCAGGACGGCCACCAGCTCGGGGTCCTGGAGGGCGGCGAGCCGCGCCTCGACCGGGCGCGAGGTGTCGCCGGCGGCGGCCAGGCCGCCCTCGACGACCGAGGCCGCGTGCGTCTCCGCGGGGTCGAGCCCCGCCTTCACCCGCTCCAGCAGCAGCCGACCCTCGGTGAACATCAGGTCGACGTCGACTCCGGCCGGGATCTTCAGCCCGGCGGCGTGCTCCCACGTCGCGATCGGGTCGGACCACGCCTGCACCTCGAAGGTCCACGTGCCGGGGGAGTCCGGGGTCACCCAGGCGCTGTACAGGTCGGGGACCTCGGGGTCCTTCTCCATCCGCACCGGGGCGCGCCGCTGCCCGTCGGGCCCGGTCAGGACCACCTCGGCGCCCAGCTTGTCGTGTCCCTCGCGGAAGACCGTGGCGGTCACGGGGAAGGGCTCGCCCACGGTGGCCTTGGCGGACTGCCGCCCGAGGTCCACCACGGGCATGACGTTCATGACTGGGATGCGTCCGACCATGCCGCCACACTTCCGAGAAAGCGGACCCCACGCAAGCCGGAGTCCGCGGCAGACCGCTGGTTGAGGTGCGAGGAGCGCCAGCGACGAGCCTCGAAACCTCGGAACCGAAGCAGGGCGGTGACCGTCGTGGTCACCGCCCTGCTCGTCTCACTGGGTTTCGACGCGCTCGCGCGACTTCGTCCCTCAGTCGCGTCGCTTGCTCAACCTGACTGACCGACGCGACGCGCTCGTCCCTCGCGCGCCGCTGGTCAGTACACCTGCAGCTCCGCGGCGTGGGCGATGGTCCCGCGGTCCGACCCGGTGGCGCAGTCGGTCGCATTGGCCGGGTCGTTGTCCTGCTCCCCGGCGTAGCCGGCGTAGCCCGTGCACTGGTTCTCCAGGACCACGAACCGGATCGCGGCCGCCTTGGTCGGCGGCACGTCGAAGGACCGCAGCGTCAGGTCGGGCGCGACGGGCCGCGGCACGAGGGCCGGGAACGCGTCCTTGGAGGAGGTGAAGAACCGCTTCCAGGTGGCGTTCGCCGACGAGCAGTCGGCCACGCACGCCTCGAGCGCGAACTGCCGCACCGCGGTGAAGCGCGAGCCCGAGTCGGGGTCGGCCGCGAGCGGGATGTCGGTCGCGGCGGCCGGGGCCGGGTTCAGCAGGGCGCTGACCTGGACGCGGCGGACGCGGTGGACGCCACCGGCGAGGTCGACGGCCACGAAGGGGTGCGAGACGTCGACGTTGTTGGTCGTGATGCCGGCCCAGTTGGTGCCCTCGGTGCCGTCGATCAGCGCACCCGGGTTGAGCGATCCGTCGGTGGAGCCGATCACCTTCGCGCCGCTGCCGGCCAGGTTGCGCGGCGCCTTGACGACGTACGTCGAAGTGCCGGGCCGGACCGTCAGCGTGAAGCGCTTGAAGCCCGAGGTCTTCGAGGCGAACACCATCCGGTAGGTACCGGGGACGAACGAGACCGTGTTGTCGAGCTTGCTCTTGCCGAACGAGTCGGCGACGGGGGTGACCCGGGCCTCGTAGTCACCGACGAAGAGCTTGCCCGCGGACGGGGTCTTGAAGGTCACCGTGCCGTTGGCGGACTTCGGCGAGGCGAAGCTGGGCTTGGGCTGGTCGGAGTCGGGGGTCGACACCGCGCCCTTGCCCATGCCGCGCTTGGCGAAGGCGTCCCACATGACCTTGAGGTCCTTGCCGTAGAAGCGCATCTTGTCGGCGGCGAGCATCGCGTCACGCGCGTCCAGCATCGACGTCGAGCCCTGCTGCAGCAGGAACGAGTCGAAGATCAGCTGCAGCCAGCGGCGGTTGCCCGGGCACTTGTTGGGGCGCACGACGCCCTTGTTGACGCCGCCCTGGGCGCACTTGAGGTTGAGCTCGCGGTTGGTCGAGGAGTAGCCGAGGGCGTTGTACTTCTTCACCAACGCCTGGCGCACCTCGAACTGCGTGCCGTTCCAGACCTCGCCGTCGGCGTGCACCTCCTCGCCCGGACCGTCGAAGGCGATGTCGCTGTAGTTGAGCGGGTTCTTGTCCAGCGCGTAGTCGCGGATGCCGGCCTTCTTGTTGCCGGTCGCGTAGGCGCCGATGACGTAGGGGCTGGTGCCGGTGGAGTAGTGGTGCTCGTACATGTACTCCATGGCGTCCAGGTCGCTCCACGACTCACCCATGGCGCCGCCCTGGTCGGACGTGAGGCCCTGGTCGGGGCCGCCGACCATGCGGTTGGAGATCGCGTGGGTGTACTCGTGGCCCACGACGCTCATGTCGAGGTCGCCGTCGGTGCAGGGGGAGTAGAACGCACCGGCGATGGGCTGGAAGAGGTACTGGTTGGTGATGCCCGGGACGCCGTCCTGGAGGGCGATCTGGTTGGCGTTGTCGCGGCCGAGCGCCGACGGCTGGCCGCCGCTGAGGGCGCCCGCCTGCGCGTTGCCGGTCTCCTGGTCGCCGCCGGTGCCGCCCTTGCCGCGGTTGTCGAGCTGCAGGTTGTAGTTGCGCTCGTTGAAGCCGAGGTAGTAGGCGAAGTCGTGCATCCGGTTGTGCACGGCGAAGAGGTTGGTGACCACGGCGTCGATGTCGTTGCCGCCGGGGTGCAGGTTGGTCGGGTCGCACTTGGAGTTGTTCCACGCGTCGGTGAACGGCGTCGTGTAGTCCCGCATCGGGCTGACCGGCGCCTGCTCGGTGCCGCCCGGGGCGAGCGGGTTCAGCCACGCCTCGTGGGTGTTGGCGTTGTTGCCGTACGTCGTGTTGGAGCTGATGCCCTCGGTGCCGATCGTGTCCCACGGGCCGGGGGCCTGGACGTTGCGCATCGGGCCGGTGGACAGGGTGCAGCCGGTGCCGACGAACCAGCAGCCGATGACCGAGTTGCTCTGGCCGTTGTCGCTGGCCGACCAGTTGAGCTTGGGGTTGGCCGGGAAGAAGCGCCAGCGCGGCTTGAACGACGCGTCGCCGGGGGCCGGGGCCCCCTGGTCGCTGGTGGTGACGAAGCCGGCGTACGGGCCACCGACGGTGACCGGGACGGTGGAGTCGGTGAAGGGGCAGACCTGCGCGGAGTAGATGCCCGCGGGGATGACGTCGGCGGAGTACGTCGCGGCCTCCGGGCTGGTGCCCGTGTCACCGCTGGCGAGCACGTTGCCGGCCGGGTCGAAGATCTTGACGACGATGTCGTCGGACTCCACGACCGCCGAGGCCACGACCGCGATCTGCTTGGTCGCGTTGTCGGTGATCTCGAAGGGGTGCTTGGGGCCGCAGTCGGTGGCGGTGTACTCGCCGTTGAACTGGAAGGCGTCGCTGCTGTTGTCGACCTGGCTCTGCTGGTGCAGCACCCGGCCGGTGCGGGCGTCGACCATCGAGGTGTAGGCGAACGCGGAGCCGCCCTTGACGTCGACGACGTTGGCCTCGAAGACCGGACGGACCGTGCCGTCGGCGAGGGCCAGGGCACGCAGGCGGACCTGCTGCTGCTGGGCGAAGCCGGGGACGCTCAGCCGGGTCCAGCCCGCCGAGACGGTCCGGGTGACGCCGGCGAGGTCGGCGGCGGAGAGGGTGCGGCCGACACCCGCGGCTGCCTTCACCCAGCCCTGCAGCGGCGTCAGCGTGGCCGGCAGGGGAGTGGCGGTGGTCTTGGTGATCGAGGAGGAGACGTAGGCGACGTCGTGGCGGGCGATGCCGACGGTCACCATGCTGTCCAGCGCCGGGGTGAGGCTGCCGAAGCGCTGGCGGAAGAGGACCGCGTCGCCGCCGTCGAGGGCGAGCTTCTGGTCGTTGACCAGGTCGAGGTCGTCGACCTGGCCGGCGGTCATGCCGAACACCGCGGCGTGCGCGCGCAGCCACGAGCGGGCGCCCTGGACGGGGCTTCCGGGGGCCGCGCCGAGCGAGCCGTCGGCCGGCAGGATCGAGCTCGGCGTGCCGAACTGGTTCCACCGCAGGTCGACCGCGCCGAGGCCAGCGGCCGCCTGCTTCTGGGCGAGGGAGGGGAGGGCCGTCCCGCGGGTGTCGACGTCGGCCAGGGTCGGGACGGAGTCGCCGAGCGTCACGACGGAGTCGGGATCGACGTGGGATCGGTCGGCGCTCGAGGGGGTGCCCCCGGCGGCGAGGGCGGGCAGCTGCGTGAGCCCGGGGACCAGGGTGGCGGTCAGCAGGGCCAGGGCGGCCGTCGTACGACGGCTGCGTCGCACGGTGGGACGCAGGGGGTGTCGGGTCATGCCGATCACAACGCCGACCCCCGGTGATCGTTATGCGTACGACGGGGCGAAACGTGATGTTCACGAAAGCCGGAACGTCTTGGATCGTTCCAAGAAAGGCGCTACCGTCGGCGGGTGCGAGCGATTCGACGATTCACCGTCCGTCCCGTCCTGCCCGAGGCGCTGTCCGCCCTCGGCGACCTGGCCGGCAACCTGAGGTGGTCCTGGCACCCGGAGACGCAGGACGTCTTCGAGGCCGTGGACCCCGACCTGTGGGAGTCCACCGGGCGCGACCCGGTGAAGCTCCTCGGCGCCGTCGGACGGGCCCGGCTCGACGAGCTGGCGGCCGACGCCACCTTCCTGGAGATGCTGCGCGTCGCCCGCGCCGACCTGGAGGCCTACCTCACGGGTGACCGCTGGTTCCAGCGCAAGGAGGCCGGATCTGGTCCCCGCGCCATCGGCTACTTCTCCCCGGAGTTCGGCATCACCGCGGTGCTGCCGCAGTACTCCGGCGGACTCGGCATCCTCGCCGGAGACCACCTCAAGGCCGCCAGCGACCTCGGCGTGCCGATCGTCGGCGTCGGGCTGCTCTACCGCCACGGCTACTTCAAGCAGGCGCTCTCCCGCGAGGGCTGGCAGCAGGAGACCTACCCCGTCCTGGACCCCGACGGGCTGCCGATCTCGCTGCTCCGCGAGGAGAACGGCGAGCGCGCGCTCATCACCATCGCGCTGCCCGGTGGACCAGACCTGTTGGCCCGGATCTTCGTGGCCAACGTCGGCCGGGTGCCGCTGCTGCTGCTCGACACCGACGTCGAGGGCAACCCCGACCACTACCGCGACGTGACCGACCGCCTCTACGGCGGCAACTCCGAGCACCGGCTGCGCCAGGAGATGCTGCTCGGCATCGGCGGCGTGCGGGCGCTGCGCGCCTACTCCCGGATCACCGGCCATCCGGCGCCCGAGGTCTTCCACACCAACGAGGGCCACGCCGGCTTCCTCGGCCTCGAGCGGATCCGTGAGCTCACCGTCGCCGAGACCGGCCCGCGCCTGGACTTCGACACCGCGCTCGAGGTCAGCCGCGCCTCCACCGTCTTCACCACCCACACCCCGGTGCCCGCCGGCATCGACCGCTTCCCCAAGACCCTCGTCGAGCAGTACTTCTCCGACGCCGGCCCGCTCCCGGGCGTGCCGATCGAGCGGATCCTTTCCCTCGGCACCGAGGACTACGAGGGTGGCGACGCCACCGTCTTCAACATGGCCGTGATGGGCTTCCGCCTCGCCCAGCGCGCCAACGGCGTCTCCCAGCTGCACGGCCACGTCAGCCGCGGGATGTTCAACGGCCTCTGGCCGGCCTTCGACGAGGCCGAGGTCCCGATCAGCTCCATCACCAACGGCGTGCACGCGCCCACGTGGGTGGCGCGCGAGATGTTCGACCTCGCGGCCGCCGAGGGTGCCGACCGTGACTCCGACGACGCCGAGGCCTTCTGGGCCGCGGCCGACAAGGTCTCCGGGGCGGCGATCTGGTCGACCAAGCGCGAGCTGCGCCAGCGGCTCGTCGTCGACGCGCGCAAGCGGCTGGCCAAGTCGTGGGAGAAGCGCGGCGCGGCCCGGGCCGAGCTGGGCTGGATCGACACCGCGCTGGACCCCGGCGTGCTGACCATCGGCTTCGCGCGCCGTGCGGCGTCGTACAAGCGCCTGACGCTGATGATGCGCGACCCCGAGCGCCTCAAGCGCCTGCTGCTGCACCCCGACCGTCCTGTCCAGCTGGTCATCGCCGGCAAGGCGCACCCGGCCGACGACGGCGGCAAGAAGCTGATCCAGGACATCGTCCGGCTCTCCGACGACCCCGAGATCCGGCACCGCATCGTCTTCCTGCCCAACTACGACATCGCGATGGCGCAGCCGCTCTACCCCGGCTGCGACGTGTGGCTCAACAACCCGCTGCGTCCCTACGAGGCCTGCGGCACGTCCGGGATGAAGGCCGCGCTCAACGGCGGCCTCAACCTCTCCGTCCTCGACGGCTGGTGGGACGAGTGGTACGACGGCAGCAACGGCTGGGCCATCCCGACCGCCGACGGCGTCGACGACATCGACCACCGCGACGACCTCGAGGCCACCGCGCTCTACGACCTCATCGAGAACGAGGTCGCGCCGCGCTTCTACGACCTCGACGCCGACGGTGTCCCG
Organism: Nocardioides sp. LS1; assembly: GCF_003865225.1. NCBI lineage: Bacteria > Bacillati > Actinomycetota > Actinomycetes > Propionibacteriales > Nocardioidaceae > Nocardioides > Nocardioides sp. LS1. The sequence goes on from NZ_BIFF01000001.1 coordinate 399,769, forward strand.
ACCCGCTGGGTCGAGATGCTGCGGCACACGCTGAAGTCGCTCGGCCCGAAGGTGCTGGCCACCCGGATGGTCCGCGACTACGTGCGCCAGCTCTACAGCCCGGCCGCCGGCAACGCCCGCCTGCTCAACTCCGACTACGCCGGCGCCGCCGAGCTCGCCGCGTGGAAGAAGCGCGTGCGCGCAGGATGGCCCGCCGTCCGGGTCGAGCACGTCGAGAGCAGCGGCGTCACCGACGCCCCCGAGGTGGGTGACGTGCTGTCCGCGCGCGCCTTCGTCGGCCTGGGCGACCTGACCCCTGCCGACGTCGACGTCCAGCTGGTCCACGGCGTGATCAACTCCGAGGACGACCTGGTCGACACCCGGATCGAGACGCTCACCGTGGCCGAGTCCTACGAGGGCGGCCGGCACCGGTTCGACGGCAGCGTCGTCCTGGACCACTCCGGTGCGTTCGGCTACACCGTCCGGGTCGTGCCCCACAACGACCTGCTGACCTCGTCGGCCGAGCTCGGGATCGTCGCGCTGCCCTGACCCGACGCCCGCTCGCACGACACGAAGGCCGGTCCGCACCACTCCTGGTGCGGACCGGCCTTCGCCGTACGACGGGTCAGCTGACGTTGTCGACGAACTCCGTGGTGTAGGTCTTCGACAGGTCGATGTCGTCCTTCTTGGCCTTCACCACGTCGGAGAAGGTGCCGAGCACGTCGAGCACGGTCTCGGGGCCGCCCTCGGGCATCCGGCCGTCGGTGGTGAACATCGGCGAGGAGTCGCCGATCGCCTTCTCGTAGAGCGCCGGGTCGCCGCCGTTGTAGTCGGTGGGCATCTCGGCCGCGATGTCAGCTGCGGTGTGCGAGCCGATCCACCTCATCGTGTGCGCGAACGCGTTGACCAGCTTCTGCACGGTCTTGGGGTTCTCGTCCACGTACGCGCAGTCCATGTACATCGACGCCGCCGGGTAGAGGCCGCCGAGCGCCGCCTTGGTGCCCTCCTCGGTGCGCATGTCGATCAGCACCTTGCCCAGGCCCTTGGACACCACGGTCGCGATCGTCGGGTCGGTGGTCATGCCGGCGTCGATGCCACCGTTCGACAGGGCGGCGAGGAACGTCGAGCCTGCACCGGCCGTGACGGTGGTGTAGTCGGAGGTTTCGATGCCGTTCTTGGTGGAGAGGTACTGCGTCAGGTAGTCGGTCGACGATCCCGGGGACGTGACGCCGAGCTTCTTGCCCGAGAAGTCCGCCGCTCCGCCCAGCGAGGAGGCGGCCGACGTCGAGACCACCTCGGCCTCGCCGGGGACCTTCGCGAGCTGCACCACGCTCTCGATGCACTTGCCCTGCGCCTGCAGGGTGATCGTGTGGTCGTAGAAGCCGACCACGCCCTGGACCTTGCCGGCCACGAGGACGTTCTCGGCGGTCGCTCCCGACGGCTCGGTGAGCAGCTTCACGTCGACGCCCTCGTCGTCGAAGTAGCCGAGCTTCTCGGTCAGCATCGCCGGCAGGTAGATCACCTTGTCGATGCCGCCGACCATGATCGTGACGGTCGGGCGGCCGCTGGCGGCGTCGCCGTGCTCGGCGCTGGAGCTGTTGCTGCGGCAGGCGGCCAGTGAGCTGGCCGCGACCAGGGAGACGAGGGCCACGGAGACCCGGCGGGCGGTGTTCTTGCGCATGGTGGAGCGCTCCTTCCCGGGCGGTGCCCGGTGGATGGGTGGGTGAGGGTGGGTCAGGGAGGCGTCAGAGCCCGGAGGCCTGGCCGCTGGCCGGCGGCCGCCACGAGGTCAGCCGGACCTCGAGCTGGGTGATCAGCCACTCGGCGACGAGGGCGAGCACGGTCGTGATGAGCATCCCGGCGTAGATGCCGGCGGCGTCGAAGTTGCCCTGGGAGTGGTTGATGAGCAGGCCGAGGCCCTGGTCGGCCCCGGTGTACTCGCCGACGATCGCGCCGATCAGCGCGAAGCCGAAGGCCACGTGCATGCTGGCGAGGATCCACGAGGTCGCGCTGGGCAGGATCACCGACCGCATCAGGTCCCAGCGGCTCGCGCCCAGGATCCGGGCGTTGTCCACGAGCACCTTGTCGACCTCGCGGGCGCCCTGGAAGGCGTTGAAGAAGACCGCGAAGAAGACCAGCACGAACGCCGTGGCGACCTTCGAGGACATCCCGAGCCCGAACCAGATCACGAACAGCGAGGCCAGGACGATGCGCGGGATGGCGTTGGCGCCCTTGATGAACGGCGCGAGCACGTCCGCGACGAACCGGCTGCGGCCGAGCACGACGCCCAGGACGACGCCGGCGAGGGTGCCCAGGGCGAAGCCGAGCACGGCTTCCTCGAGGGTCACCGCGATGTTGGCCCAGATCGAGCCCTGCGAGGTGCCGTCGGTGAACCAGATGACGAGCTTGTCCCAGATCTGGCTGGGCATCGAGTAGTAGAAGGGGTCGATCACCGTGCGGGCGGTGATCTCCCACGAGCCGAGCCACACGACGATCAGGGCGGCGCGGACGGCGTGGGTCGCCCACGACTGCGACGTACGACGCCGCCGCGGGCGACGGGTGGCCGCGGGCGCGGCCGGGGCGGTGGTGGTCCGGTGTTGGACCGGGGTGTCAAGCGACACGGGAGGCTCCTCTCGCACGGGTGATCTCGACTTCCTCGCGGAGGCTGTCCCAGACCTGCTTGTAGAGCTCGATGAACTCGGGGGTCAGCCGGATCTCCTCGACCTTCCGCGGCCTCAGGAGGTCGATGGTGACGACGTCCTTCACGGTGGCCGGACCGGCGGTCATCACGACCACGCGGTCGGCCAGGCTGATGGCCTCGGTGAGGTCGTGGGTGACGAAGACGCAAGCGGCGCCGGTGCCGGACCACAGCCGCAGGAGCTCGTCCTGCATGAGCTCGCGGGTCTGGACGTCCAGGGCGCCGAAGGGCTCGTCGAGCAGGAGGAGGGACGGCTCGGTGATCAGCGTCTGGGCCATCGCGACCCGCTTGCGCATGCCCCCGGAGAGCTGGTGGGGGTAGCGGTCCTCGAAGCCCGCCAGGCCGACCCGCTCGATCCAGTCGCGGGCCCGCTCGTTGGCGGCGGCCTTCGAGGCGCCGCGGTAGCGAAGCCCGAGCGCGACGTTGTCGAGCACGTTCTTCCAGGGCAGGACCGCGTCGGCCTGGAACATGTAGCCCACGCCGTCGGGGATGCCGGCGACCGGGGCGCCGTGCACGCGGACCGTCCCCGCCGAGGCCGGCTCGAGGCCGGAGACGAGGGAGAGGGTCGTGGACTTGCCGCAGCCGGTCGGCCCGACGATGGAGACGAACTCGCCGGCGGCGACGTCGAGGGTGACGTCGCGCAGGGCGGTGAACGGGTCTCCGCTCTTGGTCGCGAAGCGCTTGGTGGCGTCCCGCAGCGAGATCGCCGCCGGGCCCGCGCCGGGCGATCGATGGGGTGTGGTCTGGGTCATGGCAGAGGACCGTAGGAGCGAGTGACGACCGTCACCAGCCTTGCGCCGGTTGTGGGCGATCACCGCACAAGTCGCGTTCTGCGCGTTGTGCTCACGCCGCCTCGGCGACCGTTCCCGGGCCCTACAGTGACCGGGTGCGCTGGCCCCTTCGACGTCCCTTCCGAGGGCACCGCCTGGCGCTCAGCACCCAGGCGGTGGTGGCGCTCGCGCTGCTGCTGACCTTCGTCGTGCTGGTCTCGCTGGCCACCTCGGCGGCGGTGCTGCGCAACGACCTGGAGAAGCAGTACGAGCAGCGGGCGCTCGCGATCGCGCGGGCGATGGCCTCCGAGCCTGGCCTCGCCGGGATGGTCACCTCGGGCACCCCCGACCCCGACGGACCCGTGCAGGACGTGGCCGAGCGGATGCGGCTCGGCACGGGCGCGCTGTACGTCGTCGTCACCGACGCCCGCGGGATCCGCTACAGCCACCCGACGCTCGCCAACATCGGCAAGCCGGTCAGCACCAGTCCCGAGGAGGCGCTCGGTGGCCGGGAGGTCGTGGCCATCGAGCAGGGCACGCTCGGCTACTCCGCGCGCGGCAAGGTGCCCCTGCGCAACGAGGCCGGCGACGTCGTGGGCGAGGTCAGCGTCGGCATCGCGATCTCCGAGCTCGACGCGGAGACCCGCAAGCTGGTGATCCTCCTCGGCCTGGTCGCGCTCCCGCCGCTGGCCCTGGGCATCGCCGGTGCCGTCCTGCTGGCGCGCCGACTCCGTCGTACGACGCTCGGCCTGGAGCCCGAGGAGATGGCCGACCTGGTCCGGGAGCACGCGGCCGTCCTGGGTGGCGTCCGGGACGCCGTCCTCGCCGTCGATCCCCGCGGGCGGGTGACCGTGAGCAACCCCGAGGCGACCCGGCTGCTGGGCCGCGACCTCTCACGAGGTACGTCGATCGCCGACACCGGGCTCGGTCCTGAGGTGCTCGGGCTCTTCGCCGAGCAGCCCGCCCCGGCCGGCGCCCTGCGCGTGATTGGCGGCCGTGTCGTGCTGGCCACCCGCCTGGTCGTGCAGCGCGAGGGCCGCGACCTCGGCACGGTGCTGATCCTGCGGGACCGCACCGACCTCGACGAGCTGGCCCGCGAGCTGGAGGCGACCCGGGCGCTGACCGACGCGCTCCGTGCGCAGGCCCACGAGCACTCCAACCGGTTGCACACCCTGACCGGGCTGCTGCACCACGGGGACGTCGAGGAGGCGGGGGAGTACCTCTCCTCGCTGAGCCAGCAGGGCACCTGGGTCTCCGGCGTCGACGACCCCTACCTCGCCGGTCTCCTCGCCGCGAAGTCCGCCGCCGCGTCGGAGGCGGGGGTGACGTTGCGGGTCTCGGAGTCCACCTGGCTCGAGGACCGGCTGTCCCACCCGCTCGACACCGTCACCGTCGTGGCCAACCTGCTCGACAACGGGATCCGGGCCGCTGCCGAGGGCGCCCGGGAGCCGCGCTGGGTCGAGGTGACGCTGCTCGGCGACGGCGTCGACCTCCTCGTCCACGTCGTCGACAGCGGCGAGGGCGTGCCGGCCGAGCACGTCGAGCAGGTCTTCGACCACGGCTTCACCACCCGCGACGCGGAGCCTGGAGGCGCCCCGGGCCACGGCATCGGGCTGGCGCTGGCCCGGCACACGGCCCGCGCCCACGGCGGGGACGTGCGTATCGTCGAGGCCGGCGGTGAGGACCACGGCGCGGTCTTCGAGGCCCGGCTGGTGCGGGTGCTGACCGGCGCCCGGGAGAGGCAGGGGTGATGAACCCGATCCGGGTGCTGGTGGTCGACGACGACTTCCGCGTCGCGCAGCTCCACGCGTCGTACGTCGCCGCGGCGGAGGGCTTCGAGGTCGTCGGCCTCGCGCACACCGCCGCCGACGCGGTCAGGCTGGCAGGGGAGCTCGCGCCGCACCTGGTGCTGCTCGACGAGTACCTCCCCGACGCCAACGGCTCCTCGATCATCCGCGACCTGCCCGCGGCGGTGCTCATGGTCAGCGCCGCCGAGGACTCCGCGGTGGTGCGTCGCGCGCTCGCGGGCGGCGCGGTCAACTACGTGCTCAAGCCGTTCCCTCCCTCGGTCCTGGTCGAGCGGCTGGTGGCGTTCGGGCGCTTCTGGAGGCAGCTCGGTGGGGGAGCCCACCTCGACCAGACCGCCGTCGACCGGGCGCTGCAGACGCTCCGGATGGCCGACTCCCCGGTCGCCACGGCCCGCAAGGGCCGCTCGCCCGTCACGTCCGTGGCCATCACCGACGCGCTGCGGTCGGCCGGTGACGCGCTCACGGCCGTCGAGGTCGCCGAGGCCACAGGCGTATCGCGGGCCACCGCGCAGCGCTACCTGTCCGACCTGGCCCGCGACGGGCACGTCCGGCTGACCCTGCGCTACGGCTCGACCGGGCGTCCCGAGCACTGCTTCGAGTGGCTGGGCGCTCCCCCGACCTGACGCCTAGGTCTGCCGCAGCACCAGCAGCGAGCGGCTGCCCAGCATCAACCGGTCGCCGGCCTTGACCGGCGTGCCGATCGGCAGCTTGAAGTCTGTCGACAGCACGACCTCGCCGGCCTGCACCCAGTCGTTCTCCGGCAGCTCGATCCGCACGGGCCGGGCGCCGGCGTTGAGGTAGATCATGAAGGACTTGTCGACCTGCTGCTCCCCGCGCGGACCGGGGGAGCGCAGGGGCGCGCCGGAGACGAACATCGCGACCACGGTCATCGACTCGTCGTGCCAGTCGTCGCCGGTCATCTCGCGCCCGGACGGGTGCAGCCACGCGAGGTCCTTCGGGCCGCCCCGGATCGCCGGGCGTCCCTCGAACCAGTGCCGCTGCCGCAGGGCCGGGTGCTCGCGCCGCAGCCGCAGCGCCTGCTTGGTGATGTCGTAGACGTCGAGCCACGCGTCGTCGGTTGACCAGTCGATCCAGGACGTCTCGTTGTCCTGGCAGTAGGCGTTGTTGTTGCCGCCCTGGGTCCGGCCGCGCTCGTCGCCGGCGGTGATCATCGGGACCCCGTTGGACAGGCACAGCGACGCCATCAGGTTGGCGGCCTGCCGCCGGCGCAGCGCCACGATGCCGTCGTCGTCGGTCTCACCCTCGACACCGTGGTTCCACGACCGGTTGTTGTCGGTGCCGTCACGGTTGTCCTCGCCGTTGGCCTCGTTGTGCTTGTGGTCGTAGGAGACCAGGTCGCGCAGGGTGAAGCCGTCGTGGGCGGTCACGAAGTTCACCGAGTTGTACGCCGACCGCCCGTCGTCGGCGTACAGGTCCGACGACCCGGCGAGCCGGGTCGCGACCGTGCGGATGCCCGAGGAGTGGCCACGCCAGAAGTCGCGGATCGTGTCGCGGTACTGGTCGTTCCACTCCACCCACGGCGGCGGCATCCGGCCCACGAGGTAGCCGTCCATGGACGCGTCCCACGCCTCGGCGACGAGCTTCACGTGGCGCAGGATCGGGTCCTGGCCGATCGCGACGAGCAGCGCGCACTGCATGTCGATGTCGTAGCCGGTGCGGGTCAGCGCCGACATCAGGTCGAAGCGGAAGCCGTCGACGTGCATCTCGGTCACCCAGTAGCGCAGCGAGTCGAGGATCATCCGCAGCGCCAGCGGGTTGGAGGAGTCGACCGTGTTGCCGCAGCCGGTGACGTCCCAGTAGGTGTCGTTGAAGGCCAGCAGCGTCGTCTTCTTGTCGCGCTCGGGCTGCACCCGGCGGTAGAACCCGCGGTCGTCCAGCCCGCGGAACGACAGCGTCGGGCCCAGCGGACCGGCCTCGGCGGTGTGGTTGTAGACCACGTCGAGGATGACCTCGAGCCCGGCGTCGTGGAAGGCCTTGACCATCTGCTTGAACTCCGTCACCTGCCCGCCCCGGTCGCCGGACGCGGCGTACTCGTGGTGCGGGGCGAAGTAGCCGATGGAGTTGTAGCCCCAGTAGTTCGAGGTCCAGCGGTGCGTCAGCGGCGGCTCGGACACGAACTGGTGGACCGGCAGGAGCTCGACCGCCGTCACGCCGAGGTCGCGGAGGTAGTCGATGACCGCGGGCGTCGCGAGGCCGGCGTACGTGCCCCGGAGCTCGTGGGGCACCCGGTCGTGCAGGGCGGTCATCCCCTTGACGTGCATCTCGTAGATGACGGTGTCGCGCCACCGCCGGTGCATCGGGGTGTCGCCGCCCCAGTCGAAGGTGTCGTCCTCGACCACGACGCTGCGGGGGACGTAGGGTGCGGAGTCCTCGAGGTTGCGCTCCTCGGGGCTGCCCTGGACGTAGCCGAAGACGGCCGGCTCGGGGGTGAGCGCCCCGGAGATCGCACGGGCGTAGGGGTCGAGCAGCAGCTTGTGGGGGTTGAAGCGCAGCCCCTCGGACGGCTGCCACGGCCCCGCGACCCGGTAGCCGTAGCGCGTGCCGGGACGCACCCCGGGGATCGCGCCGTGCCAGATGCCCAGCGACCGCTCGGTGAGCTGGTGGCGGGTCTCGACGTCGTCCTCGTCGAAGAGGCAGACCCAGGCCTGGGTGCCCGCGGGCGCGTAGACCGCGAAGTTCGTCGACTCCTCGCTCCAGGTCGAGCCGAGCGGGTAGTTGCGGCCTGGCCACACCTTGGCCGTCTGGCCCGGGTGGCTCCAGATTCCGGGGGTCACCAGACGCATTGTCCACGACTTCCGGGGGTGACGGCAGAATGCCCACCGGGGCGCCGGCAACCGAGGGCGCCCGACCAAGACCAGAGCAGGACCAGAGCAGGACCCGAACAGGAAGTGAATCGACACCATGGGTGAGTTCGTCAGACTGGAAGTAGCCGACGGCGTGGGCACCATCCGCCTGGACCGGCCGAAGATGAACGCACTCAACGTGCAGGTGCAGGAGGAGATCCGGGCGGCGGCCGCCGAGGCCACCGACCGCGACGACGTCAAGGCCGTGGTCGTCTACGGCGGGGAGCGGGTCTTCGCGGCCGGCGCCGACGTCAAGGAGATGAACGACATGTCCTACACGGACATGGTCAAGCGCTCCGGCGGCCTGCAGTCGGCCTTCACCGCGGTCGCGCGCATCCCCAAGCCGGTCGTCGCCGCGATCACCGGCTACGCGCTGGGCGGCGGGTGCGAGCTGGCGCTGTGCGCCGACGTCCGCTTCGCCGCCGACGACGCAACGCTCGGCCAGCCGGAGATCCTGCTCGGCATCATCCCGGGCGCCGGCGGCACCCAGCGGCTGACCCGCCTGGTCGGCCCGAGCACCGCCAAGGACCTCATCTTCACCGGCCGCTTCGTCAAGGCCGACGAGGCGCTGGCCATCGGCCTGGTCGACAAGGTGTTCCCGGCCGCCGACGTCTACGCCGAGGCGCTCGCCTGGGCCGGGCAGTTCTCGACGGCAGCGACGTACGCCGTCCGCGCGGCCAAGGAGAGCATCGACCGCGGCATCGAGACCGACCTCGAGACCGGTCTCGAGATCGAGCGCCAGCAGTTCGCGGCGCTGTTCGCGACGGAGGACCGGGCCATCGGCATGGGCTCCTTCGTCGAGAACGGCCCCGGCAAGGCCGAGTTCAGGGGACGATGATGAAGAGGAGGTCCGAGGTGGCGGTGAGCTCGGTGACGAAGGTCCGGACGCAGGTGGCCCGGGTCGTGTGGCTGCTGTTCGCGCTGGCGGCGCTGTTCCTGGCCGTCGGCGCGTTGCTGGTCGCCCTGGACGCCAACGCGGGCAACTCGCTGGTGAAGTTCGTGATCGACACGGCCGATCGGGTCGACCTGGGCGTCTTCTCCCGCCAGGACGGCATCAAGCACTTCACCGGCCAGGACGCCACGACCAAGAACGCCCTCTTCAACTGGGGCCTGGGCGCCGTCGCCTGGCTGGTCGTCGGCCGGATCGTCGAGCGGGTCATCCGGCCGTAGGCCGGGGGCGTGCGAGGGGGGCCGTGTGACCTTCTCGACGCTGTGACGGTTCCCACCGCGAGACGCCGTGACGCGACATCTACGCCCCGGTAACCTCGCGACCACGATCGAGTGCCACCACGAGCGCACAGGAGGGGCCGTCAAGGCCACACCACCATGAACATTGTTGTCTGCGTGAAGTACGTTCCCGACGCGACTGCCGACCGGCAGTTCGAGTCGGACAACACCGTTGACCGAGTCGGCGTCGACGGCCTGCTCTCCGAGCTGGACGAGTACGCCGTCGAGCAGGCCCTCCAGATCAAGGAGAAGGCCGGCGACGACACCGAGGTGACCGCTGTCTGCATCGGGCCCGAGAAGGCCCTGGACGCGGTCCGCAAGGCACTCCAGATGGGTGCGGACAAGGGCATCCACGTCTCCGACGAGGCGATCGCCGGCTCCGACGCCATCGCGACCTCGCTGGTGCTGGCCAAGGCCGTCGAGAAGGCCGGCCCCGCCGACCTGATCGTCTGCGGCATGGCCTCGACCGACGGCGGGATGAGCGTGGTGCCGGCGATGCTGGCCGAGCGTCTCGGCCTGCCGCAGGTCACCTTCGCCTCGGTCATCGAGACCCAGGGCGACCAGGTCCGCATCAAGCGTGACGGCGACACCGCGACCGAGGTCATCGGCGGCACCATGCCGCTGGTCCTCTCGGTCACCGACCAGACCGGCGAGGCCCGCTATCCCTCCTTCAAGGGGATCATGGCGGCCAAGAAGAAGCCGCTGGAGACCTGGTCGCTGGCCGACCTGGGTGTCGACGCCGGTGACGTCGGCCTGTCGGTCGCCTGGACCGAGGTCGAGGAGACCACGGCCCGGCCGCCGCGCACCGCCGGCGAGATCGTCACCGACGAGGACGGCTCGGGTGCCACGGCGCTGACCGAGTTCCTCGCCGCCAAGAAGTTCATCTGAGGACCGGGAGAGAGATAGAGATGTCTGAAGTTCTCGTTCTCGTCGACCACGTCGACGGAGCCGTCCGCAAGCCCACCCTCGAGCTGCTCGCCATCGCCAAGCGCCTCGGTGAGCCGTCCGCGGTCTTCATCGGCGACGCCGGCAAGACCGCCGAGGTCGCCGAGAAGCTCAAGGCCTACGGTGCCGAGAAGATCTACGCCGTCGAGGACAGCCAGATCAAGGGCTACCTCGTCGCGCCGAAGGCCGAGGCGCTGCAGCAGCTGGTCGCCAAGACCTCGCCCGCTGCCGTGCTGATCGTGTCCTCCTACGAGGGCAAGGAGATCGCCGGTCGTCTCGCGATCAAGCTCGAGTCGGGCCTGATCACCGACGCCGTCGACGTCCAGGCCGGAGATGACAAGGGCCCGGTGACCACGCAGAGCGTGTTTGCCGGCAACTTCACGGTGACCGCGAAGGTCACCAAGGGCACGCCGATCATCACCGTGAAGCCCAACGCCGCCACGCCCGAGGAGTCCGCGGGCGCCGGCACGGTCGAGGAGTTCACGGCCGAGATCTCCGACGCCGCCAAGACCGCGCAGATCGTGGCCTCCCAGCCGCGCAAGGCGACTGGTCGTCCCGAGCTCACCGAGGCCGCCATCGTGGTCTCCGGTGGTCGTGGCACCGGCGGCAACTTCGAGCCCATCGAGGGTCTCGCGGACGCGCTCGGCGCGGCCGTGGGTGCCTCGCGTGCGGCCGTCGACTCGGGCTGGATGCCGCACAGCTTCCAGGTCGGCCAGACCGGCAAGACGGTCTCGCCGCAGCTCTACGTCGCCAACGGCATCTCCGGTGCGATCCAGCACCGCGCCGGCATGCAGACCTCGAAGACGATCGTCGCGGTCAACAAGGACGACGAGGCCCCGATCTTCGAGCTCGTCGACTTCGGTGTCGTGGGTGACCTCCACACGGTCCTCCCCGCCGCCACCGAGGAGATCAACAAGCGCAAGGGCTGAGTCCAGCCCACGTCGTACGACGGCCCGTCCGGATCATCCGGGCGGGCCGTCGGCATGTCGAATCGGTACATCTGGACACATGAGTCGGTACTTGTGGCCACCCAGGCCCGCGGCGATGGTCAGAACTCCCGATTGGAGTGGTCACAAATCCCGATTCGACCTCCGAGGGGGTCAGAAGGCTCCCGCGCCGTTGGGGGTCCCGAGCCCGGTCGGCCCGTCCCAGCCGGACCGTGCGGTGCACCACTGGGTCGTGGGGCAGCTGCCGTTGGTGCCCGCGGTGACGTCGAACAGGCTGCCCGCGTGGCCGTAGGGGATCGCGTTCGCGTAACCCGCGGTATTGCCGGAGAGCGCGTAGACCGCCGCGATGATCGGGGCGGACTCGCTGGTGCCGCCGAACTGGCCCCAGGTCGAGCCGTTCCTGCTGGTGGGGTAGTAGACCGCCAGGCCACCCTTGCCCGGGTCCGCGGCGGCGGCCACGTCGGCCATCGCCCGCCGCGTGCAGCCGGTGTCGAACGTCGAGGCAGCCGCGATCGCCGCGTTGTACGACGAGCAGCCCGAGCCCGCGCCGCTCCAGACGCTCTCGGACCAGCCGCGGGCGCTGGAGTCCTTGACCAGCGAGGTGCCGCCGACGGCGGTGACGTAGGACGAGGACGCGGGGTAGCTGCCGCCCTGGTAGCCGTTGTCGCCGGTCGAGGCGGTCACCGCGATGCCCGGGTGGTTGTAGTAGGCGCCGTACGTCGCGTCCGCAGCGTCGCCGCCGCCGTAGCTGTTCGAGATCGCCACCACGCCCGGCTGGTTGGACGCCGTGACGACGGCGGCGCCGAGGTTGGCGAAGGAGTTCGTCCTGGCCTGCACCACGAGGATCTTGCAGTCGGGGCAGGCCGCCGAGACCGCGTCGACGTCGAGCGCCTGCTCCTGCGCCCAGCCGACGTCGAGGCGCGGGAGGGCCGTGCCGCCGGTCTGGTCGATGATGCGCAGGCAGCCGTTGGCACGCGTGCAGGGCGGGAGGCCGAACTGGCTGCGGTAGGTCGCCAGGTCCCGCTCGAGGTTGGGGTAGCCGAAGGCGTCGACGATCGCGACGGTGCGACCACCGGAGGTGAGGCCGGTGAGCTTGTAGGCCTCCTTGAGCTCGGCCGGGTCCAGGCCGCTGGCCGGCGGCGAGGTCGACGCCGGGTAGGCGCCCTTGCTGTCCACGAGGACCTTGGCGTGGCAGTTCGCCTCACCCTTGGCGAGGGTCGCGGTGCACACGCGCACGGCGTGCAGGCGCGGGCCGTGGCCGGGCGTCGCCGTGGCGGAGGCGGCGGACAGGGCGCCGAGCCCCGACGCCACGAGGAGGAGGGCCGCGGCTCCGGCGGCTCGGGTCGTCCAGGGCTTGCTCACGTGGTGCTCCTCCGGTCGTCGTCCCGGGTCAGGCAGGAGTGCCCGCCGACACGGGTCTGGAACCTGCAACTGTGAGCCGCCCGCGGGCGGAAGTGAATACCGCGACCGGGCGATGCGGGAACGTCCCGGACGTGCGCTGGCGTCGGCACGCCTGCCGGCCGGGGCGCCGTACGACGTGTCCGTGCCCGCGCCTGGACTGGTCGTCCAGACCGCCCCTAGTCGACCGGAGGCCCCTGGTCGTACGTCGGCTCGACGACCAGCCCGACCTGCGGGACGGTGACGGTGCGGGCGCCGGGCTTGCCGCCGATCACGACCTCGCGGAACGAGGTGTTGTTGGTGGTGTCCGACTCGACGAGCCGACCGTCGGGGTTGGCGATCACCGCGACGTAGTACGTGCCGTTGGGCAGGCCCTTGAGGTCGAAGGACTGGCCGGCGCGGAACTGGCCGTAGGTGTCGCCCCAGCCCGACGCGAGCACCTCGCGGATCGACAGCGAGCCCAGGTCGCCGCAGGCGGTGGAGAGGTCGGTGTTCTCGGGGTTCCAGCTGGCGCCGGGCACGGTCTGGTCGACGGCGTCGGTGTTGGCCAGGCAGAAGGCCTCCTTGCGGGACCGGACCGCCTCGGTGTGGTCGGCGCGCAGCAGCACGTAGCGGGCGAAGTCCTCGAAGTGCCAGTGCTGGTGGGTCGGGCGCGGGTCCCAGTGCATCTGCCCGACCTGCTGGTAGCCGGTCTGGTTGCCGTTGGCGTCGAAGAAGTACTGGTAGGCGTCCATCAGGTCCTCGCCCTCGCGGCGGAACCCGTCCACGACGAGCGGGCTGTCACCGCCGTTCCACACGGTCGCGGAGAAGTTCAGGTAGTTGCCGTTGCGCGCCATCTGGATGCCCCACGCGGGCAGCGCGCGCAGGTCGGGCGTCGGGCCGGCCAGCTGGCCGCCGGTCGCGCCGGTCGGGCGGTGCGCCGCGGGCCGCGCGGTGGGGGAGACCCGGCGAGCGACGGCGGGCGCGTCGCCGTTCTCCACGGTCAGGGCGATCGTGCGGGTGGCGGTGTCGCCGGTGAGCCCGAGCGGGCCGGCGTACGCCGGGTTGATCGTCGCGGTGACGGTGTAGCTCCCCGGGGCGAGCTTCAGCGGCCGCTCCTGCTGGAGGAACGGCGCCGCCCAGCCGGCCTGGATGCCCTGCACCGAGCCGAGGGAGTAGGGGTTGTACCAGCAGCCACGGGGGTACGGCGACCGCGGCGGCGCGTCCGGCCGCACCCGCTCGGACCACCCGTTGAGGCAGGCCTTGCGGTTGACCGAGCGGGCCGGGTCGCCGTTGGCCGGGGTGATGGTGAGCGTGACGAACCGCCGGATGCTGTTGAAGTCCTTCATCGCCCCGTCGGGCAGCGCCACGTCGCCGGAGGGGCCGCGCCACACGGTGTGGATCAGCTGGTCGTAGGCGGGTCGGGTCGACCACAGCTCGAAGGGAGCGTCGCCCGCGATCAGCTTCAGTCCGAGGTCGGTGTAGGCGTGCTTGTCGTAGGCCGTGACCGTGAGGGTGGCAGGCGCCCACAGGGTGACCGCCGGGGCGGGCTCGGCCGCGGGAGCGGCGGCGGCCGAGCCCGACCCGAGGCTTGCGGCGGCCAGCCCGAGCGCGGCGACGACAACGGTGACGAGGGGAGTGCGGCGACGGGGGTGCACGGGCGTGTCCTTCACGGAGGAGTGGCGAGCCCCGAGTGGGTTCGGCTGAGCGTAGGACGCGCGAACGGCCCGGTCGGTTGCCTGCCGGCCGAGACACGCGGGGGACTGGCCCGGCCGGGTGATTACGCTCGCGGCATGAGCACCCAGCAGGACGTCCTGGACGCGGCCGCCCGGGCCCGTGCTGCGAGCCACGGGCTGGCGCTCGCGACGCGGGCACGGAAGGACGCCGCCCTGCTGGCGATGGCCGACGCGCTGCTCGCCGCCGAGGCCGACCTGCTCGCGGCCAACGCGGAGGACGTGGCCCGCGCCGAGGCCGGTGGCACCCCGCCCAACATCGTCGACCGGCTGCGCCTCACCCCAGACCGGCTGGCAGGCATGGCCCAGGGCCTGCGCGACGTGGCCGGCCTTCCCGACCCCGTCGGCGAGGTCGTCCGCGGCTCCACGCTGGCCAACGGCCTCGAGCTCCGCCAGGTCCGGGTGCCGTTCGGCGTGGTCGGGATGATCTACGAGGCCCGCCCCAACGTGACCGCCGACGCCGCCGGCATCTGCCTGAAGTCCGGCAACGCGGTGCTCCTCCGCGGCAGCTCCAGCGCCCGGTCCAGCAACGCCGCGATCGTGGCCGTCCTGCGCGACGCCGCCGCCGGCCAGGGCCTCGACGCCGACGTGGTCCAGCTCGTCCCCGGGGACTCCCACGACTCGGTCAAGGCGCTGATGCGCGCCCGCGGCCTCGTCGACGTGCTGATCCCGCGCGGCGGCGCCTCCCTGATCCGCAGCGTCGTGGAGGAGTCGACGGTGCCCGTGATCGAGACCGGCGTCGGCAACTGCCACGTCTACGTCGACCGCGCCGCCGACCTCGACAAGGCCCTCGCGGTCGTCCTCAACGCCAAGACCCACCGCACGAGCGTCTGCAACGCGGCCGAGTCGCTGCTCGTGCACGCGGAGGTGGCCGACGCGTTCCTGCCGCGGGTGGTGGCGGCCCTGCAGGAGGCCGGCGTCACCGTCCACGGCGACGACTCCTTTGCGGCGTACGACGGCGTTCTGGCCGCCACGGACGAGGACTACGCCCAGGAGTACCTCTCCCTCGACATCTCGGCCCGCGTCGTGCCCGACCTCGACGCGGCGATCGCGCACATCCGGCGCTTCTCCAGCCAGCACTCCGACGCGATCCTCACCGAGGACCAGGCGGCCGCCCGCCGGTTCGTGGCCGAGGTCGACTCGGCCGCCGTGCTCGTCAACGCCTCGACGCGCTTCACCGACGGTGGGGAGTTCGGCTTCGGCGCCGAGATCGGGATCAGCACCCAGAAGCTGCACGCGCGCGGCCCCATGGGGCTGCCCGAGATGACCTCGACCAAGTACGTCGTGACCGGCGACGGCCACGTGCGCTGAGCGTGACGGGGCCCGGTAGGCTGTCCCGCATGAATCACTGGGTTGTGGGCGCGATCGCCCTGGGCATCCTCACCTTCCTCATGGCCGGGCTCCTCATGTTCGGCGCGGGGCGCGAGCACAGCTGAGCACGCCAGCGCGCCGCGTCGGGGTCATGGGCGGCACCTTCGACCCCATCCACCACGGCCACCTCGTGGCGGCCTCGGAGGTGCAGGCGTGGTTCGACCTCGACGAGGTCGTCTTCGTCCCCACGGGTGACCCGTGGCAGAAGTCCGACCGCGAGGTCTCGCCCGCCGAGGACCGCTACCTGATGACGGTCATCGCGACCGCGTCCAACCCGCGGTTCAACGTGTCCCGGGTCGACATCGACCGCGAGGGACCGACGTACACCATCGACACGCTGCGCGACCTCAAGGCCGCGATGCCGGACGCCGAGCTGTACTTCATCACCGGCGCGGACGCGCTCGCCGACATCTTCACCTGGCGCAACGCCGAGGAGCTCTTCGCGCTCGCGCAGTTCGTCGGCTGCACCAGACCCGGCTACACGATGGATCCCGCGACGCTTGGGTCGATCCCGGCCGAGCGTGTGACCATGGTCGAGATCCCCGCGCTGGCGATCTCGTCGACCGACTGTCGCGAGCGCAAGCGCCGCGGCGAACCCGTCTGGTACCTCGTGCCCGACGGCGTGGTCCAGTACCTCGCCAAGCACGACCTGTACCCCCAGAAGTCCGACCAGTCCGGAGACCCACACGCATGACCGCCACCGACCACGCCCTCGAGCTCGTGCACGCCGCCGCCCGCGCGGCGTCGGAGAAGCTCGCCCAGCAGATCATCGCCTTCGACGTGAGCGAGCAGCTCGCGATCACCGACGCGTTCGTGCTGGCCTCGGCCACCAACGACCGTCAGGTCAAGGCGATCGTCGACGAGGTGGAGGACAAGCTCCGCGAGATCGGCGCCAAGCCGATCCGTCGTGAGGGCGAGCGCGACGGGCGCTGGGTGCTCATCGACTACGGCGAGATCGTCGTGCACGTCCAGCACGAGGAGGAGCGCCAGTTCTACGCCCTCGAGCGGCTGTGGCGCGACTGCCCGGCCATCGAGCTGCCCGCCGACGTGGTGTCCCACCAGCGCTGATCCGATGAACGGACGCCGCCTCGTCCTGCTCCGTCACGGGCAGACCGCGTGGAACCTCGAGGGCCGCGCCCAGGGCCACACCGATGTCTCCCTCGACGAGACCGGCCACGCGCAGGCCGCCGCGGCGGCGCCGTACCTCGGCGGCTACGGCGCGGTCGCGCTGTGGTCCAGCGACCTGCGGCGGGCGCGCCAGACGGCGTCGTACGTCGAGCTGGCCACCGGTCTGGTGGCCCGCACCGACCCGCGGCTGCGTGAGTTCGACGTGGGGGAGCGGTCCGGGCTGACCGTGGCGGAGTTCGCCTCGCGCTTCCCCGAGGCGCACGCCCTGTGGTCCGCCGGCCACGTCACCGGCCACGTGCCGGGGGCGGAGTCCGTCGCGGACGTGCAGGCGCGGATGGTGCCCGCCCTGATGGAGAAGCTCGAGGAGCTCGGCACGGGGGAGACCGGCATCGTGGTCTCGCACGGCGCCGCCATCAACGTCGCCGTCCTGAGGATCCTCGGCGTGCCCGCGGACGCCGACGGCGACCTGATGCCCATGGAGAACTGCGGCTGGGCCACGCTGACCGAGCACCGCAGCGGCCGGTTGCGGTTGTCGTCGTACAACGAGACGGTCCACACCGGTCTGCTGCCCCCGGAGGGGACCCCCGATTTCACATCGGATGCCCCTTCTGGCTAGTATTCCTGCTCGTTGCCGACGCGGAGACGCGAAGGAAACAGTTGGGGCTGTGGCGCAGCTGGTAGCGCATCTGCATGGCATGCAGAGGGTCAGGGGTTCGAGTCCCCTCAGCTCCACAAATGGGAATCGGCCCGGTCAGAGCGCAGAGCGCTCGGACCGGGCCGTTCGCATTTGTGCCCGAGTCGAGCCGTCCGTTCTGCTCGGAGGAGCGCAGCGGGGGAGGGCCGAAGCGACGGCTCGGCGATCCCCGCGTGCGCACCGCAACCCCAGCGAACGTCAGGCGCGGCCGGCGAGCAGATCAGCCCGGCGTCACCATCCCGACCACCGTGCCGACGATACTGAAGCTCGTGCCGTCCGGCGCCGTGGCGCCGCCGGAGAAGCTGCAGCTGGTCGTGGCAGCCGGGTTCTTCGCCGAGCTCCCCTTGCTGGCGGGCGGGGAGGTCTCCTGGTCGAGGATGTGGCCCTGCGCGTCCTTCACGGTGAACGTGATCGCGCCGAACGAGACCGGGATGAGCACGGCGTTGCTGCCCAGGTCGTGCGCGGGCGTGAAGTTGCCGTTGCCGTTGGAGACACCCGTGTAGGTGTGGCCGTTGTTGCAGACGATCTGCAGCGGAAGTGAGTTCTTCGCGTTCACCGGGTCCGCACTGGCGACACCTGCCGAGGTGGCGACCAGCGTGGCGGCCGCAAAGCCCACGGCCGCGAGTCGTGTCTTGAGCATGTCCATGTCCTCCGTATCAGCTCCACGAGATGCCGCTACGCGAGGGGACTCGGGTGCGGCGCAACGACCCTCAGCATGTGACGGGCAGAGGCCCGGCGATACATCTGAAGTGGGTAACCCGGTGGGGCGGGTCCCGACAGGACCACGACCGAGACGAGGGCACGTCACGTGGACCGACGGACGTAACGGCATCGGCGGCGGTACGGCTGAGCGTCGACCACGCCGCTCGCGGCGGGCGACAATGCACGGATGGACATCCGCCAGGTCGTCATCACCCGCGCAGGCGCCCCTGATCGGCTGAGGCTTCAGACGTCTCGGCTGGGCCCACCTGCCCCTGGTGAGGCGCAGATCGAGGTGGTCGCAGCCGGGATCAACTTCGCCGACATCCTCGCCCGGCAGGGCCTCTATCCCGACGCACCGCCGCTGCCGCTGGTGGTCGGCTACGAGGTCTCGGGCACGGTGCGTGCCGTGGGAGCAGGGGTCGAGGAGTCACTGGTCGGGAGGGACGTCCTCGCGCTGACCCGTTTCGGCGGCTACAGCAGCGCGCTCAACGTCCCGGCGGCCCAGGTCTTCGCCAAGCCCGGAGGGCTGAGCCACGCGGAGGCGGCGTCGATCCCGGTCGCCTATCTCACCGCCTGGCAGCTCCTCGTGGTGCAGGGCGGCCTCCGCGAGGGCGACACCGTGCTCATCCAGAACGCCGGCTCCGGGGTCGGCCTCGCTGCTCTCGACATCGCCCGCCACGTGGGGGCGCGCAGCATCGGCACGGCCAGCGCAGGCAAGCACGCCTTCCTCACAGCTCGGGGCCTGGACCACGCCGTCGACTACCGCACCGGTGACTGGACCCGCGAGGTCCGCGCCCTCACCGATGACCGGGGCGTCGAGCTGGTGATCGACCCACTCGGCGGAGAGAGCTTCCGCCGGTCCCGCAGTGTGCTGCGCGCCACCGGCCGGCTCGGGATGTACGGCGTCTCCGCCGCTTCCAGCAACCAGGGCCTGCGCGGCAAGCTGCAGTTGGCCAGGACCGCGGCGCTGATGCCGCTGTTCCACCCGGTGCCGCTCATGAACGCCAACCAGGGCGCGTTCGGGGTCAACCTCGGGCACATGTGGGGCGAGGTCGACAGGCTTCGCGGCTGGATGGGGCAGGTGCTCGAGGGCGTCGGGTCCGGGTGGGTGCGACCGCACGTCGACTCGTCGTACCCCTTGGCCGACGCGGGCCGGGCCCATGAGCACATCGAGTCTCGCCGCAGCACCGGCAAGGTCGTGCTGGAGCCCTGATCGGCGCCGTCCGACCATGCCGCGCCCCGCGCGTTCACCCAGTCAGAGCCCCGCGAGGAGCTCCAGCACCCGCGACGTCACGACACCCATCGCGTCCGCGTCGTACGCCGCCAGCGAGCTGTCGCTGAACAGGTGGACGTTGCCGGGGTAGGTGAAGACCTCGATGTCCGAGCGCGTCGACGCGACCGCACGGGCGGCGTCCAGGTCGCCCTCCTCGGCGAAGAACGGGTCGGCGTCCATGCCGTGCACCTGCGCGGCGACGCCCTCGGGCCAGGGCTGGATCCACTCGGGCCCGACGAAGGACTCCAGCAGGATCCCGGCGCCGGTGGAGGTGCTCGCCAGCCGCTGGGCCTGCCCGGCGCCGAAGGAGGTGCCGCCCAGGACGACCTCGGCCGGCAGCGAGGCGACGGCCTTGTCGGCGCGCTCGTCGAGCGCCCCCTCGGGCTGGGAGCGCACGTAGGCGAGCCCGTCCTCGATGCTGGCGAACGTCTGCCCCTCGAAGAGGTCGGGCGTGTGCACGGTGTGTCCCGCGGCCCTCAGCTCGTCGGCGAACGCGACGATCCCGGGCGTGAGCCCCTGCACGTGGTGGAAGAACACGACCTCGGCCATGACAGTCCTCTCTGGGTGGCGTCCCCCGTGGACGCCGGTGGCACCACCCTAGGCAGGGTTCCGGTCGGATCCCTTCCGGAACAGGAACCAAAGTTAAGAAATGACCTGGAGCTCGTCCCAGTCCACCTCGGCGGTGCGCCGCTCGTACTCCGCGACGAGGCCCGGCCAGTTGGTGGTGATCCGGCCCCCGTCGACGTACCAGCTCTGGCAGGAGGACCACGCGCTGGTCGCGAGCCGGTGCTGCATCTCGGCGTCGAAGCGCTCCAGCGCGGCCGGGTGCGCGGCGACCAGGCGGGCCTCGCCGTCGGCGATCCGGCGGGCGACCTGGGCGACGTAGCCGGCCTGCGCCTCCATCATCGCGATGATCGAGCTGCCGCCGAGGTTGGTGTTGGGGCCGTAGATGCAGAACAGGTTGGGGAAGCCGGGCATCGTGATGCCCAGGTGCGCGCGGGCGCCGTCGACCCAGTCCTGGTGCAGGTCGCGGCCACCGACGCCGCGTACGTCGATCCCGGCGAGGAAGCGGGTCGCGGCGAAGCCGGTGCCCCAGATCAGCACGTCGGCCTCGTGCAGGGTGCCGTCGGCGGTGCGCACACCACCCGGCTCGATGCCGGTCACCTTCTCGGTGACGACGTCGACGTGGTCGCGGGCGAGCGCGGGGTACCAGTCGTTGGAGAAGAGCAGCCGCTTGCAGCCGATCGGGTAGTCCGGCACGAGCTTGGCTCGCAGCGCCGGGTCGGGCACCTGGCGGCGCAGCTGGAGCCTCCACGATGCCCGGATCGCGCCGACGAAGGCCCGGCTGTAGCGGGAGTCCTCGCCGAGCGCCCGGTTGAGGCGGTCGCCGATCCAGTAGACGAACGACCGCTCGGCCTGCTGGGTCCGCGGGAAGCGGCGGAAGAGCGCGTGGTGCCGCTCGCGGTACTCCTGGTCGGGCTTCGGGACGACGTACGGCGCGCTGCGCTGGAAGACCGTGATCGAGGCGACCCGGTCCACGATGCCGGGGACGAACTGGATCGCGCTGGCGCCGGTGCCGACCACCGCGACCCGCTTGCCGGTCAGGTCGACGTCGTGGCGCCAGTCGGCCGAGTGGAACGCGGGGCCCGCGAACGTCTCGGCCCCCGCGACGTCGGGCACCACCGGGTTGGAGAGCTGGCCGACCGCGGACACCACGATCTCGGCGTCGTACGTCGATCCGTCGCGGCCGGTGAGCCGCCACGAGCCGGCCGCCTCGTCGAGGACCGCGGAGACCACGTCGACGCCGGTGCGGACGTGGTCGAGCAGGCCCTCGTCGGCGGCCGTCCGGCGCAGGTAGTCGAGGATGTCCGGCTGCTCGGCGTAACGCCGGTGCCAGGCGGGGTTGGGCGCCCACGACCAGGAGTAGAGCGGCGACGGGACGTCGCAGGCGGCGCCCGGGTAGGTGTTGTCGCGCCACACCCCGCCCACGGTGTCGGCCCGCTCGAGGACGGTGATGTCGGTGATGCCCTGCTCGCGGAGGGCGCGCGCGGCGCCCAGCCCGCCGAAGCCGGCACCGATGACGACTGCTCGGGGGTGAGTCACAAACGAGACCGTAGCGGTCCGCGGCGGCGTACGGTCGGCCCATGTCGAGCCGTGTGCGCAGCGCCGCAGCAGTCGTGGGCCTCCTCCTTCTCGTGACCGGCGCGACCGGCGCACCCGCGGACGCGGGGCCGCAGCGCGCGCACGTCCGCTCCGACCACGTGCCGGCGGCGCACGGCACGCACCACTGGAAGACGATCGACCGGCTGGTGCCCGTGGTGACCGGCCCCGACGACGACATCGCGATCGACCTCGACACCCGCCTCTACGTCCCGGACAACGCCAGCCGGCGGCACCCCCAGCCCGCGATCCTGATGACCCACGGCTTCGGGCTGAACAAGACGTCCCCGGAGGTCGTCAGCACCGCCCGGTTCTTCGCGGCGCACGGCTACGTCGTGCTGACCTACACCTCCTCCGGCTTCGGGGCGAGCGGCGGCTGCGTCACGCTTCAGTCGGCCGACTACGACGTCAAGAGCGCCCGCCAGCTGATCGACAAGGTCCTCGAGCCCCGCCGCGACGTACGCCGCGACGCGCGCGGCGTGGTCGTCGGCACGATCGGCGGCTCCTACGGCGGCGGCATCCAGCTGCCGCTGGCCGCGCACGACCAGCGGATCCGCACCAGCGTCGTCGGCCGGACGTGGAACAACCTGATCTACTCCCTCGACCCCAACAACCGCGTGGTGCCCGGCGACCCGACCGGGCTCGACCACGGCCTCAACGCCCAGGGTGTCTTCAAGCAGGAGTGGACCTCGCTGTTCTACGCCCTCGGCAACAGCCAGCCCGCGATGGGCGGCGGCGACTGCCCGGGCGCCAAGCAGGCCTCCGGCGACCCCGTCGAGATCGGCGGCGCCGCGAGCTGCCCCGGTTACTACCTGCCGCTCTGCCGCACCTACGAGCTGCTGACCTCGACCGGCGACTCCGACGCCGAGGCGCGCCACCTGATCCGGCGCGCGTCCGCGTCGACGTTCCTGCACCGGATCCACGTCCCGGTGCTCCTGGTGCAGGGGCAGAGCGACACCCTGTTCAACCTCAACGACGCCAGCGCGACCTACCGCGCGCTGCACCGCCGCGGCGTGCCGGTCGGGATGATCTGGAACTCCGGCGGTCACGGCGGCTACGACTCCCAGCCGGGCGAGTGCGAGGCCTACGACGGCACCTTGAGGTCGGTGCGCCGGATGGACCACTGCTACCTGTCGCTGCGCTCGCTGGGCTGGATGGACCACTGGCTGCGGGGCAGGTCGGGCGGCCGAGGCCCGGCCTTCGCCTACTACCGCGACTGGAAGAAGTACGCCGGGCACGGCGCCGACGACGAGCAGTACGGCACGTCCCCGCGGTTCCCGCTGCACGCGTCGACGACGTTCCGGATCTCCGGCACCGACGCGCTGGTGGCGCCGGGCAAGCCGGTGACGAGCGGTTCGGTCACGATGCTCAACCCGCAGGGCGGCGAGCCCGCGGCCTACACCGAGACGTCGAACTTCACCGGCCCGGACGCCTCGCCGAGCTCCGGCGACACCCCGCCGACCGAGATCGACGGGCAGTTCGCGGCCTTCACCTCGGCGCCGTTCGCCCGGTCCGTGGCGGCCGTCGGGATCCCTGAGGCGCACCTGCTGCTGACCAACAGCAACGGCCAGGACATGGTGTTCTTCGCCAAGGTCTACGACGTGGCGCCCGACGGCAGTACGGTGCTCGTGCACCGGCTGATCGCGCCGGTCCGGGTGCCGGCCGCGGCGGTCGGCGAGCCGGTGGACATCCGGCTGGCGGGCTTCGCGCACCGGTTCGCGCGAGGTCACGCGGTCCGGCTGGTGCTCTGCACGACCGACCAGACGTCGTACAACGCCAAGGTGGCCGACGTGCTGACCCTGTCGACGGGGACGGCCTCGACGTTCACCCTGCCGGGCGTCCTCAGGTGATCGTCATGCCGCCGTCGACGGCGATCGTCTGGCCGGTGACGTAGCCGCCTGCGGCGGAGGCCAGGAAGACCACCGCAGCGGCGAGCTCGGCCGGGTCACCCTTGCGTCCGACGGGGATCCGGGCGCCCTGCTGCTCGAGGTAGCCGGGCGGGTACTGCTCGGTCATCTCCGAGGCGAAGAAGCCGGGGGCGATGGCGTTGACGCGGATGCCCTTGCGGCCCGTCCACTGCTGCGCCAGGTCGCGGGTCAGGCCGATCAGGCCGGCCTTCGACGCGGCGTACGCCGCCTGGGGGAGGCCTGCGGTGGTGAGCCCGAGGACCGAGGAGATGTTGATGATGCTCGAGCCGGGCTGCATGACGCGGCCGCAGGCCTGCGCCATCCAGTAGCAGCCGTTGAGGTTCACGTCGATGACCGCGCGGAACTCCTCGGGCGTCTCCTTGGTGGCGGGGACGGCGGTGCCGATGCCGGCGTTGTTGACCAGGATGTCGACCCGGCCGAACTCCTCCATCGCGAGCGCGACCAGATTGGTGCAGGAGTCGGGGTCGGCCACGTCGGTGGCGACCGTGAGCGCGCGACGCCCCGTCTTCTCCACCAGCGCGGCCGTCTCGGCGAGCCGGTCGACGCGACGGGCGCCGAGGGCGACGTCGGCGCCGGCCTCGGCCAGGCCCTGAGCGAAGGCGACGCCGAGGCCGCTCGAGGCGCCGGTGATGACGGCGACCTTGCCGTCGAGTCGGAACATGTCGGTGACGGTCATGGCCGCCACCCTAGGGCGTGCGGCCCGTCGGCCCGAGCGGGTACCATGACCGCATGCAGAGGAACCTCCTCCTTATCTAGCCGCGTCGACACGCACTCTTCGACGCGGCTGCCCCTCGTGCGCGAGGGGCTTTTTCATGCCCGGGGTGCGGGCGCCAGGAGCAGGAACACCCACGAGCTGCGAGAGAGACGATGATGAGCGAGCAGACCCAGAGCCACGACACCGAGGCCCCTGCGGAGGCCGAGACCTACGACGTGGTCGCCGTACAGGACAAGTGGCTGCCCGTCTGGGACCGGCTGCAGCCCTTCCGGGCCGACGACGACGCGCCGCGCGAGAAGAAGTACGCGCTGACGATGTTCCCGTACCCCTCCGGCGACCTGCACATGGGCCACGCCGAGGTGTTCGCGCTGCACGACGTGATGGCGCGCTACTGGTGGCAGAAGGGCTACGAGGTCCTGAACCCGATGGGCTTCGACTCCTTCGGCCTGCCCGCGGAGAACGCCGCGATCAAGAACGACGAGCACCCCGACACCTACACGCGCGCCAACATCGCCCGCTCGATCGAGTCGTGCAAGAAGTACGCCGCGTCCTTCGACTGGACCCGGACCTTCAACACCTCCGACCCGGAGTACTACCGCTGGACCCAGTGGCTGTTCCTGAAGTTCCACGAGCGCGGCCTGGCCTACCGGAAGAACTCCCCGGTCAACTGGTGCCCCCAGGACCAGACCGTGCTGGCCAACGAGCAGGTCGTCGGCGGCACGTGCGAGCGCTGCGGGGCGGAGGTGACCAAGAAGGAGCTGACCCAGTGGTACTTCAAGATCACCGACTACGCCCAGGAGCTGCTGGACGGCCTGGACGAGCTGGAGCAGACCTGGCCGGACCGCGTGGTCACCGCCCAGCGCAACTGGATCGGCCGCTCCGAGGGCGCCCACGTCGACTTCGCCATCGAGGGCCGTGACGAGCCCGTCACCGTCTACACCACGCGGCCCGACACCCTGTTCGGGGCGACCTTCATGGTGGTGGCGGCCGACGCCGCGCTGGCCGGCGAGCTGGTCACCGAGGAGCAGCGGCCCGCGCTGGAGGACTACCTGGTCGAGGTCCGCAAGGAGACCGAGATCAACCGGCTGTCGACCGACCGGCCCAAGACCGGCGTCTTCCTGGGCGTGCACGCCACCAACCCGCTGACCGGCACGCAGATCCCGGTGTACGCCGCCGACTACGTGCTGGCCGACTACGGCACCGGCGCGATCATGGCCGTGCCCGGCCAGGACCAGCGCGACTGGGAGTTCGCCCAGGCCTTCGACCTGCCCGTCATCCGCACCGTCCAGCCGCCGGAGGGCTGGGAGGGCGAGGCCTTCACCGGCGACGGCCCGGCCATCAACTCCGCCAACGACGAGATCGACCTGTCCGGCCTGGGCGTCGCCGAGGCCAAGTCCACGACGATCGCCTTCCTGGAGGGCCGGGGGCTGGGTCGCGGCACCGTCAACTTCCGCCTGCGCGACTGGCTGCTGAGCCGCCAGCGCTACTGGGGTGCGCCCATCCCGATCGTGCACTGCCCCGTCGACGGCGAGGTCCGGGTCCCCGAGGACCAACTGCCGGTCACCCTGCCCGACCTGCGCGGCGCCGACCTGAAGCCGAAGGGCACCTCGCCGCTGGGCGGGGCGACCGAGTGGGTCAACACGACCTGCCCGACCTGCGGCGGCCCGGCGACCCGGGACACCGACACCATGGACACGTTCGTGGACTCGTCCTGGTACATGTTCCGCTACTGCTCCCCGCAGGACCACACGCAGGCCTTCGACAGCGCCAAGGTCAACGCATGGATGCCCTGCAACCTGTACGTCGGCGGCGTGGAGCACGCGGTGCTGCACCTGCTGTACGGCCGCTTCTTCACCAAGGTCCTGAACGACATGGGCCTGGTCGACTTCCGCGAGCCCTGGCTGGCCCAGCTGAACCAGGGCTTCGTGATCAACCAGGGCAAGAAGATGAGCAAGTCCTTGGGCAACGGCGTCAACCTGGGGGACCAACTCGGTGCCTTCGGTGTGGACGCCGTGCGCCTGACCCTGGTCTTCGCCGGCCCGCCGGAGGACGACATCGACTGGGCCGACATGTCGCCGGCCGGATCGCTGAAGTTCCTGCAGCGCGCCTGGCGGCTGTCCGGTGACGTCGCGTCCGAGGTCGGCACCTCGCCCGAGGGCGGCGACGTCGCGCTGCGTCGGGTCACGGCGCGGACCGTGCACGACGCGGGCGAGCTGGTCGAGTCCTACCGGTTCAACGTCATGGTCGCGCGCGTCATGGAGCTGGTGAACGCCACCCGCAAGGCGATCGACTCCGGCTGCGGTCCCGCCGACCCGGCGGTCCGGGAGGCCGCGGAGGCGGTCGCGATCCTGCTGTCCCTGGTGGCGCCGTACACCGCCGAGGAGATGTGGGCGCGCCTGGGCCACGAGCCGACCGTCGCGCGCACGGGCTGGCCCGAGGTCGACCCGGCGCTGCTGGTGGAGGAGTCCGTCACCGCCGTCGTGCAGATCAAGGGCAAGGTCCGGGCCCGCCTGGAGGTCGCGCCCGACATCTCCGAGGCCGACCTGGAGCAGCTGGCGCTGGCCGACGCGTCCGTCCAGCGGGCGCTGGACGGGGCGACCGTCCGGAAGGTGATCGTCCGAGCTCCGAAGCTGGTCAACATCGTCACCTGACGTGCTCTAGCCTTCCTCGCATGTCGGGCCCGGTCGCGATCGTCACCGACTCGACCGCCACCCTCCCTCCGGAGGTGGCGGCCGAGCGCGGGATCGTCGTGGTGCCCCTGCAGGTCGTCATCGGCGCGCAGGTGCACGACGAGGGGTCGGACGGCGCGACGCCGGAGCTGGTCGCCGCCGCTCTGAAGGAGTGGACGCCGGTCAGCACGTCCCGCCCGACGCCCGCCGCCCTGCTGGAGGCCTACGAGGCGGCCGCGGCCGCGGGCGCGCAGGAGGTCGTCTCGATCCACCTGTCCGGCGAGATGAGCGGGACGTTCGAGTCCGCCCAGCTCGCCGCCCGCGACGCCTCGATCCCGGTGCACCCGCTCGACAGCCGCCAGGTGGGCGTGGCGACCGGGTACGCCGTGCTGGCCGCGGCGGACGTCCTGGACGCCGGGGGCACCGCCGAGGAGGCGCTCGCAGCCGCGACGGCCCGGGCCACCGCGTCGTCGTCGCTGTTCTACGTCGACACGCTGGAGTACCTCCGCCGCGGCGGGCGCATCGGCGCCGCCGCCGCGCTGTTCGGCGGCGCCCTGGCGGTCAAGCCGCTGCTGGAGATCCGCGACGGCAAGGTGGCGACGCTGGAGAAGGTCCGCACGGCCGCCCGGGCCCTGGCCCGGTTGGAGGAGCTGGCGGTGGCCAAGGCAGGGGACCGGCCGGTGGACGTGTGCGTCGCCCACCTCGCGAGCCCGGACCGGGCCGGTGAGCTGGCGTCGAAGCTCAGCTCCCGGCTGGCCGACAACCTCGAGGGCCGCGACGTGTGGTGCGGGGAGCTCGGCGCGGTCCTGGGCGCGCACGTGGGGCCGGGGATGCTGGCCGTCTGCGTGGCGCCGCGTTCCTGCTGAGGCGGCGGCACCGGCGCCCTACCGACAGGTGCCCTCCTGACACGTGCCTGCTGGCCGGCCACCTGTCGTGCACAGGCCCGCCGCCCTGCAAGCCCGTCCCCAGGCGTGACAACGGCAGGCCCGGACCGGGGCTGCCGGTCCCTAGTTTCGGGACATGCGAACCCGACGCCCCAGCCCCGAGCTCGAGCAGGCCGTCTCCCGGCGGCTGGAGCTGCTGAGCGCCGAGCTGGCGCAGGTCCGGCCCGAGCCCGTAGGGGAGCCCGAGCCCGAGCCGGACTGGCTGTTCGGGCACACCCGGGTCCCACACCACGACCACTCCGCCGACCACGCCGGCCTCCCAGACGAGGCGTCGCCGCCACCGGCCCTGCCGGTCCCCGGACGGCACGCCTCCCGCCGGGCCGGACCCACCCTGGCCGCCGCGATCCCCGAGACGCTGCGCGGGCGGGTCCGGCTCGGCCCCGGCCAGGTCGCCGTCGTGGCCGTGCTGGTGGCGCTCGGACTGGCCGTGACGTGCTGGTGGGTGGTCCGCGGGCAGCCCTCGACCGTGGAGGCGCCCACCGTGCCGGCGCCGGTCCTGTCGTCGGGCACCCCGCTGGCGGGCGCCCTCGTCAGCCCCGTCGCGGCCGCCGGCGCCTCGGCGGCTGCCAGTGGCACCGTGACGGTCGACGTCGCCGGCAAGGTACGCCGGCCGGGCATCGTGGTCCTCGACGCCGGCTCCCGGGTGGTCGACGCCCTGAAGCAGGCCGGAGGTGCCCGTCGCGGGGTCGACCTGTCCTCGCTCAACCTGGCCCGGGTGCTCGTGGACGGCGAGCAGATCCTCGTGGGTGTGCCCGCGCCCGTCGGAGTGGCTGCGTCCGCGGTGCCGGTCGGGGGTGCGCCGTCCGGCCCGCTGGTCAACCTCAACACCGCCACCCAGGAGCAGCTCGAGACGCTGCCCGAGGTCGGGCCGGTGACCGCCGGGTCGATCGTCCAGTGGCGCACCGAGCACGGCGGCTTCACCTCGGTGGACGAGCTGCTCGAGGTGGACGGCATCGGGGACGCCACCCTCGGCAAGCTCGCGCCCTACGTGACGGTGTGAGGGGGTGCCCTCGACATCGCCCGCGGTCGCCGACCTGCGGATGCCCGTGCTCGGCGTCGCCGCCTGGCTGGGTGCGCTCACCGCCCTGGCGCCCGGCCAGGTCCTGGCAGCCGGGGTGGCGGCGCTCGTCGCCCTGGGCTGCTGGGCGGCCGTACGGCGCCGCCCCGGGGTCGCCGTGGCCGTGCTGGTCGCCGGCGCCGTCTGCTGCTCGGGCCTGGTCCGGCACACCCAGGTCGACGAGAGCCCGGTCGCCCTGCTGGCCCGGGACGGTGCGGCCGCGCGGCTGGAGCTGACGGTGCTCTCGGACCCGCACGTGCTGTCGGGGCGCTACGGCGACCGGGTGCTGGTGCGGGGAGAGGTCCGGCACGTCGACGCCCGCGGGAGCGCCTGGACGCTGGCCGTGCCTGTCTTGGTGCTGGGTGACACCTCGTGGGGCGATGTCCGGTTGGGCTCGACCGTCGCCGCCAGCGGCCTGCTGGCGCCCTCCGACGGCGGCGACGCGGCGGCGGTGCTCTCCGCCCGCGGCCCGCCGCGGGTGCTGGCCGGGCCCGATGCCTGGTGGCGCGGTGCCGAG
This sequence comes from Nocardioides sp. LS1, assembly GCF_003865225.1. Lineage (NCBI taxonomy): Bacteria > Bacillati > Actinomycetota > Actinomycetes > Propionibacteriales > Nocardioidaceae > Nocardioides > Nocardioides sp. LS1. The sequence continues at coordinate 429,275 of NZ_BIFF01000001.1, forward strand.
GCGGTCCGGGCGTCGCTGCGCGCCTCGGTCGCGGGCCGGCCCGCCGACCAGCGGGCGCTGGTCCCGGCGCTGGTCGACGGCGACGACGCCGGGCTCGACCCGGCCGTCGCCGACGACTTCCGGACCACCGGGCTGACCCACCTGCTCGCGGTGTCCGGGACCAACCTGACCCTCGTGGTCGGCTTCCTGCTCGTCGTGGCGCGGTGGTGCCGGGTCCGGGGCCGCTGGCTGCTGCTCGTGGGTGCGCTGGGCATCGTCGGGTTCGTGCTGCTGGCGCGCACCGAGCCGAGCGTGCTCCGCGCCGCGGTGATGGGCTCGGTGGCGCTCGTCGGCCTCGGCCGGGACGCCCGGCAGCGCGGCGGGCGGGCGCTCGGCGCCGCGGTGGTCGGGCTGTTGCTCGTCGACCCGGCGCTGGCCGCGGAGGCGGGCTTCGCCCTGTCGGTGCTGGCCACCGCCGGGATCCTGTTCCTCGCCCCGGGCTGGCGCGACGCCCTGGCCCGGTGGCTGCCGCGCTGGCTCGCGGAGGCGGTGGCCGTGCCCGCGGCCGCCCAGCTCGCCTGCACCCCGCTCGTCGCCGCGATCTCGGGGCAGGTGAGCCTCGTGGCGGTCGGCGCCAACCTGCTGGCCGCCCCGGCCGTCGGCCCGGCGACCGTGCTCGGCCTGACCGGCGGCCTCCTCGGCCTGCTGTGGGGGCCGCTCGGCACGATGGCCGGCACGCCCGCCGCGTGGTGCGTGGGATGGATCGTGGCCGTCGCGCGGCACGGGGCGGCGCTGCCGACGGCAGCGGTCCTGTGGGGGAGCGGCGTGCTGTCGCTGGCCCTGCTGACGGTGCTGACCCTGCTCGTCGCGCTGCTCGCCCCCGCCGTCCTGCGGCACCGCGTGACCGGCGCCGCGAGCTGCCTGCTTTTGGTCGTCGTGGTCCTGGTCCGGCCGCCGACGCCGGGCTGGCCTCCGGCCGGCTGGGTGCTGGTCGTCTGCGACGTCGGCCAGGGGGACGCCCTCGCGGTGCGGGCCGGGCCGCACGCCGCTGTGGTCATCGACGCCGGACCCGACCCGGTGCTCGTCGACCGTTGCCTGGACCGCCTGGGCATCACCGAAGTCCCGCTGCTGGTGCTCACCCACTTCCACGCCGACCACGTCGACGGGATCACGGGCGTCCTCGACGGCCGTCGGGTCGGGGCGATCTGGACGACCCGGCTCCAGGACCCGCCCTACGGCGTGGAGGAGGTCGGCGCGGCCGCCGAGACGGTCGGGCTGGTGCCCACCCCGGCGCCGTACGCCGCCTCTGCCGACGTGGGTGACGTCCACCTCCAGGTCGTCTGGCCGCTGCCGGACTCGCCCACGACCGGTCCGGGGGACGGCAGCACCGCCAACGAGGCGAGCGTGGTGATGGTGGCCGAGGTGCACGGCGTGCGGATGCTGCTCTCCGGCGACGTGGAGCCCGAGGGGCAGGCCGAGCTCGCCCGCGAGCTGCCCGGGCTGCGGGTCGACGTGCTGAAGGTGCCGCACCACGGCAGCCGCTACCAGGACCTCGACTTCCTGGCCTCGCTCGGCGCCCGGCTGGCCGTCGTCTCGGTCGGCGCGGACAACGACTATGGGCACCCCGCCAGCTCGACGATCGCCGGTCTCGCGTCGACCGGGGCGCGGGTGCTGCGCACCGACCAGGACGGCGACGTGGCGGTCGTCGCCCGCGACGGTGACCTCCTGGCGGTCACGTCCGGGTGAGCGTGCAGGGCCGTCGGTGGGCTGTGGCAGGCTTCTCGCACGATGGCAGGTCCACAGGCAGCAGACGTCCTCGGTCGGGTCACCCTGGTCACCGGCAAGGAGGAGTACCTCAACGAGCGCACGGTCCGGGCGGTGCGGCAGGCGGTGCGTGCCCACGACCCCGACGCCGAGCTCGCCGAGTCCCAGGCCGCCGAGCTCTCGCTCGCGACGCTGGGGGAGATGGCGGCCCCGTCGCTGTTCTCCAGCATCCGCTGCGTGGTGGTCCGCAACCTGGAGAACCTCCCCGACGAGTCCGTCGACGGGCTGCTGGCCTACGCCGGGGCGCCGGTCGAGGACGTCGCCCTCGTGCTCGTCCACGGCGGCGGCCAGAAGGGCAGCGGCGTGCTCACCAAGCTGCGCAAGATGGCCACCGTCACCGAGGCGAAGTCGGGGGAGCTGAAGGCCTCGGAGTTCCCGTCCTTCGTGGTCTCGGAGGTCCGCACGCACGGCTCGACCATCGACAACGAGGCGGCCAACCACCTGATCCAGGCCGTCGGCCAGGACCTCCGCTCGCTCGCCGCCGCGGCCAGCCAGCTGGCCAGCGACTTCCCGGGCGAGGCGCTCACCGTCGAGAAGGTCAAGCAGTACTTCGGCGGCCGGGCCGAGGCCAAGTCGTTCGCCGTGGCCGACGCCGCCTTCTGGGGCCGCCGCCACGTGGCGCTCGAGGAGCTCCGCTGGGCCCTGGACGCCGGCACCCCGGCGGTCCTGGTGACGTCCGCGTTCGCCGGCGGCGCCCGCGGCCTGGCCCGCTACATGTCCGCGCCGCGCGGCATGAAGGACTTCGACCTGGCCCGCGAGGTCGGTGTCCCGCCGTGGAAGCTGCGCACCATCCGCGACCAGTCACGCGGCTGGTCCGACGCCGGCATCGCCCGGGCGATCCGTGCGGTGGCCCGCGCCGACGCCGACATCAAGGGCGCGGCCAGCGACGCGTCCTACACCCTCGAGCGGCTGGTCCTCACCGTCACCGGGCTCCGCGACCAGCGCTGAGCCTGGGGGCTGGGTCCGGGCAACGCAAAAAGGCGTCGACCCCGAGGGGACGACGCCTGAGAGCGAGGGGCCTCAGAGAGAGGCGGCCTTCTTGGCGATCGCGGACTTGCGGTTCGCGGCCTGGTTCTTGTGGATGACGCCCTTGGAGGCGGCCTTGTCGAGCTTCTTGGCGGCCGCCTGGCCGGCGAGAACGGCAGCGTCCTTGTCACCGGCCTCCGCGAGCTCGCGGAACTTGCGGACGGCAGACTTCAGGCCGGTCTTGACCGACTTGTTGCGCTCGTGCGCCTTGATGTTCTGCTTGTTCCGCTTGATCTGGGACTTGATGTTCGCCACTACTGCGCCTTCGTCGTAGGTGTGGGGGTGGTGCTGTTCTGGGGTGCGGTCGGCGCAGGCTACAGCCGGACACGCGACGTAAAAGGTTAGCAGCGGGCCGCACGGCCGCCCAAATCCGACCGGATCAGGCCCAGCCCCGCCGCTCGCACAGCCAGTCCCAGACCACGTCACCCTGCCACATCTGGGCGTCGCGGAGGTGCGGGGAGGTCGGCGGCACCGGCTGGTCGGCCTGGTGGAGGAAGTAGCCCGTGAGGAGCGCCAGGACGATGTCGACGTGCTCGGCCGGCACGTCGCGGGTCAGCCGTCGGGAGGCCAGCACCGCCTCGGCGTCGAGGCCGTCCCCGCGGGGACCGATGAGCAGGAGCAGCGTGTCGAGCCAGGGCGCTCCGGCCGCCGGCCAGTTCCAGTCGCACAGCAGCGCTCGGCCGTCGGCGGTGATCAGCAGGTTGTCGTCGCGGACGTCGGTGTGCACGACGCTCGACCCGGCGGTCACCTCGGCGAAGCGGGCCGCCAGCGCGGCGGCCTCGTCGCCGTGGGGGAGCACGTAGGTCGCCAGGACGTGGTCCCACAGCGCCGGCCAGTCGGCGTACTCCGTGGCGAAGCCGTCGAGGCCGAGGGCGGCGGGGGCCGGGGTCAGCCGGTCGGCGACGTCCTCGAGCAGGTCGAGGGCCAGGTCCAGGTCGTCCTGCCGCCAGGGGCGGGCGGGGTGCCTCGCCTCGACGTGCTCGGTGGCCAGCACCAGCCAGTCCATCTCCTCGAAGCTCCACAGGAGCCGCGGTGCGGGCACGCCGGGCGGCAGGGCCCCGAGCTTGCGGATCTCGGTGCGGTAGGACTCCGCGAACGCGCGCTGGGCCTTGACCGAGGCCGCCTTCACGAAGTGCCGGCTCCCGTCCTCGCACTCCAGCACCGAGGCCAGCCCGGGGGTGAAGCCGGTCGGCTGCGAGGTCGCCGTCACGACCGGGGAGCCGAGGCGCTGCTCCACCAGCCGGCGCACCGGGGGTGGGAGGAACGACCACTCGACGCGGCGGGCGGTGCGGCCGTGCGGGACGGTGCTGGGGATCCGGGTCGTCACGAATCCATCCTTGCCGACCATGTTGGTTGCAGGCGACCGGGTTGCGGACGGTGGTAGACACAGCACGTGCTGCGCTTCTTCGTGCTGGGTGTCCTTATCGTGCTGGGCGCGTTCACCGCGCTGGCCGCCTCCATCGGCGGGCCCGGGTGGTGGGGGCTGCTGGCCTTCCTGGCCCTCCTCCTGCTGGTCGGCATCCACGACCTGGTGCAGAAGAAGCACGCGATCCTCCGGAACTACCCGGTGCTGGGCCACCTGCGCTTCCTGCTGGAGGGCATCCGGCCCGAGCTCCAGCAGTACTTCATCGAGCGCAACTACGACGGCCGGCCCTTCGACCGCGACACCCGCTCCTCGATCTACCAGCGCGCCAAGGGGATCAAGGAGGAGCAGCCCTTCGGCACCGAGCGGGACCTGTACGCCGTGGGCTACGAGTACCTCCTCCACTCCACCGTCCCCGTCGACAAGCTCGAGGAGCCGCCGCGCGTCCGGATCGGTGGCCCCGACTGCACGAAGCCCTACGACATGGCGCTGCTCAACGTCAGCGCGATGAGCTTCGGCTCGCTGTCGGCCAACGCGATCGAGGCGCTCAACCGCGGCGCCGCCAAGGGCGGCTTCGCCCACGACACCGGCGAGGGCGCGATCAGCCCCTACCACCGCAACGGCGGCGACCTGGTGTGGGAGATCGGCTCGGGCTACTTCGGCTGCCGCACCCACGACGGCGGCTTCGACGAGCGCGAGTTCGCCGAGAAGGCCGCCGACGACCAGGTGAAGATGGTCAGCCTCAAGCTCAGCCAGGGCGCCAAGCCCGGCATCGGCGGGGTGCTGCCCGGCGCCAAGGTCACCGCGGAGATCGCCAAGACGCGCGACGTCCCGCAGGGCCAGACCGTCATCTCGCCGTCGTACCACCAGGTCTTCTCGACGCCGCGCGAGCTGGTCCAGTTCATCGGCCACTTCCGCGAGCTCGCGGGCGGCAAGCCGGCCGGCTTCAAGCTCTGCCTGGGCTCCCGCACCGACTTCCTGGCCATCTGCAAGGCGATGGTCGAGGAGCAGATCACGCCCGACTTCATCATCGTCGACGGCGCCGAGGGCGGCACCGGCGCGGCGCCGCTGGAGTACGAGGACCACGTCGGGATGCCCCTGACCGAGGGCCTGATGACCGTCCACAACGCGCTGCTCGGCGCCGGGGTCCGCGACCGGGTGAAGATCGGGGCCAGCGGCAAGGTCGCGACCGGCATCGACCTGGTCAAGCGGCTCATCCAGGGCGCCGACTACACCAACGCCGCGCGCGCCATGATGATGGCGGTCGGCTGCATCCAGGCCCAGACCTGCCACACCAACACCTGCCCGGTCGGCGTCGCGACCCAGGACCCCAAGCGGATGCGGGCCCTCGACGTGCCGGACAAGACCGAGCGGGTCTTCCGCTACCAGCAGGCCACCGTCGACCAGGCGATGCAGGTGATCGCCTCGATGGGGCTGCACTCCTTCGACGAGCTGCGCCCGCACATGCTGCGGCGGCGCACGGCGCCGGGCACGATCGCGTCGTACGGCGACCTCTTCCCGCACCTGGCCGCCGGCCAGCTGCTCCGCGACGCGCCCGCCTCGTGGGAGCGGGACTGGGCGCGCGCCGATCCCGACCGCTTCGTCCCGTGACCCGTTCCCCGACCTGGAGGTTCCGTTGACCACCGTTGCCGAGCTGCTGATCGAGGCCCTGGCCGAGCACGGCGTGACCCAGGTGTGGGGCGTCGTGGGCGACGCGCTGAACCCCGTCACGGACGCGATCCGGCGCGAGGACCGCATCGAGTGGGTGGGCGTGCGCCACGAGGAGGTCGCGGCCTTCGCCGCGAGCGCCCAGGCGCAGTTGACCGACCGGCTGGCGGTGTGCATGGGCACCGTCGGGCCGGGCGCGATCCACCTCCTCAACGGGCTCTACGACGCCAAGAAGTCGCACGCCCCGGTGCTGGCGATCTGCGGCCAGGTGCCGCGCGAGGAGATGGGCAGCGACTTCTTCCAGGAGGTCGACAACGACGCGCTCTTCGCCGACGTGTCGGTCTTCTGCAAGACCGTGACCAGCATCGACCAGCTGCCCGGCCTGATCGAGCAGGCCGGCAACGCGGCGCTCCAGGCGCGCGGGGTGGCCGTGCTGACCCTCCCGGGCGACGTGGGAGGGCTGGACCTGCCCAAGGACACGGCCGTCCCGCGCTTCGTCGCCGAGCGGCCCGACCAGCAGCCCGGCCCCGAGGCGCTGCGGGCGGCGGCCGACGCGATCAACGCGGGGGAGCGGGTCACCCTGCTCGTCGGGCAGGGCGCGCGCCACGCCCGGGCCGAGGTGCTGCAGCTCGCCGACCGCCTCGCGGCGCCGATGGTGCTCACCCTCAAGGCCAAGGAGGGGCTCGAGCACGACAACCCCTTCGAGGTCGGGCAGTCCGGCCTGATCGGCAACCACGCCAGCAAGATCGCCTTCGACGGGTGCGACGTGCTCGTGCTCGTCGGCACCGACTTCCCCTACAAGGACTTCCTGCCCACCGGCAAGGTCGTCGTCCAGCTCGACGTCCGCGGGACCCACATCGGCCGCCGCACCCCGGTCGACCACCCCCTGGTCGGAGACGCCCGGCTCGGCCTCGCTGCGCTGCTCCCGCTGCTCGACGCCCGGACCGACCGGACCCTGCTGGACAAGGCGCGGTCGTCGTACGACGACTGGCGCGAGCGGCAGCAGCACTTCGTCGACCCCGACTACGACCAGAAGCCCGTCGGGCTGCTGCGGCGCAAGGTCGACAACGCCTCCGACCGGGTCCGGCCCGAGCTCCTGGCGGGGATCGTGGACCGGCACGCGGCGCACGACGCGGTGTTCACCAGCGACACCGGCATGTCCACGGTGTGGCTGAGCAGGTTCGTCCGGATGAGCGGCACCCGCCGCTTGGTCGGCTCCTACAACCTGGGCTCCATGGCCAACGCCATGCCGCAGGCGCTCGGCGCCGCCGGCCTCGACCGCGACCGGCAGGTGATCGCGTTCTGCGGCGACGGCGGCCTGTCGATGCTGATGGGCGACCTGATCACGGCGGTCAGCCACGAGCTGCCGGTCAAGCTGGTCGTCTTCGACAACGGCCGGCTCGGCATGGTCAAGCTCGAGATGGAGCAGGTCGGGCTGCCGGAGTTCGGGACGGTCCTGCACAACCCCGACTTCGCGAAGGTTGCTGAGGCGGTCGGCATGCGCGGGATCCGCGTCGAGGACCCGCACGACGTCGAGGCCGGCGTCCTCGCGATGCTCGACCACCCCGGCCCGGTGCTCCTGGACGTGCTGACCAACCCCGACGAGATCGTCATTCCTCCGAAGCCCACGCTGAAGCAGGGGTGGGGCTTCGCCATCGCCAAGACCCGGGAGTTCGTGGACTCGCCCGAGTGAATGGAAGAATGCCCCCGTCCACCCGATCCTTGACGAGAGCAGTTCGTGGCCACCTCATCGACCGCGCCCCGCCCGGGCCACACCGATCCCGCGATCATCCGCAACTTCTGCATCATCGCGCACATCGACCACGGCAAGTCGACGCTCGCCGACCGCATGCTCCAGCTGACCGGAGTCGTCGACGCGCGCGCCGCCCGGGCGCAGTACCTCGACCGGATGGACATCGAGCGCGAGCGCGGCATCACGATCAAGAGCCAGGCCGTCCGGATGCCCTGGACGGTGCCGGCGGACAACGAGCAGGGCGCCGAGCCCGGCGCCTACGTGCTCAACATGATCGACACGCCCGGCCACGTCGACTTCACCTACGAGGTGTCCCGCTCCCTCGAGGCGTGCGAGGCCGCCGTGCTGCTCGTCGACGCCGCCCAGGGGATCGAGGCCCAGACGCTGGCCAACCTCTACCTCGCGATGAACGCCGACCTGCACATCATCCCGGTGCTCAACAAGATCGACCTGCCGAGCGCCAACCCCGAGAAGTACGCCGCGGAGCTCGCCGGCCTGATCGGGTGCGACCCGTCCGAGGTGCTGCAGACGAGCGCCAAGACCGGTCTGGGCGTCGAGGCGCTGCTCAACGAGATCGTGAAGCAGACGCCGGCACCGGTCGGCGACGCGGACGCCCCGCCGCGGGCGCTGATCTTCGACTCCGTCTACGACACCTACCGCGGCGTGGTCACCTACGTCCGGGTCATCGACGGCAAGCTCAGCCACCGCGACCGGATCAAGATGATGTCGACCGGCGCGGTGCACGAGATGCTCGAGGTCGGTGTGATCAGCCCCGAGCCGGTCAAGGGCTCCGAGATCGGTGTCGGCGAGGTCGGCTACCTGATCACCGGCGTGAAGGACGTCCGCCAGTCGCGGGTCGGTGACACCGTCACCTCCCAGCACAACGGCGCGACCGAGGCGCTCGGCGGCTACAAGCACCCCAACCCGATGGTCTACTCCGGCCTCTACCCGATCGACGGCGACGACTACCCGACGCTGCGCGACGCCCTGGAGCGGCTCCAGCTCAACGACGCGGCCCTGACCTTCGAGCCGGAGACCTCCGGCGCGCTCGGCTTCGGCTTCCGCTGCGGCTTCCTGGGCCTGCTGCACATGGAGATCACCCGTGACCGCCTCGAGCGCGAGTTCAACCTCGAGCTCATCTCGACCGCGCCCAACGTGGTCTACGAGGTCCAGATGGAGGACGGGTCCGTCCACACCGTGACCAACCCCAGCGAGTACCCCGAGGGCAAGATCGCCGAGGTCCGCGAGCCGGTCGTGAAGGCGACGATCCTGGCGCCCTCCGACTACATCGGCACGATCATGGAGCTGTGCCAGCTCAAGCGTGGCCAGCTGCAGGGCATGGACTACCTGTCCGAGGACCGGGTCGAGATGCGCTACACCCTGCCGATGGGCGAGATCGTCTTCGACTTCTTCGACCAGCTGAAGTCGCGCACCAAGGGCTACGCCTCGCTCGACTACGAACGCTCCGGCGACCAGGTGGCCGACCTGGTCAAGGTCGACATCCTGCTCCAGGGCGAGCCGGTCGACGCCTTCAGCGCGATCCTGCACCGCGACGCGGCGTACTCCTACGGCGTGATGATGGCCGGCAAGCTCAAGGAGCTGATCCCGCGCCAGCAGTTCGAGGTGCCGATCCAGGCCGCCATCGGCGCTCGCGTGATCGCCCGCGAGAACATCCGCGCGATCCGCAAGGACGTGCTGGCCAAGTGCTACGGCGGTGACATCAGCCGCAAGCGCAAGCTGCTGGAGAAGCAGAAGGCGGGCAAGAAGCGGATGAAGAACATCGGCTCGGTCGAGGTCCCGCCCGAGGCGTTCGTCGCCGCGCTCTCCAACGACGGTGCCGGCAGCTCGGTCGACAAGGGCAAGAAGTAGCCACGCCCCGGGTGCGGATCCCCGCGGACCTGGAGCGCCAGCGCGCCCTGGGTCCCGACTGGGGTGCGTGGCTGGACCGCCTGCCGCGGCTGGTCGACGAGCTCCTCGACGAGTGGGATCTCGCCGTCGACGGCGAGCCGATGTGCGGCTTCTGCTCGGTCGTGGTGCCGGTGCGCACCGCCGCCGGCGAGCCGGCGGTGCTCAAGGTCGGCTTCGACGGGGACGACGAGGGCGAGTTCGAGGGGCTGATGCTGCAGCGGGCCGGCGGCCGCGGCATGGTCCGGCTGCTGCGGGCCGACCCGGGTCGCCACGCGCTGCTGCTCGAGCGCGTCCACGCCCGCGACCTGTCCAGTGTCGGAGACACGGAGGCCTGCGAGATCGTGGCCGGCCTCTACCCCGTGATCCACCGGCCGGCGCCGCCGCAGCTGCGCACCGTCACGTCGTACGTCGCTCGCTGGGCCGCAGCCCTCGGCACGCTCCCTCGGGACGCGCCGGTCCCGCGGCGGCTCGTCGAGCAGGCGGTCTCGCTCGCGCGGGACCTGGTGGCCGACCCGGCGAGCGTCGGCACGACGGTGCACGGCGACCTGCACCAGCACAACGTGCTGGCCGCCGACCGGGAGCCGTGGCTGGTCATCGACCCCAAGCCGATGTCGGGCGACCCGCACTACGAGCCCGCCCCGATGCTCTGGAACCTCTGGGACCGGGTCACGGAGTCGGGCAACGTCCGGGGCGCGGTGCGGCGGCGGTTCTTCACCCTCGTCGACGACGGCGGCCTCGACGAGCAGCGGGCCCGTGACTGGGTGGTGGTGCGGATGGTGCTCAATGCGCACTGGTCGATCCAGGACGCCCAGCGGGCCGCGCGCGCCCTCGACGAGGGGGAGCGGGAGTGGATCACCCGCTGTATTGCGATCGCGAAGGCCGTGCAGGACTGAGAGGATCGGCGCATGGGCGCCCTCCTCCTCTCCGTCAACCTCGGCACTCCGCGCGAGGCGGCCTGGGCCGAGATCGGGCGCACCTCCATCGACAAGCAGCCCGTGGCCGGCCCGGTGCTCGCCCGTCGGCTCGGGCTCGACGGTGACCAGATCTCCGACCGGCGACACCACGGCGGCGTGGACCAGGCGGTCTACGCGTTCGCCCGTGAGGACCTCGACCTCTGGGCGGCCGACCTCGGCGAGGAGGTCCGCGACGGGCAGTTCGGCGAGAACCTCACCACCTCCGGCATCGACGTCAACGAGGCAGAGGTGGGGGAGCGCTGGCTCGTCGGCGACGCGGTCCTCGAGGTCGCCTCGGTGCGGATCCCGTGCAACGACTTCAAGAACTGGATGGGCCGCTGCGGCTACGACAACCGCGCCTGGGTCCGTCGCTTCACCGAGACCGGCCGGCCCGGGCCCTACCTGCGCGTGGTGCAAGAGGGCCTGATCCGTGCGGGGGACGAGATCACCGTCAGCCACCGCCCCGGCCACGGGGTCACGGTCTCGACGATGTTCCGGGCGCTGACCACCGACCACGCGCTGCTGCCGGAGCTGCTCCGGGTCGACGGTCTCCCCGTGAAGGCGCGCGAGCGGGCCGAGAAGTACGTCGCCTCGCTGGCGTAGGCACGAATCGTCGGCAGCCCTGTACACGATCCGGATCCTGAGCGCCCAGGGGGTTTTGCTACCGGTCCGTAACCCGGTGATCTAGGTTACTGATCGAGGAAGTCACCACGGACGACCTCCTCGCGTGCTAGCCCACGCTCGCAGCCCCTCGATGCCTGTGCAGGAGTGTCATGCCCGTCAACACCGACACCAGCTTCGTCGATCACCTCGCCCCCAACGTCGCGGTGCAGTTCCTCGACCGGGTCGCCAAGTCGCCCAACTCCGAGGCCTTCCGCTTCCCCCGGGGTGAGTCCTGGGAGTCGGTGACGTGGCAGGAGGCGGGCGACCGCGTCGAGCGTCTCGCCGCCGGGCTGCTCGCGCTCGGCATCGAGTCCGAGCAGCGCGTCGGCATCGCCTCCGGCACCCGCTACGAGTGGATCCTGGCCGACCTCGCGGTGATGTGCGCGGGGGCCGCCACCACGACGGTCTACCCCTCCACCAACGCCGAGGACACGGCGTACATCCTCAGTGACTCCGAGTGCCGTGTCGTCTTCGCCGAGGACGACGAGCAGATCGCCAAGCTCAAGGAGCGCAAGGCCGAGCTGCCGCACCTGCTGCGCGTGGTGACCTTCGACGGCACCACCGACGACAGCTGGATCATCGACCTCGACCAGCTGGCCGAGCTGGGCGACGCCTACCTCGCCGAGCACGAGGGGATCATCGCCGCGATCGCGGAGAAGATCGCCCCCGACCAGCTCGCCACCCTGATCTACACCTCCGGCACCACCGGCCGCCCCAAGGGCGTGCGGCTGCGCCACAAGTCCTGGGTCTACGAGGGCGCCGCGATCGAGGTGCAGGACATCCTGCACGAGGACGACCTGCAGTTCCTCTGGCTGCCGATGGCCCACTCGTTCGGCAAGGTGCTGCTCTCCGCGCAGTTGGCCTGCGGCTTCGCCACCGCCATCGACGGCCGCGTCGACAAGATCGTGGAGAACCTCGGCATCGTGAAGCCGACCTTCATGGGCGCCGCGCCGCGCATCTTCGAGAAGGCCCACGGCCGGATCGTCACGATGACGCAGTCCGAGGGCGGGGCCAAGGAGAAGATCTTCACCCAGGCCTTCAAGGTCGGCCTCGCGGTCGACGAGCTCAAGCGCCAGGGCAAGTCGGTCCCGCTGCCGCTGAAGGTGCAGCACGCGCTCTTCGACAAGCTGGTCTTCAGCAAGGTCCGCGACCGCTTCGGTGGCCGGGTCCGCTTCTTCATCTCCGGTGCCGCGGCGCTCAACCGCGACATCGCCGAGTGGTTCCATGCCGCGGGTATCGTGATCCTCGAGGGCTACGGCCTCACCGAGTGCTCGGCCGGTGGCTTCGTGAACCACCCCGACGACTACAAGTTCGGCACCGTCGGCCCCGCGCTGCCGGGCAGCGAGGTCAAGCTCGGCGAGGGCGACGAGGTGCTGATCCGCGGCCCGCACGTCATGGACGGCTACCACAACCTCCCCGAGGAGACGGCCAAGACGCTCACCGAGGACGGCTGGCTGCACACGGGCGACAAGGGCAGCCTCGACGCCGACGGCTTCCTGACGATCACCGGACGGATCAAGGACCTCTTCAAGACCTCCGGCGGCAAGTACATCGCCCCGTCGGCGATCGAGTCGAAGTTCAAGGCGGTCTGCCCCTACGCCAGCCAGTTCATGGTGTTCGGCAACGAGCGCAACTTCTGTGTCGCGCTGATCACCCTCGACCCCGACGCCATGGCCGGCTGGGCCGAGGAGAACGGCATGTCGGGGGCGTCGTACACCGACATCGTGCGGTCCGAGAAGGTCCACGCCCTCGTGAGCGGGTACGTCGACGACCTCAACGCCCGGCTCAACCGCTGGGAGACGATCAAGAAGTGGGAGATCCTCGACCACGACCTCACCATCGAGTCGGGTGAGCTGACCCCCTCGATGAAGGTCAAGCGCAACGTCGTCGAGGGCAACTACGGCGACAAGATCGCGGCGTTCTACAGCTGACCGTCCGTCACCGACTCATTCACCGGCGCCACTTGCGCGGTCCACAGCGGCCGCACAGGGGGCGCCGGTGTCATGTCCGCATGAGCACCCACGACGACCACGACCTCGAGGACCACGACCTCGGCCTCTCCCACGACCTGCCCCGGATCGTCGAGCGCCAGCGGCTGGGCCGGTCGGGTCGTCCGGCCGAGCGCGTCACCACGGCCGCGCTCAGCAGGACGACCCGACTCCAAGCAGGCGCAGGTCGCGCGCGATGGCCGCGGAATCGTGCCGGAGTTCCCAGGCGGTGCACCGCAGCATGATGACGCCGGTGGCCACCAGGGCACGCTCACGGGCGACGTCGCGCTGCCATTGGCCGACGTCGTGGTGGAGTCCTCCGTCGATCTCGAGCACCACGACTCGGCCGTCACTCAGGTGCCATTCCGCGTCGGTGTAGCGGGTTCGCCCATCGGATCCGACGCGTTGCACCTGCCGCGTCGGGGGCGGAATCCGGTGCGCTCGGCACAGGGCACTCAGGTCAGCCTCGGCCAGTGACTCGATGCCACCGGCCAGTCCGGCGATGAAGGCGCGCATCGGCTTCGAACGCCGTAACGGACGCATCGCTCGCGCCCACCGGTCGAGCTCGTCGGGCGTGGTGAGGCGTTGTTGGACGCACGCAGCGAGGAGGCCATGCGCCGTCCGGATCGACGGCGAGTAGCCCGCGACCAGCAGGGCGGCGGGCTCGACCCGCCACATCGGGAGGGTGCCCGGTCCGCACCAGGGGACGGTCGGGCGACGGGTCTCCACGTACGTGACGCCGGGAAAGGAGTCGATGCCGAGCGATTTCGGGACGAGCACGGTGATCGCCTCGCGGTGCCAGCGGTCCAACCCGCGCGCCTGCAGCGCCGTGATCCCGCCGACGGCGGCGCGCTCACCGGCGTGGAGGACCCCCGCCCACATCCGTTGGCCGCGGGTGAGCTCGCCGGTGGTGAGCACGACGACCTCGGGGCCGATCGTCTGCCAGCGCCCGGCGCGCACCTGGGCCCGGACGTGGTGCCGGTTGATGCCGTGGCGCAACAGCTGTCGTCGCGCCACGACGCCCAGCTGTCGTCGGGAGAGGCTCACCAGCTCCTCGGGAAGGCTCATGGTGGGTTGATGCCCGCTCAGGCGACGTCGGATCGGTTGTCCACAGGCCAGTTCTGAGAGTCGTCCGGCCGAGCGCGTCACCACCGCCGCGCTCAGCCGGACGACCCGCTCTCGGGGCGGGATGGGACGATGGACCCATGCCCTCCGCCCTGCCCGCTGGTGATCCCGTCCCGGCCGACGGGTCGCTCCCCGAGGAGGCGCTGGCGCAGCTGGGCAGCCGGCCGTTCGGGTTCTACGTGCACGTGCCGTTCTGCACGGTGCGGTGCGGCTACTGCGACTTCAACACCTACACCGCCGAGGAGCTGGGCGGTCCCGGGGCGGCGCCGGGGGCGTCGCGGTCGACCTATGCCGAGGCCGCGATCGCGGAGGTACGCCGGGCCCGGCGGACGCTCGGCGACGTCGACCTGCCCGTGTCGACCGTCTTCTTCGGCGGCGGCACGCCGACGCTGCTGGCGCCGGCCGACCTGACGGCGGTCGTGGGGGCGATCCGCGACGAGTTCGGGCTGGTCGAGGGGGCCGAGGTGACGACCGAGTCCAACCCGGACAGCGTGGACCTCAGGGCGCTCGACGACCTGCGGGCGGGCGGCATCAACCGGGTCAGCTTCGGGATGCAGTCGGCCGTCGAGCACGTCCTGGCCACCCTCGACCGCACCCACGACCCCCAGCGGGTCCCGGCGGTCGTGGAGTGGGCGCGGGCGGCCGGCTTCGACCAGGTGAGCCTGGACCTCATCTACGGCACGCCGGGGGAGTCCCTCGACGACTGGCGCACCAGCCTCGACGCGGCCCTGGCCTGCGAGCCGGACCACGTGTCGGCGTACGCCCTGATCGTCGAGGACGGCACCGCCTTCGCCCGGATGGTCCGGCGCGGCGAGGTGCCGATGCCCGACGACGACGACCTCGCCGACAAGTACCTCCTCGCCGACGACGCGATGGAACAGGCCGGGCTCGGGTGGTACGAGGTGTCCAACTGGTCGCGCGACGACGCGAGTCGCTGCGAGCACAACCGGCTCTACTGGCGCGGCGACGACTGGTGGGGGGCAGGTCCGGGCGCGCACTCCCACGTGGGTGGCACGCGCTGGTGGAACGTCAAGCACCCCGCGGCGTACGCCGACCGCCTGGCCGCGGGCGTCAGCCCCGGGCACGCGCGGGAGGTGCTGTCCGCGGAGGACCGGCGCGTGGAGCGGGTGCTGCTCGAGCTGCGGCTGCGGGAGGGCCTGCCGACCGACGTCCTCGACGAGGTGGGTGCGGCGGCCGTCCCCGGACTCGTCGAGCGTGGCCTGCTCGAGCGCACCGGTGACCGGCTCGTCCTCACCACGACCGGCCGGCTGCTCGCCGACGCGGTCGTGCGGGACCTCCTGCCCTAGCTCACCAGCCGGATCGTCAGCGGGTAGCGGTAGAGCTCGCCGCGGCTGGACCGCACCGCGCCCATGATCGTGCAGATCAGCCACAGCAGGCCGACGGCCGGCAGCAGCAGGAAGCCGACCAGGACGAAGACCAGCACGAACGACACGACGCCGTAGATCAGGATCGAGAGCTGGAAGTTCAGCGACTCGACGGCCTGGGCGCGGACGTAGGCCGACTCGTTGCCCTTGGTCAGCATCACGATGAGGGGACCGAGGAACGCCAGCGCCACGACGGAGGCGACGAGTGCGGTCCAGTGGGCGGCGCACCCCCAGGTGACCTCGTCGTTGGTGAGCTGGACGGGCGTGCCGGGCGGCGGCTGGTTCATCGGCTGGTTCATTGGCTGGTTCGGGTCACTCATGGCGTGCTCCCCTCTCGATGCCCGCCAGCCTACCCACGGGCCTACCCACGGGCCGGGCCCTCGGCGGTGACGAAGTCGATGAGCTCCTCGACCCGGCCGAGCAGGGCGGGGTCGAGATCGGCGAAGGACCGGACGCCGCCGAGGATGTGCTGCCAGGCCCGGGCGATGTCGGCCTGGTTGCGGTGCGGCCAGCCGAGCTGCTGGCAGGTGCCGGTCTTCCAGTCGATGCTGCGCGGGACGTCCGGCCAGCGCTCGAACCCGAGCCGCTGCGGCTTGACCGCCTGCCAGATGTCGATGAAGGGGTGGCCCACGATCAGGACGTCCTTGCCGATCGGCGACTTCGCGATGTTGGCCGCGATCCGGCTCTCCTTGGACCCGCGGACGAGGTGGTCGACCAGGACTCCGACCCGGCGCTGCGGTCCGGGCTTGAAGTCGCGGAGGTGGTCGGCGAGGTCGTCGACGCCGCCGAGGAACTCCACCACCACGCCCTCGATCCGGAGGTCGTCGCCCCAGACCTTCTCGACCAACTCCGCGTCGTGGCGGCCCTCGACGAAGATCCGGCTCGCGCGGGCGACCCGGGCCTTGGCGCCGTGCACGGCCACCGATCCGGAGGCGGTGCGGGTGGGCTTGGCAGGCGCCGAGACGTGGACGGGCGCGACGAGGATGACCGGCTTGCCGTCGAGCAGGAAGCCCGGCCCGAGCGGGAAGGTACGCCGGCGGGCGCGGCGGTCCTCCAGCGTCACCGTGTCGAGGTCGCGGTCGACGGCGACGATCTCGCCGCACCAGTCGGTCGTGACCTCCTCGACCACGGTGCCGAGCTCGGCGGGCGCCTCGACGGCGCGGCCGCGCTTGGGCGCGCGCCAGTCGGTCTGGAGGACGTCGGAGCCGTAGCGGTCGCGGGAGGTCACCCGCTCAACGCTAGAAGGAGTACGCCGCCGGGCCGGGCAGGGCGCGCCGCGAGACCCGGTGTGAGGTCAGTCCTCGAGCTGTTCGTCGTCCCACTCGTCGGCGCCCTTGCCGCCGTCCATGTCGAGGTCGTCGACCTCCACGTCCTCGTCGAGGTCCTGGGCGAGCGGGTTGTCGTCGGTGGGGCGGAGGTCCTCGGGGAGCTGGTCGTCCGAGATGCCGCCGTCGGCCTGGCTGCTGGGGGAGTCCGTCATGGCACGCGACGTTAGCCGCCGATCGCGCCGAGCGACAGTGTTGCCAAAGCGCCCGACCCGGCGTCCGCCCCGTCCTACGCTGGCCGGATGACGGCGACCCAGTCCCTGCGACGGGTCCTGGCCAACCGCGACCTGCGCCGCGTCCAGCTCGCGTTCCTCGGCTCCGGGATGGGCGACTGGGCCTACGCGACCGCCATCACCGTCTGGGCCTACTCGGTCGGAGGCGCGACCGCCGTGGGTGTCTTCTCGGCGGTGCGGTTCGTGACGATCGCGGTGGCCGCCCCGCTGGGGGCGGTCGTGGCCGACCGGGTGGCCCGCAAGACGTTCATGATGACCTCCGACGCGACCCGGGCGGTGCTCGTCGCCGCGGCGGCGGTGAGCATGGGCCTGGGCGGCCCGCCGCTGGTGGTCTACGCGCTGGCCATCGTCGCCGGCATGGTCGGGGCGCCGTTCCGCTCGGCCCAGGCCGGCCTGATCCCGCGCCTGGTCGAGCACCCCGACGAGCTCACCTCCTCCAACGCGGTCGCGGCCAACATCGAGAACGTCGTCGGCTTCGCGGGACCGGCGCTCGGCGCGCTGCTGGTCGGGCTCGTCGACGTCGAGGCCGCGCTGTGGTTCAACGTGGCCACGTTCGGCTGGTCGCTGCTCCTCGTCGCGGCGATCGACGTACCGCCGGGGGAGGGGGAGCCCGAGGAGCACGAGACGCCCGAGGGCTTCCTCCGGGAGGTCATGGCCGGCTTCACCACCATCCGGCGCGACCGGGACCTGCTGCTGGTCACCGGGCTGGCCTCGGCGCAGGGAGTCGTGTGGGGCGCGCTGACCGTGCTCATGGTGATCGTGTCCGTCGACATGCTCGACACGGGTGCGGCCGGCGTGGGCTACCTCAACGCGCTGCTCGGCGTCGGCACGGTGCTCGGCGGCCTCGTCATCCTGACCCGTACGACGAAGGGCCGGCTCGCCGGCGACATGGTCGTGGGCGTCCTCGGCTGGTCGCTGCCGCTGCTGCTGATGGCCGTGGCCCCTTCGCCGGTGACCGCTCTGGTCGCCCTGGCCCTGATCGGGTTGATGGACCCCTGGGTCAACGTCGGGCTCGACACCATCCCGCAGCGGATCGTGGACGACCGGGTGCTGTCGCGGGTGTTCGCGGCGGTCGACAGCGCGCTGATCGCCGCGGTGGCGGTCGGGGCATTCCTGGCGCCGCCGCTGATCGGGTGGGTGGGGCTGCGGGCCTCGCTGGCCGTGCTGGGCGTGGCCGTCACGGCGTACGCGCTCTCGATGCTGCCCCGCGCCCGACGCCTCGACGGCCGGCTGGCGGTGCCCGCCCACCTCGACCTGCTGGCCGCGACCTCGATCCTGGCGCCCCTGCCGCGACCGGTCGTGGAGTCGCTGGCGCACCGGGCCGAGCCGGTGGCCGTGGCGGCCGGGCAGGCGGTGGTGCGGGAGGGGGAGCACTCGGACCGCTTCTACGTCATCGTCGCCGGCGAGGTCGAGGTGACCCAGGAGGGGCGCGTGCTCCGGACCGAGGGTCCGGGCGACTTCTTCGGCGAGATCGGGCTGGTCCGCGACGTCCCGCGCACGGCGACGGTGACGGCGCGGACCGACACCTCGCTGCTGGCGCTGGACCGGGCTGACTTCCTCGAGGCGGTCACCGGCGTCCACGAGGCCCGTGCGGCCGCCGAGGACGTGGTCTCGCGGCGGTTGGGTATCTGAGCCCAAAAGGGCGACGCGGGGGTGGCCCGCGGTGCAGGATGGCCACGCGTCACGTGAGCGATCGGGGGATCCGTTGTGACCACCTGTGCCACCTGTGGGGTCGCGGGGCAACCCGACACGGCCCGCTTCTGCCACGCGTGTGGAGGCAGCCTGGTGGCGCACACCTGCGTCACGTGCCAGGCCGAGATCGTGCCCGGCGCCCGTTTCTGCGGCACCTGCGGCGCGGCCCAGGCGGCCGCTGCCCCGGCGGTCGCGTCCCCGGTGCAGGCGGTGGCGTCACGCCGGGTCACCAGCGTGCTCTTCGGCGACCTGGTCGGCTTCACAAGCCTCTCGGAGAGCCGTGACCAGGAGGACGTCCGCGAGCTGCTCTCGACGTACTTCGACGAGTGCCGCCAGATCATCGCCCGCTACGGCGGCACGGTCGAGAAGTTCATCGGCGACGCCGTGATGGCGGTGTGGGGCGTGCCGACCGCGCACGAGGACGACGCCGAGCGCTCCGTGCGGGCCGGCCTCGAGCTGGTCAACCGGATCGACGCCCTCGGCGCCGACGTCGGGGTCCCGGACCTCGCCATGCGCGTGGGCATCGTGACCGGCGAGGTCGCGGTCACGGTCGGCGCCGCCCAGCAGGGGATGGTCGCCGGCGACGCCGTCAACACCGCCGCGCGCGTGCAGTCCGCCGCCGAGCCCGGCCAGGTGTGGGTGGACGAGACGACCCGGCTGCTGACCTCGTCGGCGATCTCGTACGTCGACGTCGGCAGCCACGTCATGAAGGGCAAGGCCGACCCCGTCCCGCTCTGGTCGGTGCGCGCCGTCGTCGCAGCGGTCGGTGGCGCCCAGCGCGCCGACGGCCTCGAGGCGCCGATCGTGGGTCGCGACCGCGAGTTGCGGCTCGTCAAGGAGCTCTTCCACGGCGTCGAGGAGTCCCACCGGCCCAGCCTGCTCGTGGTCGACGGCGAGCCCGGGGTCGGCAAGTCCCGGCTCGGCTGGGAGTTCGAGAAGTACGTCGACGGCCTCAACGACCCCGTCCGCTGGCACAGCGGCCGCTGCCTGTCCTACGGCGAGGGCGTCGCGTTCTTCGCGCTGGCCGAGGCGGTCCGGGTCCGGCTCCAGCGGCTGACCGCGACCGACGACGAGGTGGAGCCCGACGACGACCCGGCCGAGCTGCTGGCCGCCGGGCTGGAGCGCTACGTGCCCGACCTGAAGGAGCGCGAGTGGCTCGGACCGCGTCTGGGTGCGCTCCTGGGCGTCGGCGCCGTGGGGGCCTTCCCGCGCGAGGACCTCTTCGCCGCGTGGACGACCTTCCTGCACCGGGTCAGCGAGGACGAGATCCCGGTCGCGCTGGTCATCGATGACGCGCAGCACGCCGACGACGGCCTGCTGATGTTCCTGGAGTACCTCCTGCGCGTCGGCACCTTCCCCTGCTTCGTCGTGCTGTTCACCCGGCCCGGACTGCTCGAGGCCAACCCGTCGCTGGCCACCAACCGCCGCGTCACGGTGCTGCACCTCGAGACGCTGTCCGAGCGGGACATGGCGGCGCTCCTCGACGGCCTGGTGGTCGGCCTGCCCGACGGGGTCCGCACCTCGCTCGTCGAGCGGGCGGAGGGGATCCCGCTCTTCGCCGTGGAGACGGTCCGCTCGCTCATCGACCGCGACCTGGTGGTGCCGCGCGGTGGCCAGTACGTCCTGGCCGAGCCCGACGCCCTCGACCTCGGTGCCATCGGGGCGCCGGCGTCGCTGCAGGCGCTGATCTCCGCCCGTCTCGACACACTGCCCCCGGAGCAGCGGCGCGTGCTCGACCAGGCCAGCGTGGTCGGCAGTGCCTTCACCCACGAGGCCATCGCCTCGCTCTGCCCGGAGGTCGTCGACCTCGAGGCCGTCCTCGAGGCGCTGGTCCGGGTGCAGCTCCTGCGCCGCGAGACCAATCGCTTCAGCAACGAGCTGGGGCAGTTCCAGTTCGTCCAGAGCGCGGTCCGCCAGATCGCCTACGGCACCCTGTCGCGGCGCGACCGCAAGGCCAGCCACCTCGCCGTCGTGGCGCTCATGGAGGCCGAGGGCGACGACTCGGGTGAGGTGGCCTCGATCGTGGCCCAGCACTACCTCGAGGCCCTCGACGCGGTCCCCGACGACCCCGACCGGCCGGCTCTCGCCGCGGCCGCCGTGACGCACCTGCGGCGGGCCGCCGCCCGCGCCGCGGCGCTCGGGTCACCCGCCGAGGCGGCGGGTCACCTCGGCACCGCGCTGGACCGCTGCGACGACCCGCCGCTGCGGGCCCGGATCGAGGCCGAGCTGGCCGAGCAGCTGCTCAGGTCAGGGGCGTACGCCGCCGCGATCGGTCACGCCGAACGCGCCCGAGACGCCCTGGACGAGCTCGGCGAGGTCGGTCCCGCGGCCCGGGCCGTGGCGACCCTCGCCACCGCCCTGTCCAACTCGGGCGAGTACGACCGGGGGTACGCCGTCGCGGCCGAGCGGCACCGGGACGTGGAGCTCCAGTGCGAGCCGGCCGAGGAGATCCAGCTGCTGCGCGCGATGATCTCCGCCGCGCTCCGCACCGGCGCCGACATCCGTAACCTCTCCGAGGACCTGGCCCGGCTGGCCGAGAAGCTCGGCACGCCGAGCGAGATCGCCAACGGCTACGTCAGCCTGGCCCTCCACTACATGACGAAGGGGCCGCACGGCCTCGGGCGGATGCTGCTGGAGTCGGCCGCCGAGATCGCCCGGGACAGCCACGACATGCTGATCCTGTGCCGAGCCCTCGGCAACCTGAACGCCGACTGGACCCAGGACGACGCCGAGCGCGCGGCAGGCTACGGCCGGCAGGCCGTCGAGGCCGCTCGTGTCTTCGGCGATGCCTACTGGATCAGCTCGAGCGCCCTGAACCTCGTGCTGGCGCAGACGGTGTCCGGAGACTGGGACGAGGTCCTCCTGCGCGCCGACGAGGACTCGATGACGCCGCTGGACATCGCGATGACCGACATGCTGCGCGGGCGGATCCTGCTCGCGCGCGGCGAGGTGTGGCGTCCGACCGACGGCCTCGACGCGGAGGGGATCATGGACGACCCGACGCTCCGGGCCTCCTACCAGCTCTCGCTCGCCTTCGACGAGGCCCAGCGGACCGGCGTCCGCGACCTGGGCCGGGTGCTCGCCGAGATGCGCTCGGTGTTCGAGGCGATCGGGCTGTTCGACGACTTCAGCACCCTCTTCCACCTGGTCTCCGAGACGGCCGCGACGTGGGGTGACCGGGCCGCGCTCGAGACCCTGCTCGAGATCGTCGACTCCGACCGCCGCAACAAGCCGCCCCTGGGCCTCGAGGCCTCGGTCCAGCGGGTCCGCGGACTGCTCGCCGCCGAGGACGGGGAGCCGCCCGAGGTCGTGGAGGGTCACCTGCGCGCTGCCATCGCCGGCTGCGAGGCCTGGCACGCGCGACCCGCGCTGGCGCGGTGCTGTGCCGACCTGGGGCTCTGGCTGAGCCGGCAGGGCCGCCCCGAAGAGGCAGCGGTCCTGCTGACCCGCGCGCGCGGACTCTTCGACGAGCTCGGGGCGGTCACGTGGGCCACGGAGCTGGACCAGCAGCTGGCGGGCGCGACGACGTGACGTCAGTGCGACTTGCGGGTGAGCCAGCCGCGGTCCAGGACGGTGATCCGCCCGCGGCCCAGCTCCACCACGCCCTCGCCCGCGAGTCGCTGCAGCACCTGGTTGACGCTCGGCCGGGTGCCCCCGACAAGGTCGGCGAGGTGCTCCTGGGTGAGCGGGATCGTCGCGGTGCCGCTGTCGCCCGCGTCGCCCCCGTAGATCGCGGCCAGCTCGGCCAGGCGCCGGAAGACGCGCCGGTCGAGGCCGTCGTACAACGCCTCGAGGAGTCGGGCGGAGAGGTCCTCGACCCGACGCGCCATCAGGGTCAGCAGCAGCTGGTCGGCGCCCCGGTGGCGACGACGGAGCTCGTCGAACGCGGCCGCCGACAGCGACAGCGTCTCGGCCGGCTCGAGGGCCACCACCGTGGCCGAGCGCACCGGCTGGTGCCCGTCGAGGAGCGAGAGCTCGCCGAAGTAGTCGCCGCGGCCCAGCACGTTGAGGGTCACCGTGTCGCCGTCGGCGGTGGAGACCCGCACGGCCAGCCGGCCCGCGGCCACCAGGTGGAGGCTGTCGGACGGGTCGCCCTCGTGGACCAGCACCTCGCCGCGGGCGAAGGTGCGGCGCCGGGTCGTCGCCAGCACCTGCCGGCGCTCCTCGTCGTCGAGCGAGGCGAGCAGGGGCCACTCCATGGCGTCAGTGAACCACCCGGAACCCCTCAGGAGGGCCCGTGACACCCAACCCCGAGGTGGAGCGCTCGCTGGCCGCGATGCGCGCCCTGTTCGGTGCCGAGGCCTGCTCCTGCGCGGTCGTCGACGACTCCGGTGGGTCGCTGACGTTCGTGGCCGCCGACGGGCAGGGCGCGGCGGAGATCGTCGGCGTCTCGCTGCCGATCGGCCGCGGCATCGCGGGCTGGGCGGCCATGTCGGGCCAGCCGATCGCGGTGCGCGACGTGCGGACGGACTCCCGCTTCGCCCGGGATGTCGCCGAGGCCACCGCCTACGTGCCGACGTCGGTGCTGGCCGCGCCTCTGTACGACGCCGACGGCGAGGTGATCGGGGTGGTCGAGGTGCTCGATCCGACCGTGGACCAGGCCTCCGACTGGGTGCTGGCGGTCCTGGGCACCCTGGCTGTGCCGATCGCGGCCCTCGTCGCCGGTGGTGACCGGGGCGACGCCGGTGAGGCCCGGCTGCTCGAGCTCGGCCGCTCGGTCCTCGCCGCCGTGGAGACGTACGGCGCCCCGGGGCGCCGATGAGCCTGCTGCCGGCCTGGTCGGCCGCGTTCGAGTCGGGGGTCCTCGCCGAGGTGCGGGCGCTCCCCATCGCGGATGCGCGCGACTGGGCCTTCGGCGGCTCGACCGGGGCGGGGGTGAAGGTGGCGGTGATCGACAGCGGCATCGACGGCGACCACCCGCGGGTCGGCGGGATCGCCGGGGGAGTGGCGATGGTGGTCGACCCGGACGCCGAGGACGGTTTCCGCGCCGACGAGGGCCCGCACGAGGACCTGGTCGGCCACGGCACCGCCTGCGCCGCGATCATCAAGGCGATGGCGCCCGACGCCGAGATCTGGTCGGTGCGGGTGCTGGGCCCCAACCTCAAGGGCCGCGGCGCCCTGTTCTACGGCGGCATCGGCTGGGCGATCGACCACGGCATGCACGTCGCCAACCTGTCGCTGTCCAGCAAGAGCGAGGCGATGTTCGGGCCGCTGCACGAGGTCGCCGACGAGGCCTACTTCGGCAACACGGTGCTGGTCAGCGCGGCCAACAACAGCCCCGGCCCGACGTACCCCTCGCAGTACGCCTCGGTCGTCTCGGTGGCCGCCCGGGAGGGCACGGACCCGATGGGGCTGGCCTACAACCCGAAGCCGCCGGTGGAGTTCGGCGCGCGCGGGATCGACGTCGACGTGGCGTGGGCCGACCGGTCCTCGATCGTCGCGACCGGCAACAGCTTCGCCGCTCCGCACGTGGCCGGCATGGTCACGCTGCTGCTCGGCAAGCACCCCGGGCTCACCCCCTTCCAGGTGAAGGCGGTGCTCCAGGCGGTGAGCGAGAACGCCGTCCCGTAGGGGTCCGCGAGAAGACGCTCGTTGTGTCAGCGAGCAGACGGAACAGGACGAGCGGCAGGAGCACAGTTCGGAACAACCAGGGCGAGCGGCCCACCAACAGAGGAGAACAACCATGAACGACAACCCGATCAACGAGCCGACCGACGAGGACGTGGAAGGTCACCGCAGGGCGGGCGGCCACACGTTCGCCGAGGACGAGGACGTCGAGGGCCACCGCAGGGCGGGCGGCCACACGCTCACCGACGACGAGGACGTCGAGGGTCACCGCAGGGCCGGCGGCCACACGCTCTCCGAGGACGAGGACGTCGAGGGCCACCGCAGGGCCGGCGGCCACACGCTCACCGACGACGAGGACGACGTCGAGGGCCACCGCAGGATGGGTGGACCCACGCTGACGGACGAGGACGACGTCGAGGGCCACCGCAGGGCCGGCGGCCACACCCTGGCCGAGGACGAGGACGTGGAGGGTCACCGCCACTTCATCGCCGAGGGCGCGGACGACGACGTCGAGGGTCACGTCCAGCCCCGCCGCGACATCGACATCGAGCGCTGAGCGCCCGGTCGAGCCCTCGGGCCGCGTGGCCCGCTCGTCAGATCGGCCCGGACCTCCAGGGGTTCCGGGCCGGTCGTGCGTGCGCCCGGACCAGCATCAGATCAGCGGCAGCCGCTTCTGACTGCGGGGCAGCTGCTCGTAGCCACGGCGTACGGCGTGTCCGAGCACCTCGCGCAGGTAGGGCCAGTCGCCCACCTCGAGGGCCTGGTCGACCGGCACGCCCCGGGTCGCGAGGTCGCGGATCGTCTCCGCGACGATGCCGATCGCGTTGCGCTGCTCCTCGACGAAGTCGCGGGTGACCGGGGCGCCGTGACCGGGCACCACCACCGTCGACGACGTGGTCAGCCCCAGCACGATGTCGAGCGAGAGCGGCCACTCCAGCGGGTAGCAGTCGCCGCCGAAGCCCGGCGCCGCCGACTCCTCCACCAGGTCGCCCGCCAGCAGCACGTCGACGTCGGGCACGCGCACCACGAGATCGCCGCCGGTGTGGCCGCGCCCGGGGTGCACCAGCTCGACCGCCCGGTCGCCCAGGTCGAGGGAGACCGCGGAGGAGAACGTCGTGTCGGCCACGACGACCTCGGTCTCCAGGACCTCGTCGCGGTGCGGGTCGGACGGGTCGTCGCGGTAGAGGCCCTTGATCCGCTCGGCCGCCTCCAGGGTCCGCGCCGCCGCCGTCTCGTGGGCGTGGATCGGGATCTGCCCGTAGGCGCTGCGGAACATCCCGTTGCCGAAGGTGTGGTCGAAGTGCTCGTGGGTGTTGACCACGCCGACCACCTCGCCCGCGCCCAGCCGGCGTACGTCGTCGAGGACCGCGCGCGCGGCCAGCGCCGAGGCGTGCGTGTCGACCGCGAGCAGCCCGCGGTCACCGCCGACCAGTGTGATGTTCACGTCGAACCACTCGTAGCGCGCGACCCACACGCGCTCGGCCACCTCCGTGAACTCCGTCATGGCCCGAGACCCTAGTACTCTTGGCACTCCGAACACGCGAGTGCCAAGACTGACGACAGCGGCGAGGAGGTCACGATGCAGGAAGAGCGCAGGCTCGCCGTGCTCCGCGCCATCGTCGAGGACTACGTCTCCACCGAGGAGCCGGTCGGGTCCAAGGCCCTGGTGGAGCGCCACGGGCTCGGCGTCTCGCCGGCCACGGTGCGCAACGACATGGCCGCGCTGGAGGAGGAGGGGTTCATCACCCAGCCCCACACCAGCGCCGGCCGGGTGCCCACCGACAAGGGCTACCGCCTGTTCGTGGACCGGCTCTCGACGGTCAAGCCGATGAGCGCCGCCGAGCGCAAGGCGATCTCGACCTTCCTCGACGGGGCCGTCGACCTCGACGACGTCGTGCAGCGCTCGGTGCGGACGCTCTCGCAGCTGACCCGCCAGGTCGCCGTCGTGCAGTACCCCACGCTCTCGCGCTCCACCGTCCGGCACGTCGAGCTGGTCGCGCTCGCGCCCACCCGGCTGCTCGCGGTGCTGATCCTGTCGACCGGCCGGGTCGAGCAGCGCATGGTCGAGGTCGAGACACCGGTCAGCGACGAGGACCTCGCCGACCTCCGGCTCACCGTCAACCGCGCCGCGACGGGTGCCGTGATCGCCGACGCGGTCACCGCGCTGCGTTCCGCCGTACCTCTGGTCGACGGTGAGGCGACCCGTGCGGTCGTCGACGTGCTCGTCGAGGTGCTCGTCGACCACCGCTCCGACGAGCGGATCGCGGTCGGCGGCGCGGCCAACCTCGCGCGCTACGGCGACAGCTTCGACTCCGCGGTCCGGCCGCTGCTCGAGGCGCTGGAGGAGCACGTGGTGCTGCTCAAGCTGCTCGGCGAGGCCTCCACCGGCGGCGCGGTCACCGTCCGGATCGGTCACGAGGGCCCCTACCAGGAGCTGTCGGCCACCAGCGTCGTCGCGACCGGCTACGGCCCGCGCGACGAGGCCGTGGCGACCTTGGGGATCGTCGGCCCGACCCGCATGGACTACCCCGGCACGATGGCGGCGGTCCGCGCGGTCGCCCGCTACGTCTCGCGCATCCTCGACGAGGGCTGAGGCCCGCTTCCCCGAACGCCCCCCCACAGCAACGAGAAGGAACGTGTTTTGAGTCAGGACCTGTACGACCTCCTCGGTGTCGCCCGCGACGCGGACGCCGACGCCATCAAGAAGGCCTACCGGCGTCTGGCCCGGCAGCTGCACCCGGACGTCAACCCGGACCCCGAGACGCAGGAGAAGTTCAAGGAGGTCTCGATGGCCTACGAGGTGCTCTCCGACCCCCAGAAGCGCGCGGCCTACGACCGCGGCGGCGACCCGTTCGGCGGGCAGGGCGGCGGCTTCGGGCAGGGCGCCGGCTTCTCCTTCACCGACATCATGGACGCGTTCTTCGGCGGCGGGGCGCCCGGCGCGGCCCAGGGCCGCGGCCCGCGCCCGCGCGTACGCCGCGGCCAGGACGCCCTGATCCGCCTCGAGGTGGACCTCGCCGAGGCCGCCTTCGGCACGGCCCGCGAGCTCAAGGTCGACACCGCCGTCCTGTGCACCACCTGCAACGGTGACGGCGCCGCCCCCGGCAGCCACCCGATCCCGTGCGAGACCTGCCGCGGTGCGGGCGAGGTCGCCCACGTGCAGCGGTCGTTCCTCGGCGAGATCCGCACGCTGCGCCCGTGCGCGGCGTGCCGCGGCTTCGGCTCGATCATCCCCGAGCCGTGCCGGGAGTGCTCCGGTGACGGCCGGGTCCGCTCGCGCCGCACGCTGACGGTCAAGATCCCCGCCGGCGTCGACAACGGCACCCGCGTCCAGCTCACCGAGCAGGGCGAGGTCGGCCCCGGCGGCGGCCCCGCCGGCGACCTCTACGTCGAGATCCACATCGCGCCGCACGAGACCTTCACCCGCCACGGCAACGACCTGCACTGCACCGTCTCGGTGCCGATGTCGGCGGCCGCCCTGGGCACCACGCTGACCCTGCCGACGCTGGAGGCCGACGTCGAGAGCGGCGCCGACTCGGGCGTCGAGACGTCCTTCGAGCTCGAGCTCAAGCCCGGCACCCAGTCCGGCACCGAGCAGATCCTGCGCGGCCGGGGCGTGCCCGGGCTGCGCGGCGGTCGCGGCGACCTGGTCGTCAGCGTGATCGTCGAGACGCCGACCAAGCTGGACGCGCGCCAGGAGGAGCTGCTCCGCGAGCTCGCCGCCCTCCGCGGCGAGGAGTCGCCGACCGGCCAGGTCCGTCCCGGCAACAAGTCGTTCTTCGGCCGCCTCCGCGACTCGTTCAACCAGCACTGATGTCGCTGCCGGTCCACCTGGTGCCCTCGCTCGCGGGCGTCGCCGCCGGGTCGTCGGTCGAGGTCACCGGCGACGAGGCGCACCACGCCGTCGCCGTACGCCGGCTGCGGGTGGGGGAGCAGGTCGTGCTGACCGACGGGCTGGGGGTCTCGGTCACGGGCTCCGTCTCGTCGACCGGGAAGCGGGTCTTCTCGGTGGAGGTGTCGTCGGTGTCTGCGTCCGCGCCGCCGTCGCCCTCGCTGGTGGTCGTCCAGGCGATCCCCAAGGGCGACCGCGGCGAGCTCGCCGTCGAGATGCTCACCGAGATCGGCGTCGCCGAGATCGTCCCGTGGGCGGCGTCGCGCAGCGTCGCCGTCTGGAAGGGCGAGCGGGCGGTGAAGTCACTGGCCCGCTGGCGGTCCACGGCGCGCGAGGCGGCCAAGCAGTCGCGCCGGTCGTGGTTCCCCGAGGTGACCGAGATGGCGTCGACCGCCTCGGTCGCGTCGTTGATCGGGTCGGCCGACCTCGCTGTCGCGCTCCACGAGGAGGCGTCGGTGCCGCTCTCGTCGGTCGCCGTGCCCGCCTCCGGGCGGATCGTCGTCGTCGTCGGGCCGGAGGGCGGCGTCAGCCCCGAGGAGATCTCGGCGTTCGTTGCCGCCGGTGCCTCGTCGGTGCGGCTGGGCTCCGAGGTGCTGCGCACCTCGACCGCGGGCGTCGCGGCCGTGTCGGCCCTGCTGTCGCGCAGCCCTCGCTGGTCCTGACGTCTCGCTAGTGCCGGGCCTCGATGAGGGTCCTGGTCGAGTGCGCGACGAACGGACCGTGCTCGCGCAGCTCGCGGTCGAGCTCCTCCAGCCGTGTGCGACAGCGGTCCACCGTGAAGTCGGGGACCCACCAGACGCACTTGCGGAGGAGGTAGACGACCGCGCCGACGTCGTGGATCTCCATCCGGCAGCGCGCCGTACGCAGGTCGACGACGTCGAGCCCCGCCTGCCGTGCCGCGTCGGCCTCGTCCTCCGGGACGCGTCCCAGGTTGGTGCGCGGCAGCGGGCCGGTGAACCACTCGATCAGCTCGAACGCCGACGCCGGGCCGACGTGCTGCGCGAGGTAGGTCCCGCCGTCCTGCAGGACCCGGGCGATCTCGGCCCAGGCCGGCCGCACCGGGTGGCGGCTCGTGACGAGCTCGAAGGTGGCGTCGGGGAAGGGCAACCGGTCTTGTGGCGTGACGTGGACGACCTCGACGCCCCGGGGGCCGAGGGTCGCCCGGGCCCGCTCGACGTTGGGCGCCCAGCCCTCGGTCACCACCATCCGCGCCGGGAGGCGGGGCGCCTCGGCCACGATCTCGCCGCCGCCGGTGTCGATGTCCAGGGCGGATCCGACGGTGGCCAGACGCTCGGCGAGGAGCCGCGCGTAGCCCCACGGCGGCCGCTCCTCGGTCGCCCGGCCCTCGAGCCAGCCGAAGTCCCAGCCGGACACGTCGGCCGCCTCGGCCTCGTCGATCAGGTCGGTGAAGGAGCGCACGGCGAGCAATCATGGCCCATCCCCACTGCGGGAGTCGGTCTCGTGGCGCGCTTCGCTGGTTGAGGAGCGAGCGCCAGCGAGCGTCTCGAAACCCGGTGGGCCAAGGTGCGGCCTTGTTCGCCGCCGTTGGGTGAGGGACCTCGCGCCTTCGGCGCGTATTTCCAGATTTCGTGGTCACCGCAGGGTTCGCACGAGGTGCCTCCGGACCCTGCTTCCCGGCTCTCGGTTTCCTGGCTCGACCGCTGTGATTGGGGTTTTCAAAACTTTACTTTCGATCCCTGTTGAGGGCAGCTTTCGGGGCCGGGACTGTCGGTGGTCGCTGCTGGAATGGACTCATGCTGGTGGAGACCATGAACGGCGGGATCGGGATCCAGGTCGACGACCTGGACGACGACTTCCTGCTCTACCTGGTCTCCGATGCGGAGGTCCAGGACCGCCAGGCCCAGCGCCGCAAGCTGCGGTACGCGATCCAGTGGGCCCACCGCCACCCCGCCACCAACGACACCGGTCCCGCGACCTGGGCCGAGGCCGGCCGCAGCGGCGGTGGGTTGGACTGCGACGAGGCCATCGCCGGCGACGGCGCACCGCTGGTCGCGGCCTTCGCCGCGGAGCCGTTCGCGGCCGCGATGGGGATCTCCACCGCCGCCGGGATCACGCTTATCGCCGACGGCCTCAACCTGCAGCACCGGCACCCCCGGATCTGGGCCAAGGTCGAAGCCCTCGAGGTCCCCGCCTGGCGGGCCCGCCGGGTCGCGCAGATGTGCGCCTCCCAGTCCGCCGCGGTCGCCGACCACGTCGACACCGCGCTCGCCGACCGGATGGGTGCCTGGGGTGTCACGACCATCGAGAACGCCATCGCCGCCGCGCTCGCCGACCTCGACCCCGAGAACGTCGCGGACGCCGAGGACGAGGCGAAGGCCGCCTGGGGTGTGCGGCTCACCCACGGCTCACCCCGACGGCTCGGGGTCTGGGCGGGGACCTCGACGCTGGAGATCACCGGCGACACCGCCGACCTCACCGCCCTGCACGACCTGATCTGCGCCACCGCCCACCAGCTCCTCACCGACGGCAGCCCGTTCAACCAGGAGTCGTTGGAGGTCCGCAAGGCCCGGGCGGTCGGCGTCATCGCCGCAGAATCCGGCGGGCACGGCGTGAAGCCGGTGACCCGGATGTACCTCCACATCGACGCCGACGACCTCGCCGACCCGTCCGCGACCGGCTGGGCCGAACGCCTCGGACCCGCGACCGTGACCAAGATCCGCGACTGGCTCGCCGGCACCCGCGCCACCATCCTCCCCGTCCTGGACATGCGCCGCCTCGACGCGGTCGACCGGCACGACCCACCCGCCTGGATGGCCGAACAGGTCAGGCTCCGCGACCCCCACTGCGTCTTCCCCTGGTGCCAGAAGGACTCGAGGGGCTGCGACCTCGACCACATCGAGCCCTACATCCCCCTCGACGAGGGCGGGCCACCCGGCCAGACCCGACCAGAGAATCTCGGCCCGCTCTGCAGGCGGCATCACCGCTGCAAGACCAGCCGACGATGGCACTACGCCAGGAATCCCGACGGCACCTACACCTGGACCGGACCCCACGGCCGGACCTACCTCGTCACGCCCTTCGGCACGACCGCGCTCAACTGACTGACAACGCTGTCCGAGCCTCACGTCGACGACCCCCAGAGTTCGGGCGACCTGCCCCCACTGACACGCGCGCTTGGGTACGGTCGTGCCCGCTGCGGTGCTGGGGGCTGCCCAGTGTCACCAACTCGGAGGGACATCAGACGATGGCGGAGGAGTCTTGGCATGAGGCGCGACTGATCCCGACTTCGGGTATCAGCGGAGCGGAGGAGCAAGAGCGGCGCGCGACGTCGGCGCTCCTGGCGGTCCTGGGTGCGGTCAAGGAGTTCGGCCGTGCCTTCGTCAAGCCGTTGGGTGCTCCCGCCGGTGCCATGTCCTGCTTCATCGAGGTGCCTTTCGCGCTGGGCGAGAAGCGCCTCTATCCCGATGGCCTGATCCGGGTGTCGCGCGGAGCCAAGTCGTGGACCGCCCTGGTGGAGGTCAAGACCGGATCCAACAGGCTCGCCACGGAGCAGCTGGAGAACTACCTCGACATTGCTCGCAACGAGGGTTTCGACGCGGTCATCACGATCTCGAACGAGATACCCGCCATCGCCGGGCAGCACCCCACTCAGGTGGACCGGCGGAAGCTTCGGAAGGTGGCCCTCCACCACGTCTCCTGGAGTCAGGTGCTGGCTGACGCCGTGCTCCAGAAGGAGTTCCGCGGCGTCGCCGACCCCGACCAGGCGTGGGTTCTCGGCGAACTCATCCGTTACCTGGAGCACCGCAAGTCCGGCGCCTTGGAGTTCGACGACATGGGTGAGTCCTGGGTCTCCATCCGTGACGCTGTCGCGGCGGGCACGCTGCGACCCTCGGACAAGGGCATCGCCGAGGTCGTTGCCCGGTTCGACGCGCTGCTGCGGTTCACCAGCCTTCAGCTGGGTCGACAGCTCGGCACCGAGGTCGTTCCTGTGCTGTCTCGAAAGGAGGCGGCCGAGCCGACTCTGCGGGCGCAGGCGCTCGCAGAGTCACTGGCCCGCACAGGAGTCCTGACCGGAACCATCCGGATCCCCGACACGGCGGGCCTGTTGGTCGTCACTGCAGACCTGAGGGCCTCACGGGTCAGCTGTCATGTCGATGTCGAGGCGCCCAGGGAAGGGCGCCCGACAACTCGCGTGAACTGGCTGGTGCGTCAATTGAAGAACGCGCCCGACGCAACGCGGATCGAGGCGTTCGTGAGCCACGCTCGTGGCACGTCCACGGCGGAACTCCTGAGCAAGGTGCGCGAAGATCCCGCGATCCTCGTGGCGGACCCGAGCAAGGAACTGCGGACGTTTCGGGTCGCCGCCTCGGCACCGCTCGGAGCCAAGCGTGGCCGCGGCCGCGGGGCGTTCATCGATTCGGTCCTCACGCTTGTGGACACCTTCTACGCGGAGGTGCTCGGGGCGCTGCGACCTTGGTCGGCTGCACCCCCCAAGCTGCGCGCGGCGCACCCGGGGCCGCCAGAGGTTGATGACTCCGTAGCCGAGCGACTGCACTCCACGGACTACTCATCGCAGGACGGTCTGGACTCTTCCGATGAGAGCGATGGAGAACGCGTCCAGGAGCCGGGTGGGTCGGCTGCCGCGGTAGCCACGACCTCAAGCTCCTATGGAGTAGCTGCTCTCCATGATGACGACGAGTCCATTCAGGCTCCGGTGCTGGTCGCGGTGGATCAGCACCACTATGGCGACTGAGGTGGGTCAACTCGCCATCAGGACCTCGACGCGGGCGACCTCGTCGTCCAGCTCGGAGCGCTCACGGACGGTGAGGGGACGGAACAGCTCGGGCACGACGCGGCCGTCGACGAGGCGCCAGAGGCCCTCGAGCTTGCCGTCGACGAGGACGACGTGGGCCATGCCGCCGTTGGGGCCCATCCAGCGCTTGCGGGGGT
Organism: Nocardioides sp. LS1; assembly: GCF_003865225.1. NCBI lineage: Bacteria > Bacillati > Actinomycetota > Actinomycetes > Propionibacteriales > Nocardioidaceae > Nocardioides > Nocardioides sp. LS1. The sequence goes on from NZ_BIFF01000001.1 coordinate 462,531, forward strand.
CGGGCGCGGTCACCCGGTCGCGGGCGGCGTGGGAGAGCCAGAGGTTGTCGTAGGTCCCGAGGAGTCGCACGGGCGCGGGAGCGTCGGGGTGGGCGAGCGGGAGGTCGGGGAGGTCGTAGAGGGGGCGGCCGTTCTCGTCCGAGTGGACGACGAGGTCGGACATGCCCTTGACGAGCGCCGCGAGACCCGTGACGCCAGACCACGCGGTGACGTCCGCGGCGGTGGCGGGACCGAAGGCGGCGAGGAAGCGACGTACGACGTCGGAGGGATCGATGGGAGCGAGGGGAGCGGCGAGCCAGCGGTCGACGAGCTGGTAGGTGACGCCGCCCGACTCCTTCCAGGCGCCACGCGGCGGCAGCTGGACGAGGGGAGCGGCGACCCGCGCGAGGGCGGCGAGGGCGGTGGCGGGCACGGACGGGAAGTGGCCGGTGAGCGCCTCGCCCAGCGCCTTGACGGGCAACGAGCGGGGAGCCAGGACCGAGGAGACAGCCGAGGTGAAGGCCTCGCGCGCGAGATCACGGGCCGGGGCGATGGCGGCGTTCGCCCGCACCTCGCGCTCCAGCGCCGGCTGCACCCACGGACGGAGCGAGAGGGCGTCGGCGGGCGTGAGCAGGTGGATGGTGCCGCGCATGGTGAGCAGCCGGACGAGCGAGCGGTCGGTGAGGGCCCGGCTGACGGCGTACGGATCGAAGGTGGTGAGCCGCGCGTGCAGGCCGAGGTATGGCGGCAGCGGGTCCTGCGCCTGCAGCCCGAGGAGGTGCCGGACCAGGTCCGGCACCTCGAGGTCGACCCGCTCCAGCAGGTGCTGGCGCTGGAGCAGGGTCCGGTTGAGCTGTCGCGCGGAGATCCGCACGGGCTACTGGAGGGTGAAGGTGCGGGTGTCGACGAACGGACCGCCACCCTCGCCGCCGGACGGGTCGTCGGTCGAGGCCTTGAAGACGTAGGTGCCGGCGGGCAGGGGGGACACGTCGACCTCGTCGTGCCACGGGTAGAGGTCGTTGCCGTAGGCACCCTCGGCGGTGACGAACCCGTCCTGCACGACCTTGCCGTCCTGCAGGATCTGCCACGGCACGTTGGCCTCGAAGGAGTTGGCCACGCCCGAGATCGAGAGCGTCCCGGAGGTGCTGTCACCCTCCTCGGGCGAGGTGATGCTGACCAGCGACAGCACGTCGATCTGCTTGTCGTTGGCGATCGGCTCGGACGTCGGGACGCCGAGGACCTGGTCGATCGGGTTGCCGCCCATCGTGAACTGGACGCCCGCCCGCGCCTGCACGGCGGCTTGCAGCGTGTAGACGACCTGCTGGACGGCCTCCGTGGCGACCTGCTCGCTCATGCCCGACGGCCGGTCGTGCAGTGAGGAGTCGGCGAGGTCGATCGAGATCACGTCGCCGTTGTACGACGCACCCGTGAACGTGCCCTCCGGCCACGGCGTGGAGTAGTCCGGGTCGGTCGGCGTCGCGGAGAGCGCGTGCACGGCGGCGTCGAGCTTGTCGGCGCCGGTCACGGCGTCGAACTCGCGGTAGAGCCGCACCCCCTGCGGCGTGTCCCCGAGGTAGTACGCCGCCACGGTGAAGTCCGAGGCAGCGGGCTCGGTCGGCGTCGGCGAGTCCGGCGACTGCGAGGAGTCGGAGCCCTGCGTGGGCTTGCCGTGGTGGGACTGCTGCGCCGGACCGGGGGTCGTGTCGTCGCTGCTGGTCAGGCCGAGGTTGTCGCCGGCGAAGGCGATCGCGCCGATGACGGCAGCCGTGGCGACGGCGCCGAGCAGGGCGTAGCGCCAGGGGTTGGAGCGGCGTGCGGACATGGGAGTCACCTTCGTTCGGGAGCGGATGGAGTCGAGGGCGTCGGAGGGCTCGACCTCGGACACGGCGTCGTGGAACAGCTCTGCGAGGCGGGCCTCGTCGGGGTCGCGAGGGTCCATGGGTGTGGTCATGGCCGGTCCTCCTGCAGCCAGTAGGGATCGAGCAACGTGCGCAGGGAGGCGGCGCCGCGCGAGGCGTGGCTCTTCACCGCGCCGCGGCTGATGCCGAGCGCGTCGGCGATCTCCGCCTCGGACAGGTCGAGGTAGTAGCGCAGCGCGAGCACCTCCCGCTGCCGCTCGGGCAGCTCCCGCATCGCGTCCAGTACGGCGGTCCGCCGGGCCGAGTCCACCGAGGCCCGGTCGGTCCCGGGCTCGGCGGGAGGCGCGGGGGCGGCGGCCGCGTGGCGTGCCACGACGGCCCGGTGCCGCAGCACCGACCGCGACCGGTTGACCACCGCCTGCCGCAGGTAGGCCAGCGCGAGGTCGGGGTCGCGCAGCCGGGACCACCGGCCGTGCATCGCGACGAACGCATCCTGGACGACCTCCTCGGCCGTGCCGACGTCGCGCACCAGCAGCACAGACAGGCGGACGAGCTGTCGCCAGTGGGCGGCGTACAGCTGCTCCACCGCGGCGTCGGCATCCCACGGGACGGGCATCAGGGCAGCCCTCCCGCCAGGGACTCTGGCCGCCGTCGCATGGGTCATCACGCTAGTGGCACGTCCCGGCGACCCCGGGGGTTTACCTCGGCGCTGCGCGAGTTTTCATGCGACGATGACTGTCGGGAATGACGGAGGTACGGGAGACATGACTGCAGCAGACGACTGCCTGTTCTGCAAGATCGTGGCGGGGGAGATCCCGGCCGAGGTGGTCCACGTGACCGAGTCGGCGGTGGCGTTCCGGGACATCAACGCCCAGGCGCCCACGCACGTCCTCGTCGTGCCCCGGGACCACTACGCCAACGCGGTCGAGCTGGCCGAGGGCGACCCCGCCGTGACGGCCGAGCTGGTGCGCGTCGCCGCCGCCGTCGCGACCGCGGAGGGCCACGACGACTACCGCCTGGTGTTCAACACCGGGCCGGGCGTCGGGCAGACGGTGTTCCACACCCACCTCCACCTGCTCGCGGGTCGCCCGATGACGTGGCCCCCCGGATGAACAACCGCCTGAAGACCCTCGCCGCAGCCGCCGCCCTGGTCCTGTGCGCGGGCTGCGCTCCGTCGGACAAGAACGACGCGGCGCCCACGAAGACGCCGACGAGCGCCTCGGACGCCGCCCCCACCCAGCTGCCCGTGCCCGTCGCCGACCCCAAGACCCAGCTGCCGCTGCGCGCGGGGGAGAAGCGGATGACGCTGGCGATGCCGACGGACTACACCCCGTCCGCTCCCACCGGCGTCGGCACCGACGACTACCGCTGCTTCCTGCTCGACCCGCACCTGAAGCAGGACGTCTACCTCACCGGCACCAACGTGCTGCCCGGCAACCCCGACGTCGTGCACCACGTCATCCTCTTCCGCGTCGACCCGGCCCAGGTGGCCGAGGCGAGGGCCAAGGACGCCAGTGAGGACGGCGAGGGCTGGACCTGCTTCGGCGGCACCGGCCTGCGCGGCGACTTCTCCAACGTCGACGACGCCAACTGGCTGGGCGCCTGGGCGCCCGGCGGCAAGGAGTCGGAGACCCGGCCCGGCTACGGCGTACACCTCGCCCAGGGCAGCCGGATCATCATGCAGGTCCACTACAACCTGCTCGTCGGCGACAGCCCCGACCGGTCGGCCGCACAGGTCCGCTGGCGCCCGGGCACCGCCCACCTCGACCCGATCCACACGTTCCTGATGCCGGCCCCCGTCGAGCTCCCGTGCCGCGCCGGCCACGACCAGAGCCCGCTGTGCGACCGCGACGCCGCCGTCGCCGACGTCAAGGCGCGCTTCGGCCAGGGCCCCGGCTCCACCGCCGACCTCCTCTACTTCCTCTGCGGCGGCAAGCCCCACCCCTCCGAGGTCACCTCCTGCACGCGCCGCGTGCAGCAGCCGATGACGATCCTAGGCGTGGCCGGCCACATGCACCTGCTCGGCCGCTGGATCAAGATCGAGACCAACCCCGGCACGCCCGAGGCCAGGACGATCCTCGACATCCCGATCTGGGACTTCGACAACCAGGGCGCCAAGCCGATCACGCCGGTCCACCTCGACACCTGGGACACCGTCAAGGTGACCTGCAAGCACGTGCAGTGGCTGCGCGACAAGCTGCCGTCCTTCCAGGGCCAGGACGAGCGGTACGTCGTGTGGGGCGAGGGCACCACCGACGAGATGTGCCTGGGCATGCTCCAGGTGGCGTTCGACAGCGAGCGGTCCTGACCAGCGCATGATCACCAGCCGGGCGGCCGTCGAGGAGCTCCTCGACCGGATCGAGACCGCCGACCTCCACACCAACGCCGTCTGCACGCTGCACCCCGACGCGCTGGGCCAGGCCGAGGCGCTGGACGCCGAGGCCGCGGCCGGCCGCACGCGCAGCCCCCTGCACGGCCGCGCGATCCTGGTCAAGGACAACGTCGACACCCACGACCTGCCCACCACGGCCGGCTCGCTGGCGCTGGCCGACGCCCCGCCGCCGGTCCGCGACGCGGCCCTCGTCCAGCGGCTGCGCGCCGCCGGGATGGTCGTGCTCGGCAAGACCAACCTGTCGGAGTGGGCCAACATCCGCGACGGCAACTCGGCGTCGGGCTGGAGCGCCTACGGCGGCCTGACCCGCAACCCCTACGGGCTCAACCGGTCGGCGGGAGGGTCCAGCTCGGGCAGCGGCGCGGCCCTCGCGGCCGGGCTCGCGCCCTTCGCGATCGGCACCGAGACCGACGGCTCGATCTCCTGCCCGGCCGCGTTCAACGGCTGCGTCGGGATCAAGCCCACGGTCGGGCTGGTCCCCACCACCGGCGTCGTGCCGATCTCCTCCTCGCAGGACTCACCCGGCCCGATGGCGATGACGGTCCGCGACGCCGCCGCGCTGCTGTCGGTGCTGGCCGACGACGGCGTCGACTACGCCGCCCACGCCGTGCCGGGACGCCTGGCCGGCAAGCGGATCGGCGTGCCGCGGGCGACGTACTGGGGCTACTCGCCGCACGCCGACGCGGCCGCCGAGCGGGCCGTCGCGCTGCTGGCCGCCGAGGGCGCCACGATCGTCGACCACACCGACTTGCCCGAGATCGGGGAGCAGGCGTGGGCCGACGAGCTCACCGTCCTGCTCGTCGAGCTGCGCCACGGGCTGGCGGGCTACCTCGCCGGCCGGCCCGGCGACGTGCCGCGCACGCTGGAGGAGGTCGTCCAGTACAACCGCGACCACGCCGACCTCGAGCTCGCCCACTTCGGACAGTCGCTGTTCGAGCAGGCGCTGGAGGGGCCGACCGTCGACGACGACGCCTACCGCGAGGCCCGCGACCGCTGCGTCGCCCTGACCCGCACCGACGGCATCGACAAGGTCCTGCGTGAGCACGCGCTCGACGCCCTGGTCACGCCGTCCTACGCGCCGGCTGCGCCGATCGACCTGGTCAACCCCGAGGCGCATCCGGGGTCGTGCACGAGTGCGACCGCGATGGCCGGCTACCCGCTGCTCACCGTGCCGACCGAGCTCGCGGCCGGCCTGCCCGTGGCGGTGTCCTTCTGGGGAGGGTCAGGCAGCGAGCGGACGCTCGTGGAGATCGCCCACGGCTACGAGCTGGCCCGCGACCGCAGCACCGGGCCGCTGCCCGAGCCGACCTTCCCGACGTTCGTCTAGAACCCGAGGAGCAGGCCCCACAGGATCCGCACGACGTAGAGGGCGGCGGGGAACGCGAAGACGACCAGCATCACCCACGCGGTGACACGGTGCAGTGGCTTGGCCGGGTCGAGCGAGCCGGCGAAGTCGAGCAGCGCCCCGTCGGGCACCGACCGGTTGAGGCCCATGCGCTGCGCGTCCAGAGGGAGGTGCGTGGGCGGGGTCCAGTCCGCGTCCTCGTCGTCCTCCCAGGCGGTCATGGCTCCACGGTACGTCCCCCGAGCGACGTACGACGGCAACTCGGTGGGCGTGAGTGGGGCGAGTGCGTAGCATGGAGGGCGCTCGATCACCTACCGGAGAGGCGCCCTCGGGGCATCCATGACTGACAGCAACCCGCGCGGCGTGCACGCGGCACCGCCGAAGCACGAGACCCGCCACGTCGTGGTGGTCCCCAACAGCATCAACATGGTCAGTCTCCTCGGCCCGGGGGATGAGTACCTCGGGATCATCGAGGGCGCGCTCGCCGCCGAGATCCACGTCCGCGGCAACCGGATCAGCCTCAAGGGCGAGCCCGGCGAGGTCGCCCTCGCCGACCGGCTGCTCGACGAGCTGGTCACGATCATCCGCACCGGCCAGGGCGTCACGTCCGAGACCGTCGAGCGCGTGATCACGATGCTGCGGGCCGAGACCACCGAGCGGCCCGCCGACGTGCTGTCGCTCAACATCCTCAGCAACCGCGGCCGCTCGATCCGCCCCAAGACGCTCAACCAGAAGCGCTACGTCGACTCGATCGACAAGCACACGATCACCTTCGGCATCGGCCCCGCCGGCACCGGCAAGACCTACCTCGCGATGGCCAAGGCCGTGCAGGCGCTGCAGTCCAAGAACGTCAACCGGATCATCCTGACCCGGCCGGCCGTCGAGGCGGGGGAGCGGCTGGGCTACCTGCCCGGCACGCTGTCGGAGAAGATCGACCCCTACCTGCGCCCGCTCTACGACGCGCTGCACGACATGATCGACCCCGAGACGATCCCCAAGCTGCTCGCGGCCGGGACCATCGAGGTCGCCCCGCTGGCCTACATGCGCGGCCGCACGCTCAACGACGCGTTCATCATCCTCGACGAGGCGCAGAACACCTCGCCGGAGCAGATGAAGATGTTCCTGACGCGGCTCGGCTTCAACTCCAAGATCGTCGTCACCGGCGACGTCACCCAGGTCGACCTGCCCAACGGCACGAAGTCCGGCCTGAAGGTCATCGAGGGGATCCTCGACGGCGTCGAGGACATCGTCTTCAACCGGCTCACCAGCCACGACGTCGTCCGGCACCGGCTGGTCGGCAAGATCGTCGCGGCGTACGACGAGTTCGACGCACGCGGCGGCTTCACGCCGCACGCCGCTGCCTCGCACAACCAGAACCACACCCCCGGGAGCCGTCCGTGAGCATCGAGGTCCTCAACGAGTCCGGCCACGAGCTCGACGTCAAGCAGCTGGCCGCGCTCAGCCGGTTCGTGATGGACCGGATGCGCGTGCACCCGCAGGCCGAGCTGTGCATCAAGGCCGTCGACGAGTCCACCATCGCCGAGCTCAACGAGCAGTGGATGGAGAAGGAGGGGCCGACCGACGTGCTCGCCTTCCCCATGGACGAGCTGCGTCCCGGCCTGGTCAACGAGGAGCCCGAGGAGGGCGTCCTCGGCGACCTCGTGCTGTGCCCGGACATCGCGGCCAGGCAGGGCGAGACCGCCGGCCACGGCACGTGGGCCGAGATCGAGCTGCTGACCACCCACGGCATCCTGCACCTGCTCGGCTACGACCACGCCGAGCCGGAGGAGCACAAGGAGATGTTCGGTCTCCAGGACGAGCTGCTCGCCGCGTGGCGGGTCTCGGCAAGCTCGACCACCGATTGATGACCACCGACAGATGACCACCGGCGATCTCTGGCTGCTCCTCGCGGCAGCCGCCCTCGTCCTGCTCGCCGGTGCCTTCTCGGCCGCCGACGCCGCCCTCGGCTCCTTCTCGCGCGCCCGCGCGGAGGAGCTGATCGGCGACGACCGGCCCGGCGCGCGGCGGCTGCTGACGCTGCTCGAGGACGCCCCGCGCTACCTCAACACCGCGCTGCTGCTGCGGCTGGCCTGCGAGATCTCCGCGATCGTGCTCGTCACCCTCGAGGCGTCCGACGCCTACGGCGGCTCGTGGTGGCCGACGGTCCTCACCGCGATCGGCGTGATGCTGGTCGTCTCGTTCGTCGTGATCGGGGTCGCCCCGCGCACCGTCGGCCGGCAGCACTCCGAGCGGATCGCGCTGGTCTCGGCGGCGCCGCTCGCCTGGGTGACCACCGTGCTCGGCCCGCTGCCGCGGCTGCTGATCCTGGTCGGCAACGCCATCACCCCCGGCAAGGGCTTCCGCGAGGGTCCGTTCTCCACGGAGACCGAGCTGCGCGAGCTCGTCGACCTCGCCGAGGCCTCGGCGGTGATCGAGTCGGGCGAGCGCAAGATGATCCACGGCGTCTTCGAGCTCGGCGACACCACGGCGCGCGAGGTGATGGTGCCGCGCAACGACGTCGTCTACGTCGAGCGCCACAAGAACCTCCGCCAGACCATGTCGCTCTTCCTGCGCAGCGGCTACTCGCGGGTGCCGGTCATCGGCGAGAACCTCGACGACATCGTCGGCTTCGCCTACCTCAAGGACATCGTCCGGCGGGACTTCGAGGCGCCCGACGTGGAGTTCACCCAGCGCATCGACGAGGTCATGCGGCCGGCCGCCTATGTCCCGGAGTCCAAGCCCGTCGACGCCCTGCTCTCGGAGATGCAGGCGAAGCGGCAGCACATCGCCGTCGTCGTGGACGAGTACGGCGGCACCGCCGGCCTGATCACCATCGAGGACATCCTCGAGGAGATCGTCGGCGAGATCACCGACGAGTACGACGAGGAGGAGATCGAGGTCGAGGTGCTGCCCTCGGGGACCACCCGCGTCTCCTCGCGCTACCCGATCGACGACCTCGACGAGCTCTTCGGCCGGCGGGTCGAGGAGGAGGACGTCGACTCCGTCGGCGGCCTGATGGCCAAGCACCTCGGGCGCGTCCCGATCCCCGGCTCGCACGTCGAGGCGCACGGCCTGCGCTTCGAGGCCGAGGGCACCGCCGGTCGCCGCAACAAGATCGGCACCGTCCTCATCACCCGCCTCGAGCGGGAGCCCGACCACGACCCAGGAGACCCCAGTGAGTGACCTGCAACCCGAGGACAAGAAGCTCGTCACCCTGGCCCGCGCCACCCGCGCGCGGGTCGGTGCGGCCGAGGGGGCAGCGATCCGGGACGCCGACGGTCGCACCTACGCCGCCGCGACCGTCGACCTGCCCTCGCTCCAGGTCACCGCGGTCCAGGCGTGCGTCGCGATGGCGGTCGCGTCCGGCGTCAAGGGCCTCGAGGCAGCCGTGCTGCTCACCGAGGCGACCGAGCCGACCGCGCCCGACCTGGCCGCGCTCACCGACCTCGGCGGCGCCGGCGTCGTCGTCCACCTCGGTGACGCGAAGGGCACCATCCACACCACTGTCAGCACCTAGGCTTGCGCCCGTGCGCATGCGAGTGATGGTCCTGGCCCTGGTGGCCGCATTGCTCGCGATGACCCCGCCCGCGCAGGCGGCGACACCCGCACCCGGCAGGGCCCTGTGGCTGTGGGACCGCCCGGACGCGGCGACCGTGGTCGCCTTCGCGGTCGAGCACGGCGTGTCCGAGGTGTTCGTGTCGCTCCCGCCCGACCTCGCGCACGACCCGTCGCTCGGCTACTACCAGGACCTGCGGGCACGCACCCGCGCGGCCGGCATCACGATGTCGGCGCTGGGCAGCGAGACGACGTACGTCGACCAGCCGAAGGTGGCCCTGGCCTGGCAGCGGTCCGCGCTGTCGACCGGCCTCTTCGACGGCGTGCACCTCGACATCGAGCCGTGGGCGCATCCCGACTGGAAGACGGCGAGGGCGGCCCTGCTCGACCGCTACCTCGCCCTGCTCTCGACCCTGGCCGGCGACACCACCCTGCCGGTCGAGGCGGACATCGCCTTCTGGCTGGACACGATCAAGGTCCACGGCCATCGGCTCGACAAGCAGGTGATCGCGCGCGTGGACGCCGTCACCGTGATGACCTACCGGCACGTCGCCACGGGCTCCGACGGGATCCTCGCGCTGGGCGCGAAGGCGATCGAGGCGGCGACCGCTGCGGGCAAGCCGGTGCGGCTGGCGGTGGAGACCAACCACCTCGGCGACGGCCCGATCGCGCTCAAGCAGACGTTCTGGTCGCGGCCGGAGCCCGAGCTCACCGCGGTGCTCGGGCAGGTCGACGCGGGGGTGCCCGCGGGGTCGACGTACCGCGGGATCGCCGTGCACGACTACGAGGGCTGGCGCGCCCTCGCGGAACTGTAACGATTCGGACACGTGCCCGGAGTAAAGTCGGGAGCGTGACCGGGGGACGCTGGGATGAGCACCGGGCCGCCGTCGAGCGGCTCCGGACGTCGTACGCCGCCATCGCGCCGGGTGACCCGGTGCGGCTGGCGAAGAAGACCTCCAACCTGTTCCGGCCGCGTGCGGGGACCGACGCGCCCGGCCTCGACGTGTCCGGCCTGGCCGGCGTGATCGAGGTCGACCCGGTCGCGCGCACGGCCGAGGTGCAGGGCATGTGCACCTACGAGGACCTCGTCGACGCGACCCTCCCGCACGGCCTCATCCCGCTCGTCGTGCCGCAGCTGCGCACCATCACGCTCGGCGGCGCGGTCACCGGGCTGGGCATCGAGTCGACCAGCTTCCGCAGCGGCCTGCCGCACGAGTCGGTCCTCGAGATGGACGTCTTCACCGGCGCCGGCGAGGTCGTCACGACGCGGCCGGGCGACGACCTGTTCGACACGTTCCCCAACTCCTACGGCTCGCTGGGCTACGCCACCCGGCTGCGGATCCGGCTCGAGGAGGTGCCCTCGCACGTCGCGCTGCGGCACCTGCACTTCGACGACGCCTCCCTGCTGGCCAAGACGATCGCCGGGCTCGTCGAGACCGGCGAGCACGACGGCACCCGCGTCGACGGGCTCGACGGGGTCGCGTTCGCGCCGGGGGAGTACTACCTGACGCTGGCGACCTGGGTCTCGGCCCCCGAGGGGCAGCCCAGCGACTACACCGGGCAGGCGATCTACTACCGCTCGATCCAGGAGCGCGAGACCGACGTGCTCACCATGCACGACTACCTCTGGCGCTGGGACACCGACTGGTTCTGGTGCTCCGGCGCGTTCGGGGTGCAGCACCCCGTCGTCCGCCGGCTCTGGCCGCGGCGCTGGCGGCGCTCGGACGTCTACAGCAAGCTGATCGCCCTTGATCGCCGGCTCGGTGTCGCCGACTTCCTCGACCGCCGCGCCGGCCGGCCGCTGCGCGAGCGCGTCATCCAGGACGTCGAGGTGCCGGTCGAGCGGCTCGAGGAGTTCCTCACGTGGTTCGACGCCGAGGTCGGGATGCGGCCGGTGTGGCTGTGCCCCGTGGTCTCGACCCGGTCGTGGGCGACCTACCCGCTCGTCCCCGGGACGACGTACGTCAACGTCGGCTTCTGGGGCACCGTCCACGTCGGGCCGGACGCGCCCGAGGGCCCGCTCAACCGCGCCATCGAGGAGAAGGTGCACGCGCTGGGCGGGCACAAGTCCCTCTACTCCGAGGCGTTCTACGACCGCGACACCTTCGACCGGCTCTACGACGGCGCCAACCTGGCCGCCGTCAAGAGCCGCTACGACCCCCACGACCGGCTGACCAGCCTCTACGACAAGGCGGTGAAGAGACGTTGAAGTCCACCCTGAAGCAGACCCCCACGTTGTCCATCGGCGACGCCGTTGCCTCCCTGCTGCGCGACGGGATGCCCGTCCGGTTCAGTGCGTACGACGGCAGCTCGGCCGGGCCACCGGACGCCGAGATCGAGCTGGAGCTGAAGAACCAGCGCGGCCTGTCCTACCTCCTCACCGCGCCGGGTGACCTCGGCATGGCACGGGCCTACGTGTCCGGCGACCTCGCCGTCAACGGCGTGCACCCCGGCAACCCCTACGAGGCGCTGCGGCTGCTCCAGAGCCACCTGCGCTTCCGCCGGCCCACGCCGGCCGAGGCGCTGACCCTGCTGCGCGGCCTGGGCCTGTCCAACCTCAAGCCCCCGCCGCCGCCCCCGCAGGAGCACCTGCCGCGCTGGCGCCGGGCGATGGAGGGGCTGCGGCACTCCATGTCCCGCGACGCCGAGGTGATCGCGCACCACTACGACGTGTCCAACCGCTTCTACGAGCTGGTGCTCGGCCCGTCGATGACCTACACCTGCGCGGTCTACCCGACCGCCGACGCGACGCTCGAGGAGGCTCAGGCCGAGAAGTACGACCTGGTCTGCCGCAAGCTCGGCCTCCAGCCCGGCATGCGGCTGCTCGACGTCGGCTGCGGCTGGGCGGGCATGGTCCGGCACGCCGCGAAGCACTACGGCGTGCAGGCGCTCGGTGTCACGCTGTCGCGCGAGCAGGCCCAGTGGGGCAAGGAGGCCATCGACCGCGAGGGCCTCGGCGACCTGGCCGAGGTGCGGCACTCCGACTACCGCGACGTGCTCGAGGGCGACTTCGACGCGATCAGCTCGATCGGCCTGACCGAGCACATCGGCGTCCGCAACTACCCGGCGTACTTCGGCTTCCTGCGCGACCGCCTCAAGCCCGAGGGCCGCCTGCTCAACCACTGCATCACCCGCGCCCACAACCGCCGCGAGGAGACCGGGGCGTTCATCGACCGCTACGTCTTCCCCGACGGCGAGCTGATCGGCTCCGGCACGATCATCACCGAGGCCCAGGACGCCGGTCTCGAGGTCATGCACGAGGAGAACCTCCGCCTCCACTACGCCCTGACCCTGGCCGGCTGGTGCCAGAACCTCGTCGACAACTGGGACGAGTGCGTCGCCGAGGTCGGCGAGGGCACCGCGCGGGTGTGGGGCCTCTACATGGCCGGCTCGCGGCTGGCGTTCGAGCGCAACGAGATCCAGCTGCACCAGGTGCTGGCCGTGCGGACCACCGAGGACGGGAAGGACGGATTCTCCCTGCGACCCACGTGGTGACTAGCCTTGCCGGGTGAGCACCCGAGCCAGGCAGTACGACGCGACGGTGCTGCGCCGTGAGCAGGTCTCGGACCACCTCGTCCGGCTGACCCTGGGCGGCGCGGGCCTCGCGGACTTCACCTCCACCGGCATCCCCGACGAGTGGGTCGGGCTGGTCGTCCCCGGACAGTTCCAGAGCCGCTACTACACCGTGCGGTCGTGGTCGGGCGGCGAGCTCGTGCTCGACGTGGTCGTGCACGAGGTCGGTCTGGTCACCGAGTGGGCGGCCCGCGACGTGGTGGGGGAGCAGGTCGCCATCACCGAGCCGCGCGGCTCCTTCGCGATGCCGTCCGGCGCACAGTGGCTGCTGCTCGTCGGCGACCTGACCGCGATGCCGGCGATGGCGCGGATCGCGTCCGAGGTGGGTCTCGACAGGCTCGACCAACGAAGCATCCGGATCTGGGCTGAGGTGCCCGACGACCTGACGGGCTACCTGCCCGACGGCCCCGACGTGACCTGGCTGGCCCCGCCGGCCGAGGGCGCGAGCGACCTCGCGGCCGCCGTCGAGGCCATCGACTGGCCCGCGGGCGAGGGCTACTTCTGGATGGCGGGCGAGTCCGCGCAGATGCGGGCGATCCGCAAGCACCTGATGCGCGACCGCAAGCTGCCGTCCACGGCGTACGACGTCATGGGCTACTGGCGCGGGGGAGCCACGCGTCAGCCGCGTGCGGTCGACCCGGGCCCGATCTACCGCGCCGGCAAGGCTGCCGGCAAGACCGATGACCAGATCTGGGCCGACTACGACAGGGCGAACGAGTCATGAGCAAGCACCGCAGTGGATTCGTGTCCTTCGTGGGACGTCCCAACGCCGGCAAGTCGACGCTGACCAACGCGCTGGTCGGCACGAAGGTGGTCATCACCTCCGACAAGCCGCAGACCACGCGGACCGTCGTGCGCGGCATCGTGCACCGCGAGGACGCGCAGCTGATCCTCGTCGACACACCCGGCCTGCACCGGCCGCGCACGCTGCTCGGCGAGCGGCTCAACGACCTCGTGAAGACCACGCTGGCCGAGGTCGACGTCGTGGCCGTCTGCCTCCCGGCCAACGAGAAGATCGGCCCCGGCGACCGCTTCATCGTCAACGAGATGGCCAAGGTGAAGCGCACCATCAAGGTCGCCATCGCCACCAAGACCGACCTCGCGACGCCCGAGCAGATCGGCCTGCACCTGCTGGACATCCAGAAGCTCGGCGCCGAGACCGGCACCGAGTGGGCCGAGATCGTCCCGGTCTCCGCCAAGGCGGGCGACCAGGTCCAGCTGCTGCAGGACCTGCTGGTCGGGCTGCTGCCCGAGGGCCCGCAGCTCTACCCCGACGGCGACCTCAGCGACGCCCCCGAGGAGATCCTCGCCGCCGAGCTGATCCGCGAGGCGGCCCTCGAGGGCCTGCGCGACGAGCTGCCGCACTCGGTGGCGGTCGTGGTGGAGGAGATGCGGCTGCGCGAGGACCGGCCGGCCGACAAGCCGCTGCTGGACATCCACGCCAACCTCTACGTCGAGCGGGACTCCCAGAAGGGCATCATGATCGGCCCCAAGGGCGCCCGTCTGAAGGCGATCGGCACCCGGGCCCGCAAGCAGATCGAGGCGCTGCTCGGCACGCCGGTCTACCTCGACCTGCACGTCAAGATCGCCAAGGACTGGCAGCGCGACCCCAAGCAGCTGCGCAAGCTCGGCTTCTAGTCAGTCCGGCACCCAGCACAGGCCGTAGTGCTGGCCGGCGTCCCACTGCTCGGCGGTCGGCCACTCATAGCTCCACTTGAAGTTGAGCTTGTCCGAGGCGGCGTCGCGGCCGGCGTTCTCGCACGGGGTCTGGCCGGCGGCCTGGGCGGCGCCCTCGCCGGGGTACTTCTCGCCGGCGATCGGGACGGTGGCGATCGCCTTCCAGGAGTGGTCGGTGGAGCAGATCACGCGGTGGAAGTCGGCGGTGCCGGGCTCGGCGGCGCCGCACATCCCGAAGCGCTGGCGGGCCTCCGGCCTGGCCAGGACGCCGCCGATCTTGCCGGTGAGCGCGGCGAGCTTGCCGTCGGCGGCGACGGCGATGACGTCGCAGCGGTACCAGTCGGCGCCGGCGTCGGACTGCTCGACGGTGGGGGTGAACCAGACCGCGCGCAGCATGCTGAGGTGCAGCTGGTCGGGGGTCGCGCCGAGGAACTTCGGCAGCGCGGCCGGGCAGTCGGTGGCGACCTGGGCCTGGACGCGCTTGCTGTCCACGGCGAGGAGGTGGCCCGCGACGACGGTGTCGAGGGTGCCGACGGCGTAGGTGATCGAGGTGTGCGCGGCGGCGCAGTCGACGGGGTCGGCGTCGCTGGTGGGCGCGACCGCGGCGTCGTACGACAAGGCGTAGCAGGCGCGGTTGCCGGGCCGCGGGGCTGCGGTCGCGGTGGTGGGCGTCGCACTGGGCTCGGAGGCCGACGAGGCGGGCGTGCTGCTGTCGGCCGACGGCTGGTCGCCGCCGCTGCACGCGCTCAGGGCGGCCACCCCGGCCATGCTGGCAACGAGCAGGGCGGCGAGCCGGCGGGACGGGGTCATGGCTGCCTCACGCGTTGGTCTTCGCCCAGCAGACCGACCGGCGGTTGCCGGCGGACCACTCGGCCTCGTGGAAGTAGGTGTACCCGAAGTCGTAGTCGACCGGGTAGCTCAACCACGCCGCCACCGAGCCGGAGCAGTAGTCGCGGGTCTTGACCTCGACCAGCCGGTCGCCGGGGTAGTCGTCACCGGACTCGCCGAGCTTGATCGTCGTGACCGCCCGCCAGTCGTGGTGGTGGGAGCAGGGGATCTTGACCGAGCCGCTGACCGTCGGGCCGGACGCGCACACCATCCACTTGTCGTCCGGGACGCCGAGCAGGAGGCCCTTGGCGGTCTGGGGGAGGGCGACGTACGACGTCGACTGCTCGCCGCCGCCGACCGCGTCGCAGCGGTACCAGCGGGCGCCGGCGGACCATGCCTTCTCCGACGGGCGGAACCACGCCCAGCTGACGACGGTGCGCATCACGAGGCTCTCGTCGGCGCCGAGGAACCGCTGGAACTTCTCCGAGCAGGTGCGGTAGGCCCAGGCGCCGAGCTCCTTGTCGTCGACGTCCGCGTCGTCGAAGGACGTCGGGAGGTCGCCGACCGCGAACGTCTCTGCGGTGTGCTTCTCGGTGCAGTCGACCGTGCGCGTGGCGTTGCTGGCCATCGCGACGTCGTCGGGGGTCAGGAGCCGGCAGGCACCCAGCTCGGGGGCGTCCATCGCGTCGACCTGCGCCGGGTCGGTGTTGCCGCCCTGGTCGTCGGAGGTGCAGGCCGCGAGCAGGAGGAGCGGGAGGGCAGCCAGCCCGAGGGCGAGACGGCGGGCGACGGTCACGCGACGGAATCCTAACGCCCGGCCCCGGTGGTGCGTCAGCCGGCGGACAGCAGTGCGGCGAGGGTGCCGCCGAGCTCGTACGCCGCGTCGGTGTGGTCCTCGTCGACGTCGCCGAGGACGGTCAGCACCTCTGCGGCCTGGCGCCACGGGAGGGCCTGGACGATGGACTGCACCGAGCGGACCGCGCCGGTGGCGTCGTACCGACCGTGCACCCAGAGGCCGTAGGGCTTCTTCCCGCCCGGCCCCGCCCCGGCCGACCCGTCCTCGGTGAGCGCGCCGCCGGCCTCGAGGAAGATCGTGTCGAAGAAGTGCTTGAGGGCGCCGCTCATGTAGCCGAAGTTGGCGGTCGTGCCGAGCAGGTAGCCGTCGGCCGTCAGCACGTCGTCGGCGGTGGCCTCGAGGGCGTGCCGGACGACCACCTCGACGCCTTCGATGGCGTCGTCGTGGGCGCCCGCCACCACGGCGTCCGTCAGTCGCAGGACCGTCGGGGTGGGGGAGTGGTGGACGATCAGCAGGCGCGGCATGGGGTGAGGCTAGCCGCGGTCGAACGTGAACCAGTGCCGGCCGGGCTCGAGCGGCTGCGGCTCCGTGACGAGCCGGTGGACCCCCACGGACCACACGTGGTCGTCGGAGGCGTCGAAGGCGACCTCCTCGAAGCCGGCCTCGGCGAACCAGCCCCGGATGGTTGGGGTGAGGTCCGGCTCGGCCCGGTGGCGGGTCCAGACGACCTCGGCGCCCTCGCTGCAGAGCTGGGGCGCGGCCATCACCGTCGCCCGCACGTCAGCGTCGCTGACGTTGCCGAAGATGCCGCACAGCAGGACCACGTCGGCGGGGACGGCCCCGCTGTAGACGTCGCTCTGCGCGGCGTCGGCCTGCCGGACCTCGACGGTCGCGCCGAGTGCCGCGGCGGCCTCGCGGGCGCGGGCGGCCAGCCCGGCGTCGTACTCGACCAGCAGGGCGGTGACCCGGTCGGCGTCGGCGCGCTGCGCCAGGACACCGAGGAGGTCGCGTCCGTCGCCGGCGCACGCGCTGACCACCCGCACCGGGGCGGGTGCGGTCCCATGCACTCACGGTAGACCCGATGAAGGGGTTGACGGGCGGACTCACCCAGGAGGATGCCAACGAGCCCGGAGTGCGTGCACCGTGGTGCCGGGGGTACGTCGGGGGCATGAGCACCACGACGCGCATCGTCCGGGCCACGCCGACGCAGGTGTGGGACGTGCTGGCCGACGGCTGGCTCTACCCCCTGTGGGTGGTGGGTGCCTCGCGGATGCGCGAGGTCGACGGGCACTGGCCCGAGCCGGGTGCCCGCCTGCACCACTCCGTCGGTGTCTGGCCGCTGCTGATCGACGACCACACCGAGGTCCTCGAGGCGACGCCGGGCTCCCGCCTGCGGCTGCGGGCCAAGGCCTGGCCCACCGGGGAGGCGGAGGTGGTCCTGCACCTGCGGGCGCGCGGCGCCGACACCGAGGTCGTGATGGAGGAGGACGCCGTCGCGGGACCGGGGCGGCTGGTGCCCGCACCGCTGCGGCACCTGCCGCTGCACTGGCGCAACGTGGAGGCGCTGCGCCGCCTGGCCTTCGTCGCGGAGCGGCGTGCGCAAGGATGACCGCGTGACCGTGCCCGGCGCCGACGAGACGTACGACGCCGTCGTCGTCGGCGCCGGCCCCAACGGGCTCGTCGCGGCCAACCACCTGGTCGACGCCGGCTGGTCGGTGCTCGTCCTGGAGGCCCAGCCCGAGGTGGGTGGAGCGGTCCGGAGTGACCGGGAGGTGCACGCCGACTTCGTGCACGACACGTTCAGCGCGTTCTACCCGCTGGCCGCCGCCTCCCCGTTCCTGGGCGCGATGGACCTGGAGGACCACGGCCTGGCCTGGACCCACGCGCCCGCGGTCCTCGGGCACCCCACCCCCGACGGGGCGTGGGCGCTGCTCCACCGGGACCGCGAGGTCACCGCCCGCCTCCTCGACGAGCAGCACCCCGGCGACGGCGAGGCCTGGCTGGTCCTGTGCGACCAGTGGGACGTCATCGGCCCGCACGTCCTCGGCGGCCTCCTGTCGCCCTTCCCGCCGGTGCGCTCGGCGCTGGCCGGGCTGGCGGCCCTGCCACGCGCCGGCGGGCTGTCCTTCGTCCGCACCCTGCTCGCGCCGGCGGCGGAGGTGGGGAGCCGCCGCTTCGGCGGGCGCGCCCCGCGCCTGCTGCTGGCCGGCAACGCCGGCCACGCCGACATCCCGCTCGAGGACACCGGCTCCGGGCTGATGGCGCTGCTGCTCACCCTGATGGGCCAGACCGTCGGCTTCCCGGTCCCGGTCGGCGGTGCGGGTGAGCTCACCCGGGCCCTGGCCCGGCGCTTCGTCTCCCGGGGCGGCGAGATCCGCTGCGCCACCCCGGTCGTGGGCATCGACGTCGCGCGCGGCCGGGCGCGGGCGGTCCGGTCCGCCGACGGACGGCGTACGACGGTGCGGCGGGCCGTTGTCGCCGACGTCGTGGCGCCGCACCTCTTCGGCGGGCTCGTCGCCGCCGAGCACCTGCCGCTGCGGGTGCGCCGCGGGATGCGCCGCTTCGAGCTGGACCCCTCGACCGTCAAGGTCGACTGGGCGCTGTCCGGACCCGTGCCGTGGGCGTCGGCCCCGGCCCACGCACCCGGCACGGTGCACATCGCCGACTCCGTCGAGCAGATGTCCCGGGCGTTCCGGGAGGTGGCGGACGGCGCGGTCCCGGCCGAGCCCTTCCTGCTCGCCGGCCAGATGACCACCGCCGACGCGACCCGCTCGCCGGCGGGCACCGAGTCGATGTGGGCCTACACGCACGTGCCGCAGCAGGTCACCCGCGACGCGGGAGGAGGCGGCATCCGGGGGGTGTGGGACCACGACGACTGCGAGCGCTTCGCGGACCGGATGCAGGCCCGGATCGAGCGGCTGGCGCCCGGCTTCGGCTCGACGGTCCTGGCTCGTCGGGTGCTGGGGCCGCGCGAGCTCGAGGCCCGCAACGCCAACCTGGTCGGCGGGTCGATCAACGGGGGCACCGCCCGCCTGCGGCAGGAGCTCGTGCTCCGGCCGGTGCCCGGGCTGGGGCGCGCCGAGACGGGCATCGCCGGGCTCTACCTCGGTTCGTCGTCCGCGCACCCGGGCGGCGGGGTGCACGGCGCGGCCGGCATGAACGCGGCCCGTGCGGCCCTGGCGCACGCCCGCTTCGACCCGCGAGCCGGGCACCGCTGACGAGGGTCCTCGCCGTCGCTGGAACACTTCACCCCGTGATGACCGTCGACCTCGAGACCCTGCGTCTCTTCCTGCACGTCCTGGCCGCCACCATCTGGGTCGGGGGCCAGATCACCCTGGCCGCGCTCGTGCCGGCGCTGCGCGCCGCCGGCACCGACGTCCCCAAGGCCGCGGCCAACGCCTTCAACCGGATCGCGTGGCCCGCGTTCGCGGTGCTGGTCGTGACCGGCGTCTGGAACGTGATCGCCGAGGGCGACCGGGGCGATGCCTACCAGCACACGCTGTCGCTGAAGTACGCCCTCGTGCTGGTCTCCGGCGTCACGGCCTACCTCCACGCCAGGGCCGCGTCGAAGCGGGCCATGGCGATCTTCGGGGCGCTCACCGGCCTGAGCGCGCTCGCGACCCTCTTCGTCGGGATCGTGCTCGCCGGCTGATCAGAGCAGGCGCCGGTAGCCGACGTTCGTCGCGATCACCCGGCAGCCGAGCCGCTCGTTCACCGCGATCATGTGATGGTTGTCGGTGGCGTTCCAGGTGTCGGCGGCGGCGACCTCCGGCCGCTCCGCGGCCAGCCAGCGCAGCATCTCGCACTTCATCAGCAGGCCGAGCCGGTGACCGCGGTGCGCGCGCACCACGGTCGTGTCCTCCTGGAAGGCCACGGTCGGGGCGAACTCGTCCACGCACAGCAGCGACATCCCGGCCCACTCGCCGCTCTCGCCGTGCCGGGCCAGGACGCGGTACGTCGTCTGGTGGCGGCGTGCCATCGAGGCGTCGTAGGCGCGGACCCGGTCGGCGTCCCAGGCGTCCGGCTCCCTGCCGTCGTCGGCCGGCGCGTCGTTGATCGCCTCGTGCAGCGCCACCAGGTCGGGCACCATCGCCTCGTCGGCCGGCCCCGCCACGCGCACCAGCTCGTAGCCGGCCGCCACGATTGCGGCCTCGCCGTACAACCGGTCCCAGCGGGTCGGGTCCTCGTGCA
The DNA here is from genome assembly GCF_003865225.1 of Nocardioides sp. LS1. NCBI lineage: Bacteria > Bacillati > Actinomycetota > Actinomycetes > Propionibacteriales > Nocardioidaceae > Nocardioides > Nocardioides sp. LS1. Next base: position 482,726 of record NZ_BIFF01000001.1, read on the forward strand.
GGTCGAGCCGACGTACGGCGTACTGGTGCTGGCCCTGGGTGCCGAAGCCGCGGGCGTCGAGGAACCCGATGCCGTCGGTGCCCTGCCACGCCCCGGTCGTGAGCGTCGTGCGGTCGTGCGCGCCCGCGAAGGCGACCATCTGCTCGAGCAGCGCGCTGCCGACCCCGGATCGCCGGTGCTCCGGCGACACGATCGCCCGCAGCCTGGCCAGGTCGAGGTTGTCGAGGAACGGCAGCTCGACCAGGCCCCAGCCGGCCGGCGCGTCCGGCGAGCCGGCGACCCAGACGGCGTCGACGGGCCGGCCGTCGTTGCCGTGCTGCAGCGCGAACATCCGGGACGGACCCGACTGCACGGGGAGCTCCAGACCCGCGTGCCCGTGCGAGGCACGGTCCACGGCAACCAGCCGGTCGGCGAGGTCGAGGTCGACGTCCAGCGGGTCGATCCGGGTGATGTCCACGGCCGGAGTCTCGCGTCTCGAACAGCCCCGCACCAACTCGTTTCGGTGGGGGCTAGAGTGAACGGGTCATGACGCGCCAGCTCCTCCTTCGCTGCCGCAGCGAGGTCTGATCAGCCGGACCCCCTCGCTGCGGAGTGTTGCTGCGCGACCGGCGCCCACCAGCAACCAGCCGAGGACACCATGACCCTGCTCTCCCAGAAGCCCAGCGGGATGCCCGTCTCCCGCTATCGCGCGTTCCCGCCGATCGACCTGCCGGACCGCACCTGGCCGACCCGCACGATCACCGAGGCGCCGCGCTGGCTCTCGACCGACCTGCGTGACGGCAACCAGGCACTCATCGACCCGATGAGCCCGGCCCGCAAGATGAAGATGTTCGAGCTCCTGGTCCGGATGGGCTACAAGGAGATCGAGGTCGGCTTCCCGTCGGCCTCCGAGACCGACTTCTCCTTCGTGCGCCAGCTCATCGAGCAGGACAAGATCCCCGACGACGTCACGATCTCGGTGCTGACCCAGGCCCGCGAGGACCTCATCGAGCGGTCGGTGCAGTCGCTCATCGGGGTGCCGCGCGCCAACATCCACCTCTACAACGCGCTGGCGCCGCTGTTCCGCCGCGTGGTCTTCCACGCCGGCAAGGACGAGATCAAGGACATCGCCACCCGCGGCACCGAGCTGGTGATGAAGCACGGCGAGAACCACCTCGACATGACGGTGATCGGCTACGAGTACAGCCCGGAGATCTTCACCTCCACCGAGCTGCCGTTCAGCCTGGAGGTGTGCGAGGCCGTCTCCGACGTGTGGCAGCCCGAGGACGGCCGCGAGATCATCCTCAACCTGCCCGCGACCGTCGAGTCCGCGACGCCCAACGTCTACGCCGACCAGATCGAGTGGTTCTCCCGCCAGCTGACCCGGCGCGAGAACACCGTGATCTCGCTGCACCCGCACAACGACCGCGGCACCGCCGTCGCCGCGACCGAGCTGGCCATGATGGCCGGCGCCGACCGCGTCGAGGGCTGCCTGTTCGGCCACGGCGAGCGCACCGGCAACGTCTGCCTGGTCACCCTGGGCATGAACCTCTTCAGCCAGGGCGTCGACCCGATGATCGACTTCTCCGACATCGACGAGATCCGCCGGACGGTGGAGTACTGCACGCAGCTCCCGGTCCACCCGCGGCACCCCTACGCCGGCGACCTCGTCTACACGGCGTTCTCCGGGTCCCACCAGGACGCGATCAAGAAGGGCCTGGAGGACCTCGACCGGCAGGCCGCCGACCAGGGCGTGCCCGTCGGCGAGCTGCCGTGGGAGGCGCCGTACCTCCCCATCGACCCGAAGGACGTCGGCCGCACCTACGAGGCGGTCATCCGCGTCAACAGCCAGTCCGGCAAGGGCGGCGTGGCCTACATCCTCAAGGCCGAGCACAAGCTGGACCTGCCGCGCCGCGCGCAGATCGAGTTCAGCCGGGTCGTCCAGGAGCGCACCGACCTCGACGGCGGCGAGATGTCGCCCGAGGAGATCTGGTCGGTCTTCTCCAGCGAGTACCTCGACCGCGAGACCCCGCTCAAGCTCGACTCGGTGCACACGAGCTCGGCGGCGGGGGAGAAGGACGCGCTCACCACCAACGTGTACGTCGACGGCGAGCTCACGACCCTCGAGGGCACCGGCAACGGCCCGATCGCGGCGTTCGTCAACGCGATCAACGAGCTCCCGAACAACTTCGACGTCCGGGTCCTCGACTACGCCGAGCACGCGCTGTCGGCGGGTGGCGACGCCATCGCGGCGGCGTACGTCGAGTGCCTCGTCGGCGACCAGGTGTTCTGGGGCGTGGGGCTGGACGCCAACATCGTCACGGCCTCGCTCAAGGCGGTCATCAGCGCGGTCAACCGTGCCTGAGCAGTTCCTGCCCGACCCCGTGATGCCTCGTCCCGCGCGCTCGATGAAGGAGCGGATGCTCGCCGGCGAGCCCTACCTGGCCTCGGACGACGAGCTCGGCGAGCTGGGCCTGCGGGCCCAGGACCTCGCCGACGACTACAACGCGACGCGCACGCGGGACGGGGCCTCGCGTCGCCGGATCCTCACGGAGCTGCTCGGCTCGGTGGGTGAGGGGGCGGAGATCCGGCCGCCGTTGCGGGTCGACTACGGCTTCAACATCCACATCGGGGCGCGGACGTTCGCCAACTGGGGTCTCGTCGCGGCCGACGTCGCCGCGATCACCATCGGCGCGGACGTCCAGATCGGCCCGAACGTCCAGCTGCTCACCCCGACCCATCCCGTCGAGCCGGAGCCGCGCCGCCAGAAGTGGGAGGCCGCCCGGCCGATCACGATCGGCGACAACGTCTGGCTCGGCGGGGGCGTGATCGTGCTGCCCGGCGTCACCATCGGCGAGAACACCGTCGTCGGTGCCGGCTCGGTCGTCGTCCGGGACCTGCCGGCCAACGTCGTCGCCGTCGGCAACCCGGCGTCGGTGATCCGCACGATCTGAGTGGTTACCGACTCGTAACCAACCGGGTCGCGGGCTCGTTGTGGGTGCGGTCACACACCCGCCCCGCACGCCAGGAGCCCCGCATGCGCCGTACGCCCCGCACCACCGTCGCAGGGTTCGCCCTCGCCGCGACCGCCCTGGCCGCCTTCGGGCCGGGGGCGTTGACCACTGCCAGCGCCGCCGACGGGGCGAGCGACCCCTACGGCCAGCTCTGGAACATCCTCCCGCCGGGCTCCAACGGCACGGCCACGGCGCCCGACCTCCTCGCGCTGGGCGGCTCGACGACCGCGACGCCGACGACGCCGAAGAACTTCGCCGACCAGCTCGAGATGTACGACGGCCTGACCAAGGTCGAGCCCAGCAAGATCACCAGCGACGACATCAACCGGCTCTACAAGACCGAGGGCTTCACCCCCGAGTCGGTCGTCAGCACCGAGACGCCGAAGGCCGGCGTGACGATCCGGCGCGACGCGTTCGGGGTGCCGTTCGTCGACGGCACGACGTACGACGACGTCGAGTTCGGCGCCGGCTACGCCGCGACCCAGGACCGGATGTTCCTCATGGACGCGCTGCGGCACACCGGGCAGGCCCGGCTCGCGGAGTTCGCCGGCAACACCCCCGGCAACGTCGCGATGGACGAGGCACAGGTCCGGTCCGCCTACTACACGCCCGAGGAGGCCGCGGCCCAGATCGACAAGGCCGCCGCCCGGGCGGACGAGCTCGGCGCCGACGGTGCCCAGCTCGCCGGCGGCGTCGACGCGTTCATCGCCGGCATCAACCAGGCCCAGTCCGACATGTGCCCGGTCATCACGGCGCCCACCTGTCCGGTCGAGTACGCCGCGCTGCAGAAGCAGCCGGAGGACTGGACCCGTGCCGACGTCGTGTACGTCGCCAGCCTGGTCGGCGGCATCTTCGGCAAGGGCGGCGGCCACGAGGTGCAGAACGCCGCGTGGCTGCAGCAGCTGACCGCGAAGTTCGGCGACAAGGCGGGGCGCAAGGTCTACAACGACCTGCGGGAGAAGAACGACCCCGAGGCGCCGACCACCTCCGACGTCTACACCCCCTACGAGCGCGGCGGGATCGACCCGACCCTGCCCGGCGTGGCGATGCCCGACCCGGGCGCGAAGACCGCCCCCGGCACCGGCCTCCCCGACGGCGCCGCAGCTGCCGCCAAGGCCCCGGAACCCCAGATGGACCTGCCCGGCATGACCATCAAGCTCGAGCACCACGGCATGAGCAACGCGATCCTCGTGACCGGTGAGCACTCCGCGACCGGCAAGCCGCTGGCGGTGATGGGCCCGCAGACCGGCTACTTCGCCCCGCAACTGCTCACCGAGGAGGTGCTCAACGGCCCGGGCATCCAGGCCCGCGGCGTCGCCTTCGCCGGCACCAACCTCTTCGTCCAGCTCGGTCGCGGCGTCGACTACGCCTGGTCGGCCACGAGCGCCAGCGGCGACAACGTCGACACGGTCGTGGAGAAGCTCTGCAACACCGACGGCACCGCTGCGACGGTCGACTCGACGGCCTACCTCGTCGGCGACACCTGCACCCCGATGCAGCAGGACACCCACTCCGAGACCACGACGCCCAACGCCAGCGCGCCGGCCCCGCCGCAGACCTACGACTTCCAGGTCCTGCGCACGGTGCACGGCATCGTCCAGCTCCGCACCGAGGTCCAGGGCCAGCCGGTCGCGATCGTGCTGCAGCGCTCGACCTACGGCCACGAGGTCGACTCGGTGCTCGGCTTCGCCCAGTTCAACGACCCGGGCTTCGTGCACGACGCGGCCAGCTTCCAGCAGGCGGCCAGCCACATCGACTACACGTTCAACTGGTTCTACGCCGACGACCAGGACATCTCCTACTACAGCTCCGGCCTGCTGCCGGTCCGCTCGCACCAGGTCGACTCCGACCTGCCGCACTGGGCGGGGCCGGACTACGACTGGCAGGGCTGGCTCTCCTTCGACGGCCACGCCCACCAGACCGACCCCGACCGCGGCTACCTCGTCAGCTGGAACAACAAGCCGGCGCCCGGGTTCGGCGGCGCCGACGACACGTGGAGCTACGGCCCGGTCTACCGCTCGCTGGCCCTCGAGAAGCGGCTGCAGCACCAGATCGCCGGCGGCCCGGTCACGATCGAGCAGATGGTCGGTGTCATGTCGGGCGCGGCCACGGCCGACTCGCGCGCGGCGTACACGCTGCCCCTGATCCTCAAGGTCATCGGGGACGACCCGAAGACCCGCGACGCCGTCGCGCTGCTCAAGCAGTGGGTGCGCTCCGGCGCCCAGCGCGTGGACCGGGACCGCGACGGCGCCTACGCCCAGCAGGCGGCCATCGCGCTCTTCGACGACTGGTGGCAGCACAACAGCCAGTCGGTGGCGTACGACGTGCTCCGCGGCCGGCTCGGCAACGAGCTCGTGCACGCCCTGCCGCAGGGCCTCGACGACCACCCGCGTCAGGGAATCGGCTCCTCGTTCAACGGCGTGGCCTGGTACGGCTACGTCAACAAGGACCTGCGGGCCGTCCTCGGCAAGCACGTCGAGCGGCCCTACCGGTTCGGCTACTGCGGCGGCGGCAAGCTGGCGAAGTGCCAGCGGATCCTGCGGGCCTCACTGCGGGCCGAGGTGGCCCGGATGCTCGAGGTCCAGGGCGTGAAGAAGGTGTCCGAGCTGACCTACGACAAGACACAGGACGACATCCGCAGCAACACCGCGGGCGTCGTGGGCGTGCGGCCGATCGACTGGCAGAACCGGCCGACCTTCCAGCAGGTCGTCACGTTCACGGGGCACCGGCCGCGCTGAGCCGCTTCAGCGGGAGGAGGACGGTGAACGTCGTGCCCTCCAGGTGGGCGGACTCGACCGCGATCCGGCCGCCGTGGGCGGAGACGATGGCGGCGACGATCGACAGGCCGAGGCCCGTGCCCTGGATGGCACGGGCCTGGGCGGTCGAGGACCGGAAGAACTTCTGGAACAGGCCGGCCTGCTCGTCGGCCGGGATGCCGATGCCGGTGTCGGCTACCACCACGCACGCGTCCTCGCCGCGCACCTCGAGGGAGCAGGTGACCGACCCGCCGTCCTCGGTGAACTTCACGGCGTTGCTCAGCAGGTTGAGCAGCACCCGCTCCAGCTGGGCGCGGTCGCCCAGCACCACGATCGGTGCCGGCGGCTGCCGGAAGCTGACCGCCAGGTCGCGGTCCTTGAGCAGCGGCAGGATCGCCTTCTCGGTGGGGTCCAGGATCGAGGCGAGGTCGAGCGTCTCGCTCTCCCACAGCTGCGTGGGGGAGTCCAGGCCGCTGAGCAGCAGCAGGTCGTTGCAGATCACGATCAGCCGCTGGCCGTTGCGCGCGATCGTCTCCAGCAGCGGCAGCTGCTCGGGCTGCGGGTCGACGATCGAGCCGTCACTGAGCATCTCGGTGTAGCCGACGATCGAGGTCACCGGCGTGCGCAGCTCGTGGCTGACGGTGGAGACGAAGTCGTTCTTGGCCTCGTCGAGCTGGCGCAGCCGCTCCACGGCCGTGCGCTCCTTCTCGAGGGCGGCCTGCATCATCTCCTGGTTGTGCCGCTGCTCGGTCACGTCGCGGCCCACGCACAGGAAGCCGACCTGGGCGGCGAAGGCGTCGGCGGCGACGCTCAGGGTCATGGAGACGGTGTGCTGCCGCCCGCCGCGGGAGACCCAGGTCCAGTCGCGCGGCTCGGTCTCGCCATCCGAGCCGAGCGCACCGGCCAGCGCCTCGAACGCCGTCTCCGGGGAGCGGGCGCCGGTGCGGCTGAGGAGCTCGCCGGGCTCGAGCAGCCGGGTGAACGGCTCGCCGACCATCTCGGCGGCCTCGTAGCCGAGGAGGTTCTCCGCACCGGAGTTGAAGACCGTGATCCGGCCACGGGTGTCGATGCCGATCATCGCGGTGGTGATGGCCGCCTGCAGCAGGTGGGCGTTGAGGCCGGCCGTCGCGCGCTCGGCGGTCACGTCGATGCCGGTCATCACGGCGTACATCGGCAGGTCCTGGTCGTCCCGCACGATGTTGTTGTTCCACACGATCCGCAGCTTCTCGCCCCTGCTGTTGCGGGCGTCCGCCTCGCGGGAGACCGGGACGCCGGAGCGGTTGGGCCACATGAAGAGTGCCTCCACGTCGGCGGCCTGCGACGGCGCGATCGAGGTCTCCCACACCGGCCGCCCGAGCAGCTGCTCCTCGGAGAAGCCGGTCAGCTCGGTCGTGGCCGCGTTGACGCGCACGATCGTCCCGCCGAGGTCGGTGACCAGGATGATGCAGTTGGTGGTGTCGAGGGTGGCGCTCGTCAGCTTCTCGGCCGCCTCCAGCTGCCGGCGGGCGTCGTACTCGCGGGTGACGTCCTGGAGCTGCGCGGCGAAGAGCGGCTCGGGCTCGCGCACGAGCAGCGAGAGCACGACGTTGACGCGCGCGTCAGCGCGGCCGGTCAGGCCGGTCTGGGCCTTCCAGCCGTCGAGGTGACCGTCCGTCATCCGGGCGGTGACGAGGTCGAGCGGCTCGGCGGTGTCGAGTAGGGCGTCCAGCGAGGTGCCGTTGAGGGAGCCCTCACCGGAGGCGCCGAGCAGGGTCGCGGCGGTGTCGTTGTGGTCGATGATCTCCAGCCGGGTGCCGTGGCCGCGCATCAGCAGCATGCCCACGAGCGACTCGGTGAAGTTGCGGCGGAAGACCAGCTCGCTGGCACTCACCTGGTCGAGCAGGTTGCGACGCTGGGCCACGGCGATGGCCAGCGGCAGGGACATCAGGGCGGCGCAGAGCAGGTAGCCCTGGGTCAGGGCGCCGGCGGCGAGGACTGTGATCCGGCCGTCGGCGTAGCTGCCGCCGAAGGGCCCGAAGCCGCGGGCGGTGAGGAAGGTCGTGAGTGCGCTGAAGCCGGCCAGCTCCCAGGCGACGTGGCGTACGTCGAACCGCAGCGCCGCCCACACCAGGAACGGCAGCGGGATGAAGGTCAGCGACAGTGCCTGGCTGGGCGCGAAGACCAGCACCGTGACGACGGCGAGGGCGAAGGCCTGGATCGCCTTCTCCAGCGGCCGGCGCCGGGCCACGGCCTGGCCGACCGACATCGCGATCGGGACCAGGACCAGGGTCGAGGCGGCGTGTGAGGCGAAGACCGAGCGCCAGGTCGTGACGAGGTCGCCGTGGTCGAGGGCCAGCACGGTGAGCGTCGCGCCGGTCGCGATCGTCGCACCGCCGATCAGCGCGGCCTCGATCAGCGTGATGAAGTCGTCCTGGGTCTCCAGGCGTGGCGGGCCGGTCCGGCCGCGACACAGGAAGCAGCCGGCAGCCAGCGCCTCGGCGGCGTTGGACAGGCCGAAGAGGGCGGAGACGTCGAGGTCCCGACCGCCGGTGACGTTGGCCAGGCCGCTGAAGACCACCACGCCCGCGGCCAGCGCGGGCCACCAGCTGCGGGGGTAGAGCACGATCAGGGCGACCGCGATGCCGGCTGCCGGCCACCAGGCCGCGACCGGGTCGCGGTGCGGGGCGAACGCGACGGCGCTGACCCCCGCGAAGTAGATGCCGACGAGCATCGAGAGGGCGACCACCCAGCCGGGGTTCGATCGGCTCGTGGGCATCATGCGTCACAGTTTTCCGTACGACGCGTGCTCGGGGCGACTCAACCCGCCCGCGGGGCCTCCGGATCAGGCCCGATCAGTCGGGGACGCCCAGGATGCAGGCGGTGCCGCGTCGGGCGAAGCCCAGCCGCTCGTAGACGCTGGTCGCCTCGTCCGATCCGGCCGACATGAACGTCGTGGTCACGCCCGCGGCCCGGCAGGCCGCGACCAGGGCGGCCGTGGTGGCCGCGCCGAGGCCCTGCCGGCGGGCCCGGCCGAGCACCGCGATCCCCATCAGCTCGGCGATGTCGCCGCGGGGCGAGGCGGACCCGCCGCCCGCCACGACCCCGGAGGCGTCGTACGCGCCGACCATGACGAGCAGGCCGTCGCGGATCAGCTCGGGCCGCTTCCCGACGTCCTGGGCGGCGACGTCCTCCCGCTCGCCGAAGCCCGCGCTGACCGCCCCGACCACCAGCGGCAGGTCGGGGTCGTCGGGACCGAGCACGCGGGTCCGGCCGGACTCGTCGGCCAGCGACGTCCCGTCGGGGAGCACCAGCAGCGGGCACAGCTCGAGCTCGTGCTCGCCGGTGACGGCCTCGCGGACCGCCGGCAGCAGCGAGGGGGTCACCTCGTCGACCCACTCGACGGCGCGGGGGAGGCCAAGCTCGGCCTGCCGGGCCAGCACCCGTCGTACGTCGTCGGCGGTCACGTCCTCCTCCAGCCCGAGCCGCGGCCGTGCGTAGAACTGCCAGCCGGTGCCCGGCCCCGCCAGGAAGAGCGTGAACGGGCCGACCTCCTCGGTGGTCCCGACCGGCCGAGGGACGGCGTCGTAGTAGGCCTCGATGGCCAGCAGGTCCGCGGGTGGGGTGCTCATGCCGGACAGGCTCCCAGTCCAGAGTCCGGTGAGCCACTAGATTGCTGGCCATGCTGGTCTCCGAGCGCATTGGGCAGTTCTTCGTCGAGAGCGACTACGGGCGCGACCGGCTCGAGTACACCGAGTACGGCTCCGGCGACGCCTGGGTCGTGCTCCTCCACGGCCAGCTGATGCCGCGCCGCATGCACCAGCCGCTGGCCCGCGCCCTGGCCGCCGAGGGACTGCACGTCGTCACCCTCGACCTGCTCGGCCACGGCCGCTCCGACCGGCCCGCCGACCCGCTCGTCTACTCCATGACCGACTGGGCCGAGCAGGTCGTCGCGCTGCTCGACCATCTCGGTGCACCCCAGGCCGTCGTCGGCGGCACCTCGCTCGGCGCCAACGTCTCCCTCGAGGTGGCCGTGCTCGCCCCCGACCGCGTGCGTGGCCTGATCGTGGAGATGCCGGTCCTCAACAACGCCGTCGAGGCGGGGATCCTGGCGTTCGCGCCGCTGATGTTCGCGGCGCGCTTCCTGCCGTTCACGGTGACCGCGCTGCGGCTGCTCACCCGGCCCGTCCCGCGCGGGTTCGTGCCGTTCTGGGCGGGCATCGCGCTCGACACCCTCGACCAGCGCCCCGGGTCGGTGGCCGCGGTCGTGCACGGCATCTTCTTCGGCCGGGTCGCGCCGTCCTCGCGGCAGCGGCGCGCCATCCAGGCTCCCGCCCTCGTCGTCGGCCACCCCGCCGACCCGATCCACCCCGCCGCTGACGCCGCGATGCTGGCCGGGGAGATGCCGCGCGCGACGTTCGTCCGCGCCCGCAGCATCCTGGAGTGGCGCGTGGCACCTGAGCGGCTCAACCGGGCCGCGGCCGAGTTCGCCCTCGGCTGCTGGAAGTCCCCGCGCCGGGCCCGCCGGGTCGGCGGCTGAACCAACCCGTCGAGGGGGAGAATGGGCAGGTGCCCCTCTACCGCGACGAGGCGATCGTCCTGCGCACCCACAAGCTGGGTGAGGCGGACCGGATCGTCACGATGCTGACCCGCCACCACGGGCGGATCCGTGCCGTCGCGAAGGGCGTGCGGCGTACGACCTCGAAGTTCGGCTCGCGCCTCGAGCCCTTCACCCACGTCGACCTCCAGCTCGCCGAGGGCCGCACCCTCGACATCATCACCCAGGCCGAGACGCTCACGCCGTTCTCCGCCGGGCTCGGTGCCGACTACGACCGCTACACGTCGGGCACCGTCATGCTCGAGACCGCCGACCGGCTCGTCCCGGAGGAGAAGGAGCCCAACCTGCAGCAGTTCCTGCTGCTCGTGGGCGGGCTGCGGGCGATGGCCTCCGGCGATCGCCGCCCCGGCCAGGTCCTCGACTCCTACCTGCTCCGGTCGCTCGCCGTCGCCGGCTACGCGCCGTCCTTCGAGGCCTGCGCCCGCTGCGGCCTCGAGGGCCCGCACCGCTGGTTCAACCCGTCGATGGGCGGCGTGCTCTGCGCGACCTGCCGGATCCCCGGCTCGGCCAGCCCCGCCCCCGACACGATCACGGTCCTCGGGGCGCTGCTCGCCGGTGACTGGCCGGTCGTCGAGGCCGCCGACGCGCGGACGCTGAAGGAGGCCAGCACGCTCGTCTCGGCGTACCTCCACTGGCACCTCGAGCGAGCGCTCCGCTCGATCCAGTACGTCGAGCGCTGAGTCCGCTGCGCGGGGCTGCCTTCCCGGGACAGTCTCGGCGCGGGGTGGTGGGGCCGGACGCTCGCTCCCACGTCGACGATGCGAGTCCCTATGCTCGCCGCGTCGCCGCCACAGCGTGGTTTCCTGCCGGGCCGCCGCTGGGCGGCGCCGCGCCTCCCTTTGACGGGACCTCGCATCGTCGCCGCGTGCGCGCCCGCCCGTCCCCACGGCTCGCCGCCCGGCTCCCGGGCGGGCGGGGGAACAAGGTCGCCAGCCGACCCGTCCTGGGCTGACGCGGCATGTCCCCTCTCTTGCGGCAGCGCAGACCGGGTGGTCGACCGACTCCTTCATCCCCGCCCGCCCGGTGGCCGGGAAGCAGCCGGGACGGTGGGGCGCGGACGGGGACCCCACGCACGGCGCGTAAAAGTCGTGCGTGGCGCCGCCCCAGCGGACCGCAACCCACCGCGGGCGCCGGGGGCGGCGACGCGTCCGACCCTGCGACGTGCGTGGGGTCCACGGGAGCGTCCCACCGGCCCAGCCGGGTGGAGGAACCCCCGGGGAGGCAGCCCCGCGCAGCGGCCCCCCCACTACGCTCGGACTCGTGAAGCGACCGGTCCGGCAGCCCACCCCGCACCCGTCGGGGGCGACCCCTCCCGACGTCCCGAAGGACCTCGTGCCGCGGCACGTCGCGGTCGTGATGGACGGCAACGGGCGCTGGGCCAAGGAGCGGGGGCTGCCGCGGACGAAGGGGCACGAGCAGGGCGAGAGCTCGCTGTTCGACGTGGTCGAGGGTGCGATCGAGATCGGCGTGAAGGCGGTGTCGGCCTACGCGTTCTCGACGGAGAACTGGTCGCGGTCGCCGGACGAGGTGAAGTTCCTGATGGGCTTCAACCGCGACGTCATCCGTCGTCGGCGCGACGAGATGCACGAGCTGGGCGTCCGGGTGCGCTGGGCCGGGCGGGCCCCGCGCCTGTGGAAGTCGGTGATCAAGGAGCTCCAGGTCGCCGAGGAGCTCACCCGGGACAACGACGTGCTCACGCTGACGATGTGCGTCAACTACGGCGGCCGCGCCGAGCTGGCCGACACGGCGCGCGCGATCGCGCGGGAGGTGGCCGCGGGTCGGCTCAACCCGGAGAAGGTCGACGAGAAGGTGTTCGCCAGGCACCTCTACGTCCCCGAGCAGTCCGACGCCGACATGGTCTGGCGCACCTCGGGGGAGCAGCGGCTCTCCAACTTCATGCTCTGGCAGGCGGCCTACAGCGAGTTCGTCTACTCCGACGTGCTGTGGCCCGACGTCGACCGGCGGCACCTGTGGGCCGCGATCGAGACCTACGCACGACGCGACCGGCGGTACGGCGGCGCCCAGCCCAACGCCGTACCCGATCCCGTCACGCCTGTCTGACCCCGAAATCCACGCCCGGAGCCCCCGGATCTGCGAGGCTTCGTGCGTTCGTGGGTTGGCGCTCGGGGGAGGAGCCACATGCGGGGATTCGACATGCGGGGACGCGGTGCCGATACGGCGCGCCTGCTCGGCTTCGGCGACCAGCCCGACCCGCGGATCCTCCAGGCCGTCTTCGCCGTCCTGTTCTCGCTCGACCTGGGGCTGCGGCTGCTCAACGGGTCGCTGCCGGACCTCGCCGGGTGGCCGACCGCCGCCATCGTCGCCGGCGGGGTCGCGTGCGTGCTCGCCGTCGCCGTCGCGTGGGAGCCGGCCGTGCCGGTCGTGACGGCGCTGGTGCCCGTGCTCGACCTCGCCGCGCTCGGCATGGCCCGGATGAACCCCGAGGCCAGCGGGGCCGGCATCCTCGCGGTGGTCCCGGCCCTGTGGCTGGGGCGCTCCTACGGTCGGCGCGGCGCGCTGGTCACCTTCATCGGCTCGACCCTCCTGGTGTCCCTGCCCGCCGTCCTGTACGCCGGGATCGACGGGATCGGGCTGACGCGGAGCCTGGCCATCCCGCTGGTCGCCACCTGGGCGTCGCTGGCCGTGGCCTCGGGGCGCGAGCGGATCCGGACCGGCCGCGCCGAGGTCGACCGGGCCCTGGGCACCATCGAGCACCAGCGCCGGGTGGCCGAGGCGATCCTCGACACCGTCGACGTCGGCCTGGTGCTGCTCGACCGTGACGGCGGCTACCAGTCGATGAACAAGCAGCACGCCGACTTCATGCAGCTCGCCTTCCCGGCCGGGCACTCCGGTCGGGCCGGACAGCTCGGCTCGGTCTACCACCCGGACGGCACGCCCGTGGCCACCGAGGAGATGCCCTCCTACCGCGCCAGCCACGGCGAGGAGTTCGACGACTGCCGCATCTGGTGCGGCGACGACCCGCTGACCCGCCGGGCCCTGTCCGTCTCCGCCCGTTCGGTCCGCGACCAGGCGGGCAACTTCGCCGGGGCGGCGCTGGCCTACAAGGACGTCACCGACTTCATGCGCGCGCTGAGCGTCAAGGACGAGTTCGTCGCCTCGGTCTCCCACGAGCTCCGCACGCCGCTCACCTCGATCAGCGGCTACGTCGACCTCCTGCTCGAGCGCGAGGACCTGCCCGCCGAGGCGATGCGTCAGCTGGAGGTCGTGGACCGCAACGGCGACCGGCTGCGGCGCCTGGTCGCCGACCTGCTGCACACCGCGCAGGTCGACGACGGTCCCCTTCACGTGGTGCGTACGACGACCGACCTGGCCCGGATCGTCCGCGACGCGGTCCAGGCGGCGACCCCGGTGGCCGCCGCGTCGGACATCATCATCAAGCTCGAGGCGCCGGAGCGCCTCGAGCTCGTCGTCGACGCCCAGCGGATGGCCCAGGTGGTCGACAACCTCGTCTCCAACGCGATCAAGTACACGAGCCGGGGAGGCGAGGTGCGGGTCCGGCTCGAGGTCGACTCCGACCGGGTCGAGCTCTGCGTGACCGACACCGGCATCGGCATCGACGCGGGGGACCGCGACCGGCTCTTCACCCGCTTCTTCCGGTCCCGGGAGGCGGCGGAGCGCTCGATCCAGGGCGTCGGGCTGGGCCTGTCGATCACCAAGGACATCGTCGAGAGCCACGGCGGCCGGATCGAGGTCGACAGCGAGGTCGGCCGCGGCTCGGAGTTCCGGGTTCGGATCCCGGTCGCCTGACCGGCCGCGGCCGCACTACGTGCAGTCGGGGCAGGTCCCGAAGATCTCCAGGGTGTGGCTGACCGCGGCGTACCCGTGCTCGGAGGCGATCGTGCTGGTCCACCGCTCGACGGCAGGACCCTCGACCTCCACGGTCGACCCGCACGAGCGGCAGACCAGGTGGTGGTGATGCGTGTCCGAGCAGCGCCGGTAGATCGCCTCGCCGTCCTCGCTGCGCAGCATGTCCACCTCACCCGCCTCGGCGAGCCGCTGCAGGGTCCGGTAGACCGTGGCCAGGCCGACGTTGTCGCCGCGCCGGCCGAGCAGGTCGTGGATCTCCTGGGCGGAGCGGAAGTCGTCGAAGGAGGCCATCGCCTCGGCCACCGCGATCCGCTGCCGGGTGGGGCGCAGGCCGCCCTTCCCCGGACCCTTGTCAGTGCTCGTCATAGTGCTTCCCGTGGGGTGCGTGCCGGTGCCCGTCGTGGACGTAGTCGACGTGGTCGCCGTGCCGGACGGCCACGTGGCCGCAGTCGGGGCCGTGCTCGTGCGGGTGGGTGTCGCAGGCGATCTCGTGCTCGTCGGTCCCGATCGCGGGGAAGGGCGCCCGGAGCCGCTGCCGCGACCTGAGGAAGACACCCAGCGGCCAGGCGAGGGAGAAGCCGGCCAGCGCCAGCAGGACGATCGTCGGGCCGGGCGCCACGCGGGCGTGGAACGAGGCGAAGGCCGAGATCACCAGGCCGCCGAGCGAGGCGACCACCCCGAGCCCCATGGCGGTGCCGAGCGTCGAGCGGAAGGACCGGGTCACCTGCTGGGCGGTCGCCACCGGGACCACCATCAGCGCGGAGACCAGCAGCAGGCCGACGGTGCGCATCGCCACGGTCACGCTGACCGCGGCGAGCACGGCGACCAGCACGTTGTACGTCCGGACCCGCAGCCCCGCGACCTTCGCGAACTCCTGGTCCTGGGAGACCGCGAACAACTGCGGGGCCAGCCCCACGCAGATGAGTACGACGACCGCGGCCAGCGCGATCGTGACCCACACGTCGGTCGAGGAGATGGTGGTGATCGAGCCGAAGAGGTACTCCTGCAGCCGGGTCGCGCTCTGCCCGGCCAGCCCGGTCAGCAGCACGCCGCCGGCGAGGCCGCCGTAGAAGAGCAGGGCGAGGGCGACGTCGCCGTTGGTGTGGCCGCGCTCGCGGATCACCTCGATGACCACGGCGCCGAGCGCGGCGACCACCACGGCCGTCCAGGTGGGCGAGGTCCCGGTCAGGAGGCCCAGCGCCACCCCGGTGACGGCCACGTGGCCGATGCCGTCGCCCATCAGCGCGAGCCGGCGCTGCACGAGGTAGGTGCCGACCGCGGGGGCGGCCAGGCCGGTGAACAGCGCGGCGAGCAGGGCCCGTTGCATGAACGCGAGGGTGAAGAGCTCCATCAGGCGTGGCCTCCGTCCAGGGGGGAGCCGACGTGCGGCGCGTGGTCGTGGCGGGCGGGGGTGCCGTGGTGGTGGGTGTGGCCCTCCCCGAAGTCGCCGTGCACCTCGTGGTCGGCGAGCGGTGCGCCGTCGTAGGCGATCCGGCCGTCGCGCATCACCACGGCCCGGTCGACCAGGGGCGCCATCGGGCCGAGCTCGTGGGCGACGAGCACGATGGTCGCGCCGCGCTGCTTGAGCACGTTCAGGGCGTCGGCGAGCGCGTTCTGGTTGGGCAGGTCGACGCCCGCCGTCGGCTCGTCGAGGAAGAAGAGGTCGGGAGCCCCGGCCAGGGCCCGCGCGATCAGGGCGCGCTGCTGCTGGCCGCCGGAGAGGTGCGCGACCCCGTCGCGGGCCCGGTCGGACAGGCCGACGACGGCGATCGCCTCGTCGATGGCCGCGCGGTCGGCCCGGGAGAGCGGACGGAGCAGCCGGCGGTGGGTCAAGCGACCGCTCGCGACGACCTCCCAGACCGAGGCGGGCACGCCCGACGTGGCACCGGTGCGCTGCGGGACGAAGCCGACCCGCTGCCAGTCGTGGAAGTCGTCGAGGGGGGTGCCGAAGAGCGAGAGCGCACCGGTGGTCAGCGGCCGCAGGCCGGTCAGGGCGCGCACGAGGGTGGACTTGCCGGACCCGTTGGCGCCCATCAGGGCGACGAACTCGCCCTCGTGCACGGTCAGGTCGATGCCGCGCAGCACCGGTCGGCCGCCGATGGCGACGGCACCGTCGGTGAGGCGTACCGGTGCGGGCAGGTGGTCGTGGTCGGTCATCGGCATCCGTTCGCCTGCTCGAGGGCTGTGAGGTTCTCGCGCATCAGCGAGAGGTAGTCCTGGTGGGTCGACGCGTCGCTGAGCCCCTCGATCGGGTCGAGGACCTCCGAGACGATGCCGAGGTCGTGGGCCAGCGTGTCGGCGGTCTTGGCCGAGACCAGGCGCTCGGAGAAGACGGTCGTGATCCCGTCCGCGCGGATCAGGTCCTGCAGCCGGCCCAGGTCGGCCGGGGTCGGCTCGGCCTCGGGGGAGAGCCCCAGGATCGGCTGTACGTCGATCCCGTAGCGCCCCAGGTAGCCGAACGCGTCGTGGGTGACCACCACCGTGTGCCGGTCGCAGTGGGCCAAGCCGGTCGTGTAGTCGGCGGCCAGCCGGTCCAGGTCGCTGCGGAAGGCGGCGGCGTTGGCGCGGTAGGTCTTCGTGTGGGCCGGGTCGGCCGCGACGAGCTGGTCGGCGACCGCGTCGGTCACGTCGGCGAAGCGTGCCGGGTCCTGCCAGAAATGCGGGTCGAGGGTCTGCGGGTCGTCGGCGAAGGGCTCGAGCCGGGCGGCGTCGGACACGTCGAGCACCCGGTGCTCGGCGTTCTGCTCCACGCTGCTGTCGACCGCGGGCTGGAAGCCCTTCTCGTAGATCACGACGTCCGCCTCGGCGATCGCCACGGTCTCCTTGATCGTCAGCTCCAGGTCGTGCGGCTCGGCGCCGGGCTGGGTCAGGTTGGTGACGTCGACAAGGTCGCCGCCGATCCGCTCGGCGACGTAGGCGAGGGGGTAGAACCCGGCCGCGACCCGGACCCGGCCGTCGTCCTGCGCCAGGGCGGTGCAGCCGCTCGTCGCCGCCACCAGGGAGAGGGCGAGGAGGGCCGGCACGATGCGCATGAGAATCATTCTCAGTGTGGTTGAGAATGGTTGTCAACTCATCGGGCGGCGTACCCTCCCGCCATGCTGGTCGTGAACAGGTTCCGGGTGCAGGACGCCGACGCCGACGCCTTCCGTGAGGCGCTCGAGACCGCCCGCGCCACCCTGGCCGGCTGCCGGGGCTACGTCGACGGCACGGTCGGCCGCAACCTCGACGACCCGTCGCTGTGGACCCTGGTCACGACCTGGGAGCACGTCGGCGCCTACCGCCGCGCGCTGTCGACCTACGACGTGAAGCTGCAGGCCGTGCCCCTGCTGAGCCGGGCGATCGACGAGCCCAGCGCCTACGAGCCGGTCGTTCCCGGAGCCGACCTCAATACCCACGAGACACGGTCGTTAGGCTGATCGCTCCACCACTTCCGGACCGGCAGCCAGCCGGCCAGCGAACAGGAGCACCCCGTGGCCAAGGCCCCCGCAACCACCGTCGACAACGTCGTCTCCCTCTGCAAGCGCCGGGGTTTCGTCTACCCGTGCGGTGAGATCTACGGCGGCACCCGGTCGGCGTGGGACTACGGCCCGCTGGGCGTGGCGCTGAAGGACAACATCAAGCGCCAGTGGTGGAAGTCCATGGTGCAGATGCGCGACGACATGGCCGGCCTGGACTCCAGCATCATCCTGCCCACCAAGACGTGGGAGGCGAGCGGCCACGTCGACACGTTCTCCGACCCGCTGACCGAGTGCCAGTCCTGCCACAAGCGCTTCCGCGCCGACCACCTGCAGGAGGCCTACGCGGAGAAGAAGGGCATCGACAACCCCGACGACGTCCCGCTCAGCGACATCGCCTGCACCAACTGCGGCACCCGCGGCGCCTGGACCGAGCCGCGCCAGTTCTCCGGCATGCTCAAGACCTACCTCGGCGTCACCGAGGACGAGTCGGGCCTGCACTACCTGCGCCCCGAGACCGCGCAGGGCATCTTCCTCAACTTCGCCAACGTGGTGACCTCGAGCCGGATGAAGCCGCCCTTCGGCATCGCCCAGATCGGCAAGAGCTTCCGCAACGAGATCACACCCGGCAACTTCATCTTCCGCACCCGCGAGTTCGAGCAGATGGAGATGGAGTTCTTCGTCAAGCCGGGTGAGGACGAGGAGTGGCACCAGTACTGGATCGACGAGCGCACCCGTTGGTACGTCGACCTCGGCATCGACCCCGACAACCTGCGCCACTTCGAGCACCCGCAGGAGAAGCTCAGCCACTACTCCAAGCGGACCGTCGACATCGAGTACCGCTTCAAGTTCGCCGGCTCGGAGTGGGGCGAGCTCGAGGGCATCGCCAACCGCACCGACTTCGACCTCACGACCCACGCCAAGCACTCCGGCCAGGACCTGTCCTACTTCGACCAGGCCAACAACGAGCGCTACACGCCGTACGTCATCGAGCCGGCAGCGGGCCTCTCGCGCAGCCTGATGACGTTCCTGGTCGACGCCTACACCGAGGACGAGGCGCCCAACACCAAGGGCGGCGTCGACAAGCGCACCGTGCTCAAGCTCGACCCGCGCCTCGCGCCGGTCAAGGTCGCCGTGCTGCCGCTGAGCCGCAACGCCGACCTGTCGCCGAAGGCCAAGGCCCTCGCGTCGGAGCTGCGCGCCAACTGGAACGTCGACTTCGACGACTCCGGTGCGATCGGCCGCCGCTACCGCCGCCAGGACGAGATCGGCACGCCCTACTGCGTGACGGTCGACTTCGACACCCTCGAGGACGACGCGGTGACCATCCGCGAGCGGGACTCGATGCAGCAGGAGCGGGTGGGCCTCGAGGGCATCACCCGCTGGTTCGCCGAGCGTTTCGTCGGCTGCTGAGCGAGGGCCTCGTGCACACTCACTCCATGAAGCGTCTGCTCGTCACCACGGCCGTGGCTGCCCTCGCACTCTCGGGGTGCAGCAACGACTCGAAGGACACCTCGTCCGACGGTCCGGGCGGTTCGGGGACGTCCTCCTCGAGCACCTCGGCGTCGCCCTACCTCCCCGTCCCGGACGGGGTCGAGCTGACCGCCCAGGGCAGCAAGCTCGGGGTCGGCGACTCGGCCGTCGTGGCCTACGACCTGCCCAAGAACCAGGTCGGCGCGCTCGACATCACGGTGACCCGCCTGGAGAAGACGACGTTCAAGCAGTCCTTCCAGGGCTGGCGGCTGGACGCTGCGACGAAGAAGACCAACCCCTACTTCGTGAGGGTCACCGTCAAGAACGTCGGCGACACCGACCTCAGCGGGCAGCCCGTCCCGCTCTACATCGTCGACGGCACCAACACCCTGATCCCGGCCACGACGTTCAAGAGCACGTTCGCGCCCTGCCCGAGCACGCCGTTCCCGAAGAAGTTCAAGAGCAGCGCCAAGATCGACGCTTGCCTGGTCTACCTCGCGCCCGACCACGGCGACCTGACCGCGGTGGAGTTCCGGCCGACCGAGCAGTTCAACCCGATCACGTGGACCGGCGACCTCAAGGAGCCGAAGACCGCCACGAAGAAGGCGAAGAAGAAGTCGGGCAAGCGCTGACCGATTTGGGGTGCCCGCCGGGCATCTCGGACAATGGGCGGGTGACCGCCCTGCCCACCTCCCTGACCCTCGGGTCGCTGCGCGTCGAGACCCCCGTGGTGCTCGCGCCGATGGCGGGCATCACCAACGCGGCGTACCGACGCCTGTGCGCCGAGCAGGGTGCCGGCCTCTACGTCTGCGAGATGATCACCTCCCGCGGCCTGGTCGAGCGCGACCAGCACACCCAGGACATGCTCGTCTTCGACGAGCTCGAGACGACCCGGTCGGTGCAGCTCTACGGCACCGACCCGGTCTACGTCGGCAAGGCCGCCGAGATCCTCTGCGCCGAGTACGGCGTCGCGCACATCGACCTCAACTTCGGCTGCCCGGTCCCCAAGGTGACCCGCAAGGGCGGCGGGGGAGCCCTGCCGTGGAAGCGCGGGCTGCTCGCCGAGATCCTGGAGGCCGCGGTCGCCGCCGCCACGCCGTACGACGTGCCCGTGACCATGAAGACCCGCAAGGGCATCGACGACGACCACCTGACCTACCTCGACGCCGGGCGGATCGCGCAGGAGTCGGGCGTCGCGGCGATCGCGCTGCACGGCCGCACGGTCTCGCAGGCCTACTCCGGGCAGGCCGACTGGGACGCGATCGGCGCCCTGGTCGAGCACGTCGACATCCCCGTCCTCGGCAACGGCGACATCTGGGAAGCCGCCGACGCCATCCGCATGGTCGAGCACACCGGAGCTGCGGGCGTCGTCGTGGGGCGCGGCTGCCTGGGCCGGCCCTGGATCTTCCGCGATCTCGCGGCGGCGTTCTCCGGCGAGCAGGTGGCGACCCTGCCCACCCTCGGCGAGGTCACCGCGATGATGCGCCGGCACGCCGAGCTGCTGTGCCAGCACATGGGGGAGGAGCGCGGCTGCAAGGAGTTCCGCAAGCACGTCTCGTGGTACCTCAAGGGCTTCGCCGCCGGCGGCGAGATGCGCCGTTCGCTGGGCCTGGTCGACAGCCTCGCGGACCTCGACCGGATGCTCGCCGACCTCGACCCGACCGAGCGGTTCCCGGTCGCCGAGCTCGGCACCCCGCGGGGCCGCCAGGGCTCGCCGCGGGCCCGTGTCGTGCTGCCCGAGGGCTGGCTCGACGACACCGACGGGAGCGGCTCCCACCTGCAGGAAGAGGCCTCGGAGACCACCGGGGGGTGAGCGGGGACACGCCGGAAATGTGATCGGGGATTTGCCGATCGGGCGACGGCGTGTGCTTCACTCGACGTTCGTTGCCTGTTCGTTACCTCGAATTCCGGCAGCCCACACTCTCGGATGCCCCCCTGCCCCCCAGCAAAGGATCAGCGCTGTGGCCAACAGCCACAAGCGGGACACCGATGCCCGCCGTACCCCCAGCCGGACCCCCCGCCGGACCCCCAAGGCCGTCCTCGTGGCCGGCCCGCTCGCCTTCCTGGCGACGGCCTCTGCCGTCACCCTCGGCGTCCTCGCCAGCGACCCCGGGACCCGCGACGTCATCGCCTCGCGCGACGCCACGACCAACCTGTCGATGACGCGTGAGCCCCTGGTCTCGCGGTCGGACTCGCGTCGCGCCGCGCGCACCTCGGCGGAGTACCTCATGAACCTCCAGGACGCCTACGACGCACGCAAGACGCGCGAGGCGATCCGGAACGCCCACACGCACCTGTGGACCACGACGCTCCTCAACATCTGGAGCGGTCCGGAGGCGGACGCGAAGCAGCTCGGCGAGCTCGACGCGGCCAAGAAGGTGCTCGTCACCGGTCGGCAGGCCCAGGGTCGCCAGGAGATCGTGCTCGACGGGAAGGCCCGCTGGGTCACCGCCGGCTACCTCGCCCACGAGAAGCCCGCGCCCGCTGCGCCCGCTGCGGCCGCCGGCCTGTCGTCGGCGCCGTGCCCCGACTCCAGCGTCGAGGACGGCCTGACCTCGGGTGCCGTGCAGGTCTACCGCTCGGTCTGCCACGCCTTCCCGCAGATCACGACGTACCTCGGCTGGGACGCCCACGGCGAGCACTCGTCGGGCAAGGCCATCGACATCATGACCAGCGACAAGGCCCTGGGCGACCAGATCGCCGCGTTCCTCCAGGCCCACGCCTCCGAGCTCGGGCTGTACGACGTCATCTGGTGGGACCAGATCTGGACGCCGGAGCGTGCGAGCGAGGGCTGGCGCTACTACGGCGACCACGGGTCGTCGACCGCCAACCACATGGACCACGTGCACGTCTCGGTCCTCTGACGACTCACCCCTGCGGTGGCGTCGGTGGGTCGCAGTAGGGTCGCCAGCGATGGATTCCCTGGACCTCTACGACCGCTCCGCGCGTGAACGCCTCGTCGACGAGCCGCCCAAGCGCGTCGACGCCCCCGAGCGCACCCCCTTCGAGCGGGACCGCGCCCGGGTGGTGCACGCCGCGGCGTCGCGGCGCCTGGCCGCCAAGACCCAGGTGGTCGGGCCGCAGAGTGACGACTTCGTGCGCAACCGGCTCACCCACAGCCTCGAGGTCGCCCAGGTCGCCCGCGACCTGTCGCGGGCGCTGGGCTGCCACCCCGACATCGCCGAGACGGCCGCGCTCGCGCACGACCTGGGCCACCCGCCGTTCGGCCACAACGGCGAGCGGGTGCTGGCCGAGCTGAGCGAGGCGTGCGGCGGGTTCGAGGGCAACGCCCAGACCCTGCGGCTGCTCACCCGGCTCGAGGCCAAGACCTTCGACGGCGACGGCCGCACGGTCGGGCTCAACCTCACCCGGGCGACCCTCGACGCCTGCACCAAATACCCGTGGCCCCGCGCCCACGCCGACGAGCCCCAGGGCGTCCATGCCGACGGGTCGCCGCGGGTGGTCCGCAAGTTCGGCGTCTACGACGACGACAAGCCGGTCTTCGACTGGCTGCGCACCGGCGTCGAGGGCTCCCGTCGCTGCTTCGAGGCCCAGGTGATGGACCTCGCCGACGACGTCGCCTACTCCGTCCACGACATCGAGGACGGCGTGGTCGCCGAGCGGATCGACCTGACCACCCTCGACCGCCCGGCCGTGTGGCAGACCGTCCGCGACTGGTACCTCCCCGGCGCGGGTGACGACGCCCTCGACGACGCGCTCGACGGGATGTGGCAGATGGGGTCGTGGCCGAGGTCGCCGTACGACGGCAGCCGGCGCAGCCAGGCCGCCTTGAAGAACCTCACCAGCGACCTGATCGGGCGCTTCTGCGGATCCGCCCAGGCCGCGACGTTCGCGGCGGCCGAGGGTCCGTTCGCCCGCTACCGCGCCGATGTGGTCGTGCCCGAGCAGGCGCGGCTGGAGATGGCGGTGCTCAAGGGCATCGCCGCCCACTACGTCATGCAGGCCGACGACCGGGTCAGTGCCATGTCGCGCCAGCGCGAGCTCATGGTCGAGCTGGTCGCGCTGCTGGCCCACCGTGGGCCCGAGGCGCTGGAGCGGCCCTTCGCCGACGACTGGCACGCCGCCGGCGACGACTGCGCGCGGCTGCGGGTCGTGATCGACCAGGTCGCCTCGCTCACCGACGCCAGTGCGATCGCGTGGCACACCCGGCTCCGCAAGCCGTCATAGTCCAGCGTTAGGGTCGACTTTGTGACTTCCCCCCTCGTCTGGCTCCCGTTCGACCCCGCCCTGCTCGGCGACGCGCCGGCCTCGCTGCGCTACGAGGTGGTCGACCCCACCCAGCACGTCCCGGACTCGGTCGGCGACGTCGCGTTCTACGTACCGCCCTACATGATGAGCGGCGCCGTGGGCGACGTGCTGCCCCGGATGACGTCGCTCGAGGTGGTGCAGACCCTGTCCGCCGGCGTCGACAACGTCCGCTCACGAGTCCCCGCCGGTGTGACCCTGTGCAACGGCCGCGGCATCCACGACACGTCCACCGCCGAGCTGACCCTCGCCCTGGTGCTGGCCTCATTGCGCGGCGTCCCCGATTTCGTGCGCGCCCAGGGCCGTCACTCGTGGGAGACCGGCTGGCGGCCCGCGCTCGCGGACAAGAAGGTGCTGCTCATCGGCTACGGCGCGATCGGCGAGGCGATCGAGGCGCGGCTGCTGCCCTTCGAGGTCGAGGTCGTCAAGGTCGCGCGGACGGCCCGCGACGGCGTGCACGCGATGGAGGACCTGCCCGCGCTCGTGCCCGACGCGGACGTGGTGATCCTGATCGTGCCGCTCACCGACCTGACCCGGGGCCTCGTCGACGCCGACTTCCTGGCCTCGATGAAGGACGACGCGCTGCTCGTCAACATGGCTCGCGGCGCCGTCGTCGACACCGACGCCCTGGTCGCCGCGCTCGGCACCGGCCGGATCCACGCCGCGATCGACGTGGCCGACGTCGAGCCGATGCCGGCCGACCACCCGCTGTGGGACGCCCCCAACCTGCTCGTCGCGCCCCATGTCGGCGGCGCCTCGAGCGCGATGTGGCCGCGTGCCCACCGGCTCGTCCGCGACCAGCTGCACCGCTACGCCGCGGGGGAGCCGCTGGTCAACATCATGGTCGGCGACTACTAGTCGGTCCCCGCCCGTAGACTCCGCCACGTGATGGGCCGGATTCGCGACGACAGCATCGCCGAGGTGCGCGAGAAGGCGCGGATCGACGAGGTCGTCTCCGAGCACGTCACCCTCCGCAACGCCGGCGGCGGCTCGATGAAGGGGCTCTGTCCCTTCCACGACGAGAAGTCGCCGTCCTTCCAGGTGACTCCTTCACGGGGCTTCTACCACTGCCTGGCCGGCGAGACCCGGGTGCTGACGTGGGATGGCGTTCGACCCATCAGCGAGCTGGCCGGAGAAACCCACAAGATCCTGGGAAAGCACGGCGACTGGATTGAGGCGCCGTTCAAGTCGTACGGCGTGCAGCGTCTCCACAAGATCGTGCTGACGCGCAACCGACAGTCCAAGGAGATCTTCGCGACCGACGGTCACCGCTGGTTCGTGCGCTCGGGCGCCGGCCTGAAGAACCACAAGGAGGTCGTGACCGTCGACCTGAAGGCCGGTGACCGGCTGCTCCCGAAGTACCCCCGTTCCAGGATCAGGAAGAGTCGGCCCTCTCCCTTCGGCATCGCGCACGGCTTCACCTACGGCGATGGCACGCGGAGCGGCACGGGCAGCGTGGCGTTGCTGTGCCCGCCCAAGGACATGGCGATGCTCAAGTGGTTCCCCAACAGCGCGACAGGGGCATCGGGGGACAACCTGCTCGTGCTCGACCTGCCGCGCTACTTCAAGGAACTGCCGCCGCTGGACGAGTCTGTCTCCTACCTCTACGGCTGGCTCGCGGGCTACTTCGCCGCCGACGGCTGTGTGGCCACGGACGGGACAGTCATGCTCAACTCGGCGGATCGCGACGACCTCGAGTTCGTCCGTCAGGTGTGCACCCGCCTCGGCATCGGCACGTTCGGGATCACGACGCAGTTGCGCGAGGGGTTCCCAGGCCGGGAGCCGTCGGAGCTGCATCGGGTCCACTTCGTCAACGACGACCTCACCGACGACTTCTTCCTGATCGATCAGCACCGCGAGCGCTTCATCTCCAACGAGAAGAAGTTCGCTCGGCGTGGGTGGGTGGTGCAGTCGGTCGAGGCGACGGACCGTGTCGAAGAGGTCTTCTGCGCCGAGGTCGAGGACGGCCACGCCTTCACGCTCGAGGACAACATCCTGACGGGCAACTGCTTCGGCTGCGGCGAGGGCGGCGACGTCATCAGCTTCGTGATGAAGGTCGACGCCCTCAGCTTCGGCGAGGCCGTCGAGCGGCTGGCCGACAAGTTCGGCGTGCAGCTGCGGCGCGAGGAGGGCGACGCCCGCGACGAGCGGCCCAAGGGCCCCTCGAAGTCGCGGCTGATCGAGGCGCACAAGGAGGCGCAGCTCTACTACGCCGAGCAGCTCGCGACGGCCGATGCGCTGACCGCGCGGCAGTTCCTGTCCGAGCGCGGTTTCGACCAGTCGGTGGCTGAGCACTTCGGCATCGGCTTCGCCCCGCGCGAGGGCGAGGCGCTGTTCAAGCACCTGCGGGCCAAGGCGTTCAGCCAGGAGGAGCTCGTGGCAGCCGGGCTCGTGGCCGTCGGGCGCTCGGCCTACGACCGCTTCCGTGGGCGCCTGCTGTGGCCCATCCGGGACGCGACGGGCGACACGATCGGCTTCGGGGCGCGCCGGATCTTCGAGGACGACCGGATCGAGGCGAAGTACCTCAACACCTCCGAGACCGCGATCTACAAGAAGAGCCACGTGCTCTACGGCCTCGACCTGGCCCGCCGCGAGATCGCACGGTCCTCGCAGGCCGTGATCGTCGAGGGCTACACCGACGTGATGGCCTGCCACCTGGCCGGCGTGACCACCGCGGTGGCCACCTGCGGCACCGCCTTCGGCGACGACCACTCACGCGTGCTGCGCCGCTTCCTCAACGACCACGAGGAGTTCCGCGGTGAGGTGATCTTCACCTTCGACGGTGACTCGGCCGGCCAGAAGGCCGCCCTCAAGGCGTTCGGCGGTGACCAGAACTTCGTCTCCCAGACCTACGTCGCCGTCGAGCCCTCGGGCATGGACCCGTGCGACCTGCGGATCAAG
Organism: Nocardioides sp. LS1; assembly: GCF_003865225.1. Classification (NCBI taxonomy): domain Bacteria; kingdom Bacillati; phylum Actinomycetota; class Actinomycetes; order Propionibacteriales; family Nocardioidaceae; genus Nocardioides; species Nocardioides sp. LS1. The sequence continues at coordinate 508,992 of NZ_BIFF01000001.1, forward strand.
GAGGGCGACGCCGCGGTCCGCGAGCTGGTCGCCCGCCGGGTCCCGCTCTACCGCTTCGTGCTCGCCAACGTCGTCTCCAAGTACGACCTCGACCGCGCCGACGGCCGCGTCGACGCGCTCCGCGAGGCCGCCCGGCTGGTGTCGAGCATCCGCGACAAGTCCAAGGTCGACGCGTTCTCCCGCGAGCTCGCCGGGATGATCGGCATCGACATCGAGGAGGCCCGCCGGGAGGTACGCCGTGCGGCGAACCGTCCGGCCGCCAAGCCCGAGCCGCAGCGGTCCTCCGCGGCCGCTCCTGCGGCCGAGGAGGCCAAGCCGGCCGCGCCGGCCCTGCCGGTGCCCGACCCGCGCGACCCGCGGTTCGCCCTCGAGCGCGAGACCCTCAAGCTGGTCCTGCAGCACCCGATGGCGATCGGGCGCACCACCACGGAGATCGGCGGCAACGACTTCACGCACCCGACCTACCGGGCCGTCTGGGAGCTCGTCGCCGCGGCGGGCGGGCCGGTCAAGGGCGCGAGCGACCCGACCTGGGGGAGCCGGCTCCGTGAGAGCGCCACCGACCCCACGGTCGCCTCGACGGTCAGCGCGCTGGGCGTGGAACCGCTGCGGACCGCCAAGCAGCCGGATGCGTCGTACGTCGCCCTGCACGTGTTCAAGCTCCTCGAGCTGACCGCCATGCGCCGGATCGCCGACCTGAAGTCCAAGCTCCAGCGCACCAACCCCGTCGAGCACGCCACGGAGTACAACCGGATGTTCGGCGAGCTCGCGGCCCTCGAGCAGCACCGGCGCACGCTCCGCGAGCGCACGGTCAGCGCGCAGTGAGGATGCGCCGTCCCCGCCCCGACGTCGCCGTCGGGCCGGGGGAGAAGGTCCTTGCCTGGGCGGAGTCGACGTCCGGGGAGGTCGTCGCCGGCACGCGCGACGCGCTCTACGTGTCGTCTGTGGTCGACGTGACGTCGGTGGTCGAGCCTGCCGAGACCCGGATCCCCTGGGAGCAGGTCGAGGCCGCCGACTGGGACAAGGACACGTCGGTGCTGCGGGTCAGCGAGGTCGGCTCGTGGGGCGCCCCACGCCCCGAGCACACGTTCGCCATCGAGGAGCCCGGGCGGCTGCTCGAGCTGGTCCGCGAACGGGTCACCGCGAGCGTCGTCCTGCAGCGGCACGTGCCGATCGAGGGCCGCCGCGGCGTCCGCGTCATCGCCCGCCGTGCACCCCGCGGCGACCAGCCGGTGCAATGGGTCTACGAGTACGACGAGGGCATCGACCCCGACGACCCGCTCGTCGTGATGGCCGCCGAGGAGGCTCTCGCGGCCGCCCGCGAGGAGGTCGGACCGGCCTGATCGGGCCGTCCACCGGGCGCGCCACGCGGAGAGGGAGCCCGATTTTTCACTCCCGCCCTCCCTTGCTAAGGTTTGCGGGCCGCAGCGCAATCCCCTGTAGCTCAACTGGCAGAGCATTCGGCTGTTAACCGGAGGGTTGTTGGTTCGAGTCCAACCGGGGGAGCCAGCGAAGACGGGCCCGTCTCAATCGAGACGGGCCCGTGCTGCATTTCCGGGGCTACTCGCCCCAGCCCATCGGGAACACCTCGAACGCCGCGGCCATGGCGACGCCGAGCCGCTGACCGGTCTGCCGACCGAACCCCTCGAGGAACTCGCGGGCGTCGAAGTCCTCCCACCCGAGGCCGTCGATGTAGGCGCGGTGGGCCTCGAGCGAGCGGACCCCTGCCTCGAACGTCTCGGTCGTGTCCACGGCGTGCCCGGCCAGCGGAGACCCGAAGGCCCAGACCGCCTTCACACCGCCCCACGGCTCGAGCCCGTCGGTGAGCTGGTCGTGGAAGACCCAGCGGTTGCCAGCGTCGCGCACCGCGTCGACGACGGCACGGCCGGTGGCGACGTGGTCGGCCTGGTTGAGGTTGTTGCCGCCCCAGGTGTCGCGGAAGTTGCCGGTGATGACGACGTCGGGTCGGTGGCGGCGTACGACGTGGGCGATCGCGGCCCGCAGCGGCACGCCGTACTCCAGGACGCCGTCGGCCAGCCCCAGGAACTCCACCACGGGGACGCCGACCTCGGCGGCCGACGCGACCTGCTCGGCCTCGCGGACCCGCCGGCACTCGTCGGGCTCCATGCCGTCGATGCCGGCCTCGCCGCTGGTCACCATGCAGTAGGTGACGTCCTTGCCCTGCCCGGTCCAGCGCGCGACGGCGGCGGCCGCGCCGAACTCCATGTCGTCGGGGTGCGCGACGACGCACAGGGCGCGGGCCCAGTCCTCGGGGAGCGGTTCGAGCGGTTCGGGTTCCATCTGTCGAGGATCGCACCAAAACCGATTGCCGGGGGGAGAGTCGCTCGGGAAGGGTGGGGTCGGTGAGCGAGCTCCGGATCGAGGCGGTCGACCCCTACGACGAGCAGGCGTTGCGGCGGTGGTTCGACGCCGAGCAGGCCTCGATCGCCCACGACCGGCCGCTGGCGATCAGCCGCACGTGGCTGGCGACCTCGGGAGCGCTGACCTCGCCCAGCCCCTACTTCCGCGTCGAGCTCGTGGTCGCGACCGTCGACGACGAGGTGGTCGGGACCGGTGAGCTCGAGCTCCGTCTCCGCGACAACACCCACCTCGCGGAGCTCATGGTGCACGTCGTCCCGGACCGGCGACGCGAGGGGATCGGGCGCCGGATCTTCGACCACCTCGAGGCGCGCGCCCGCGGGGAGGGGCGTACGACGCTTCTGGCCGAGCTCGTGGTCGCCACCGACGACCGGACCGGTGCCGGCCTGGGGTTCTGCGAGGCGCTGGGCTTCTCGAGCGTGCACCAGGAGGAGCACCTCGCGCTGCGGCTTCCCACGGACGACGCCCGCCTGGCCGGGCTTCGCCACCTGACCCCCGGCTACGAGATCGTCACGTGGGGCAGCCGGTGCCCTGACGAGCTGGTCGACCAGTACTGCCGGATGCGGACGCAGATGGGTCAGGACGTGCCGTCCGGCGAGGTGGCCTTCGAGGCGCCGGTCATCGACGAGGAGCGGATCCGCATCCAGGAGGAGCGGCTGGCACCGCTCTACCACCAGGTCGTCGCGGCGGCCCGGCGCTCCAGTGACGGGGAGGTGGCGGGCTACTCCGTGCTGTTCCTGCCCCGCGACAGCCGCGACGTACTCCAGGACGACACGCTCGTGATGCCCGGCGACCGGGGACACGGCCTGGGCCTCCAGCTCAAGCTGGCCACCTTCGAGGTGATGCAGCGCGAGCACCCCGACCGCGCGGCGCTGCACACGTGGACCGACCCGTCCAACACAGCGATGTACCGCACCAACGCCGTCTTCGGCTACACCACCGCCGAGCTGATGCACGAGATGCAACGCCAGGAGGCCTCGTGACCACCTATGCCGATCCCGGGCTCCGTCACCCCTCCGAGAGCGAGCGCTGGCAGGGCGCGGCATTCCGCGCCGAGCTCACCGCCTGGGTGACCGACGTGGTCGGGCCGCCGACCTCGGTGGAGCCGACGAAGATCCGGCCCTGGGCGTCGGTGTGGCGCGTCGAGACGCCCAAGGGCGTTCACTTCGCCAAGCAGAACTGCCCCACCCAGGCCTTCGAGGCGGCCGTGCTCGAGGAGCTGGCCGCGCTGGCGCCGCACCACGTCGTGCCGGTCACCGCGGTCGACCGTGCCCGAGGGCTGCTGATGACGCCCGACCAGGGGCCGGTGCTGTCCGAGACCGCCGGCGAGGACATCGACACCTGGTGCCGGGTGGTCTCGGCCGGCGCGGCCCTGCAGCGCGAGGTCGCCCCGCACGCCGACCGTCTCGCCGCGGCCGGGTTGACGGCCCTCGCGCCGGCCGACACCACGGCGTACGTCGAGCACGCCCTGGACCGGTTCGCGGCCATCCCCGACGGCGACCCTCGGGGGATGGCTCCGGAGGACCGCGACGCCGTGCGCGCACACCTGCCCGTGCTGGCCGGGTGGGCCGAGCAGGTCGGCGCCCTCGGGCTGCCGCTCACGCTGGTGCACAACGACCTGCACGGCAACAACGTCTTCGACCGCGACGGGGAGCTGCGGTTCTTCGACTTCGCCGACGCGCTGCTGATGGAGCCGCTGGCGGCCCTCTTCATCCCGCTCAACATGCTGGCCCACGGGCTCGAGGCCGGTCCGGGCGACCCGCGCCTCCACCGGGTCGCCGACGCGGCGCTCGAGGTGTGGAGCGACCTGGCGCCGGCCCCTGAGCTCCGCGCCGCCCTGCCGGCCGCCCTGCAGCTGGCGCGGCTGGCTCGCGCGGAGTCCTGGTCCCGCTGCCTGCCGCCGATGAACGCGGCCGAGCTCGCCGACTGGGGCGATGCGGCCGCCTGGTGGCTGGGCTCAGTCGTGCTCGACCCGATCCTGGGCGAGCTCGCCGAGTAGGTCGTCCCAGTGCGCCAGGAGCGCACCGAGGTGGCCGTCGCCCTCGTCGACCGTCAGCGTCGCGTCGGCCAGGCGCTCCGCCAGCCAGGCGCCGTTGCGCGGCGGGTGGTTGGTGTCGAGGCCGCCGTAGTGGAGCGTGACCGGGCACGCCACGTCCGCCAGGTCGAAGTCCCACGGGCGCAGCAGGGTGGCGGCGTCCCAGAGGTAGCCCTCGTGCTGGGCCAGCGCCTCCCGGACCGAGGCCGCCACGGCCGCCACGGCCGCCACGTCGTCGCCGAGGAGCACGCGGTCCTCTTCGGGCAGTTGCGCGAGGAAGCGACCCGCCAACGCCCGGTCGTCCGGGTCGTCGGGGGCCAGGCGGGCGACGTACGCCGCGAACTCGGGGCGCAGCCGCTCGACGAAGTCCGCGACGGTGCCCACCCCGGCGTCCTCGGGCGGGGTCGGGTCGAGGGCGGGGGAGGAGACGACGGCCACCCGCGTCACGCGGTCGGGGTGCCGGGCGGCGCAGGCCAGGGCGTGCGGCCCGCCGACGGACATCCCGAGGACCGCGAAGCGCCCGATGCCCAGCAGGTCCGCCACCTCGGCCACGTCGTCGGCCACCGCCGCGTGCGACGTGGCGGTGGCCGTCGAGCGCCCGTAGCCGGGCCGGTTCACCGCCACGAGCCGTACGCCGGCTCGCCGGGCGGCGTCGTGACCGGGACGGGCCGCGTGCCGGGTGTCGGGGCAGCCGTGCAGGAAGGCGACCGGCGTGCCCGCGGGGTCGCCACCCTCCCACAGCTGGACGTCCCGGCCGTCCGCGAGCCGCAGCAGCGTCACCGGTGGCCGGCGACCGCGTGCGGCAGGTAGCCCGCGCCGAGCTCGGTGATCTCGTCCTCGGTGAGCTCGAGATCGACGGCCGCGACGGCGTCGGCGAGGTGCTGCGGCTTCGTCACCCCGACGATGGGGGAGGTGACGACCGGCTGGGCCATCAGCCACGCCAGGGCGACCTGCGCCCGCGGGACCCCGCGCCGCTCGGCGACCCGGGACACGGTCTCGACGATCGCGGCGTCCTCGTCGCGATAGAGCGAGCTCCCGAAGGCGTCGGTCTCGGCGCGCGCCGTCGTGGTGTCCCAATCGCGGGTGAGCCGGCCCCGCGCCAGCGGGCTCCACGGGATCACGCCGACGCCGAGGTCCGCGCAGAGCGGGAGCATCTCGCGCTCCTCCTCGCGGTAGATCAGGTTGTAGTGGTTCTGCATGGACACGAAGCGCGTCCAGCCGCCGAGGTCGGCGGCGTGCTGGGCCTTGGCGAACTGCCAGGCGAACATCGACGACGCCCCCAGGTAGCGCGCCTTGCCGGCCTTCACCACGTCGTGCAGCGCCTCCATGGTCTCCTCGATCGGCGTCGCGTCGTCCCAGCGGTGGATCTGGTAGAGGTCGACGTGGTCGGTCCCGAGCCGGGTCAACGACGCGTCGATCTCGTGCAGGATCGCCTTCCGCGACAACCCGGCCCCGTGCGGGCCCGGCCGCATCCGGCCGTGCACCTTCGTCGCGATCACGACGTCCTCGCGCCGGGCGAAGTCCCGCAGCGCCCGGCCGGTGATCTCCTCGCTGCTGCCGCCGGAGTAGACGTTGGCGGTGTCGAAGACGTTGATGCCCGCCTCGAGCGCGTCCTTGATGATCTGGCGGCCGGCCTCCTCGCCGAGCACCCACGGGTGCCCGCCCCGGTCGGGGTCGCCCCAGCTCATGCAGCCCAGCGTCACCGCCGAGACCTCGAGTCCGGTCCTGCCGAGCCTGGTGTAGCGCACGTCGTACTCCCTCGTCGTGGGTCTGGTCCCGCCCGAGGCTAGGCTCTGCGCCGCGAGGGGCGGTAGCTCAGTCGGTCAGAGCAGAGGACTCATAATCCTTGGGTCGTGGGTTCGAGCCCCACCCGCCCTACTCACGTCGTGTCGGCACCCCGGGGTCGTCGGAACGCCGATTTTCGGCCGGATCCGGGCGGCCCCGTCCGGGTGTCGTGCCTGTCATCCGCATCTCGTCTAGACCACCGGTTCGACCCTCGAGGTCCCGGGGATCACGCCCCGCGAGGGAGTGGATAGAACATGCATGAGCACCAGATCGAACGAGCACGACACGTCACGACACGCCTGTCCGGGTTTGCCGGACCGGCCGTCCTGGGGCTGTCGCCCTGGACGCCCGTGGGCCTGCGCGACCCTGGGTGGATGCCGCGCATCGAGACGCTGACCGACGTCGCGACCTGGCTGACCGTCACCGCGCTCGGCCTGTGCCTCGTGGCCGGCGTGCAGCACCTCGTGGCCTTCCAGGCGGCCGGGCCACGGGTCCGGGGTCAGCAACGGCGGCGCAGCATCCGCCGGCGGCCCGAGCCGGCTGCCGGGTCCGGTTGTCCCGTCCCGCACGGCGGCCCCGAGCCCCGCCCCCGGGCCAGGAGGCAGGTCGCGTCCACGGAGGTCGACCGGGGCGAGGCCGAGGAGTTCCTGCGGCTGTTCCACGCCGAGAACCCGGAGGCCGGTCCGGTCGAGCCCCGCCTCGAGGCCGTCCTGCGCGAGATCGACGCCACCGGGACCTACTGGCACACCGCCGAGGAGCTGGCCTTCGGCGCGCGCGTCGCGTGGCGCAACAACGCCCGCTGCATCGGCCGCCTCTACTGGCGCAGCCTGCAGGTGCGCGACCTGCGGACCGTCGGCGACGCCGCCGGTGTCGCCACGCACTGCTTCGGGCACCTGCGCGCCGCGGGCAACGGCGGCAAGATCCGCCCGATGATCAGCGTCTTCGCCCCGGAGGCGCCCGGGCGGCCGGCGCCGCGGATCTGGAACGAGCAGCTCATCCGGTACGCCGGCTACGAGCTGCCCGACGGGCGCGTGCTCGGCGACCCCCGCTACGTCGAGCTCACCCGCGAGCTGATTCGGCGCGGGTGGCGACCCCCCCTGGCGCGCGGCGCCTTCGACGTCCTCCCGCTCGTCGTGGAGACCGCCGAGGAGGGGCCGCGGATGTTCCCGCTCCCCGCCGAGGCCGTCCACGAGGTCGAGCTCGAGCACCCCGAGCTGCCGTGGTTCCGCGACCTGCGCCTGCGCTGGCACGCGGTGCCGGTCATCAGCAACAGCCGGCTGGTCATCGGGGGAGTCTCCTACCCGACCGCCCCGTTCAACGGCTGGTACATGGGCACCGAGATCGGCGCCCGCAACCTGGGCGACAAGGACCGCTACGACCTCGTCCCGGCCGTGGCGCGGCGGATGGGGCTGGACACGTCGCGCGAGGCCACCCTGTGGCGGGACCGGGCGCTCGTCGAGCTCAACCGCGCGGTGCTCCACTCCTACCAGGCCGCCGGCGTGGCGATCACCGACCACCACACCGAGTCGGTCCGGTTCCTCACGCACGTCGAGCGCGAGGAGCGGGCCGGTCGCAGCTGCCCGGCCGACTGGAGCTGGATCGTCCCGCCGATGTCGGGCTCCCAGACCCCGGTCTTCCATCGCTACTACGACACCGCCGAGCAGCGTCCGGGCTTCGTGACCGACGCGGACGCCGCGCAGCGCGGCGTCCGGGGAGCTCCGCGCGCCTTCGGCTGACCGACCGGGGAGCGGACACGCCGGGTGCGGTGTTCGCGGTACCACTGGTTTTCATGCGTCCCATGGGCCACAATGGACGCTACAACTACATCCGTGTCATTTCGATGTCCGACACCTCCGAACAGAGACCGCTGGGGAAGGCGTATCTCGCGCCGGAGATGAAGGAGGTCACGGTGACCGCACGCACTGCTACCCGCACCGCGACGAGGGGCGTCCTGTACGTCCACTCAGCGCCTTCCGCGCTGTGCCCGCACATCGAGTGGGCCGTCGGCGGTGTCCTTGGCGTTGCCGTGAGCCTGGACTGGACCCCCCAGCCGGCGCAGAGCGGCAGCTACCGGGCCGAGCTGTCGTGGTCCGGCGAGGCCGGGTCCGCGGCCGCTGTCGCCTCCGCTCTCCGCGGCTGGAACCACCTCCGCTTCGAGATCACCGAGGAGCCCACGAGCGCCTCGGAGGGCGCCCGCTACTCCTTCACCCCCGAGCTCGGCGTCTTCCACGCCGTCACTGGCCTGCACGGCGACATCATGATCCCGGAGGACCGGCTCAAGGCCGCCGTCGTGAAGGCGGCGCTCGGCGACACGACCCTGCTCAACGAGATCGACAAGCTGCTCGGCAAGCCCTGGGACGACGAGCTCGAGACGTTCCGGCACGCCGGCGACGGGGCCCCCGTCCGCTGGCTGCACCAGGTGGTCTGACCCCGGTCGAGGTCAGGGAGGCGTCAGCTTGAAGTACGACGGCTTGAACCACGTCTTCGTGGAGTCCTGGCCGTTGTAGAAGGTGATCTTCGCCTTGATCTTGAAGGTCCCCGGCCGGGTCGAGGGCTTGCAGATGTGCCAGTTGCCGTGCCCCGCGTCGGGGTCGGACTCCGAGGCGAACGCACCGGAGGCGAGCTTCTCCCCGGTCGGGTCGACCAGGAAGGTCTCCAGCGTCCAGTCGTTCGTCGGCACCGTCACCTTGTAGTGGTAGCGGTAGTCGTGGCACCCGTGCCGCAGGACGCGGTCGGGGGACCCGGTGCTGCCGTACTTCGTGGTGTTGGCCGACGCCGGCGTGGCCGCCAGCAGTGCGACGGGGAGCACGGCGGCGAGGACGGCAGGGAATGCCTTCCTGGACAGCATGGTCTTTCCTCCACGGGGTGTGACGGGCGTCATGGAGGTTCAACGTAGTCGGGCCCGGACCGTTACGGCCCGGACCCGACGCTGCGCAGGACGTGGGCTACAGCGGGATGTTGCCGTGGTACCCCCGGCGTACGCCGCCCTCCTGGACCGCGTCGTCGATCGCCCTGGCGATGGTCGACCGGGTCGCCGAGGGCGCGACGACCTCGTCGACGACGCCGATCTCGACGGCCTTGTCGACACCGCCGGCGATCCGCTCGTGCTCGGCGGCCAGCTCGGCCTCGACCTGCGGGCGGATGTCGGGGGAGACCTCGGCCAGCTTGCGGCGGTGCAGCACCCGGATGGCCGCCACGGCGCCCATCACGGCCACCTCGGCGCCCGGCCAGGCGAAGACCTTGGTCGCGCCGAGGGAGCGGGCGTTCATGGCGATGTAGGCGCCGCCGTAGGTCTTGCGGGTCACCAGCGTGACGCGGGGGACGACGCACTCGCCGAAGGCGTGCAGGAGCTTGGCGCCGCGGCGGACCACGCCGTCCCACTCCTGGCCGACGCCGGGGAGGTAGCCGGGCACGTCGACGATGACGATCAGCGGGACGCCGAAGGCGTCGCACATCCGCACGAACCGCGAGGCCTTCTCGGCCGAGAGCGAGTCGAGGCAGCCGCCGAGGCGGAGCGGGTTGTTGGCGACCACGCCGACCGTGCGACCGCCGAAGCGGCCCAGGGCGGTGACGATGTTGGGCGCCCAGCGCGCGTGCAGCTCCTGGGCGGTGCCCTCGTCGAGCACGGACTCCACGAGCGGGTGCACGTCGTAGGCGCGCTTCTTGGACTCGGGCAGGATCGCCTCGAGGTCCCGGTCCTCGACATCGGCCACGACGAGGCTGCCCTGCGAGCCGAGCAGGTTGGCGACGGTGCGCGCCCGGCCGAGGGCCTCCTCCTCGGACTCGGTGAGGATGTGGACGACGCCGGAGCGGCGGCCGTGCGGCTCGGGGCCGCCGAGGCGCAGCATGTCGACGTCCTCGCCGGTGACCGAGCGGACCACGTCCGGGCCGGTCACGAAGATCCGGCCCTCGGGGCCGAGGATCACCACGTCGGTGAGGGCGGGGCCGTACGCCGCGCCGCCGGCCGCGGGGCCGAGCACCACCGAGATCTGCGGGATCTTGCCCGAGGCCTGGGTCATCACGTGGAAGATCCGGCCGACCGCGTGCAGGGACAGCACGCCCTCGGCCAGGCGGGCGCCGCCGGAGTGCCACAGGCCGATGATCGGCACGCCGTCGGTCATCGCGCGGTGGTAGGCGTCGACGACGACGCGGCAGCCCACGTCGCCCATCGCGCCGCCCATGACGGTCGCGTCGGAGCAGAACGCCACGACCCGGGTGCCGTTGACCGCGCCGACCGCGGCGAGCATGCCGGAGTCGTCGTCGGGCGTGATCAGCTCGAGGGTGCCGTCGTCGAGGAGCGCGGTGAGCCGGTGGACCGGGTTGCGCGGGTCCTCCTCGCGGGGCAGCTTGGCGGGCTTCGCCGCGGCGGGTGCGGTCGTCATCAGATCGTCCCGAACGCGACGGCGACGTTGGCGCCACCGAAGCCGAAGGAGTTGTTCAGCGCCGCGATGTCGCCGACCGGGAGGTCGCGCGGCTTGGTGGCGATGTCGAGCTCGACCTGGGGGTCGAGGTTGTCGAGGTTGATCGTCGGGGGCACGACCCGGTGGTGCAGGGCCATGACGGTGGCGATCGCCTCGAGGGCGCCGGCGCCGCCGAGGAGGTGGCCGGTCATCGACTTGGTGCTGGTGACCACGACGTCGGAGGCGTGGCTGCCGAGCGTCGCGTGGATCATCAGGCCCTCGGCGATGTCGCCCTGCGGGGTCGAGGTGGCGTGGGCGTTGATGTGGGCGATGTCGGAGGCCGAGATCTCGGACTCGGCCAGGCAGCGCAGGATGGCGCGGGTGCCGCCGCGGCCGGCCGGGTCGGGCTGGGCGATGTCGTGGGAGTCGGCGGTGATGCCGGCGCCGAGCACCTCGGCGTAGATCCGGGCGCCGCGCGCGACCGCGTGCTCGTAGGACTCCAGGACCAGGACGCCGGCGCCCTCGCCGAGGACGAAGCCGTCGCGGCCGGTGTCCCACGGGCGGGAGACCGCCGTCGGGTCGCCGCCCTCGGGGCCGCTCGCCGTCTTGGACAGCGCCATCATGTTGGCGAAGGCGGCCATCGGGAGCGGGTGGATCGCGGCCTCGGTGCCGCCGGCCAGGACCACGTCGGCCCGGCCGAGGCGGATCTGGTCGACCGCGAGGGCGATGCCCTCGTTGCCCGACGCGCAGGCGGAGACCGGCGTGTTCACGGCGGCGCGGGCGCCGACGTACAGGCTGATCTGGGCCGCGGGGGCGTTGGGCATGAGCATCGGGACGGCCAGGGGAGAGACCCGGCGGGGGCCCTTCTCCTTGAGCGCGTCGTAGTTGTCGAGGAGGGTCGTCACGCCGCCGATGCCCGAGGCCATCGCGACGCCGACCCGGTCGCCGTCGAGGTCGCCGGACTCCTGGGCGGCGTCGAGGCCGGAGTCCTTCCAGGCCTCCATGGCTGCGACCATCGCGAACTGCGAGGACCGGTCCAGGCGGCGGGCCTTGACCCGCTCCAGGACCTCGGTGGGCTCGACCGCGATGCGGCCGGCGATCTTGACCGGCATCTGCTCGGCCCAGTCGTCGGTCAGGAAGCGGACGCCGGAGCGTCCGGCGACGAGTGCGTCCCAGGTGCTGGCGACGTCGCCGCCGACGGGGCTGGTGGTGCCCAGTCCGGTCACCACGACTCTTGTGCGACTCATTGTGTCCTCAACTCCGGTTCTTCGCGGTGGTTGCTCGAGCAGGGGGCGCCGGCGGGGGACCCGCCGGCGCCGGCCCGGTCAGCTCTGGGCGCGCTCGATGAACGCGACGGCGTCGCCGACGGTCTTGAGGTTCTTGACCTCGTCGTCGGGGATGGAGACGCCGAACTTCTCCTCGCAGGCCACGACGACCTCGACCATGGACAGCGAGTCGACGTCGAGGTCGTCGACGAAGGACTTGTCGAGCTGGACGTCGTCGGCGTCGATGCCGGCAACCTCGTTGACGATGTCGGCGAGGTCGACGCGGATCTCTTCGGTGGTGGCCATCAGGTTGTTCCTTCTCCTTGGGTGGGTGGTGTGCTGCTCGGTCGAGCTGTGGTGCAGTTCTGGGTGGTCAGGGTGCTCACGGGATGGTGACGACCTGCGCGGCGTACGCCAGGCCGGCGCCGAACGCCACGAGCAGGGCCAGGTCGCCGGACTTGGCGTCGCCCTCGGCGATCATCCGGTCGAGGGCGAGCGGGATCGACGCGGCCGAGGTGTTGCCCTGCTCGGCGATGTCGCGGGCGATCCGGACGGTCGGGGGCAGCTTCATCGAGCGCGCCATCGCGTCGATGATCCGCATGTTGGCCTGGTGGGGGACGAAGCAGTCGAGCTGGTCGAGGGTGACCCCGGCGCGGTCGAGGGCCTGCTGGCTGACCGTCGCCATGGCGTACGACGCCCACCGGAAGACGGGGTTGCCCTGCATCACGAGGTGGGGCATCGTCCCGCTGCCGGGGTTGTCGGCCGAGCCGACCACGTCGCGCCAGTCCTCCTTCTGCCGGATCAGGTCGAACTGCTCGCCGTCGGAGCCCCACACGACCGGGCCGATGCCCGCGGTCTCGCTGGGTCCGACCACGGCCGCGCCCGCGCCGTCGGCGAAGATGAAGGCCGTCCCGCGGTCGTTGAGGTCGAGGATGTCGGTGAGCCGCTCGACGCCGATCACCAGCACGTGGCGGGCGCTGCCGGCGCGGATGAAGTCGGAGGCCATCGCGATGCCGTGGCAGAAGCCCGCGCAGGCCGCGGAGATGTCGAAGGCCGCGGCCTGGTCGGTGCCGAGCTCGTGCGCGATCGCCGTCGCCACGGCCGGGGTCTGGAGCATGTGGCTCACGGTGGCCACGACGACGCAGTCGATCTGGCGGGCGTCGATGCCGGCGCGCTCGAGCGCCTGGCGCGCGGCCGCCACCGACATCATCTGCACCGACTCCTCGGGGCCGGCCCACCGGCGGGCCTTGATGCCGGAGCGCTGCTGGATCCACTCGTCGCTGGAGTCGATCGCCTCGACGACCTCGGAGTTTGGGACGATCCGCTCGGGGCGGTAGGCGCCGATGCCGAGGATCGCGGCGTGCGGCGCGCCGGTGGAGGACTGGAGCGAGGGAGTGGTCATCAGGAGACGCCTTCCGGGTGCAGGCGGAGCAGCGGCTGGCCGGGGGAGACCAGGTCGCCGTCCTCGACGAGCCACTCGACGACCTCGCCGCCGTGGTCGGCGGTCACGCTGACCCGGTCGCGCGAGCTGGCGACGTCGCCGATGGCCGCTCCGACGTCGAGCCGCGGCGCGTCGGCGGCCGCGCCGTCGATGTGGAAGGTGCCCTTGGAGGGCGAGACCACCAGGCGCCAGGTCGGCGTGGTGTCGATGATCGAACCCTCGCCGTGCTTCTGGCAGAACGCGCGGGCGTCGTCGAGCTGGTCGGGGGTCTTGAGCGCGAAGGTCTCGACGCCCTTGAGGTTGCGCTTGGCGATGCCGGTCAGGACGCCGGCCGGCGGCATCTCGATGATGCCGGTGACGCCGAGGTCGGTCATCGCCTCCATGCAGAGGTCCCAGCGGACCGGGCTGGCGATCTGGCCGACGATCCGGCGGAGCACGTCGGGGCCGGAGTGGATGACCCGGCCGTCCTTGTTGGAGATCAGGGGGATGCGCGGGTCGTGGACCGAGACCGAGACGGCCAGCTTGGCCAGGTGGCCGACGGCGGGTGCCATGTGCTCGGTGTGGAAGGCGCCGGCGACGCTGAGCGGCGTGAGGCGGGCCTTGGTGGGCGGGTCGGCGGCGAGGGCGGCCAGCTGCTCCATGGTGCCGGCGGCCACGATCTGCCCCGGGCCGTTGTCGTTGGCGGCCGTCAGCCCGTGCTTGGCCAGGCTGGCCAGCACCTCCTCGCGGTCGCCGCCCAGGACCGCGGTCATGCCGGTGGGGGTGGCCGCGGCGGCCTCGGCCATGGCCTTGCCGCGCTCGCGGACCAGCACCATCGCCTGCTCGGCGCTGATCGCCCGGGCGCCGGCGGCAGCGGCCAGCTCGCCGACGCTGTGGCCGGCCACGGCGCCGACCTGGTCGAACGCGTCGCCCGGGTGCGGGAAGAGCTCGAGGGCGGCGATCAGGCCGGTCGCGACCAGCAGCGGCTGGGCGATCTGGGTCTCCCGGATGGTCTCCGCGTCGGCCTCGGTGCCGTAGTGGGCGAGGTCGAGCCCCGCGACCGTCGAGAGCCAGGAGAAGCGCGACGCGAAGGTCGGGTCCTCCAGCCAGGGCGTGAGGAAACCGGGCGTCTGAGCGCCTTGACCGGGAGCGACGATGACGAGCACATGACAAGAGTGGCGGGCCGGAGGGCTGTGGGGCGCCTCCGGCACTCACGAATCTGGTGGGCGATTCTTTGTAGGGTTCCTACAAAGACCGCTCGTCGCCGCGACCGGACTGCCGACCCAGCACCAGCGCGATCCGGAGTGTGAACGCGTCGCGCTCGTCCGACGGCGAGTGCCCGGTCGTCTCCGTGACCTGCTTGAGGCGGTAGCGGACCGTGTTGGGGTGCACGAACAGCGCCCGGGCGGTCCCCTCGATCGAGGAGTTGTGGCGGAAGTACGCCGACAGCGTCTCGATCAGCGTGCCCCGCGCCCGGACCAGCGGCAGGTAGATCTCGTCGACCACGTGCCGGCGCGCGTGGCCGTCACCGGCGAGCGCCCGCTCGGGCAGCAGGTCCGCGCTGCGGACCGGTCGCGGCGCCTCGGGCCAGCCGGTCGCCGAGCGGTGGGCCGACAGGGCGGCGCGGGCCGACACGTAGGCCCGGCTCAGGTCCTCGGCCACCGGGCCGACCACGACCGGGCCGTCGCCGAAGAGGTGCACCACCACCTCGGCGGCGTCCCGGTTGTCCTTGACCCCGCCGAGCAGGACGACGAGGCGCTCGCCCTGGACCGCGCAGAGCGCGTCCATGCCGGCCGCCTTCGCCGCCCGGCGTACCTCGTCGAAGAGGTCGGTCTCGGTGCGTTGGCCGGGGACCGCACCCAGGACCACGGCGACCTCGCCGTGGGAGGACCAGCCGAGGGCGCTGGCCCGGGAGAGCAGCGCCTCGTCGGCCTCCGAGCGCAGCACCGCGTCGACGACCAGCGCCTCGAGCCGGGCGTCCCACGCGCCGCGCACCTCGGCGGCCCGGGCGTAGACCTCGGCGGTCGCGAAGGCGACCTCGCGGGCGTACTGCAGCACCGCCGCGTGCACCTCGGGGGCGTCGGCCGGGTCGAGGAGCGAGTCGATGTTGCTCTCGACCACCTCGATGGAGAGCCGGACGAGGTCGACGGTCTGCTGGAGGGTGATCACGCCGGCCAGGGCCCGGGGTGCCGCACCGAAGACGGAGGCGGCCAGCGCCGTGCCCCGGTCCGCCGCGTCGGCGGTGCGGTACCAGTCGACGAACCCGCGGATACCGGCCTGGACGATCAGCCCGACCCAGCTGCGGTCCTCGGCCGAGAGCTCCCGGAACCATGGCATCTCGGCGTCCATCCGGGCCGTGGCGGTGGTGCTGAGCGCGCCCGTGGAGCGCTGCAGGGCGTCGGCGGCCCGGGCGCGCTGGGCGCGGCCGCGTGCGGGAGTCACGCTCGGACACTAGTCCGAACGGACATTTCCCGTAAAACCCTTGTAAAACAAGGGCTTTCGCTCTGCCCAACGGGAACGTGTTCTGGTTGAATCCGACATCTACGCCCCACGGGTTGGGGTAGCCAGGAGGCTCTCGGTGTCCGACACCCCCCATGAGGTCCAGTACCTCACGTTGCACGGCCACCGCAGGGCCTTCGTGAAGGCCGGTCAGGGCCCCGTGGTCCTGCTGCTGCACGGTCTCGGATGCGACCACACGACGTGGGAGCCGGTGATCGACTCGCTGGCCAAGCGCTACACCGTCATCGCCCCGGACATGCTGGGGCACGGCCTGTCGGACAAGCCGCGGGCCGACTACAGCGTGGGTGGCTACGCCAACGGCATGCGGGACCTGCTGACGGTGCTCGGCATCGACAAGGTGACGGTCGTCGGCCACAGCTTCGGCGGCGGCGTGGCGATGCAGTTCGCCTACCAGTTCCCCGAGCGCACCGAGCGGCTGATCCTCGTCGCCTCCGGCGGCCTCGGGCCCGAGGTGAGCCACGGGATCCGGGCGATCACGACCCCGGGCTTCCACCAGGTGATGGGCGTGCTGACGCTGCCCGGTGTCCGCCACCTCGGCATGGCCGGGCTGCGTGCCCTGTCGACCACCTCGTGGAAGCACACCCGCGACCTCGACGAGGTCGCCGAGATCTACAACTCCTTCAAGGACCCGCACGCCCGGCACGCGATCCGCCACGTGGTGCGCGCCGTCGTGGACTGGCGGGGCCAGATCGTCACCATGGCCGACCGCGCCTACCTCACCGAGGAGATGCCGATGTGCGTCGTGTGGGGACGCGACGACAAGGTCATCCCGGTCCGGCACGCCAGCAACGCCGCCGCCCTGGCCCCCAACGCCCGGGTCGAGGTGATCCCCAACGCCGGACACTTCCCGCACAAGGACCACCCGCACCGCTTCGCCAAGATCGTCAACGAGTTCATCCGCACCACCCAGCCGGCGACGTACTCGCGCGCCCGCTTCCGCAACCTGCTCAAGCACGGGCCGGTCCCCGTGCCCGTCCTCGCGCCGGTCACGGAGATCGAGGCTGGCTGATCCGACTCGTCGAGTCGGCGCATCTGCTTGGGGTGGTTGTGGCGCCCGCGCGCGTGGCCGACCGTCTCCCGGCGTCAAGGACCCTCGCTCCGCTCGGTCCGCTGCGCGGCGGCTTCGCCGTCCTTGACACCGGGACCCGGACGGTCGGCCGGGCAGCGCGCTGTCGGCACGGGCTACGCCCGCGCCGCCCGCATGCGCGGGCGCCCTGGTCGGGTGCTGGGGCTGGTGGGGTCCCGCGGGTCCCGTCCGCCCCATCGGAGCGTTGATTGGTCAAAACCAGCAGAATTTCGGCCGGAAATCGTGCCGTTTTCGCCCAATCGGAACAGGTTCTACCGGGAGATCCGGACCGGGTGTGGCCAGTGTGGTCGGGGGTGCGCCTGGGGCGGGGCGGCGGACGGAGCGGAGCGAGCGCCGGCCGCCCCGACCGCCGCCTGGAGCCGATCGCGCGAGGCTCGGGGTCAAGGACGCCGAAGGCGCCGCGAAGCGGGCGAAGCTCCTTGACGGCGAGACGCGGTCGGCTACGCGGCGCACCCGAGTTCCCCCCGAAATGACCAACGGGGCGGCAACCATCACTGGTCACCGCCCCGCTGTGGTCGGAGTCGCTACGCGTCCCCGCCCTCCTGCTTCACGCCGGCGACGGCGGTCGGGTCGTCGATGCGGAACTTCGCGAACGCCTCCTCGACCTTCTCGCGGCCGATCTCGCCGGCGTCCGCGAGCGCCTGGAGCGCCTGGACGACGACGGACTGGGCGTCGATGTGGAAGAAGCGACGGGCGGCCGGGCGGGTGTCGGCGAAGCCGAACCCGTCGGCACCGAGCACCCGGTAGTCACCGGGCACCCAGCGTGCGATCTGCAGCGGGACGGCCCGCATGTAGTCCGAGACGGCCACGACGGGGCCACGGGCCCCGGCCAGCTTGTCGCTGACGTACGGCGTGCGCGGCGACTCGCCCGGGTGGAGGAGGTTCCACTGCTCGGCCGCGACGGCGTCGCGGGCCAGCTCGTTCCACGAGGTGACCGACCAGGTGTCGGACTGCACGCCGTAGTCCTCGGCGAGGATCCGGGCGGCCTCGCGGACCCACGGGAGGCCCACGCCGGAGGCGAGCAGCTGCACGCGCGGCCCCTCACCGTCGGCGGTGCCCACGCGGTGGATGCCCTTGAGGATGCCCTCGACGTCGACGTCCTCGGGCTCGGCCGGGTGCTGGACGGGCTCGTTGTAGACCGTAATGTAGAAGATCACGTCCTCGGAGTTCTCGCCGTACATCCGCTCGAGGCCCGACTGCATGATGTGCGCGACCTCGTAGGCCTGCGCCGGGTCGTAGTGCACGACTGCCGGGTTGGTCGCCGCGATGAGCGGCGAGTGGCCGTCGGCGTGCTGCAGGCCCTCACCGGTCAGGGTGGTGCGACCCGCGGTGGCGCCGATCAGGAAGCCGCGCGCGAGCTGGTCGGCCATCGCCCAGATCGAGTCGGCGGTCCGCTGGAAGCCGAACATCGAGTAGAAGATGTAGAACGGGATCATGTGCTCGCCGTGGGTGGAGTACGCCGAGCCGGCAGCCGTCGCCGAGGCCATGGCGCCGGCCTCGGAGATGCCCTCGTGCAGCATCTGGCCCTGCGGGGACTCCTTGTAGGAGAGCAACAACTTGCGGTCGACCGACTCGTACTGCTGGCCGGCCGGGTTGTAGACCTTGGCGCTCGGGAACATCGCGTCCATGCCGAACGTGCGGTACTCGTCCGGGGCGATCGGCACGAGGCGCTTGCCGATCTCGGGGTCCTTCATCCAGTCCTTGAGCAGGCGCACCACGGCCATGGTGGTGGCGATGGAGTTCTTGCCCGAGCCCTTCTTCAGCTCGGCGTAGACCGAGTCGGCGGGCAGCTGGAGGTCCTTGGCGCGCAGGACCCGCTTGGGGACCGGTCCGCCCAGGGCCGCCCGACGCTCCTTCATGTACTGGATCTCGGGGGCGTCCTTGCCGGGGTGGAAGAACGGCGCGGCGCCGGTCTCCTCGTAGGAGCGCTCGAGGTCGCGGTCGGAGATCGGCAGGTAGAGGCGGTCCCGGAACTTCTTGAGGTCGTCCTGGGTCAGCTTCTTCATCTGGTGGGTGGCGTTCTTGCCCTCCAGCGCGTCGATCGTCCAGCCCTTGATGGTCTTGGCCAGGATCACGGTCGGCTGGCCGGCGTGCTTGGTCGCGGCGTCGAACGCGGCGTAGACCTTGCGGTAGTCGTGGCCACCGCGGGGCAGCTTCACGATCTGGTCGTCGGTCATGTGCTCGACCATCTTGCGCAGCCGCGGGTCGGTGCCGAAGAAGTGCTCGCGGATGTAGTCCCCCTTCTCCGTGGAGTAGGTCTGGAACGCACCGTCCGGGGTGGTGTTCATCCTGTTGACCAGGACGCCGTCGACGTCGCGGGCCAGCAACGGGTCCCACTCGCGGCCCCAGACCACCTTGATGACGTTCCAGCCGGCACCGCGGAAGTTGGCCTCGAGCTCCTGGATGATCTTGCCGTTGCCGTTGACCGGGCCGTCGAGCTGCTGGAGGTTGCAGTTGATGACCCAGACGAGGTTGTCGAGCTCCTCGCGGGCGGCGACCCGGATGGCGCCCAGCGACTCGGGCTCGGCCATCTCGCCGTCGCCGAGGAACGCCCACACGCGCTGCTCGCTGGTGTCCTTGATGTTGCGGTTCTGCAGGTAGCGGTTGAACCGCGCCTGGTAGATCGAGTTGATGCCCGTGAGCCCCATGGAGACCGTCGGGAACTCCCAGAAGTCCGGCATCAGGCGCGGGTGGGGGTACGACGGCAGGCCGGCGTGGGCGCCGTGCTGGACCTCCTGGCGGAAGCGGTAGAGCTGCTCCTCCTCCAGCCGGCCCTCGAGGAAGGCGCGGGCGTAGATGCCGGGGGAGCCATGGCCCTGGATGTAGATCTGGTCGCCGCCGCCGGGGTGGTCCTTGCCGCGGAAGAAGTGGTTGAAGCCGACCTCGTAGAGGCTGGCCGAGGACTGGTAGGTGGCGATGTGGCCGCCGACCTCGAGCCCCTTGCGGTTGGCCGAGGAGACCATGACCGCGGCGTTCCAGCGGATGAAGGCGCGGATGCGGCGCTCGGCCTCCTCGTCGCCGGGGAACCAGGGCTCGCGCTCGGGCGGGATCGTGTTGATGTAGTCGGTGCTGCGCAGCGCCGGCACGCCGACCTGCATCTCACGCGCGCGCTCGAGGAGGCGCAGCATGACGTAGCGGGCACGGTCGCGGCCGCGCTCGTCGACCATCGAGTCGAACGACGCGATCCAGTCGTTGGTCTCGTCCGGGTCGATGTCCGGCAGCTGGGTGGGCAGACCCTCGTGGATGACGGACGCGATCGAGCCCGATCGGGGGCTGGTCGTCGTCGAGGAGGTCGTGCCTGAAGTGGTGGATGTCTCTTCGGTCACCCGCTCATCGTTGCACGCTCCCGAACCTCAGGGAATTTACCCATCGGTAGTCTCAGCGGCCCCCTCCTGAGGGGCCCTGAGCAGGCGTTTTGGAGCCCCTCCCTGTGGACACGGGTTGCGGAGCCGCCCCAACTCCGCTGGACTACTCCCCACCTTGGCCTCATCGTGGGCCCGGGTCGCCGCCCGGGAGCCGGACGGTGGATGTGACGCGACTGGAGGATTCAGTGAGCTCGACCGCGGGTGGCGGGTCCACCCAGACAGACGGACCCGACGCCGGTCCTGCTGGCCGGCTGGGCTTCAAGCCCGGGATGGTCATCCAGGAGCTCGGCTGGGACAACGACACCGACGACGAGCTCCGGGTCGCGATCGAGGACACCATCGACGCCGACATGGTGGACGGCGACTACGGCAACGTGGTCGATGCCGTGCTGCTGTGGTGGCGCGCCGATGACGGTGACCTCGTCGACGGCCTGGTCGATGCGCTGACCGACCTCGTCGGGGGCGGCGCGATCTGGCTGCTCACCCCCAAGGTCGGCCGTGCGCAGGCCGTGGAAGCCGCCGACATCGCCGAGGCCGCGCCGATCGCCGGCCTCGCCCAGACCACCACCGCCGCGGTGAGCAAGGACTGGCAGGCCACACGCCTCGTCGCGCCCAAGACCCCGGCCTGACCCGACCAGCCCCAAGGACCCCGCGTGCTCCGTTCCCTCCTCGGCTCCGCCCTCGGTCGCGCAGCGGCCGGCGGGACGAGCCTGAAGGTGCTCACCGAGGCCGGGATCATCCGGCCCTACTCCCCGCTGGTGCTGGCCGGACTGGCTCGCACCCTGCGCCGCTGGGGCACCGGGCCGGCGGGCGGGTTCACCTCGCTGGCCGTCCGCGCCCCCGACCAGATCGGCCTCATCGACGAGCTCGGGTCGCTGACGTTCGGTGAGATGCACCAGCGCTCCAACGCGCTGGCGCGCGCGCTGCGGGAGATCGGTGTACGCGAGGGCGACGGCGTCGCGATCATGTGCCGCAACCACCGCGGCTTCGTCGACGCCAGCATCGCGGTCTCCAAGCTGGGCGCCGACATCCTCTACCTCAACACCGCGTTCGCCGGGCCGCAGCTGGCCGACGTGCTCGAGCGCGAGAAGCCGACCGTCGTGGTCCACGACGAGGAGTTCACCAAGCTCCTGTCCGGGGCGACGATCGAGAACCGCGTCGTGGCGTGGGTCGACTCCGACGACCTCGGCGCCGACGTCGCGACGATCGAGGGGCTGATCTCCTCCCACGCCGCCGGCGATCTCGAGCCGCCCGAGCGGCACACCCGGATCGTGATCCTGACGTCCGGCACCACCGGCACTCCCAAGGGCGCGCCGCGCAACGAGGCCGGCATCGACGCGGCGGTCTCGCTCCTGTCCCGGATGCCGCTGCGCTACGGCTGGCGCACCCACATCGCGGCCCCGCTGTTCCACACCTGGGGCTTCGCCCACCTGGCCATGTCGATGCTGCTCGGCTCCACGGTGGTGCTGCGCCGCAAGTTCGACCCCGAGGAGGCGCTGCGCGTCACCGAGGCCGAGGGCTGCCAGTCCCTGGTGGTGATCCCGGTGATGCTGCAGCGGATCATGAACCTCCCGGAGGAGACGCGTGCGTCCTACGACCTCTCGCAGGTCAAGGTCGTGGCGGCGTCGGGCTCGGCGCTGCCGGGCGACCTCGCCGTGAGCTGGATGGACCAGTTCGGCGACAACCTCTACAACATCTACGGCTCGACCGAGGTCGCCTACGCCTCGATCGCCAACCCGGTCGACCTGCGCGAGGCGCCGTCCTCGGCCGGCCGGCCGCCGTGGGCGACGATCGTGAAGATCCTCGACCCCGAGGGCAAGGAGCTCCCGGCGGGGGAGTCCGGCCGGATCTTCGTCGGCAACAGCCTGCTCTTCGAGGGCTACACCGGCGGCGGCCACAAGGAGGTCGTCGACGGACTCATGTCCAGCGGCGACGTCGGCCGCTTCGGCCCCGACGGGCGCCTGTACGTCGAGGGCCGCGACGACGAGATGATCGTCTCCGGCGGGGAGAACGTCTTCCCCAAGGAGGTCGAGGACTGCCTGGCCCGCCACGAGTCGGTGGTGGAGGTCGCTGCGATCGGCGTCGACGACCCCGACTTCGGCAAGCGGCTCAAGGCCTTCGTGGTCACCCGGGGCGAGGTCTCGGAGGAGACGCTCAAGGACTGGGTGAAGGAGAACCTCGCCCGCTACAAGGTGCCCCGTGACTTCGTCTTCCTCGACGAGCTGCCGCGCAACGCGACCGGCAAGGTGCTCAAGCGGGAGCTGGACAAGAGCTGACCTGCCCCCCGACCAGCCGGATGCGGGGCTGTCCGCGCCGGGTGCGAGGATGGAGCCACCATGAGTGGACTCTCCCTGGGCGGACCGGCCCCCGACTTCACCCTGCGCGACCAGTTCGGGCAGGACGTCACCCTGTCGTCCTACCGCGGCACCAAGGCCGTGGCGATCATCTTCTACCCGTGGGCGTTCTCCGGGGTGTGCACCGGGGAGATGGCCGGCATCCGCGACCGGCTGGCGGAGTTCATGACCTTCGACACCGAGGTGCTCGCGATCTCGACCGACCCGGTCTACTCCCTGCGCGCCTTCGCCGACCAGGACGGGCTGAACTTCCCGCTGCTCTCCGACTTCTGGCCGCACGGCGAGGTGGCCCGGGCCTACGACGTCTTCGACGAGACCAAGGGTGTGGCCCGGCGGTCGTCGTACGTCATCGACCGGCAGGGGATGGTCCGCTGGGCGGTCCACAACGCGCTGCCCGAGGGACGCGACCTCGACGAGCACCTGAAGCAGCTCGTCGCCGCGACCTGACCGTCCGGAAACCGGCACCCCCGGGGGGTGGTCTGGACCATTGCCGGAGTTTTCGGACAACTTTCCGACAAACCCGTGACGGCCCTTGAACGACCCCCCTAATCTTGAACTTGTTGAACCGCTGGTGACCCGAGACGCCAGCGGTTCGACCTATTTCCGGACCTTTTTCCCACCGGCACCCGGATTCCCGCGCGGCCCCGGCGCTCGCGTAGTCTGACGCCGCTCCGACGAGCCACGGGCGTATAGCTCAGCGGTAGAGCCCCTCGCTTACAACGAGGTGGTCGGGGGTTCGATCCCCTCTGCGCCCACTCACCCGCCTCCCACCTCGCCTCCCATCCGGATCCGCCTCGGCTCCGAAGCCCTTGTGGCGCGCCTCACATCGAGGCGCCCGGACCCTTGTGGAGGGCACAGCAATGAGTGAGACCAGCAGAAGGAACTTCCTGGCCGCTGCGGGAGCGGGGACGGTCGCCGTGGGCGCCGTCGCCGTCACGTCCGAAGCAGCCGACGCCAGCGCCCGGATGCGTCCGGACGCGGCCAAGGCGGCCGTGGTCGCCTACGTCAAGAACCACCGGTCGGACGAGCTCCGGCTGATGGTCGGGGAGCGTGAGGTGGTCGTGCACGACCGCGACCTCGTGACCCGCATCCTCAACGCAGCGGGAGGCGAGTGATGTCGTCCCACCGCGAAGCACCCGAGATCGCCAAGGACCCGGTCGCCGACGGCACCGACGTCTACGCCTTCGTCAGCCCGTCGTCGCCGACCCAGGCGGTCCTGATCGCCAACTTCATCCCCTTGCAGAAGCCGGACGGCGGCCCGAACTTCTACGAGTTCGGTGACGACGTCCTCTACGAGATCCACGTCTCGAACAAGGGCAAGGCGGAGGCCGACATCACCTACCAGTTCCGCTTCCACACGCGGGTGAGGAACGCCAAGACGTTCCTCTACAACACCGGCCAGATCATGCACATCGACGACACGACCTGGAACCGGCCGCAGTACTACTCCGTGACCCGGATCAAGAACGGCACGGCCAAGGTGCTCGGCAAGAACCTGCCGTGCCCGCCGGTCAACGTCGGCAAGCGCAGCACCCCGGACTACGCCACGCTGTCCAACGAGGCCAAGCACGCCCTGCCGGGCGGCCGCATGGTCTTCGCCGGCCAGCGGGCCGACGCCTTCCACGTCGACCTCGGCAGCGTGTTCGACCTCGGGGCGCTGCGCCCCTTCAACGAGGCGCACCTCATCTCGATGCCGAACATGAACGGCGTCAACTCCGTGCAGTCCTACAACGTGCACACCATCGCGTTGCAGGTGCCGATCAAGGAGCTCACCCGCAACGGGGTGGCCCCGAGCGACCCGATGGACCCCAAGGCCGTCGTCGGCGTCTGGGCCACCGCCAGCCGCCGGGCCTCGCGGATCTTCGACTACGACTCGGGCTCCTACGTCGGCCACGGTCCGTGGAAGCAGGTCTCCCGCCTGGGCAACCCGCTGTTCAACGAGGTCATCGTGCCGATGGCCGAGAAGGACCAGTGGAACGTCCGCCAGCCGAAGGGCGACTCGCGCTACACGAAGTACGTCAACAAGCCGGAGCTCCAGGGACTTCTCCCGGTCCTCTACCCGGGCGTCTTCCCCAACCTCGCGGCCTACGACAAGCCGCGAGCGGACCTCAACGCCGTCCTGATGACCGGCATCCCGGGAGGCGTCATCCCGGGGTTCCAGAACTACACGGGTCCGGTGCAGGCCGACATGCTGCGCCTCAACCTGGCCATCCCGCCGGCCTCGAGCCCGAACAAGCTCGGGCTCGTCGGCGGCGACCCGGCCGGCTTCCCGAACGGTCGCCGCATCGACGATGACGTGGTGACCATCGAGCTGCGGGCGATCGCGGGGCTGACGATCCCGGTCGTCGACCCGTCGTACACCCCCGACGGCGCCGCCAGCGCCGTCGAGGACGGCACGAGCAACAGCAACGCCGGTGCGACCAACGAGTTCCCCTACCTCGGGCTGCCGGGTGGTGGCTACCAGACCGAGCCCGGCACGACGCAGGCCTCGTGATGGGCACCCAGGAGAACCCCTTCGCCGGGCAGGGCTCCGTCCTGCTCGACATCGGGGGCGACGTGGGCGCGCTCGTCGTGACCATGCCGGCCTCGATGGAGGGGGAGGAGATCGAGATCGTGTCCGAGGGCGAGCTGGGGCACCAGCACACCCACAGCCACGACCACGCGCACGGCCATGACCACGGGCACACGCACGACCACACCCACGGGCACCGCCCGCACGTGGCCGTCGTGAACCGTCCGGTCCAGGGCGACGAGGTGCCGTCGCTGGTGTTCCCCGAGCTGGTCGAGGGCCGCTACGTCCTCGTCCCGAAGGGCACCGACGACGTGCAGCTGACCGTCGAGGTCACCGGGGGAGCGGTGGCCACGGCCACCTGGCCCGCCGCCTGATCCACGTCCGACAGGCCGCCCGTCTCAGCACCGCATGGGGGTGCTGAGCCGGGCGGTCCGGCGTCCGGGGCCCGCCAGGGCAGCAGCGCGGCGCTGGAGACGAGCAGGACCGCGGCCACGAGGATCGCGGTGCGGGCGCTGGTGGCCTCGGCGAGCACGCCGCCGGCCAGCATGAACATGGGCTGCGCCGTGCGCTGGCTGATCGACCACGAGGCGATCACGCGGACGACGTGGTCGTCGGGCGCCGCCGTCAGGCGGTAGGCCGTGAACGAGGGGTTGAAGGCGCCGGCACTGAGCAGCAGCAGGGTGTTGGCGGTGATGATCAGGACCAGGCCGGTCGCGCCCGGCGTCGCCAGCGCGATCAGCGACATCCACATCGTCCGGGCGACGCCGGAGGTCATCAGCACCCGGCGGGCGCCGTACCGCTGGGTGAGGCGGGGGGTCAGGAGCGCGCCGACGATGCCGCCGAGCCCGGGGACGCCGAGGGCCAGGCCGTACTGCCAGGGGGCGAAGCCGAGGTCGCGGAGCATCAGCACCGGCACGAGCGGGGCCGCCATCATCAGCGAGCCGCCGCAGAGCAGGGAGTTCCAGAAGAGGGCGCGCATGCCCCGGTGGGCGTGGATCTCGCGCCAGCCCGCGGCGAGGTCCGAGCGCCGGTTGGTGCCCGGCCTGCGGACCGGGGGCGCGGGCTCGGGCGTCCGCAGACGACGTACGCCGATCGCCGAGAGCAGGAACGAGACTGCGTCGACCGCCATCGAGGCGGTCGCCCCGACCAGCGACACCAGAGCGCCGCCGATCGGCGGGCCGACCGTGGTCGCGGTCCAGAAGGTCGTCTCGAAGCGGCTGACCACCTGCAGCCGCTCGTCGGCCGGGACCAGGGCCTTGAGGTGGGCGCCGCTGGCTGCGCCGAACGCGATCACGCCGAGCGCCTGGACCACGGCGACGGCGCAGAGGTGGGCGTAGGTGAGGGCGCCGAACGCGGCGGCGACGGGCACGCTGCCGAATGCGGCGAACCGGGCCAGGTCGGCGGCGACCATCGCGGACCGCTTGGGGCGGAACTCGATGAGCGATCCCAGGGGCAGGGCCAGGACGGCGGCGACGATGCCGCTGAGGGCGGCGACCACGGAGACCTCGAGCGGGCCGAGGTGCAGCACCAGCAGCGCCACCAGGGGCAGTGCCCCGGCGCCGACGGCGGTGCCGGCCTCGCTCACGGCGTACGCCGCCCAGAGCCGACCGACGTCGCGTCGGACCGGCGTGTCTCCCGAGATCACCCTCGAACCGTAGCCCTTCGCGGTGGCTAAGGTGGCAGGCGTCACAGCGAGTCGCCCCGAGGAGCCCCTGATGATCGTGCCCTTCAGCGTGTCCGACTTCATCGACCGAGCCGTGCAGGTCTACGGCGCCCGGACCGGCTGCGTGGACGAGCCGAACCAGCCGGCCGCGCCGCTGGGCGGTGGCGAGCTGACCTACGCGGAGATCGGTGCGCTGGCCCGGCGGCAGGCGGCGCGGCTCGACGAGCTGGGCATCGGGTTCGGCGACCGGGTGGCGGTGGTCAGCCACAACAGCGCGCGGCTGCTCACGTCGTTCTTCGGCGTGGCGGGGTTCGGCCGGGTCCTGGTGCCGGTCAACTTCCGGCTGCGCCCCGACGAGGTGCAGTACATCGTCCAGCACTCCGGCGCCCGGGTCCTGGTCGTCGACCCGGAGCTGGACGAGGAGCTGAAGGACGTCACCGCGGAGCACCGCTTCGTGATCGGGCAGGACGACGACCTCTACGCGGCGGAGGGGGCCGAGCCGAAGCCCTGGGAGCCCGACGAGAACGCCACCGCCTGCATCAACTACACCTCCGGCACGACCGCGCGGCCCAAGGGCGTGCAGATCACCCACCGCAACATCTGGGTCAACGCGGTGACGTTCGCGATGCACGCCGCCGTGACCGACCGCGACGTCTACCTGCACACGCTGCCGATGTTCCACGCCAACGGCTGGGGGATGCCGTTCGCGATGACCGGGCTGGGCGTCAAGCAGGTCGTGATCCGCAAGATCGACGGCGCCGAGATCCTGCGGCGGGTCCGCGACCACGGCGTCACCGTCATGTGTGCTGCCCCGGCCGTGGCCGCCGCCGTGCTCGACGCCGCCCAGGACTGGGAGGGCGAGATCCCCGGCCGCGACAAGGTCCGGATCATCATGGCCGGTGCCCCGCCGCCGACCAAGACCGTCGCGCGGGTCGAGCAGGAGCTCGGCTGGGAGTTCATCCAGATCTACGGCCTCACCGAGACCTCGCCGCTGCTGACCTTCAACCGCTCCCGGGCGGAGTGGGACGACCTCGAGCCGCTCGAGCGCGCCTCGCTGCTCACGCGGGCCGGGGCACCGGCGCTCGGCGTACGCCTGAAGATCTCGGAGGACGAGGAGAACGCCGGGGAGGTGCTGGCCCGGTCCAACGTCGTGCTCGAGGGCTACTGGGAGCAGCCGGAGGAGTCCGAGCGGGCGCTGGCCGGCGGGTGGTTCCACACCGGCGACGGGGGAGTGCTGGGCGACGACGGCTACCTGACGATCAGCGACCGCAAGAAGGACGTGATCATCACCGGCGGCGAGAACGTCTCCTCGATCGAGGTCGAGGACGTGCTGTTCAGCCACCCCGCCGTCGCCGAGGTCGCCGTGATCGGGGTGCCGAGCGAGAAGTGGGGCGAGACGATCAAGGCCCTCGTCGTGCTGGCCGAGGGGCAGGAGGCGTCCGAGGCCGACCTCATCGCGTGGTGCAAGGACAAGGCCGCGGGCTACAAGGCGCCCACGTCGGTGGAGTTCCGCGACGAGCTCGCCCGCACCGCCACCGGCAAGCTGCAGAAGTTCAAGCTGCGGGCGCCCTACTGGGAGGGCTACGGCCGGCAGGTCAACTGATCTCGGCAGGCTCGATCACCGACAAAAGATCTCGATCAACGACAATGGGCGCCATGCCTGCGCTGCGCGACGTCGTCGACCTGCTGCACGGGTGGTACCCACCCGCCACCGCCGACGGCTGGGACGCCGTCGGGCTGGTGTACGGCGACCCGGCGGCACCGGTGCGCAAGGTGCTCTTCGCCGTCGACCCGACCCTCGAGGTCGCGCAGGAGGCGGCCGCCTGGGGCGCCGACCTGCTGGTGGTGCACCACCCGCTCTTCCTCAAGCCCGTGCACGGCTTCGCGGCCACCACGCCCAAGGGCCGCACGCTCGCGACCCTGGCCGCGGCCGGGTGTGCGCTGCTGACCGCGCACACCAACGCCGACCGGGCCGAGGGCGGGGTGTCCGAGGCGCTGGCCGCCGCGCTCGGGCTGACCGACGTGACACCCGTGCAGCCCTCGGCCGACACCGCGCTGGACAAGCTGACCGTGCACGTCCCGGCGGAGAGCGCCGAGGCCGTCCGGGCCGCCCTGGCCGGGGCCGGGGCCGGGGCGATCGGCGACTACGACTCCTGCTCCTTCAGCACGCCCGGCGAGGGCCGCTTCCGGCCGCTCCCCGGCGCGACGCCCGCGATCGGCGAGGTGGGCCGGCCCGAGGTCGTGGGCGAGGTGCAGGTCTCGGCCGTGCTGGCCCGCGGCCGGCGGAGCGCCGTCGTGGCGGCCATGCTCGCCGCCCACCCCTACGAGGAGCCGGCCTACGACGTGGTCGAGCTCGCCGACCCCGGCACCAGCGACACCGGCGCCGGCCGGATCGGCTCGGTCGAGGCGACGACGCTCGCCGAGTTCGCGGCCACGGTGGCCGACGCGCTGCCGGCCAGCGAGCAGGGCGTGCGGGTCGCGGGCGATCCCGCACGCGTCGTACGACGGGTAGCGCTGTGCGGCGGCGCGGGCGACTTCCTGCTCGACGCCGTGCTCCGGACCGACGCCGACGTCTACGTCACCAGCGACATGCGGCACCACCCCACCGCGGAGTTCGTGGAGAAGGGCGGGCCGGCCGTCATCGACGTCGCGCACTGGGCGGCGGAGTGGACCTGGCTGCCCGTGGTCGAGAGACGGCTGGCGGCGGCGCTCGCCGGGGACGCGGACGATACGGTGGACACCCGTGTGAGCACGATCCGCACCGACCCCTG
Organism: Nocardioides sp. LS1; assembly: GCF_003865225.1. Taxonomy (NCBI): domain Bacteria; kingdom Bacillati; phylum Actinomycetota; class Actinomycetes; order Propionibacteriales; family Nocardioidaceae; genus Nocardioides; species Nocardioides sp. LS1. Next base: position 538,545 of record NZ_BIFF01000001.1, read on the forward strand.
GCAGTTCCGAGTCTCGAGGAGCACACCCTGAAAGCCGACCCCACCGCCCAGCAGAAGCTCCTGGAAGTCCAGGAGCTCGACGCCAAGGCGGACCAGCTGCGCCACCAGCGGGCCAACCTGCCCGAGCTCGCCGAGATCGTCGCCCTCCAGACGACGCGCAAGTCCAGCGACGACCAGGCCCGCGACGCGCAGATCGCCGTCGACGACCTGGCCGTCGAGCAGCAGAAGGTCGACTCCGACGTCGAGACGGTCAAGGCCCGCCGCGAGCGGGACCGCAGCCGGATGGACCAGGGCCTGGTCACCAACCCCAAGGACCTCGAGCGGATGACCCACGAGCTCGAGTCGCTCGAGCGCCGGATCACCTCGCTCGAGGACGACGAGCTCGAGGTGATGGCCCGCCTCGAGGAGGCGCAGCGCACCCTCGACGAGTTCTCCGGCAAGGTCCGCGAGGCCGACGAGAAGCTCGCCGAGCTCATGCTGGCGCGCGACCAGAAGACCGCGGAGATCGACCTCCAGCTCGCCAAGGTCGAGGCCGACCGCGGCCTGGCCGCCGAGGGCCTGCCGGACGACCTGGTGGCGCTCTACGACCGACTGCGCACCCAGAAGGGCGGCGTGGGCGCCGCCGAGCTGCGCCAGCGCCGCTGCAGCGGCTGCCAGCTCTCCATCGACAACGCCGAGCTGGCGGTCATCAAGGCGTCGCCGAGCGACCTCGTGATCCGGTGCGAGGAGTGCTCACGGATCCTGGTCCGCACGGCCGAGTCGGGTCTGTGAATCTCGACAAGCTCGATCACCGAACCGGCAAGCTCGATCACCGCAGGGTGGTCATCGAGGCCGACGGCGGCTCGCGCGGCAACCCCGGCCCCTCGGCGTACGGCGCCGTGCTGAAGGACGCCGACACGGGCGAGGTGATCGCGGAGGACGGCACCCGGATCGGCTTCGCGACCAACAACGTCGCGGAGTACTCCGGCCTCGTGGCCGGTCTGCGGATGGCCGCGGAGTTCGCGCCCGGGGCCGAGGTCGAGGTCCGGATGGACTCCAAGCTGGTCGTCGAGCAGATGTCGGGGCGCTGGAAGATCAAGCACCCCGACATGAAGCCGCTGGCCGCCGAGGCGGGCCGGCTCGCGCCGGCGGGCACGACGTACACCTGGGTGCCGCGGGAGCAGAACGCGCACGCCGACCGGCTGGCCAACGAGGCCCTGGACGGGTTGCGGCACGGTGTGACGGCGGCCGGCGAGGACCCCGACGCCGAGAGCCTGATCGAGGAGATCGAGAAGCCGGCGCGCGGGTGGACCGCCCCGGCGGGGGAGCCGACCACGGTGGTGCTGGTGCGCCACGGCGTCACGCCGCACACCGTCGAGAAGCGCTTCTCCGGCGGTCTCGCGAGCGCCAACCCCGGGCTCAGCGAGGAGGGCCGCGACCAGGTCCGTGCGGCCGCCGAGTGGCTGTCGCCGCTGGCCGAGAAGGTCGACGTCGTCATCGCCTCGCCGGTGCGCCGCACCCGCGAGTCGGCCGACATCGTCGCCGCCGTCCTGGGCAAGCAGGTCGAGGAGGAGCCGGGCTTCGCGGAGATGGAGTTCGGGCACTGGGACGGGCTGACGTTCGGCGAGGTGGCCGAGCGGCACCCCGAGGAGCTCGACCGCTGGCTGGGATCGCTCGACGAGGCTCCGGCCGGGGGCGAGTCGTTCCGCGTCGTCGAGGAGCGGGTCCTCGGCGGCCTGCAGCGGCTCCTGGACGCCCACGCCGGCAAGACCGTCGTCGTGGTCAGCCACGTGACGCCGATCAAGACGCTCGTCGCGCACGCCGTCGACGCGCCGCTCGAGGCGGTCTTCCGGATGGAGCTGTCACCGGCCTCGGTGTCGGTGCTGTCGTTCTTCCGCGGTGGCCCGGGCGGCACCGAGCCGCGCGCGTCGATGCGGATGTTCAACGCGCTGCCTCCCGGGCACGACGCGTTCGCCCAGCAGCGCTGGTGATCCTCAGACGTCGGTGACGATGACGTCGAGCTGGGTGCCCTTCTTGGTGGGCTCGCCCAGCTCGACCTTCCAGCCGAGGTCGGTCAGCAGGTCGGCGAGCTTGCCGGGGGTGCGCGGGTTGCCGCCGTCCTCGAGCAGGTCGCGGACGATCCGGCCCTTCGTCGACTTGTTGAAGTGGCTGACGACCTGGCGCTTGCCGTCGACCTCGTGCAGCACCCGCACGGTCGCCACCCGGTCGGCCAGGCTGGCGGGCGGTCGCCAGAACGCGGCGTACATCGTCGACCGGAGGTCGACCAGCAGCCCGTCGCCCATGCCGAGGTGGATGGCGTCGCCGAGGTACTCGCGCCACACCGCGGCCACCGAGCCGAGGCCGGGGAGGTTGGCGTCGCCGGAGAGGCGGTACGCCGGGATGCGGTCGCTCGGCCGGACCAGCCCGAAGAGGCTGGAGGTGACCGCGAGGCGGGTGGCCGCGCGGCGCTTGGCCGACGTGGAGAGCGTCGCGGGGTCGAGGGCGTCGTACAGGACGCCAGTGTAGACCTTGTCGGCCCGGGCGGACGGCGAGGTGTGCAGGCGCCCGTTGAGGTGCACCAGGTCGCGCTGGCCGTCGCTGATGCCCAGCGTGCGTGCCGCGAGGTCCACGAGGACGCGCGAGTGCATCGGCAGGGTGGGGTCGATGTCGACCGAGCAGAGGTCCACGAGCGCGTCGATGACCATGCCGCGCGGCCGCGTCAGGACCGGGAAGCTCAGGTCGGCGAGCTCGAGGGGCTTGCCCAGCCGCGGGGCGCTCTTGCCCTCGCTCGGGGGAAGCAGGATCAGCACGCGCATAGGTTAGGCGGTCCGGGGTGCGGACGCCGTGCCGAGGTCTCCGGTGGGCGGCCGAAGTGTCCTAGGGTGCTGGACATGCCCAGCAACCGAGTGGTGCACGTCCGTCCGGCCGGCGACTCCGAGAGCGACCGCGTGGCCGCCGAGGGGCTCCGGCAGGGAATCGCGGCGATCCAGGCCGACCTCAAGGTCTCGCCGGAGTTCCCGCCCGAGGTGGAGGAGGCCGCGGCTGCGGCCGCGGCCGCGCCACGGCTGCCGGACCTCGACCGCACCGACATCCCGTTCGTGACCATCGACCCGCCGAGCTCGATGGACCTCGACCAGGCGCTGCACATCGAGCGGGACCGCGACGGCTACCGCGTCCACTACGCGATCGCCGACGTCGCCGCGTTCGTGGCGCCCGGGGACCCGGTCGACCTCGAGGCGCACCGGCGCGGAGAGACGCTCTACGGGGCGGACTCCAAGGTGCCGCTGCACCCGAAGGTGCTCTCCGAGGGCGCCGCCTCGCTGCTGCCCGAGCAGGTCCGGCCGGCACTGCTCTGGACGATCCGCTGCGACGACACCGGTGAGGGCACCGACGTGAAGGTCGAGCGCGCGCTCGTCCGGTCCACGGCCAAGCTGGACTACGCGTCCGTGCAGCGCTCGATCGACGACGGGTCGGCGTCGGAGTCGCTCCAGCTGCTGGCCGAGCTGGGCGCCAAGCGCCTCGAGCGCGAGGCGGCCCGGGGCGGCGTCTCGCTGCCGCTGCCCGAGCAGGAGGTCACCGTGGCCGGTGACTCCTGGTCGCTGGAGTTCCGCACCCTGCTGCCGGTGGAGAACTGGAACGCCCAGATCTCGCTGCTGACCGGCTTCGGTGCCGCCTCGCTCATGGTCTACGCCCGGGTCGGCCTGCTGCGCACGCTCCCGCCGCCGGACCCGCACGACGTCCAGCGCCTGCACCGCACCGCCCGCGCGCTCGGCATCGAGTGGCCGGCCGAGCAGCTCTACCCCGACTTCATCCGCTCGCTGGACCCGCGCAAGCCCCAGCACGCCGCGATGGTCAACGCGTGCACGCGGCTGCTGCGGGGGAGCGGGTACGTCGGCTTCGACGGCGAGGTGCCGGCCGAGCCCCAGCACGCCGCGCTGGCGTCGGAGTACGCCCACGTGACCGCGCCGCTGCGCCGCTTGGGCGACCGCTTCGCCGGCGAGATCTGCGTGGCGCTCTGCGCCGGCACCGAGGTCCCGATGTGGGTGCTCTCGGAGCTGCACGACCTGCCGAAGGTGCTCTCGGAGTCGGGCCACCGTGCCCACCAGTACGAAGGGGCCGTCCTGGACCTCGTCGAGGCCGGGGTGCTCCAGGGGCGCGTGGGCGAGACCTTCGACGCGGTGGTCGTCGACGTGGACGAGAAGACGCCGACGCGAGGCGTCCTCACCCTCCAGGAGCCGGCCGTCGAGGGCCCGGTCTCCTCGGCCACGGCCCTCCCGCTCGGCACGGACGTCCAGGCCCGGCTGGTGGCCGCGGACGTCGCGACGCGGAAGGTCGCCTTCGAGCTGGCCTGAGGCACCGGCCCCGAAATGCGCTCGTGCCCGATGTTCGAGGCTGACGGCCGCTGCGGGTATGACCCCCGTCAGCTTCGAACACCGGGCACGAGTGGAGCGCCCTGCGCAAGCGCAACAGTAGGGCGCGTCGTCGACGAATCGTGCCGAAATCGGGGGTACTAGGACCAAAGGGCACAGCCCTTGCCCACACGTCAGTCGACGTACCGCCACTGCCCCTCGGAGACCACCTCGACCGTGCCGTCGACGACCGACACGGCGCTGTCGTCGCAGAGGGCGTACGCCGGGTTGTCGATCGTGGCCGCCCAGCGCTCGAACTCGGCGGCGTCGTTGCCGGGCATCATCGGGTGCTCGAAGTGGGGGAAGATCGAGAAGTCCACGAGGCCGAGCGTCTCGTCGCTCTCGCCGCCGTCCCAGGCCCGGAAGTCCTCCCCGATCCGCGGGGCCGCCACCATGCTGCCGGCGCTCATGCCGACCCAGACGGTGTCGGTCAGCTCGGGCAGCAGGTCCACGAACCCGGACTCCCGCATCCAGTGCGCCAGGTAGACCGCCTCGCCGCCCGAGAACAGCAGCACGTCGGTCTCGCGCACCAGTGGCTCCCAGGCCCCGCGGGGGATGCTCGGCAGCGCGGTCAGCTCCAGCAGCCCGACGGACTTCCACCCCAGCTCGACCTGCGGCTGCGCGGACCTCCCGGCCACGAAGTTCCAGACGTTCAGGCCGGGCCCGGCGTTCCTGTGCCCGTACATCGCCGTCGGGATCGCCAGCGCCGTGCACTCCTCGATCGGCTTGTCGAGCAGGCCAACCAGGGCCTGGCGGATGCTGGGGTTGGAGACGCCCCCGGACGTCAGCAGCAGCTTCATGACTGTGGAGGTTACCCACGCCGCGCGACTGGACTGCCCTGTCAGGCAGGAGGCGGCGCGGATGGAGAAGGCGCAGCGCTCGAGGGCGAGGGAAGCAATACTCTCCGGGTGGAGCACAGTGACGGGCAGCCCCCAGTGGTGGTGCCTGTTGGAGACTCTCCAGACAGCCGACTCTTCATTGAGCTGTCGAGTTACGGAGCGGACCTCGCCGAGGCCGAAAGAGCCCTGGACTTGGCTGTCCGGGGCCTCGAGAAGGGGTCGGCACTCGCGGAGGCCACAGCGCATCTGGTCGGATTTGCCGTCGTCGCCTACTGCCGCACGGTCATGCCGTCGAACGTTCGTGGGCGCCTGACGGACCACGTCGACGTTCCCAGTGAATTCGCTGCAGTGCACGCTCACGTCAAGACGTACAGGAACGCCACAGTCGCCCACTCACAATCAGGGCTCGCGGTCACGTACGCGCTCGGGGTGCTCGATTCGGGCAGCCTGAAAGTCCGAGATGTCACCGCCCTCACGTGTCTGGTGCCCCTTCCAGACCGTGTGATCCACGAGTTTCGGGCGCTGATCGACGCGATGGAGGATCGCCTCGGCCAGGCCCTCGAGCCCGTCCGGCGTCGGTTGATGGAGACGTTGGCCGAGCTGGACGAAAGCCAGATGAGCCAGTTGAGGAAGGCTGCCGCCCCGGACATTCAGGAGAAGTGGGCGCACGAGTTCAACCCGCGGTCGACCAGGCGGCCGTACCCGACCGGCCACACCGTCTACTGGGACCTGCCACGCGGAGACGGAATTCGCGACTAGCCAGGCACTCCCCGGGCAATTCGGGCCAGGTAGGCTTGCGGCGGTGAGCGACGTGTTGGACGAGGGGCCGTTCTTCCACGGCACGAAGGCCGATCTGCGGGTGGGCGATCTCCTCACGGCGGGCTTCCGGTCGAACTATCGGCCCGAGATCGTGATGAACCACATCTACTTCACCGCGCTGCGCGACGGCGCCGGGCTGGCTGCCGAGCTGGCCGCGGGCGAGGGCGAGCCGCGCGTGTACGCCGTCGAGCCGACCGGTGCGTTCGAGAACGACCCGAACGTGACCGACAAGAAGTTCCCCGGCAACCCCACCCGGTCCTACCGCAGCACGGAGCCGCTCCGGGTCGTCGGCGAGGTGCACGACTGGACGCGGTTGACCCCCGAGGCGCTGCAGGCCTGGCGCGACCGGCTGGCGGTCCTCGAGGCCGAGCGCGCCGAGATCATCAACTGACGCGACGCCGCGGCGTCACTGCGTCTTGGCCAGCCAGACGAAGAACCCGACGAAGCCGGCCAGCACGAGGCCGAGGATCACGGCGGAGACCGCCAGGTCGGCCCACAACGGCAGCCGCACTGGTCGGAACACGCCGTCTTCCTCGTGCAGCGGCTTCCGGAGCCGCTCCAGCCACCACGGCGTACGCACGGGTGTCCCCGTGGTGTCCGGACGGACTGCCTGCTGCGTGCCCGTCGACGTCCCTACGCGTGTTTCCATGACGTGCTACCCCCGAGATCTCGTTGTCAGCGGTCAACCTAGACGAACGCAGCGCCGTCTTCTGGCTTTCAGACCGGCCCGGCGGGGTCGTCACGCTTGGGGCAGACCACTCGCCAAGAGTCGGTGAAGGTCGGGGATCTCGGCCGCGTGCGCACCGGCGGCTTTCAGGCGCGGGTAGAGCCTCTTGGGCCATAGGACGTCCACGCCGCGGATGGTGAATGCGCCGCCGATCAGCGGCCAGTCGGCCTCGATGAAGCAGAGCACACCGGTGATCGGGACGTCGCCACCGACGAGGTCGCGCACGACGTCGACCTGGCGCAGCGCAGCGTCGACGAGCTTGGTGCGGTCGCGGGAACCGACCATCAGCTTCTCGGTGCGGGGCCGCAGGATCCCTCCCTCCACGCGGAGGGAAGGACGCTCTCGGTAGCGCTTCGCATCGATAACGTAGATCCCGGTGGGAGTGACGGCGAGGTGGTCGATGTTGGCGCGGCTGCCGGGGATGCGGCGGTCGTGGAGGACGCGCACGGTCTCGCAGGACAGTTCGTTGAGCCGCTGGCCGAGACGCTCCTCGCCCAGCGCGCCCGTATTCCAGGCTCGGGTCGACTGCGGATCGTCGGTGGCGGCAAGCAGGAAGCCGCCGATCCGCGGATGCCTGGAGCGCACGCGCGCCTCGCGACTCACGTGGCGTCGCTCGAACTCCCTCCGGGCCGAGGCGCCCGGGATGCCGGAGTCGACGGGCTCGTCGGTGGCGGTGGAGCAATCGACGCACCGCACGGTCTTCGTCGACGGCTCGTAGATCGCCTCAGCACGAGCGGGCAGGTCGACACCGCACAGCCGACAACTGCCGGCGTACCGGAGCTTCATCTGCCTGTCATCGGCGCTGGATGTCACGGTTGGACCTCCGCCGTTCTGGGCCTGGACCGAACGCCATGCGAATGGGCTGCGTTGGTGAGCCGGCGGGTCAGTCGGTTACTTCCGGGGTGGCGGCGATGGACTTGCTGACTGAGAGCTGCCAGATCGCGCCCACAACCCATGCGAGCCCGGCGAAGAGGGTCAGGTACAAGCCGATGGCTGCCGCCCCATTCATGTCGAACAAGCCAATGAGCGCGACGATCGCGGCCATGACGACGAGGGCGATCTGAGAAATCTTCCCACCGCTCTTGTCCGCCTTGAGTGCTCCCGAGGTGAGCATCAGGACAACGAGGCCCACGACGCTCAGAACCAGCGTGATGATCCCGTCACCCTCGGTCCCGCGCGCACTCAGGCCGAAGATCGAAACCCAAGGCAGGAAGGCGGCGATGGCGACGACGACCATTGAACCGAGAGAGATGCGCTGTGGGATGGTCAACCGCGTCAGATCCATGCGCGGACCCTATGCCGGTTCCATGCTGCTTGCGGGCGAATAGTGGATCCGCGCGCGGGCCATGGCAGGTCACCAACCTCGATGAGAGCTGGCAGAAGTTGCCGCGGTCCGTCACTGCGAGGTCGTCCCATGCGGTCAGGGCTCGGAGATGAGCCTGCTGAGCAAGGAGCCGCCAGGCGTGGCGGCAATGTGGTGAGGGGCTTGTCGATGCACATGACTGAGTGGTCGCTTCAGAAGTTGTTGGAGAAGCAATGGGCTTCCACCGGCCTGATCCTCAGCTCCGAACGTCTGCTTCTCGTGGCTCGCGAGGTCATGACTGACTGGGGCGTCAATGATGCAGCAACGAGGTGGAACTTACCGTCGGTCGACTTCCTCCTGCTCGATGAGCGCGGACACCTCGTAGCCCTGGAGCTCAAGTTGCGCATACGCAGTCGTCGCGAGTGCGTGCTGGCGCTCTGCCAAGTCACCCACATGGCCAACCGGCTCGCGGAAACCCTCAACGGAGACCGGTTGAATGATGCTTACCGACGGCATCTCACAAGCGTTGGGGTTCACTCCGGCGCGTCGCTCGAAGAAGCTCACGCGGCCTTCTTCGGGCGTAGATCCTCCATCGCCGTCAGGGCTGACGGGTTCCGCAGGGTCGTGGCAGCCACTCATATCTCCGACCGTTGGGAGGATGAGGTCGCCGCCTTCACGGGACCGGATCTCGACACAGTCAAGGCGCGACTGGCCAGTGCCTTCGCGGTGGACTCGAGAAGCAACCGCCCGATGCGTCGGTTCAGGGACGAGGTCATCGCCCCGTTGCAGGTCGCGCCTCGTGTGGAGACCCTCGTCATCGGATGCCCCACCGCGTCCAGCTCATCCACTCGTGGTCGCGAGTTCGCTCCGACTCTCCGATACGGGACCCTGCTGACGCGCAGGGGTCTCAGCGTTGGTGACGCCGCGACCCACCGCTGAGTCCACCGGGCAAAAGGTGTTGGGTGCTTCAAGGGGAAGCGCCCCGGTGCGGACGGGCTGGCCTGTAGGCCGGGTTCTGTCCCCGGGACCCTCACGGGTCACCGGGGGGCGACCATCCATCTACGACGACCGTTGCCGGCCGCCTCCAGCGATCTACCCGCACACTCGGGCGGGCCGCCCTCGGTCGTGCGCGCGTCCGGTGCGAGCACCGGACTTCTTGATCTTGCTCCAGGTGGGGTTTGCCTAGCCGCCCCGGTCACCCGGGGCGCTGGTGGTCTCTTACGCCACCGTTTCACCCTTACCTCCCGGCCTCGCCGAAACGAGAGCCGGGCGGCGGTCTGTTCTCTGTGGCACTTTCCCGCGAGTCACCTCGGGTGGGTGTTACCCACCACCTTGCCCTGTGGAGCCCGGACCTTCCTCGCCCCCGACCCGAGGGTCGGGGCCGCGGTCGCCCGGCCAGCCCATCCGCAGGGAGCAGCGTACCGGTGGATCAGCCGAGCCGGGTCACCTCGACCTCCACCGACATGGTGGAGGTGCTGGAGCCGGAGTAGATGCCGCTGAGCGGCTTGACGTCGTGGTAGTCGCGGCCGGTGGCGAGGACGACGTACCGGTCGCAGGGCTCGTGGTCGTTGGTGGGGTCGAAGGGGTGCCAGCCGTTGTCCCACCACTCCACCCAGGCGTGGGACTCGCCGTGGACGGTCTCGCCGATGGTCGGCTGGGGGTGCGGGTGGAAGTAGCCCGAGACGTAGCGGGCCGGGATCCGCATCTGGCGGAGCCCGCCGATGACGAGGTGGACCATGTCCTGGCAGACGCCGGCGCGCTGCTCCCACGCCTCCGCGGCACGGGTGTGCACGTCGGTGGCGCCGGGGATGTACTCGACCTCGTCGTTGACCAGCGCACACAGCCGGCGCGCGGCGAGGCCGGGCAGCTCGGACGCGGCCCGGATGGCGTCGACCCGCTCGGCCAGGTCGGCCGGGGGAGCGACGGTCTCGGGGAGGGTGAGGTACTCCGTCCAGCGGTCCGACACCTCCGGCCCGGTGAGGCCCTCCCAGCTGATCGACGGCTTGGGCGTCGGGGGCCGGTTGGTCTGCACGGTGCAGGTCGCGGTCACGGTCATCGCCTCGTGCGGGTCGAGCACCTCGAAGGCCGTGACGGTGGTGCCGAAGTAGTCGCGGTACTCGTAGGTCCACGGCTTCGGCGTCACCTCCAGGCGCGTGTGCACGGCGATCTGCTCCGGCGTGGTCTGCGGCGTCATCCGGGCCTGGTTGTAGGACGCGACCGCCTTGCCGTCGTACTCGTAGCGGGTTAGGTGCACCACCCTCAGCTGCATGGCTTGCCGCCTTCCCGTTCGCTGCGCTCACTCATGCGAGCACCCCCTGCCAGCTCAGCGCCTCGGCGCCGGCGAAGTAGCGGCGCGTGACGGCCTCGGTCGCCAGCGCGCAGGTGCGCTGCAGGCGTTCCATCTCGTTGGGCAGGTCGGCCATCACGTCGGACAGCGAGCGGTACTCCAGCTCGGCGCGCATCCGGCCGAGCAGCCGCTGCGCCTCGTTCTGGAAGCCGGCCCGCTGGCCTGCGGACTCCAGGTTGTCCAGGCACTGCTCGGCCCGGCTCAGCGCGAAGACCACCGAGCGCGGGAAGAGCCGGTCGAGGAGCAGGAACTCCGCCGCGCCACGCTCGGTCTCCAGCCCGCGGTAGGTCCGCAGGAAGGCCTCGTAGGCGCCGCACGCCCGCAGCGTGCTGGTCCACGGCGCGCCGGTGTTGGCCGACATCGCGGCGGTGGCGACCAGCCGCGAGGTCATGTCGGTGCGCTCCACGCAGCGGCCGAGCACCAGGAAGTGCCAGCCCTCGTCCCGGGTCATCGTGGCGTCGGCGGTGCCGTTGATCAGCGCGGCCCGCTCACGGACCCACTGGAAGATCGCCGGCGCCCGCATCGTGTGGAAGTGCCCCGACGGGATGGCGCGGTACGTCGTGTTGATGGCCTCCCACATCGGCACCGACAGCGTCTCGCGGGCCCGGCGGGCGCTCTCGCGGGCGGCCCCGAGCGCCGCGGCCATCGAGACCGGCGACGACGGGTCGTAGGCCAGCATGTCGAGCACCAGCCCGAGGTCGGGCGTCTGCTCCGGCTCGCCCTCGACGCCCATGATCGACAGCAGCGCCCGGCAGGTGCCCTCCTCCTCGATCGTGGCGTCCTCGAGGACCAGCTGCGTCTGGACGTCGAGGATGCGCGCGGTGTCCTCCGCGCGCTCGACGTAGCGGCCGATCCAGAACATCGACTCCGCGATCCGGCTCAGCACGACGCCCCCTGCTGCTGCTGTTGCTGCTGCTCGAGCTGGCCGGTGCGGTCGCTCAGCGCCGGTCCGGCGGGTGCCGGGACCAGCTCGGGCTGGACGGGTGGCGGCGGTGGCTCGGCCTCGGCGGCCGGGCGGTCGCCGTTGACGGTGAGCATCTCCTGGGTCGGCCCCGCCAGCACCCAGGTGTCCTTGGAGCCGCCGCCGCGGGAGGAGTTGACGATCAGCTCGCCCTCGGCGAGCGCGACCCGGGTCAGGCCGCCGGGCAGCACCCACACGCGGTTGCCGTCGTTGACCGCGAACGGCCGCAGGTCGACGTGCCGCGGCCCGAGCCGGCCGTCGACGAACGTCGGCACGGTGGACAGCTGCACCACCGGCTGGGCGATCCAGGACCGCGGGTCGTCGAGCACCTTGACCCGCAGCTCGTCGAGCTCCGGCTTCGTGGCGCGCGGGCCGATCACGATGCCCTTGCCGCCGGAGCCGTCGACCGGCTTGAGGACCAGCTCGTCGAGCCGGTCGAGGACCTCCTCGCGGGCCTCGTCGTCGCCGAGCCGCCAGGTGTCGACGTTCTTGAGGACCGGCTCCTCGTTGAGGTAGTAGCGGATCAGGTCGGGCAGGTAGGTGTAGACGAGCTTGTCGTCGGCGACGCCGTTGCCGACGGCGTTGGCCAGCGTCACGTTGCCGGCCCGGGCGGCGTCGAGCATGCCGGGGCAGCCGAGCACCGAGTCGGCCCGGAAGTGCACCGGGTCGAGGAACTCGTCGTCGATGCGGCGGTAGATCACGTGCACGGGCTCGAGGCCGCCGGTGGTCCGCATCATCACGCGGCCGCGGCGGCACTCGAGGTCGCGGCCCTCGACGAGCTCGACGCCCATCGTGCGCGCGAGCAGGGCGTGCTCGAAGTAGGCGCCGTTGTAGACGCCCGGCGTCAGCACGACGACGGTCGGGTCAGTGACGCCGGCCGGGGCCGCGGCGCGCAGCGCGGCCAGCAACCGTTGCGGGTAGCCCGCGACCGGCCGGATCCGGTGCTCGGCGATCGTCTCGGGCAGCGCCGCGGAGATCGCGCGCCGGTTGGTCATCACGTAGGACACCCCGGACGGCACCCGCACGTTGTCCTCGAGCACCCGGAACTCGCCCTGGTTGTCGCGGATCAGGTCGATGCCCGAGACGTGCACCCGCACCCCGTTGGGCGGCCGGACGTTGGCGGCCTCGCGGTGGTAGTGCGACGACGTCGCGATCACCTCGCGGGGGATGACGCCGTCGCTGAAGACCTGCCCGGCGTCGTACACGTCGGCGAGGAACGCCTCGAGCGTCCGGACCCGCTGCTGCACGCCCCGCTCGATGGTCGACCACGTGTCCATCTCGATCACGCGCGGCAGGATGTCGAGCGGGAAGGCCCGCTCCTCGCCGCCGATGTCGAAGGTGACGCCCTGGTCGAGGTAGCTGGCCTGCAGCGCCTCGACCCGCCCGACCAGGTCGGGGGTGGTCATCGACTGCAGGGAGTGGCGCAGCCGGAGGTACGGCGACCTGAGCGCGTCGCCGTCGAACATCTCGTCGTACGCCGGGCCCGGGGCCCCGTAACCCTCGAACATCGCGTTCATGGCCCGACCCTACAAAGAACGCGTTGCAGGCGTGTGTCGCGCGAGGGCTGGGAGCCCTCGTGGGACCTCGGGTGGCCTCAGGGGTTGGTGAGGACCTCCGCGCCGTCGGCGGTGACGACCAGCGTGTGCTCGAACTGCGCCGAGCGGCGCTGGTCGCGGGTCACGACCGTCCAGTCGTCGTCCCACATGACCCACTCGTGGGTGCCGAGGTTGAGCATCGGCTCGATCGTGAAGGTCATGCCGACCTCGATCAGCGTGTCGTAGGCCGCCTCGTCGTAGTGGGGCACGATCAGGCCGCTGTGGAAGTGGGTGCCGATGCCGTGGCCGGTGAAGTCGCGGACCACGCCGTAGCCGAAGCGGGCGGCGTAGGACTCGATGACGCGGCCGATCACGTTGATCCGGCGGCCGGGCTTCACGGCCTTGATGCCGCGCTCCAGGGCCTCGCGGGTCCGCTCGACCAGCAGCCGCGACTCCTCGTCGACGTCGCCGGCGAGGAACGTGGCGTTGGTGTCGCCGTGCACGCCGTCGAGGTAGGCGGTGATGTCGATGTTGACGATGTCGCCGTCCTCGACCCGCCGACTGTCGGGGATGCCGTGGCAGATGACCTCGTTGACGCTCGAGCACAGCGACTTGGGGAAGCCGCGGTAGCCCAGCGTCGAGGGGTAGGCGCCGTGGTCGCAGAGGAACTCGTGGCCGACCCGGTCCAGCTCGTCGGTCGTCACGCCCGGCACGACGGCCGCACCCACGAGCTCACGGGCCTGGGCGGCGAGCTTGCCGGCGACCCGCATCTTCTCGATGGTCTCGGCGTCCTTGACCTCGGTGCCGGTGAACGGCGCGGGCTTCGGCCGGTCGACGTACTCGGGTCGGGGGATGTGCGCCGGCACGGGGCGGCGCGGGGAGATCGTTGCGGGGGCCACGGGAGTCACGTCGGACGAGTGTAGTTTCCACCGGTATGAGCAAGCCCAGCCGGCGCAACCGCAACGCCACCTCGCCCTGGCCGTTCGTCGGCATGGCCGGGATGGCCTGCGCGTTCTTCCTGTACGCCGCCAGCGGGCTGGTCGCGCCGTGGTGGGCCGTCGTGCTCCTGCTCGCGGCCTGGCTCGTGCTGCTGCTCGTCTGCGCCGTCTGGTGGACGGCCCACCCGAGGTGGGTGCCGTGGGTGCCGGTGGTCGCGGTGGTGCTGTGGTTCGGGGTGCTGACCGCCGGCGGCGCCTGGCTCGGGTGGACCGCCTGACTCACGGGTGCTGGAAGTCGATCACCAGCCGCTGGGGGTCGTGCAGCTTGAAGACGCGGTAGGGCGCCCGGTGGGTCAGGGCGAAGCCGAAGCTGACGTAGCCCTCGAAGTCGCCGGTGAACGCCAGGGCCTTGAGGGTCTCGAAGTGCGGCCGGGCGATGGCGGGGCCGTCGTAGACGTCGTTGCCGTCGTTGTCGTGGGCCTGCGCGGGCGTCAGGACCAGGTGGATCCCCGAGCGGCCCTTGATCGGGACCGGGGCGCCGGAGCCGTCGTAGTGGAAGGTCTTGCCGTAGCGGGCGTGCCCGCCGGGGATGGCGCCGGCGATCTCGATGACGACCCGGTCGAAGGTGTCGTGGTGGGCGTAGCGGAGGTCGACGACCCGGGGCGACTTCGCGTCGGGGTTGGTCCAGGTCGTGGAGTGGTCGACCCAGTCGGGCAGCGCCGACGCGGGGGCCGGCATGCTGCCGGCGACCAGGGCCAGCGCGGGGAGCAGGGTGGCGAGGATGCGTCGTACGTTCCGTGCGGTCGACATGGGGGCCTCCAGGGGTTGCGTTCCTGGTAGTGGGACGCGCCAGGGACCCGGCCGGTTGACGTGGGGCCTCAGCTGGGAGTGACCCGCAGGATCGCGTCGTTCCCGTCGCCGTTGTCGGTGGTGATCAGCAGGTCGCCGTTGGGCGCCTCGGTGACCGAGCGGAGCCGGCCGTTGTGGGTGAGCGCGTCGGGGGTGCGGGTGCGCACGAGCTTGCCGCTGGCGTCGAAGGTCATGAAGACGATGCGGGTCGACTTGAGCACCGCCACGGCGAGGGTGCCGTTGAGGACGCCCCACTTCTTGCCGTAGACGAACGAGCCGCCGCTGGTGGCCAGGGTCGGGTCGCCCGAGCTCCACCTGGCCTCGATCTGCTTGCCGGGCAGCGACTGGTCGGTCATCGGGACGTCCTCGTTGTAGCCGGGGACGGGGTTGTAGCCGTAGTCGCCGCCGTTGACGAGCTTGTTGACCTCGTCGTCGCGGTAGGTGCCCTGCTCGACGTTCCACAGCGAGCCGTCGCGGCGCTCGGCCAGCCCCTGGACGTTGCGGTGGCCGTAGGTCTGGATGTAGCGCTGGCGCTTGTTGGCGGCGTGGACGAACGGGTTGGTCGGCCACGGGTCGCCGGTCTTGCGGTCCAGGCGCAGCGTCTTGCCGCCCAGGGAGTGCTTGTCCTCTGGGTTGGTGCCGACCGCCGCGTCGCCGGTGCCGACGAGCAGCGACCCGTTGCGGGTGATCATCACGCGGCAGCCGCCGTGGCGGCCCGAGCTCGTCGGGAAGCCGCCGATGAGCTTCTTGATCTTGGTGGCCCTGGTGGCGGCGTCGTTGAGGCGCCAGGCGATGACGCGTACGTCGTGGCCGCCTCCGCTGCGGAAGCCGCCCTGGCACAGGTAGAAGCGGCCGTTGCTTGCGAAGTCGGGGTCGATGGCCAGGCTCATCAGGCCGGTCTCGCCGGAGACCCAGACCTGGTCGCTGGGGAACTTCACGGTCCGGGTCTTGCCGTCCTGCCAGACCGACAGGGTGGCCCGGTCGCGCTGCGTGAACAGCAGCCGGCCCTGCCCGATGGACTGCACGTCCCACGGGTGGTCGAGCCCGGTGACCTGCTTGCGGACATGCAGGGTCGGGACGCTGCGGGCGGCAGCCCGGTCGTGCTTGAACTGGGTGAGCGCGATCTGGTCGAGCACCGACGGGGGCACCGGTGGCTGGAGCCCGCCCGGGCCACGGTTGGCCGCGGCCGGGGCCGCGGGGACCAGCAGGGCGAGGGCGAGGGCACCGAGAAGGATCCGCATGCCGTTCACCGTACGACGCTGTCGCGGCCTCGCGGGAGGGTCGATCTCGCTCACTGTTCCCCCCGAGCCGGAAGGGGAACGGTGATCTGTGGGACACGTGTGACTCGTGTCGACCGTTTTGCCGATCTGTTACCGAGCGGTGGACTAGGCGTTTCCCGGTTGTGTCCCCGGCGTGGGAATCGGCGTCCTAGCGTCTTCCTCATCACCGGGTCGCAGGGGACACACGAACCGGTGAACTGGTCGGGAGATGGGGGGCTTCGAGCCCCTCACTCTGGGAGAAGGCGGCCCCTGCCGCGCGCTCCGCACCACGACTGGGAACATCGCCCGCTCGGCGACTGGGGGGACAGGCCGAGCGGGCTCTCCCATGTCCGGGGGCGTTCAGAAAGTGTGCTCGGGTCCGGGGAAGGTGCCGGCCTTCACGTCGGCCGCGTAGTCCTCGGCGGCCTGGCGGAGCACGCTGTGGAGATCGGCGTACTGCTTGACGAACTTCGCCATCCGCCCGGTGCGCAGGCCGAACGCGTCCTGCCAGACCAGCACCTGGCCGTCGCAGTCGACGCCGGCGCCGATGCCGATGGTGGGGATCCCGACCGACTTGGTGACCTCGCCGGCCACCTCGCCGGGCACCATCTCCATGACCACTGCGAAGGCGCCCGCGGCCTCGAGGGCCTGGGCCTCCTCGATGACGCGGGCGGCGGCGTCGCCGCGGCCCTGGACCCGGTAGCCGCCGAGGTTGTGCTCGGACTGCGGCGTGAAGCCGATGTGCGCCATCACCGGGATCCCGCCCTCGGTCATCTTGCGGACCTGCGGCACCATCGCCAGCCCGCCCTCGAGCTTCACGGCGTGGGCGTTGGCCTCCTTCATGAACCGCACCGCGGTCAGGTAGGCCTGCTCGGGCGAGGCCTGGTAGGAGCCGAACGGCAGGTCGGCGACCACGAGCGCCCGGCGCGCCGAGCGGGTGACGGCCCGCACCAGCGGGATCAGCTCGTCGACGGTCACCGGCAGTGAGGTCTCGTTGCCGTAGACGTTGTTGGAGGCGCTGTCGCCGACGAGGAGTACGTCGATCCCGGCCTCGTCGAAGGTCTGCGCGGCGTACTGCTCGTAGGCCGTCAGCATCGTGAACTTCTCGCCCCGCGCCTTCATCTCGCGGAGGTGGTGGGTGCGCACCCGCTTCACCGGCGCTGGGCCGGTGGGGGCGGCGGTCGGTCCCGTGCCGTAGGGCGCGGTCTCTTCAGTGCTCATCAACGAGCTCCCTCTCATCGTCATCTCGCGGCTCCCTGACGGAGTCCACGGACCGACTTCAGGCTAGTCCGATGCGGGGTGGCGCGTGGTTGTGGTGATGGTCACGGGTGTCACTGCTGCATGAACATCCAGCGATGACCTTCCGGGTCCTCCACGCGATAGAGGCGGCTGCCCTCGGGGCCGTGCTCGATCTCGGAGAGCAGGGGTCGCCCCTGCGTCCTTGGCCCGGTCGAAGTGGGCTGCGACGTCGTCGACGTACACCAGGACTCCGTCGATCACCCAGGGCGCCCGGGACCAGGCGGCGGCCCGGTCGCAATGGGAGCGGTGCAGCCGGGGTCCTTCGTAGTCGGGGGTGGGAGTCGCGATCATGATGCGGCCCCGGCCGGCCACCATCTCTCCGTGCGTGAGGACGCCGTCCTCGTTCAGCCA
The DNA here is from genome assembly GCF_003865225.1 of Nocardioides sp. LS1. Classification (NCBI taxonomy): domain Bacteria; kingdom Bacillati; phylum Actinomycetota; class Actinomycetes; order Propionibacteriales; family Nocardioidaceae; genus Nocardioides; species Nocardioides sp. LS1. The sequence continues at coordinate 556,160 of NZ_BIFF01000001.1, forward strand.
TCGGGCCTCCTCGCGAAAGCCGAAGGCAGCCGCCAGCCAGTCCATCGCCTCCGGCCCGTCGCGGTAGGCAAGCATCGGTACGACGCCGTCAGGTCCGCCAGTCATCGCGAGTCTCCCTCCGTCGGTCCTCAGGGTGACAGGATCGCGTTCGTGTCCACCACCCCCACGGGAAGCAGCCCCGGGCTCCCCGTTGTCCGTGGTGCCGCGGCCTGGTTCGTGGGGTTCGTCCTCGGGTCGCTCGTGAACTTCGCCGGCGTCGCGGCGTTCCTCGCCGGGGCTGGGCTCTGGGTCTACTGGGTGCTGCTCGTCGTCGCCGTGATGGTGGGTGCCGCGGCGTGGATGTCGCGTCGCGCGCGGTGGTTCGGCGTCGGGCTGGTGACCGGGTGTCTCGCGGAGCTCGCGATCATGGTCTTCCTGGTGTTGATGTGGAGCCGCCTCGCCGGCAACGCGATTCAGTAGGTCGCTCTCTGGCGCCCGCGCCGCCCGCATGCGCGGGCGCTCGGAACGGTGAGCTGTGAACCGAATTCTGGCGGGCGGTGGCGGTGGCGGTGGGTCATCAACTGAAGCTCAGCGGTGGACGGTTGACAGGACACCGCTGGCCGGGGAACCGCGCCAGAAGCGGTTGACTGCTTACCGCTCTCGGGCCAGGGCCCGGTGATCGGCGCGCCCGGGCTGGGTCGCCTCACAGCTTCACCATGAGAAGTGGGTGAGTCTGCACTTCGCATGGTGAATTCACCGTGTGAAGTGACGCTTCGACCACTTCTCATGATGAAGCTGCGTTCACGTGGGGTCCCGCCACTCCGGACGGTCGAGCTCCTCGAGCAGCCCGCCGATCGCCACCTCGTCGCTGGCGCTGCCGGTGTGCGGCGCCTCGAACCACGCGGCGTACTGCGCGACCTCGTCGAGCCGCCACTCCAGGTCGAACATCTCGAGCATCGGGGGGTGGGCGCGCGCGAGGTCGGCGTGGCCGCTGTCGACGAGGGTCCGCAGGTCGCGCTCGCGGGGGGCGAGCTTGAGCGACTCCCAGTCGACGAGCACCAGCCCGTCGGCGGTGCGGATCATGTTGCGGGTGTGCGGTTCGCCGTGGGTGGGGACCCAGGGGAGGGTGCGGGCCTCGTCGGCGAGGCGATGGTACGTCGCCACCCAGCGCACGACGTCGTCCGCGTGCGAGCACAGGGCCGAGCGGGCCCGTTCGCCGAAGGGTCCGGTGTCCCACGGGTGATCGAGCCGGGCGAGGAGCGTCTCCGCGAAGTCGGCGAGGACGAGCGGCGCCCAGGCGGGGATGCCGGCCGGGGGATCGGCGGCGTGCAGGGCCGCGAGCTGGGCCGCCGACTCGCGGGCGTCCTCGGCGCAGGCCAGCGGTCCGGAACCGGCCACCTCGCCCTCGACCCACGGGGTCGCGCTCAGGGCGCCGTCGCCGAACGGCACCACCGACAGCGTCGGCACGACGAACGACAGCCCGGCGGAGGCCAGGGTCGCCGCTCCGGCGTACGCGGCCGAGAGCGAGGCGAAGGAGTGCCGCGCGCCGAGCGCGTCGAGGGTCACGAAGAGCAACGGCCCGCCCGAGGTGGACGCCACCCAGTGGTGCGCGCCGAAGCCGACGGCCAGGTGCGCCACGGCGTCGACCTCCGACGACCAGGTCGCCCGGACGGCCGCGAGCACGTCTGCCTCGGCGACGCCGGCCGGCGGCTCACGCACCGTAGTCCCGGGTGACGGTGGCGATCCGGACGCGGTAGGCGGCGTACCAGACGTGCTGCCCGCGCTCCTGCGCGACGAGGTGCTCGGCCACCTGCTTCCACGCGCGGGCGTCGCCCTCGGAGGCCCAGTAGGACACGGTGATCCCGAAGCCGTCGGGCTCACGCGCGGACTCGATGCCGAGGTAGCCCGGCTGCCTGGCCGCGAGCGCGTCCATCCGGTCGGCCATGTGTCCGTAGCCGTGGTCGCCCTCGGTGCGCAGCGACGTGAACACCACGGCGGTGTACGGCGGGTCCGGGGTGGACGCGATCGGCATGCACCGAACCCTAGGACGCGCTGGCGTGCGCCGCCTCGAGCTCGGCGATCACGATCTTGCGCTGGCCGAGCATCGCCTGCATCGCGGCCTGCCCCTTGACCGGGTCGGGGTCGGAGATCAGCTCGAACAGCCGGGTCGGGACGATCTGCCAGGAAAGCCCGAACTTGTCCTTGAGCCAGCCGCACATCGACTCCTCGCCGCCGGCGACGAGGTTCTCCCAGTAGTAGTCGACCTCGTCCTGGTCGTCGCAGGCGACGCTGAGGGAGATCGCCTCGGTGAAGGTGAACATCGGACCACCGTTGATGCCGCGGAACGCCAGCCCGTCCAGCACCCAGTCGGCCGCCATCACGGTGCCGGCCTCGCCCGGGCCGGCCTCGCCGTAGCGCTGGACGTTGCCGATCGAGGAGTTGGGGAAGATCTTGGTGTAGAAGTCCATCGCCTCCTCCAGGTTGTCGTCGAACCACAGGCAGGGGGTGATCGAGGTCGTGATCGGCATGACGGGCTCCTTCTCCGGTGGGTCCGAGTCTGGTCCCTCGGCTCTCACGGGTACAGACCCGTCGTCCCGCCGCGACTCATCGGGCCGTGGGAGACTCGCAGCGTGGACTTCTACTCCGCCTACGCCCACGGGTTCGCGCGCGTCGCCGCCTGCACGGTGCCGGTCGCGATCGCCGACCCGGCGGTCAATGCCCGCACGGTGCTGGAGCAGGCGCGGGCCTGCCACGACGACGGGGTCGCGGTGGCGGTCTTCCCCGAGCTCTCGCTGTGCGGGTACGCCGTGGACGACCTGTTGCTGCAGGACACCCTGCTCGAGGCGGTGCAGGAGGCGATCGCGGAGATCGTCGCCGAGTCCGAGGACCTGATGTCGGTGATCGTGGTCGGCGCCCCGCTGCTGCACGGCACCCGCGTGACCAACTGTGCGGTGGTGATCCACCGCGGCCGGGTGCTCGGCGTCAGCCCGAAGTCCTACCTGCCGACCTACCGAGAGTTCTACGAGCGCCGGCACTTCGCGCCCGGCGACGACCGCCGCGGCAGCACCATCCGCGTCGCCGGCGTGGACGCCCCCTACGGCCCCGACCTGATCTTCGCCGCCACCGACCTGCCCGGCCTGCGGCTGCACGTCGAGGTGTGCGAGGACATGTGGGTGCCGATCCCGCCGAGCAGCGAGGCCGCCCTGGCCGGCGCGACGGTGCTGGCCAACCTGTCCGGCAGCCCGATCACGGTGGCCCGCGCCGAGGACCGGCGGCTGCTGGTCCGCAGCGCGAGTGCACGGTGCTCCGCGGCGTACCTCTTCGCGGCCGCGGGCCAGGGCGAGTCGACGACCGACCTGTCGTGGGACGGCCAGACGATGGTCTACGAGTGCGGCGACCTGCTCGAGGAGTCCGAGCGGTTCCCCGAGGGCCCGCGGCGGTCGGTCGCCGACGTCGACCTCGACCGGATCCGGCAGGACCGGATCCGCCAGGGCACGTTCGACGACAACCGGCGCACCCACGACGCACGCATCCGCGAGTTCCGCACCGTCGACTTCGAGCTGGCCGCGCCCACCGGCGACATCGGGCTGAGGCGCAAGGTCGACCGCTTCCCCTTCGTCCCCGACGACCTCGACCGGCTGGCCCTGGACTGCTACGAGGCCTACAACATCCAGGTCTCCGGCCTCGAGCAGCGGCTCGCGGCCATCGGCCAGCCCAACGCCGTGATCGGCGTCAGCGGCGGCCTCGACTCGACCCACGCGCTGATCGTCGCGGCCAAGGCGATGGACCGGCTCGGCCGGCCGCGGTCGGACATCCTCGCCTACACCATGCCCGGCTTCGCGACCGGCGAGACGACGAAGTCCTACGCGACGCGGCTCGCGAAGTCGCTGGGCGTCAGCTTCGAGGAGCTCGACATCCGGCCGGCGGCGCGCCAGATGCTGGAGGACCTCGGCCACCCGTTCGCCGACGGCGAGCCGGCGTACGACGTGACGTTCGAGAACGTCCAGGCGGGGCTGCGCTACGACTACCTCTTCCGGCTCGCCAACCACCGCGGCGGCATCGTCGTCGGCACCGGCGACCTCTCGGAGCTCGCGCTGGGCTGGTGCACCTACGGCGTCGGCGACCAGATGTCCCACTACAACGTCAACGCGGGCGTGCCGAAGACCCTGATCCAGCACCTCATCCGCTGGGTGGGGGAGAGCGGCCAGTTCGACGACGACACCGCCGGGCTGCTCGAGGAGATCCTCCAGCAGGAGATCACCCCGGAGCTGATCCCGACCGAGGCCGGCAAGAAGCCGCAGGCCACCGAGGACACCGTGGGGCCCTACGCCCTGCAGGACTTCACGCTCTTCCACGTGCTGCGCCGGGGCTACCGGCCGAGCAAGATCGCCTTCCTGGCCTGGCACGCCTGGCACGAGGTCTACGACCTCGCCACGATCCGGCGGTGGCTCGTGGTGTTCACGAAGCGCTTCTTCGCCAGCCAGTTCAAGCGGTCGGCGCTGCCCAACGGCCCCAAGGTCACCGCGGGCGGCACGATGTCGCCGCGCGGTGACTGGCGGATGCCGTCGGACGCCGCGCCCGCCGCGTGGCTCGCCGAGATCGAGGCCAACGTCCCAGCTGGCGGGCCCGGCGAGTCCTGACGGCGGCTCAGTCGGTCGGCTTGTGGAAGGTCGTGGCGAGACGGGCGAGCGCGAGCGCGGCCACCATCAGGCCGAAGTCGCGCAGCGCGATGTCGTAGTACTCACCCTGGCTGACCAGGTTGACGACCAGTCCGGCGAACCACGCGGCAAGCACGTAGGCGCCGATCCGCGGCATCGTGAGGACGAGCAGGCCGGCGAGGATCTCGACGACCCCCACGCCGAGCATCATCTGGTGGGCCGAGCCCGGGACGATGTCGTTGATCCAGGGGGCGAGGTAGTCCTTCCAGTTGGCCAGGCCATCGAAGTACTTGTCGATCCCGACGACGATCGGCGCCACCGTGAACAGCGCCCACAGCATGACGAAGGCCTGACGTGCGGGTTCGATCCGGCCGATCGTGGCGAGGTCGTGGAACTCGCGCGAGATCTCCTGGGCGACGTCGTGGGTCCGGTCCCGGGCCGTGTGCATGATCGTCATGGTGACTCCTTTCTAAGAGATAGATATTCCTACGGTAGAGTCGTCCCACTGTTTCGTCCATAGACATGTCTGTTAGAAAGTGCCCCATGCCCGAGGAGAGCTTTTCCCGCCGCGTGACCAAGCTCGGGTCGCTCGCCGACCCGGTGCGCCGGGCGCTCTACCGCTTCGTCACCGAGCAGCCCGACGCGGTCAGCCGCGACCAGGCCGCCGACGGCGTGGACGTGCCCCGGCACACGGCCAAGCACCACCTCGACCGCCTGGTCGATGAGGGGTTGCTCGTCACGGAGTTCCGGCGGCTCACCGGACGCAGCGGGCCCGGCGCCGGCCGGCCCTCGAAGCTCTACCGTCGCGCCGAGGACGAGGTGGAGGTCAGCCTCCCGCACCGGCGCTACGACCTCGCCGGGGCGGTGCTCGCCGACGCCGTCGGACGCTCCCTGGCCGGGGAGCCGATCGCCGATGCCGTCCGTGCCGCCGCGCTGGAGGCGGGCAGCCGGGTCGCGGCCGAGGCGCCGCACCACGACCGCCGCGCCTCGGAGCTGGCGCGCGTGGGGGAGGTGCTCGCGCGGCACGGCTACGAGCCGCGGGTGAGCGACGAGCTCGTCCTGGCCAACTGCCCCTTCGACCGGATCGCCGCCGAGCACACCGAGGTCGTGTGCGGGATGAACCAGGCCTTCGTCGAGGGCGTCGTCGAGCGCCTGGGCTGTCACGGGCTGGAGGCCGCCCTCGATCCCGGCGACCCGTGGTGCTGCGTGAAGGTCCGGCCGCGCGCGGAGGCGTGAGGCCAGGAAAGAAAAGTCCGGACGGGCCGCAACAAAGCCGGCCGGGCGTGCGTCATTCCCAGCGACACCGGCAACGGCGCTCATCGGGAGCGCCGGGCCGGCCGCCCGAGGAGAACACCATGACCAGCACCCGGCCCCGCACCCGTCGTACCGCCGCCGTCCTCGCCACCACGGTGGCGGGCGTCGCCGCCAGCCTGAGCGGCTACGCCGCCGACGCGGCCCGCGCCGAGGCCGCGCCCGTGACGCCGCTGACGTCCGTGACGAGCGCCGCCGCGGCCGCCCAGACGACCACGCTGACCTTCTCGGTCCACGACTGCGACGGCTGCCAGATCCAGCCGCTGCAGTACCTGGCCGGACAGCAGAAGGCCTGGTCGGGCAAGAAGAAGACGGTCAAGGACGGCACCGTCTCGTGGACCTTCGCGACCAAGCACACCCACGGCATGAGCTTCTGGATCCGGGCTCCCTGGGAGGGCTCGGACGGCGACAGCACGGGCTTCGTCGCCAACATCGTGACCCGCTACGACCACGAGAAGGCGGGCTCGACCGTGACCCGCGACGACGTGCGCTCCAAGACCAAGGCGTCCGGTTGCTGGGCCGGCACCGACGCCACCGAGGTGACGATCCCGCTCGAGGTCCGCAAGGTCATGGTCGACGGCTACCAGGGCAAGACCCCCGGCACGCTCGCGTGGACCAAGGTCACCCAGGAGTGGTGGCGGCCGATCCTGAAGACCTACAAGGGGGTCCTCGGCTCGCAGGACTACATGCCCTGCAAGAAGCCCTGATCCAGACCTGATCCCGGACCTGGTCCCGCCCCGGCGGCCGTGCCCGCGAGTGCGGGCCGGCCGCCGCTAGGCTGCGGCCATGGGCAAGCAGGAAGACTTCGTACTCCGCGCTCTCGAGGAGCGGGACGTCCGGTTCGTCAGGTTGTGGTTCACCGACGTCCTGGGCTTCCTCAAGTCCGTGGCGGTGGCGCCGGCCGAGCTCGAGGGGGCCTTCGCCGAGGGCATCGGCTTCGACGGCTCGGCCATCGAGGGCTTCGCGCGCGTCTACGAGGCCGACATGCTGGCCAAGCCCGACCCGTCGACCTTCCAGATCCTGCCGTGGCGCGGCGAGGGCCCGTCGACGGCGCGGATGTTCTGCGACATCGTGATGCCCGACGGCTCGCCGTCGTACGCCGATCCCCGCTACGTGCTCAAGCGCACGCTCAGCAAGGCGGCCGAGAAGGGCTTCACCTTCTACACCCACCCCGAGATCGAGTTCTACCTCTTCAAGAACACCCCGACCGCCGGCGACGAGCCGGTGCCGGTGGACCGGTCGGGCTACTTCGACCACACCGCGCAGTCGATGGGCGCCGACTTCCGGCGCGAGGCGATCACGATGCTGGAGTCGATGGGCATCTCGGTGGAGTTCAGCCACCACGAGGGCGGCCCGGGCCAGCAGGAGATCGACCTGCGCTACGCCGACGCGCTGTCGACGGCCGACAACATCATGACCTTCCGCACCGTCATCCGTGAAGTGGCGCTGAGCCAGGGGATCTGGGCGACGTTCATGCCCAAGCCCTACACGACCCACCCCGGCTCGGGCATGCACACGCACGTCTCGCTCTTCGAGGGCGACCAGAACGCCTTCTTCGAGGCCGGCGCCGAGTACCAGCTCTCCAAGACCGGCCGTCAGTTCATCGCCGGCATCCTGCGGCACGCGCCCGAGATCAGCGTCGTGACCAACCAGTGGGTCAACTCCTACAAGCGGATGATGTTCGGCGGCGAGGCGCCGTCCTACATCTGCTGGGGACACAACAACCGCTCGGCGATGATCCGGGTGCCGATGTACAAGCCCAACAAGGGCCAGTCGACCCGCGTCGAGCTGCGCACCATCGATGCGGCCTGCAACCCCTACCTCGCGTACGCCGTGGTGCTGGCCGCCGGGATGAAGGGCATCGAGGAGGGCTACGACCTGCCGCGCGAGGCCGAGGACGACGTCTGGTCGCTCTCGGAGAAGGAGCGCAAGAGCCTCGGCATCTCGCCGCTGCCGCGGTCCCTGCACGACGCCATCGGGATCGCCGAGGAGTCCGAGCTGCTGGCCGAGACCCTGGGCGAGCACGTCTTCGACTTCTTCCTCCGCAACAAGCGTGCGGAGTGGGAGGAGTACCGCGGGCAGGTCTCCGCCTTCGAGCGGGACCGGATGCTGCCCGTCCTGTGACGACCCGGTCGGACCGCGACCTCCCGCCGCCCTACGACCGGGCGCGGGCCCGCCAGCTCCGGATGATGCTGTACGCCGTGCTCGCCTCGGCCACCGTGATGGTGATCCTCGCCATGGCGCTGCTGATCCACACCGGCGACGACGCCTCGACCGGTGTGGTGCTGCTCGTGGTGCTCGTCCCCGCCCTGGTCCTGCTCGGGCTGTCGGTCCGCACGCTGGCCCTGCTCGCCCTCGCGGACCGCCGCGTGAAGATGTGGGTGACGGCGAGCGGCACGGCCGCGACCCTCGACGGGCTGCTGCTCACCCGGGTCGGGGTCGGCTGGGTCCTGATCGTGGTCGGAGTGCTGCTGGTCCTGGTCGGCGCCCTGCCCGGACGCGACCCCGACACGGGCCGCACCTCCGGCTAGGTTGGCGGTCGTGAGCTCCCCGAAGATCTCCCCGCGGATCCTGGTGATCGAGCATGAGGACCAGTGCCCGCCCGCCCTCGTCGGCGACTGGCTCGCGGCCGCCGGCTGCGAGCTCGACGTGGTCCGCCCCTACGCCGGCGACGAGGTCCCGGCGCTGGAGGGCTACGACGCGTTCCTCGTCCTGGGCGGACCGATGGGGGCCAACGACGACGAGCGGCACGCCTGGCTGCCGGTCGTGAAGGAGCGGGTGCGGACGGCGGTCGCCTCCGACCTGCCCACCCTCGGGATCTGCCTGGGCCACCAGCTCATCGCCGTCGCCCTCGGCGGCACCGTCGGGCCCAACCCGCTCGGCCAGCAGGTCGGCCTGCTCGGGGTCGCCTGGACCGACGCGGCGGCGTCCGACCCGCTGCTCGGCCCCGTCGCGACACCCCGTCGCGGGGTCCAGTGGAACGACGACGTGGTCACGGCGCTGCCCGACGGCGCCACGCTGCTGGCCGCGACCGGCCGGGGCGAGGTGCAGGCCGTCCGCTACGCCGCCACGGTGTGGGGCGTGCAGGTGCACCCCGAGGTCGACGTCTCGGTGCTGAAGCCGTGGGCCGACTCCGACAAGGGCTCCCACGAGGCGCGCGGCATCGACCAGGAGGCGCTGCTGCGCGACATCGACGCGGCCCGGGCCGAGCTCGACGACGCCTGGCGCCCGCTGGCCGACGGCTTCGCGCGGTTGGCCGCGGCCCCTCGATGAGCCGGGCCACCACCGGCAAGGGCACGCTCCTGCGCCTGGGCTTCCTCGACGCCGACGGGGCGCTCGACAACCTCGCCGCGCTGGGGCCGGCCGGTGACCCGCTGCTCGCACTGCTGTCCCGGACCGCCGACCCCGACCAGGCCCTGGCCGCGCTGGTCCGGGTCGCCGAGGCGGCCGAGGACCGGGACGAGCTGCTGGCTGCGCTGGTCGACGACGAGGGCACGGCCATGCGGCTGCTCTGCGTGCTCGGCGCCAGCGAGGCGCTCGGCGACCACCTCGTCCGGCACCCGGGTCACTGGCACGAGCTGACCGATCCGCTGCTCGGGTCGACCCGCCCGGCGGCGTACGCCGTGAGGGAGGGGCTGCTGCGCGTGGTCGGCGCCGACCCGCACGACCCCCGGCCGACCGCGACGGTCCCCGACGCCGCGGCGCTGGACGCGCTGCGCGTCGAGTACCGCCGGATCCTGCTGCGGCTGGCCTCCCGCGACCTGGCCCACCACCTCGGTCTCGACGACGCAGCCGCCGAGCTGTCCGACCTGGCCGCCGGCACCCTCGAGGCGGCCCTGTCGATCGCGCGGCAGCGGGTCGGGCCCGACGCGGCGTCCACGAGGCTGGCAGTCGTCGCGATGGGCAAGTGCGGCGGCCACGAGCTCAACTACGTCTCCGACGTCGACGTGATCTTCGCCTTCGAGCCCGTCGACGGCGCCGACGAGAGCATGGCCGCCCGGGCGGCCACGCAGCTCGCCAGCAACCTGATCCAGGTCTGCGGCGACCACACCGGCGAAGGCACCATCTGGCCGGTCGACGCGGCGCTGCGGCCCGAGGGCCGGTCCGGCCCGCTGGTGCGCACGATCGCCAGCCACCGCGGCTACTACGAGCGCTGGGCCAAGACGTGGGAGTTCCAGGCGCTGCTCAAGGCCCGGCCGGTCGCGGGGGACCTCGCGCTGGGTCGCGAGTACGTCGCCATGGTCTCGCCGCTGGTGTGGAGCGCGGCCGAGCGCCAGGGCTTCGTCGAGGACACGCAGGCGATGCGCCGCCGGGTCGTCGACCACATCCCGCCGCGTGAGGCGGACCGCCAGCTCAAGCTGGGCTCCGGCGGGCTGCGCGACGTGGAGTTCGCCGTCCAGCTGTTGCAGCTCGTGCACGGCCGCGCCGACGAGAAGCTCCGGGCCCAGGCGACCTTGAGCGCGCTGGCCGAGCTGACCCGGGGCGGCTACGTCGGCCGCGAGGACGGCGAGGCGCTGCACGAGGCCTACTCGTTCCTGCGGATGCTCGAGCACCGGATCCAGCTGGCCCAGCTGCGTCGTACGCACGTGGTGCCGACCGACGAGGGGGCGCTGCGCCGGCTCGGCCGGAGCATGGGCTTCCTCAAGGAGCCGGCCGCCAACCTCGACAAGACCTGGCAGCACCACCGCCGCGAGGTGCGTCGGCTGCACGAGAAGCTCTTCTACCGCCCGCTGCTGGCCGCGGTGGCGAAGATCCCCGGCCCCGAGGCGCGGCTCTCGCCCGAGGCCGCGGCCTCCCGCCTGGCCGCGCTCGGCTACGCCGACCCGAAGGCCGCGCTGCGCCACCTCGAGGCGTTGACCAGCGGCGTGACCCGGGCGGCGCGGATCCAGCGGGCGCTGCTGCCCGCGATGCTGGGGTGGATGGCCGACGCGCCCGACCCGGACGCCGGGCTCTTCGGCTTCCGGCGGATCAGCGAGTCGCTGGGGGACACGCCGTGGTACCTCAAGACGCTGCGCGACGAGGGCCAGGTGGCCGAGCGGCTCGCGAAGCTGCTGGCCACCTCGCGCTACGCCACCCGGCTGCTCGAGCGCGAGCCGCAGGGCGTGCGGATGCTGGGGGAGGACCTCGACCCGCTGCCCGCCGAGGCGCTCACCGAGGAGATGGTCGCCTCCAGCAGCCGGCAGCAGGAGCCCGAGAAGGCGGTCCGCGCGATCCGCGCGATCCGGCGCCGCGAGCTGTTCCGGATCGCGGCCGGCGACCTGCTCGGCCTCATCGACGTGGCCGACGTGGGCGCCGGCCTGTCCCGCCTCACCGACGCCACGCTCGAGGCCACGCTCGTCGTCACGATGCGAGCGGTGTGCGAGGCGCGGTCGCTGGACGCGCCGCCCACCCGGATCGCGGTGGTCGCGATGGGCCGCTACGGCGGCTTCGAGCTGTCCTACGGCTCGGACGCCGACGTGCTGTTCGTGCACGACCCCGAGCCGGGCGCCGACCCGCAGGTGGCGGCGTCGTACGCCCAGGCGGTGGCCAACGAGCTGCGCCGCCTGCTCTCGCTGCCCGGTGACGACCCGGCGCTGCTCGTCGACGCCGACCTCCGCCCCGAGGGCAAGCAGGGCGCGCTGGTGCGCACGCTCGAGTCCTACGCGGCGTACTACGCCAAATGGTCGAAGGTCTGGGAGGCCCAGGCGCTGCTGCGCGCCGACGCGGTGGTCGGCGACCCCGACCTTCGCCAGCGCTTCGAGGCGATGATCGACCCGCTGCGCTTCCCGGCCGAGGGGATCACCGAGGACGAGGTGGTCGAGGTACGCCGGATCAAGGCCCGGGTCGACCAGGAACGGTTGCCGCGGGGCGCCGACCCCACCACCCACCTCAAGCTCGGCCGCGGCGGGCTCGCCGACATCGAGTGGACCGTCCAGCTGCTGCAGATGCGGTACGCCGGCCGGGTGCCCGCCCTGCGCACCTCCCGCACCCTCGAGGCGCTGGCCGCGGCCGTCGAGGCCGAGCTGATCTCGGTCGAGGACGCCGAGGAGCTCGAGTACGGCTGGCGCACGGTCTCGCGGATCCGCAACGCCGTGACCCTGGTCCGCGGCAAGCCCGGGGACCACCTGCCCCGCGACCCGCGCGAGAAGGCGGCGGTGGCGGCCATGCTCGGCTACGCGCCCGGCGCCTCGGACGAGATGGTCAACGACTACCTGCGGATCACCCGTCGCGCCCATGCCGTCGTGGACCGCATCTTCTGGGGCTGACGGTCAATCGAGTGACCTGAGCCAGGTCACCAGCCCCGCGAAGTAGACGTCGGCGTCGTCGACCATCGCGAGGTGCGATCCGTCGGGACAGTGGTGGTAGCTGCCCCGGGGCAGCTGCTCGGCCATCCACGCGAGGTGGCGCGGGTCCATCGTGTCGTGCTCGGCGCCGATGACCAGGGTCGGCACGTCGATCGAGGCGAGGTCGCCGCTCCGGTCCCAGTCGATGAGCTTCCCACTGGCGCCCAGCTCGGACGGACCCTGCAGCGGCACGTAGATGTCCTTGTTGATGTTCCCGAGGCCACGCACGACCGGCTCGGGCCACTCCTCGACGGGCATCCGGCAGACGTGGTGGACGTAGTGGTGCTCCATGAGCAGCGCGTCGTACGACGGGTCGCCGGTCTGGCCGGTCGCCTCGAGCCGCTTGATCTCGGCGAGGACGTCGGGGTCCATCGTCGGCATGAGGACGTCTGTGGCGTAGGCGTTGTAGGCCGGGATGCTGCTCATCATGTTGGAGACCACCAGCCCGCGCAGGGCGTCGGGGTGGGCCAGGGCGTACTCCAGCGCGAGGATCCCGCCCCAGCTCTGGCCGTAGAGGACGAAGCTCGAGGCGTCGAGGCCGAGGGCGAGGCGCACCTGCTCGACCTCGTCGACGAACCGGTCGATCTCCCACAGCGAGGGATCCCCGGGGCGGTCGCTGTGTCCGGACCCGAGCTGGTCGTAGTGGTAGAACTCGATGCCCTCCTGGGGCAGGTAGCCCTCGAACGACTCGAGGTACTCGTGGGTGGCCCCGGGGCCACCGTGGAGCAGCAGCACCCGGAGCGTCGGGTTGGTGCCGAAGCGCTTGGTCCAGACGCGGTGGTCGCCGGACGGGGTCGTCACCGGGATCATCCGGACGCCGCCTGCGATGCGGTCCGCACGGCCCGTGTTGTCGAGGTAGCTCGCAAGATCGGTCGTCACGCCCGGCAGCCTGCCACGGCGGCCCGCTAGATTCGGCGGTATGGCCGACCAAGGAACCATCGAGCGCGGCGCGGAGCTGCTGCGCCTCCACCGTGACCCCAAGCTGCTGAGCGTCGTCAACGTCTGGGACGTCATCAGCGCCACCGTCGTCGCCGCCGTCGAGGGCACCACCGCCCTCGCGACCGCGAGCCACTCGATCGCCGCGACCTACGGCTACCCCGACGGCGAGAACATCCCGCTGGACACGATGCTCGACATGGTCGGGCGGATCGTGGCCTCCACGTCCCTGCCGGTCTCCGCCGACCTCGAGGGCGGCTACGGCGACCCGGCGGAGACGATCCGCCGCGCGATCGGCGTCGGCGTCGTCGGCGCCAACATCGAGGACCAGCTGCGCCCGCTGGCCGAGGCCGCCTCCAACGTGGAGAAGATGATGAAGGTGGCCGCCGAGGAGGGCGTCGACTTCGTGCTCAACGCCCGCACCGACGCCTTCGCCAAGGCCCGCGACCGTGATCCCGCCGAGAGCCTCAAGGACGCGATCGAGCGGGGCAAGGCCTACCTCGACGCCGGCGCGCCCCTCGTCTTCGTGCCCGCCCGGTTGAACGAGGAGCAGGTCGAGACCCTGGTCGACGCCTTCGGCCCGCAGCGGCTGAGCATGATCGCCATCCCCGGCAACCCCTCACTGGCCCGCCTGGAGGAGCTCGGCGTGAGCCGCGTGTCGTTCGGCCCGATGTCCCAGAACGTGGCGCTGACCGCCCTGCAGGAGCTGGTCGAGGAGGTCCAGCGCGGCGGGGGCGTCCCCCGGACCATGCGGATGCTCAACTAGCCTCTTCGGCGTGAAGGTTCTCAGCCGCGCCGCCCTGACCGTCACCACCCTCGCCCTCGTCCTGACGGGAGCGTGCTCGAGCGCCTCCCCGGGCCCCGACGCGAGCCCATCGCCGACCGGACGGGCGAGCCACGCAGCTGCGGCCGTCGCCGCCGCGACGACCCCCAAGGTGACCAAGCTGCTCGTGGTCGTGGAGGAGAACCACTCGCTGGCGCAGATGAAGGCCGGCATGCCCTACACGTTCCGGCTGGCCAAGCGCTACGGCTACGCCACCGGCTACGACGCGATCACGCACCCCTCGCTGCCCAACTACATCGCGATCGCCGGCGGCAAGACCTACGGCATCGACGACGACGCCGACCCTGCGGCGCACCAGCTGGGTGGTCGCTCGGTGTTCGGGCAGGCCATCGCGAACGACCGCACGGCGGCGACGTACGCCCAGGGCATGCCGAGCCGGTGCGCGCTGACCAGCAGCGGTGACTACGCCGTGCGGCACAACCCGTGGACCTACTTCGTCGAGGAGCGCGCCCAGTGCCGCAAGCACGACCTGCGGATGAGCCGGTTCGCCGGCGACGTCACCGACGGTGACCTGCCGCGGGTGGGCATGGTGATCCCCGACCTCGCGCACGACGCCCACGACGGCACGCTGAAGAAGGCCGACGGCTGGTTCAAGGCGCTGATGACCCAGGTCTTCCAGGGTCCCGACTGGACGTCGGGCCACCTCGCGGTCGTGCTGACGGCCGACGAGGACGACCGCAACCACGGCAACCGGGTGCTGACCGTCGTGATCCACCCCAGCCAGAGCCACCACGTGGTCAAGGCCCGCCTCGACCACTACTCGCTGACCCGGCTCTACGACGACGTCGCGCAGCTGCCCTACCTGCACCGCGCCAAGGGTGCGGCGTCGATGACGGAGGCGTTCGGGCTGCCGGTCCGCTGACCCGGGTCGGATTCTGGGTCAGAGCCGGGGGAGCCGCAGCACGAACAGCGCCCCGCCGGCCGGGGAGGCCCCCTCGGCGAGGAGTACGTCGCCCCCGACCGAGCGCGCCACTCTGCGGGCGATGCCCAGCCCCAGGCCGGTGCCTCCGCCCGGGCCCGTGGCGCCGGCGTCGAAGACGGCCTCGCGCACCGTCGGGTCGACGCCGGGGCCGTCGTCGCCGACCCGGACCTCGACGCCGGCCGGGTGCACCGCGACGTCGAGGGACACGGCCGAGCGGGCGTGCCGGACGGCGTTCTCGACGACCGGGGAGAGGGCCCGGACCACCAGGTCCCGGGGCGCCGCCACCCGGACCCCGTCGGGGCCGGCGGTGCGGGCCAGCGCGAGCTTGTCGGGCACGAGCGGGACGACCGCGTCGACCACGTCCCCGAGCAGGCAGGTCGCGGTGCTCTGGGCCGCCTCGGGCTCGCGGGCCAGGTCGAGGAGGGTCGTGATGGTGACGGCCATGGCCCGTGAGGCGAGCGCGATCTGCTCGAGGTCCTCCCGGACGTCGTCGCTGACCTCACCGCGCATCAGGGCGAGGTCGGCCGAGCCCTGGATCGCCGCGAGCGGGGTGCGCAGCTCGTGGGCGAGCTCGGACGTGAGCCGCTGCTCGGCCCGGATCGTCATCGCGACGCGCTCGAGGAGGCCGTCCAGGGTGTTGCCCAGGGCCGCGATCTCGTTGGTCGACGGTCCGAGCTCGAAGCGCCGGCCGAGGTCGTGCTCGCTCCAGTCGGTGGCCCGGTCGGCCATCTGGACCACCGGCGCCAGCGCCCGGTTGGTGACCCAGCGCGCGATCAGGCCGCTGGCGATGAGCACGATCAGGCCGATCGCGATACAGGCGAACAGGACGAACCGGCCGGCCCGTTCGTAGGGCGCCAGCGGCTCGCTCACGATCACGACACCGGAGACGCCGGAGCCGGTCGTGAACGGCTGGGCGCGCAGGCGCGCGCGCTCGCCGATCCGGGTGTAGGTGGTCGTCGTGACGGTGGTCAGCGGCAGCAGGTGCTCGGTCGGGACCGTGGCGAGGTCGCCGGCGACCCGACGGCCCCGGGCGTCGTACACGGCGACGCCGGGCTCGAGGACCTCGGCGGGCACCGTGAGGGTGGTCCCGGAGGCCGAGTCGACCGCGGCGACGACGGCGTCGTTGCGCTCCTCGAGGAGGGTGTTGATGGTGTTGTCGGTGGTCTGGTGGAGCAGCAGCTGGATCCCGAACGTCACCGCGACCATGCCGAGGGCGATCAGCGCCATCGTGGAGAACACGATCTGGGTGCGGAACGACGCGTGGCGCCAGCGGCTGGTGATCACCTCAGGACGAACCCGACCCCGCGCACGGTCTGCAGGCTGACCGGGGAGTCGAGCTCCTCGAGCTTGCGGCGGACCCTGCGGATGTAGGAGTCGACGGTGTTCTCGCTGACGATGGCGCCGTCGGGCCAGGCGGCGGCCACGACCGCCCGGCGGCGTACGACCTCGCCGGGACGCGACGTGATCGCGGCCAGCATCCGGAACTCCGTGGGGGTCAGGGCCACCTCGGAGTCACGGCAGCGCAACGAGTGACGGGTCGGGTCGAGCAGCAGGTCCCCGGAGGCGGCGACCGGGGTGCGCCCACGGCGGGCCAGGGCCTCCACGCGCGCAATCAGCTCCTTCACGTCGAAGGGCTTGGGCAGGTAGTCGTCCGCGCCGGCCGAGAAGCCGGCGAGCCGGTCGTGGACCGTGCCGAGGGCGGTGAGGAACAGGACGGGCGCGGCCTGGCCCGCCGAGCGCAACGCCTGGCAGACGTCGCGGCCGTCGGCGTCGGGCAGGCCGATGTCGAGGATGACCACGTCGAGGTCCACCTCGGGGCCGAACTGGCGCAGTGCCTCGCCGCCGGTGTGGGCCGCGATGACGCTGTGCCCGGCGAGGCCCAGCGCCTGGCCGACGACCCGGCGGATCGCCGGGTCGTCCTCGCAGAGTCCGATGGTCGCCATGTGGTCAGTCTCCCCCTGATGTGGTGGATGCGGACACCTGGTCGCCCCAGGCGGCGCGGGCGCCGGAGTCGCCGATCCGGTAGACCTGCACGGTGGTCGCCAGTGCGGCGACCACGCCGAGGACCGCGACGGCCCGCAGCGCGGTCGTGGCGTGGGGCCGGCGGCGGTCCAGGAGGACCAGGGCGAGGGCCAGCACCAGCAGCGGGACCAGGAACCAGATGAGCTGGTCGCCGAGGGCGGCGTGCTGGCCCGGGTCGCCGACGTGCTTCTCGAGGGCCTCGCCGCTCGACGTGGCGATCGGGTCCAGGACCGTGCCCAGTGCGGCGGCACCGACGACCAGCCAGCCGTAGTGGTGGCGCCAGGCCGGGCGCAGGGCCAGTGCGATGGTGCCGAGCGCGGCCAGCGGCACCAGCACGACGACGGCGTGCACCACCAGCGGGTGGAGCGGCAGGCCGTTGATGAGATCGAACATGGGGCTCCTTCGGAGGGTCGTTGAGGAGGATCGTGCACAGAACCTGCACTAAACCTGACTGGGGACATCGGTGGCCCCGTGATCCTCACGTCGGGGAGTCCTGGCGCGTTCAGGCACGGCCGGGGGATATGTCGTTGCGCGCGGCGACACGGCAGGGCACGCTCTGCCGCGTGACCGAACTCGATGACCGCCTCAAGGCCGCCGTCCGCGCCTGCACCGCCATGGTGCCGTGGCACCCGAAGACCGCCCCGGCCGAGGTGTTCGCCGGCCTTGCCCGGGCGTGCGAGGAGCTCGGGATCGACGAGTGGGACATGTACGCCGACGGCGGCGCCGTCACCCGGCTCGAGACCGAGCTCGCCGAGCTCATGGGCAAGCCCGCCGCCGTCTTCTTCGCCAGCGGGACGATGGCCCAGCAGTCGATGCTGCGGGTGTGGTGCGAGCGTCGCGGCACCCGTCGTGTCGGCATCCAGGACATCTCGCACCTGCTCAAGCACGAGGCCGACGGGCCGCGGCTCCTGCACGACCTCCGCTTCGAGCCGCTCACCACCGGCCACGAGGTCGCGACCGCCGAGGCGCTCCGGGCGATGACGCCGGGCCTCGGCGCCGCCCTCGTCGAGCTGCCGCTGCGCGACGCCGGCTGCCTGCTGCCCACGTGGGAGCAGCTCACCGAGCTGTGCGCGGCCGCCCGCGAGCTCGGGGTCCCGCTGCACGTCGACGGGGCCCGGATCTGGGAGTCGCAGCCCTTCTACGACCGGTCGCACGCGGAGATCGCGGCGCTGTTCGACTCGATGTACGTCTCGTTCTACAAGGGCATGGGCGCCGCGTCCGGCGCCGCGGTCGTCGGCGAGCAGGACACCATGGACGAGCTGCGCGTGTGGCGGCAGCGGATGGGCGGCCAGCTCTACCGGCTCTCGCCGTACGCCGTGGGCGCGCTGGTCGGGCTGCGCGACCGGCTCCCGCGGATGGGGGAGTACGTCGCGTGGGCGCGGGCGTTCGCCGAGGAGCTGGTTGCGGCCGGGCTGCGGGTCAACCCGTCGCCGCCGCACACCAACACGTTCTTCATCTACGCCGAGGCGCCCCTGCTCGAGCTCAAGGAGCGGTTCGCCGCCCTGATGGAGCGCGAGAAGGTCCAGCCGAGCGGCTCGTGGTGGGAGACCGACGTGCCGGGCGTGAGCATGACGGAGATCTCCTGCTACGACTCCGCGCTCGGCCACGACCCGGCCAAGGTGGCCGCCTGGTTCGCCGAGATCGCCGGGGCGTGAGCACGGCCGGGGTGGCGGTTGCCGTTGCCTCGGTGGACGAGGCGCTGCCGCAGATGCAGGAGCTCGCCTCCCGCCTGTGGACCCGGTCATCGCGCCACCACCCGGGGCAGCTGGCCTGGTCCGCCCGCTACGGCCTCGACCTCGGTCACGGCCCGGTGGCGCTGTTCCGGGTGGCGGGCGAGCTCGTGGGCTGGGCCTGGGCCGAGGCCGACGACTGGCTGGAGCTGTGCGTCGACCCCGCGCACCCGGGTGTCGTCGACGACGCGGCCGGCTGGTTCCTGGACCGGGCTCCCGCGGGTCCGCTGCGCACGATGACGCTGGAGACGGAGACCGTGGTGCTCACGGGCCTGGCGCGGGCGGGCTTCGAGGTGGAGGACCAGCCCTGGTTCACCCACCACCACCTGGACCTCGCGGCGTTGCGCGACGTGCCGTGCGTGCCCGGCTACTCGCTGCGCCACGTGGAGCCCTCGGAGCACGAGGAGCGGGCCGCCTGCCACCGGGCCGCCTGGGCGCCTCCGGGCGGCACGAGCCGGGTGTCGGCAGCGGCGTACGCCGGGTTGATGGCGACGCCGCCCTACCGCCACGAGCTGGACTGGGTGGCGGTGACAGCCGGGGGCGAGATGGTGGCGTCCTGCCTGGTCTGGCTGGACCCGCGCACGGGCGTGGCGCTCGTCGAGCCCGTCGGTTGCGCACCCGACCACCGCGGACGTGGCCTGGCCGGAGCCGTCAGCCTCGCGGGCCTGCACGCCGCGCGGGACGCCGGAGCGGGCCTCGGCCTCGTCTGTCCCCGGGGCGACGACGACTACCCGCTGCCCGGGCGGGTCTACCGCGCGCTGGGCTTCGAGCCGGGCCCTCGCACCCTCATCTTGAGGAACGGATCCGAACCTCAGGAGACTTGACAGGTTCTTGCGGAAACCCCGAGGCAATCCCGGCTGGTCCCTTGCAGGGGGCCGTGCAGAGTTCTGGTCATCAAGGAAATGACCAGCCGGACAGCTGGTCCTGATCAAAGGAACAGCAATGGCCACCTCCCTCCTGAGCACCACCACCGCCAAGGTCCTGGCGTCCGTCGTCCTCGTCGGTGGAGCCGCCTCCGTCGCCGGCCTGGGCACCTTCGGCTCGTTCACCTCGAGCACCTCGGCCAGCGCCAACGTCACCTCCGGTGTCGTCCAGCTGGGTCTGAACCAGGGCGCCGTGGCCACCACCGTGGCCGCCACCCAGGTCCTCCCGGGTGACACGATCCAGCGGGCCGTCACGCTGACCCGCTCGGCTGGCACCGAGTCCTTCGGCTTGGTCAAGATGACCACCAGCACCAGCACCCCGAACCTGCTCACGAGCGACGCCACCAACGGCCTGCAGCTCGCGATCGACAGCTGCTCGGTCGCCTGGACCAAGGGCGCGTCGGACAACTCGCTCTCCTGCTCCGGCACGACCACCTCGGTCCTGGCCTCCCGCGCCGTCATCGGCACCAACCTCGACCTGGCCGCGGCCACCACGGCGCTCAACGCCAACGCCGGCAGCGCCGGCGCGGTCAACCTGCGCCTGTCGATGGTGCTGCCGACCGCCGCCGACAACACCTTCCAGGGCCTCACCAACGCCGTGACGTTCACCTTCGACGCCACCCAGAAGGCCACCGCCACCTACCGGTGACCCAGACCCCCGTGGGGTCGCCTGACCGAGCAGGCGACCCCACGGGCTCGTTGTCTCCCCGCCGCACCCACCCGACTCCCCGTCCGACCCAGAACAGGATCAGACCATGAGCCACACCGTTGCCACCAGCGCCGGACGCCACCGCGTCGAGGCTCCCGCTCCGTCGGCCGCGCGTCCCTCCTGGGGTCGCCGGATCGGGCACTGGGCGGCCAACGGCGTCCTGCTCGTCTGCGTGCTGGCGTTCTTCGGCATCGCGCTCGGCCCGCACCTCTTCGGCTACCGCACCGCGACGATGCTCACCGGCTCCATGGAGCCCGGGATCATGCCGGGTGACGTGGTCGTGACGGTGCCCAAGCCGACCAGCGAGCTGAAGGTCGGCGACGTGATCAGCTACCAGATCCCGATCGAGGACCACCGGGTGGAGACCCACCGGGTGACCAAGATCGTCCGGGGCAAGGACGGCTCGACCACGATCGTGACCAAGGGTGACAACAACCCGAACGTCGACCCCTGGACCGCGACGCTGAGCGACGACACCGTGTGGGAGGCACGGGCAGTCGTCCCCAAGCTCGGCACCGCGATCCGCGTCCTCCGCACGCCGGCTGTCCGGCACGGCGTGTTCTGGTTCGCCTTCGGCGGACTGATCCTCCTCGGCCTCACGCTGATCTGGGGCAAGGAGGAGGAGGACGCGGAAGGGGGCGACGACCCCACCGACGCTGACGGGGACACCGGCGGGGACACCGGCGGGGACACCGGCGGGGACGCCGACGGCACCGACTCGGACGACGACCACGCTCAGCCCAGCCACGAGCACGAGGAGGTCGTCGCCGCATGAGCGAGACCCTGCACCCCGCGCACCCAGCGCACCCGGCGCCCCCGGCCTTCGACGCCAGCGCGCTGGCCCGCCTCGCCAGCGAGGTGGACGACACGACGTACCCGACGGTCTTCGCCACCCGCTACCAGTCCATGCTGCCCCAGCGCGTCGGCCGGATCGCCGAGGCCCTGGGCCACGCCGACCTCGAGGTCGCCCTCGACGCGGTGCTCAGCCTCCGGGTCTCCTCGACCACGGTCGGCACCTGCGAGCTCGCCGAGATCGCCGGCGACATCGAGGCGAGCGTCCGCCGCGAGGACCTGGCCTCGGCCCGGATGTCGGCGCGCCGGCTCGCGGTCGTCGCCTCCCGGGCGCACCTCGCGCTCGGCGGCTACCTCGCCGCCGCAGTCTGACGCCGTCTCGCGCCCAGCGTCAGCTGGGTGCCTCCATGCGGTAGCCCACGCCCCGCACGGTGCGGATGAGCTTGGCCGCGCCGGGGCCCTCGCCCAGCTTGCGACGCAGGTTGCCGATGTGGACCTCGACGAGGTGGGTGTCGGTGGCCCACTCGGTGTCCCAGACCGAGCGCAGCAGCGCCTCGCGGGTCCAGACCCGGGCGGGGGTGCGCATCAGCTCGGTCAGCAGGTCGAACTCGGTGCGGGTCAGCGTCAGCTCGCTGTCGTCCTGGAAGGCCCGGCGGCCGTCGACGTCGACGGTGAGGGTGCCGTGGCGCAGCACCTCGTGCTCGGGCTCGGCCGCGACGTGGTTGTTGACCGGGACGGCGACCGTCTGCGGGCCGCGGCGCGGCCGGCGGAACATCGCGTTGACGCGGGCCTTGAGCTCGCGGGGGCTGAACGGCTTGGACAGGAAGTCGTCGGCGCCGGTCTCCAGCCCGATCAGCTTCTCCACCTCGTCGTCGCGCGCGGTGATCATCACGACGTAGGCGTCGGAGATCTCGCGGATGCGACGGCAGGCCTCGATGCCGTCGATGCCGGGCAGGCCGAGGTCCAGGGTGACCAGGTCCGGGTCGTGGTCGCGCACCGCGTCGACGCCGGCCAGACCGGAGTCGACGGTCATGACGGAGAAGCCCTGCGTCGAGAGCGTGAACTCGATGAGGGAGCGGATGTCCTCGTCGTCCTCGACGACGAGGGCCTTCCGGTCTTCTCCCGAGCTCGTTGACATGTGCACATGGTGCCAGAACTTGCCGCTTTCTTGAGGTTGCTTCGGGTCCCGCTTGAAACCGTTTCGAAAGACTGGGGGCATGACCAGCCTCGACCTCAGCCGCCGCGCGGCCACGGTGCTGCTGGTCGCTGCGCTCGTGGTCCTGACGCCGGGCCTCGCCCTCGCCCGCTTCAGCGCGTCCAGCTCGGCCCCCGCACAGTCCGTCGGCACCGCCGTCCTGGTGGCCCCGACGAGCGTCACCGGCACCTACCAGTGCACCAGCAGCGGCAACACCGAGGGGGTCTCGGTGACGGTCAGCGGCTTCACCGACACCGGCCCCGCGGGATCGTCGTACGCCGTGACGGTGACCAGCGAGGACGGCCCAAGCAACTCCTCGACCTCGACGGCGCACACCCGCACCGTCGCGGTCTCGCAGACGAACGACAAGGCGTCGACGAAGTACACCGTCTCGATCCGCTCGGTCTACAGCAACTGGACCGGACCCCTGTGGTCGAAGGTCGTGTCGTGCACCAAGGGCTCCACCAACTCCGGCTCCCTCTGACAGGTCGAATCGGGACTTCCAGTCACTCGAATCGGGAGTTGTGACCACTCGAATCGGGGCTTTCCCCCAATGCCCTCGCGCCCGGCTGACCTGAAGTCCCGATTCACGTGACGAGAAGTACCGACTCGACTGTCGGGAAGTCCCGATTCAACCCGCTCTTCAGCGGCGGTTCAGGCTGCCTTCAGCGGGGACGCGGCATCCTCGGGTGACCCCTCGAGGAAGGACCTCCCGTGAAGACCCTGACCATCGCCTCCCTGTGCCTGGCGAGCGCGGCCTCCGCAGCCGCCGTCGCGACCGGCGTTGCCGCATCCGGCGCGGCGCCCGTGACCGCGGCCGCACCGCACCACGTCACGCACCACGCGGCTCCCGCCGCCGTCGATCCCGGCGCGTTCGCGACGTCGAAGCCCAACCCGTACTTCCCGCTGAAGCCCGGCACCGTCGTCCGCTACCGCGGCGTCGACGAGGGGCACCGGCTGACCGAGCGGCTCACGATCACCCACGACACCAAGATGATCCAGGGCGTGAAGACCCGGGTCGTCCACGACGTCCTCCGCCGCGCGGACGGCTCGGTCGCGGAGAGGACGTGGGACTGGTACGCCGCGGACCAGGACGGCAACGTCTGGTACTTCGGCGAGAACACCGCGACGTACGACGAGCACGGCAACGTCGACTCCCGCGAGGGGTCGTGGCGGGCCGGGCGCGACGGCGCGCGGGCCGGGATCATCATGCCGGCGCACCCCCGCCCGACCGACGCCTACCGCCAGGAGTTCCTCCGCGGGCACGCCGAGGACCAGGCCTGGGTCGTCCAGAACGACGCGACGGTGCGGGTCGCCGGCCACCGCTACACGTCGGTCGTGCGCAGCTTCGAGTGGTCGCGGCTGGAGAAGGGGGTCGTGTCGGTGAAGTACTACGCCCAGGGCGTCGGCATCGTCACCGAGCAGGACCTCGCCGGCGGCAGCGAGAAGTTCGAGGCCGTCTCGGTCACCCACCCGTAGGAGCCGCCTAGCGCGCGTGGGCCTTGCGGCGGGGGCGGCGACAGGGCCAGTGTCGGGCCATGAGCAGGGTGGGGCTCGTCCTGGGAGCCGGCGGGGTGGTGGGGCAGGCCTACCACGCCGGCGTGCTCGCCGCCCTCGAGCACGACCTGGGCTGGGACCCGCGGGACGCCGAGGTGGTGGTGGGCACGTCGGCCGGCGCGATCACCGGGACCCTGCTGCGTGTCGGCGTCCCGGCCCCGGAGCTCGCGGCCTGGATCGTGCAGGCGCCGCTCGAGGCCGAGGGCATGATGCTGCGCAGCCTGCTGGGCAACGAGATCCCCGTGTTCGAGCCGTTCCGGCTGCTGCCGCTGCTGCGCCGGCTGCCGGACCCGCCCGGGTGGGAGATGGTGCAGCGGGCGGTGATCCGGCCGTGGACCTTCCGGCCGATGGCCGCCGCGCTCGCCCTCCTCGCCCCGGGTCGCGTCGACATCGCCGAGCAGCTGAGCATGCTGCGCGAGGTGGAGGGCCGGTCCTGGCCGGAACGCGACCTCTGGATCTGCGCCGTGCGCCGCCGAGACGGCCGGCGGGTGGTCTTCGGGCGGCCGGGCGGCCCGGAGGCCCCCCTGCACCTGGCCATCGCCGCGTCGTGCGCGGTGCCCGGCTACTTCATGCCCGTCACGATCGACGACCACGTGTACGTCGACGGCGGCGCGCACTCACCCACGAACGCCGCACTCCTGCGGGGACAGGACCTCGACCTGGTGATCGTGGTGTCGCCCATGTCGGGGCCCGTGCAGATCCCGACCGACCTCTACGCCCTGTCCCGGGGCCACGCCGCACGACTGGCCCGGCGCGAGACCCGGGCGCTCCGGGAGAGCGGCACGCCCGTGATCACGTTCCGGCCCGGCGCGGCCGAGCTCGCCGCGATGGGCAACGACTTCATGGCGCGGGAGCGGGTCGACGAGATCGTCCAGCAGGCGTTCCTGGGTGCCGGCTCGTACGCCGCCCGGCCCGAGATCCGGGAGCTGCTGATCTCCGTCGGGCTCCGGCGGGGTCACTAGCCGCGGTCGGCCCCCTGGGCGGACGCCGGCGGCTCGGTGAGCACGCGGAGCGCCAGGTCGGTGGTCGCGGTGACGTTGAGGTGACCGACGACGCGCAGCACGCGCTCCACGTCGAGCGGGAGCAGGCCGGGGGAGCCCGGCACGTGCGGGGTCAGCCCCAGGTCGAGGTCGGTCCTGCCCGACATGATCGCCAGGTTGAACTCGAACCGCTCCCGGGCGCCGGGTGCCGTGAGGCGCTTGAGCAGCCCGGCCCCGATCTTGCGGAGCCCCTCCTCCTCGCAGTAGGAGTCGAGGGTCGCGACGAGGTTGACACCGTCGGCGTGGTCGATGTCGGCCCACACCGACTGCATCGACCCCATCTGGGTGAGCAGCACCGGCGCGGTCTTCTCGCCGATGCCCGCGACGCCGGGCAGGTTGTCGCTCGCGTCGCCGCGGAGGGCGGCGTACTCGAGGTAGTGCTCGGGCGCGATGCCGTACATCGACTCCAGGCGCGCGGGGCTGAGCAGCGGCGACGCCGCGATCCCGCCGTTGATCAGGCGCAGCACCCGGGTGTGGTCGCTGATGTGGGCGAAGGCGTCCCGGTCGGAGGTGATCAGCACGCAGCTCCAGCCCTCGCGCTCGGCCCAGGTCGCCGCCGAGGCGTTGACGTCGTCGGCCTCCAGGCCCGGCGGTGTCACGGTGTTGAAGCCCAGCGCGTCGAGCATCGCGCCGGCCCGGTCGAGCTGGTCGACCAGGGTCGCGTCCTTCTCCGCGCGGCCGGCCTTGTAGTCCGGATAGGCCGCCGCACGGATGGAGTGGCTGCGGTCGTCCAGGCCGAAGATCACGGCGTCCGGGGCGAACATGTCGATCGCCTCGAGGATCTGGCGGAGCATCCCGTGCAGCGCCCACGCGGGCCGGCCGCCACGGTCCAGCAGGCCCGTGTCGGAGCGCGCGTGGTGGCTGCGGTGGAGGAGTGAGGGGGCGTCGACGGCGAGCAGCAGGCGGCGCTCGGTGAAGGGGGTTCCGGAGGTCTGCATGGGAGGCCCCATGCTCTACCCTCCCAGCGTGAGTGCCCAAGCCCCCTCCGCTGTGATCCTCATCCGCGCCGAGAAGTTCGTGCCCAACCCGGCGACCGCGGCCGACAACGCCTTCCAGGCCGACATCCCGGCCGGGCAGTCCGCCGACATCACCTCGGCCCAGGCGCTGGCCGAGATGGACGCCGTCGCCGACGCGCTCCGCGACGCCGGGGTGCGCGTGCACGTCTTCGAGGACCACGACCACACCCGCCCCGACAGCGTCTTCCCCAACAACTGGCTCTCGACGCACGCCGGCGGCACGGTCGCGGTCTACCCGATGTACGCCTCCAACCGGCGGCACGAGCGCCGGGCCGACGTGCTGGAGATGCTCAAGTCGTCCTACCGCGTCCAGACGATCGTGGACTACTCCGGCCTCGAGCCCGACGGCATCTTCCTCGAGGGCACCGGCGCCATGGTCCTCGACCACGTGTCCCGGGTGGCCTACATGGCCGTCAGCCACCGCGCCGACTCCCACGTCCTGGAGCGCTTCTGCACCGACTTCGGCTACGAGCCGATGGCCTTCGACGCCGTCGACTCCAGCGGCGTGCCGGTCTACCACACCAACGTGATCGCCTGCATCGGCACGGACGTCGCGATGATCGCGCTGGAGATGATCCCCGACGTCGTACGCCGCGAGCAGGTCCGCGAGCGCCTCACCGTCAACGGCCGCAAGGTCGTCGAGCTCACCGAGGCGCAGATCCGCGAGTTCGCCGGCAACGCGGTCGAGCTCTGCGGCCGGACCGCGGACGGCCGGCGCCGCTACATCATGGCGATGTCCGCGCGGGCCCGCCGCAGCCTCACCCCGGAGCAGGTCGCGGTGATCGAGGAGTCCTGCGAGATCGTCGCGATCGACATCCCGACGATCGAGCTGGCCGGCGGGTCGGTGCGCTGCATGATCGCCGGCGTCCACCTCGACCTGCGCCCCACCGAGGTGCCGCCGACCACCGCCGTCCGGGCCATCAACGAGGACCACCCGGTCACCGCTGACGGCCGGTACGTCGACGCCGGGGTCTGAGGCCTGGCGTCAGGCCCCGGCGATGCTCACGTAGCCGACCCGCCACCCGTAGGCGTTCTGCGCGGGCTCGAGGATGGCGTAGTAGGTGGCGTTCGGGTTGGCCGCGAACGAGATCTCGCAGTCCTGGGTCCCGCTGCCGTTGTCGCGGCAGCTGCCGCCCGAGCCGCCCTGGCCGGCCGCGAAGTCGACCAGCTGCTGCCACTCGCCGTCGCGGACCACGTCCTGGTCGGTGAGGAGTGCCCGGTCGCCGGCGACGACGGCCTCGATGACGGCGTCCAGGGCCTGCTCGGCCGTGGCGGTGCCGGTGGCCCCGTCGGTGGTCGGTCCGGCGAAGGCGCGGCAGCCCCCGAGCGTGACGCTGCACCGGACCAGCCGCGGGTCGGCCTGTCCCCGGAGGGGCAGCAGGACCGCCACGAGGGTCTCGTCGTCCTCCCAGGCCCAGGTGTTGGTGGCGAAGCCCCAGCGGTCGGGCGCGGCCAGCACCATCTCGTCGGAGCTGCCCACCTCCTGCGCGGAGAGGCTGTCGACGGCGGGCACGTCACCGCCGATCGTGCCGGCCGGTGCCCGGACCAGCCAGGTGCCGCCAGGACTGACCTCGAGGTCGTCGTACGTCGGCAGCGTGCCCGTCCGGGCCAGCACGCCGTCGGGCGAGATGGTCGCGAGGTAGGGCTCGGTGCTGGTGGCGTCGGTGGCGCCGTCCGCCCCGTCGACGACGACCAGCCCGGCCGCGGTCCCCTGGAGCACCACCTGGTCGGGTGCGGTCTGCGTGAGGTCGACGACCGTCTGCTGGTCGCCGGTCCCCGCGCGCCACATCAGGCTGGTGCGGGTGCCCTGGACGATCACGTCGCCGTCGTCGGTGACGGCGCGGACCCGGACCGCCACGCCGTTCTCCCGGCGGGGCAGGTCGATCGGCGCGGCGCCGAGGCCCTCGCCCGACGGAGAGGTGTCGAACCCGGTCAGGACGGGCTTGCCGCTGCTCAGGTCGACGAACGCGACGTACTTCCCGTGGGGCGAGAGCACCGGTGCCTCGTCGATCACGGCACTGATCGGCCCGGCGTCCACGCCCGGGGCGCCGAACCACCACGTGCCGTCGGGCTGCCAGGCCAGCCAGGCCCCGCCGCGCGACTCGACCGCCCAGAACTCGCCGGGCACCTGCGTGCCGTCGACGTAGAGCCTGCGGTCGAGGACGTAGGGCACGGACGGGGGAGCGGCGGGGATCGTGGCGTCCGGTGTCGGGGTGACGCTGGGCGTGGGGGTCGGCGCCGGGGCCGGATCGGGCGAGCCGTCACCGCTCTCGCCGAGGAACACTGCCACCGCGCCGACGATCAGCACGACCACCGCGGCCACCAGCAGGGGCTGCCAGTGCCGCACGCGGCCCGGTCGGGCCTCCTCCCTGGGCAGGGACGGCATCGGCGGCACGTGCAGGCCGTCGGCGACCTCGCGCAGCTCGCGGACCAGCACCTTCTCGAGTTCCGTGGTCATCTCAGGCCTCCTCTCCGTCGTACAGGTCGTGGCCGACGGAGGCTCGCAGTGACTTGAGCGCGCGGTGGGCCGTGGACTTGACGTTGCCGGTCGAGCACCCGAGTGCGTCGGCGATCTCTCGTTCACTGAGCTGTTCGTAGTAGCGCAGCACGATCACGGCCCGCTGCCGGGGCGGCAGCGAGGCGACGTGCGGCCAGAGCTCCAGGTGGTCCTCGGGACCTCCGGCTCCCGGCGCCGTGCGTGGCTCCGGGGGAGCGTCGGTGAGGAGCTCCAGCTTGCGGGCCAGCGGGCGTTGCTGGGAGATGTAGATGTTGGTGAGCGTGCGCCGCAGGTAGGCGATCGGCTGGTCGGCCCCGCTCACCTTGGTCCAGGACCGGTAGGCCTGCAGCAGCGCCTGCTGGGCGAGGTCCTCGGCGTCCGCGTGGTTCCCGGCGAGCAGGTACGCCGAGCGGTAGAGCCGCGGCCACGCGGACGCGGCGAGCTCCTCGAACGCCGACGCGTCCTGCGTCTGCTTCGTGGTCGTGAACGCCATCTGGCACCCCCTTCTTGCCCCTCTTGACGAGACCCGGGGGAGAAAGGTTGCGTCGGTGCCGACCTTTCCGGCGGGAGCTCACCCAGGGGCGGGGACCGTGCGAGCCAGGTCGAGGGCGATGTCGATGATCATGTCCTCGCTCCGAGCGCCGTCGACGTGCGGGCCATGGTCGTTTGCCGGTCGGTGGAGCACCGGCTCCTGTCGAGCGTGCTCACCACGCCCGTGGTGGTACGGGTGATGCGACGTCTCGGGACAGGGTCGGGGCATGCCGCAGGTGGGTGGCGATGGCGACGCTCGTGACGGCCGCCCAGACGCACCACAGGGAGATGAGACCGGCCTGGTTGACCCACGCCAGGACGAGCACCGCAGCGAGGTTGGCCACCCCCCAGGCCCGGACGTGGCGCCGGTCCGAGATCAGCAGGGCGCCGCAGGTCGCCACCACGTAGAGGACCGTGAGCGCGCCCCCGTGCCAGAGGTCCACGTCGTAGGCGACGTAGTGGCCCCGGATCCTCGCCTCGAGGGGGCCGCGCACGACGCCGTACATGAGTATGACGGCGACGAACGTGCCCAGGGCGACGAACGCGCTGGTCCTGCGTCGATGCGCGACAGGCTCCAGCGCGCCCACGGCGATCGGCACCAGGATCGGCAGGACCCCGAACGCGATCGCGAGGTACAGCCACTCCGCCGCGTGCCCGACCTCCGTCGCGACCTTGCCTTCCAGGCCCCACCACACGAATGCCTCGACCAGCTGGTGACCCGCGAAGAGCAGGGGCAGGACGGCGAGTGGACGTTCAGCCGGAGTCCGGACGTGGCGCACCGCGTCGATCCCGACCGCCCCGATCAGCAGGCCGGCCAGGGCGTCCACCTCCGGGGAGAAGCACACGGTGGTCCGTTCGGTGAGGTCAGCGAGCGATGGGTCCCGTGTCCCGGTCGAGTCCCAGGCCGGTCACCGTCGAGCGAACCTGTGTGACGGTGCGGTCGAGTGCGGCGATGGCGTCCGCGATGAGCTCGGAGGCCCGCGGGTCGGTCGTCGTGGCGAGTGCGTCAGCGAGCGTGAGGGTCGCGGAGAAGATGCCGCGCATGGTCGTGTCGTTCAGCTCCATCGCGATGCGCTCGCGCTCACGGAGCAGGTCGAGCTGGCGGCTGGACTCCTCGGCGGTCTTGCGTCCGGTCTCGTCCCGGGTCACCTTGACGAACCCGGTGACCTGCCCGTCGGGGCCGAAGATCGCGGTGATGACGACGTTCGCCCAGAACCGGCTGCCGTCCCTGCGGACCCGCCATCCCTCACCGGACCACTGGCCGTGGCCGATGGCGTGCGCGAGCTCGGTGGCGGGGAGGTCGGCTTGCCGGTCCTCGGGCAGGTAGAAGACCGAGAAGTGCTGGCCGAGGATCTCCCGCTCGGTGTAGCCCTTGATCCGCTGCGCGCCGATGTTCCAGGTCTGGACGGCGCCGGTCGGGTCGAGGGAGTAGATCGCATACTCCTCCACGGCCCTGATGAGGAGCCCGAGCGACAGGTCAGCCGCGACACCGGCACCCGCGTCGACCGCGGCGGGGGACCTGCGGAGCGGGGAAAGCATGAAGACCTCCGGATTGCGCGTCTCGATGAACGCGCCACCGAAGGTCTGGAGTGGCTTCACCGCCGGGGTCCGGGGCGGTTGGAGAGGCTGGACGATTTCAACGCTAGCACGCGCGCCCGGTGGCGGATCGCCGCGAGAGCGGGCCGCTCGCGACCGGTCGCTTGTACCCTCGAGGTGAGTCCACGTCGTCGCGTCGCCGCCCGGGTTGCCCGCGTCCTGGGTGCGGAGACGCCATGCCAGATCACCGGCCCTTCCTGGAGAGCCTGTCCCGGTTCGCCCAGTCCCTCGTCGCGCCCCGCGACGTCGAGGTCGTTCTGGGTGAGCTGACCGAGCACGTCACCGCAGTGCTCGGGCTGGCAGGCAGCGGCGTCAGCCTGGTCCGGGGCGGACCGCTGCACGTCGGCGACCCGGCAGACCACGCGGTCGTCGACCTCGAGCAGGCTCAGCACGACCACGCCCGCGGGCCGGGCCTCGACGCGATCCGCACCGGTGAGGTCGTGGCGATCACCGACATCGGCCACCACGAGGAGCGGTGGTGGCCCGAGTATGTCGCCGCGGCCCGCCGTCACTCGGTCTCCAGCGTCGCCGCCATCCCCCTCGCGCAGGGCGGCGAGACGGTCGGATCGCTCAACCTCTACTCACGGGAGCTCCGGGCGTGGTCGGACGATGACCTGGTGACCGCGCGCGTCTTCGCGGACATGGCGACGGCGTACCTCGTCCACGCCTCCGAGCTCGACCAGCAACGCCAGCTGAACGGGCAGCTGCAGCGAGCCCTGGACCAGCGCGTGGTCATCGAGCAGGCCAAGGGCATCACCGCCCACGCCCACAGCACGAGCATCGACGAGGCGTTCGCACTGATCCGGCGGCACGCCCGCGATCACAACGCCAGCATCCAGGTCGTCGCCGAGGCGATCGTGAACGCCGGCCTCAGGGTCTGAGGAGGCGTCGACAGCGGCGGGCTGTCGGGCGTCAAGGGCTCGCCAGGACCACCGGCGGCGCGGCGTAGAACACCGACGGGTCCTCAGGCACCGGGACGTCCCACAACCTGCTCGCTCGCTCGCACGTGCCGGTGAGGTCGCAGCGGATGACGGCGGCCCGGCCCGCGTCGCTCTGGGTCAGGGTGAGGAAGTGTCCGTCGTCCTCCCACACGGCGTGCCAGTCGAGCCTGCCGGTGATCCTCGCCTGCCGTACGGCGGTGCGCCCGTCGATCACCCACCAGCGGTCCGTGCCCGCGGCGTCGAAGTAGGTGTGCGTCGCGAGCGCGTGCCGACCGTCGGGTGACCACTGGCGGGGGTAGACGCGGCAGCTGTGCCACAGCGTCCGCCCGGGTCGGGACAGGGGCGCGACCCGGTTGCAGAACTCCCCGACCGGGGTCCGGTCGAAGACGACCCTGTCGTGCCGGACGTCGGCGCCCACGGCGGCCTGGTGGTAGACGCGGTGCAGGGTGCCCCGCTCGTAGTTCCACCACACCGTGGCCGGGTGGTGCCAGCGTGCGCGGAGACCGATGAGGACCCGGTGGTCGGTGACGGCCACCAGGTTGGCCAGCCGCAGCTCCCGGTGCCCGACGACCCGCCCGGTCCGCGCCGCGGACACGGTGATGACCGAGCGGAGGCCGCTCGAGCCG
Organism: Nocardioides sp. LS1; assembly: GCF_003865225.1. NCBI lineage: Bacteria > Bacillati > Actinomycetota > Actinomycetes > Propionibacteriales > Nocardioidaceae > Nocardioides > Nocardioides sp. LS1. Next base: position 588,308 of record NZ_BIFF01000001.1, read on the forward strand.
AGCGGGCGCTGGACGGCCACGCGCCTGCCGCTGCCCGAGACGGCCACGGTGAGCAGGCCGGGGGACCGGGCGACCAGGCGCCGTTCCCCGGTCCGGCTGACGTGGACCACCCGGGTCAGGTGCCGCGGCCCGACGTTGACGTCGCGGAGGAGGTAGCCGCCGGCGACCACCCAGAGGGCGTCGTGGTCGCCGCGCGTGGTGGCCGGGACCCTCAGGTCGCCGTCCCGCACGGTGTCGCGGACCAGGCGGACGACCGCCGGGGAGTCCCCGCGCGGCAGCGCCGCCGGGTCGATGTGCGGCACGTCGGCCGCGGCCGGGAGCCAGGGGAGCACAGCGGCCGCGGTCGCCGCCGCCAGGCCGAGCAGCAGGGTCCCCGTGCGGCGAGCGGCAGGCACGTCCATGTCTCACGCCTGGGATGGTCCGACCCCTCGAGCCTGCGGCGTGCGGGCGCGTGCCAGCAGAGGCGATCGTCCGTGCGGTGGGCGACGAAAGCCTCTGCCGCAGTCACGAGCGGTCTGCGCCGGTGTCGAGGTCGAGCGGTGCCAGCTCCCAGGCATCGAGGACGAGGCGTGCGGCTCCCTCACCTGCCGTGTTGGTCCGCAGCCTCCATCCGTCCCGGCCGCACGGGTAGAAGCGCGCGGTCAGGGCCATCCCGGTCTCCGTGAACACCTCGACCACGGAGCCGTCGACCACGGCGCGGACCTCGACGCTGCCTCCTGGGGCCACGGCCGTGGGCAGCCTCCACGACCCCCGCTTCGCACGGGGGTCGAGAGACGCCCGCGAACGGTCGACGACGACGTCACCCGTGGTGGGGTCCAGACCGATGTCGAGGCATTCCCGGCCGTCGTTCGAGGTGACGAGGCGCATCCCGGACGCGGCCTTGCCGTCAACGCTGCGGCTGAGCACGGCGACGGCGTCGAACACGGTCCCGACCGTGCCGAGGTCGGACGGCTCGTCGCTGCTGGCCAGGGTCGTGGCCCGGACGAGGAGACGGCCGCGCAGCTCGTCGACCTCGCGGGCCGGCGCCTGGTGCAGTCCGTGGTCGGTGAGTGAGAGCTCACGGGGGATTGAGAGCATCCCGGCCCAGCCGACCTCGTCGATCCACGTGCCGGGCGCACCCACGCGAGCCTCGTCCCGGGCCTCCCACACCCAGGCCCACGCCAGCCAGCGACCGTCGGGGGCATGCAGCAGTGCCGGCGCGTAGGCGTCGGGACCGTGGTCGAACGCGAGCAGCTGCGTCGGGAGGAACTCGGCGCCCCGGTCCTGCCCGACGTACGCCGCGGCGCGGGCCGCACCGGTGGCGGGGTTCCAACCGCTCACGACCAGGACGCCGCGTCCCGGGGTCAGCTGGGCGTACTGCACGCACTCCCAGCCCTGCGCGGTGTCGTCCCCGGTGGTGAGGGGCTCGGGGTGCCGAGCCAGGAAGGGGCCGACGTAGTCCCAGGAGACCAGGTCGGGGGAGGTGTACTGGAGAGCTGCGGCACGTCCGTCATCGAGTGCGGCGCCGACGAGCATGCGCCAACCGTGGGCGTCCCGCCACACGTAGGGGTCCCGGAACATCACGGTGCCCGGTGGTGGCTCGGACACCAGGAGGCGCGGGGACTTCTCGAAGTGCACTCCGTCGTTCGAGCTGGCCGAGGTGACCGGTTGCCACCACCGGTCGTCACGCCTGGCCGAGTAGAACGCGACCAGGCGGCCGTCGACGCTCACCGCGTTGCCGGACCACACCCCGTCGGCGTCGTCGCCGCCGGGTTCGGGCGACAGGGCGACCGGGAGCAGCTCCCAGGCGCGCAGGTCTCGGCTGCGCCAGTGCCCCCAGTGCATGTTCTCGTGGCGCGCGCTGTCGGGGTTGAACTGGAAGAAGACGTGGAAGTGGCCGTCGTGGTGCGTCAGGCCGTTGGGGTCGTTGACCCAGTGCCGAGGCGGACGGAGGTGGATGGCCGGGAAGTGCGGGTCCGGCGAGCTCAACGCGCTGCGCCGGGAGAAGGCTCGGCGATCACGCCAGGACGAAGCCCGGCCACCGATCCCCGGGGGACCGGCGGGCAGGCCACGGTGAGACGCCCGTCGTCGCCGACCTCGTCGAGCCCCAGGAGCACGCGCACTCCGGCCTGTCCCAGCTCGTAGTGCGGGAGCGCGACCGTGGACAAGGGAGGCCGGAGGTGGGCCGCGATGACCTCCTGGTTGTCGAACCCGACGACGGCGAGGTCGGCCGGGACCGCGACGCCCGCTTCACGAACCCCGTCGTAGAGGCCCATCGCGACCCGGTCGTTGTGGCAGAACACTCCACTGACTCCCTGGCGCAACAACGCGGGAACGGCTGCGTAGCCGCCTTCTTGGTCGGGTTGTACGTCGATGACGAGGTCCGGGTCGAAGGCGATGGCGGCCTCGGCGAGGGCACGCCGGTAGCCCGCGAGTCGACCGTCGTGCGCCGGTGACGGTGTCGTCGTGTTGAGGAACCCGATGCGGCGGTGTCCCTGCTCGATGAGCATCGTGGTGGCGTCGTGGCCGCCGGTCTCCTCGTCCGGGACCACCGCAGGCACGTCGGAGGTGCTGAAGCAGTTGACCAGCACGCAGTCGGCCTCGGTGAGCCCCGTGGGCAGGTCGACCTGGCGGTGGTACCAGGTCGAGTAGAGGATGCCGCGCACCTTGTGCTCCAGCATCATGGCGAGCGCCTCGCGCTCGGCGTCCTCGTTGCCCTCGGTGTTGGCCACGAGGAGCACGAAGCCGTGCCGCCAGGCCTCGTCCTGGGCGCCGTGGATGATCTGGCCGGCGAACGGGGTCGTGGCGATCGCATCGGCGACGAGCCCGATGAACCGGGACCGACCACTCACCAGGTCCTTGGCCAACGCGTTGGGGCGGTAGCCCAGCTCCTCGATGGCCTGCTGCACCCGGCGCCTGGCGTCGTCGCCGATCCGGGCGCCGACCTTGTTGTTGATGACGAGCGACACCGTGGAGATCGACACCTTCGCGGCCTCGGCCACCTGACGCATCGTGACCGCTCGCGTGCCGTCGGGCCGTGGTGGCTTCATCCCTTGTTCGCTCCGCTCTCGAGGCCGTAGATCATCGCCTTGTTCAGCACCAGGAAGACGAGCAGCAGGGGCGTGACCGTCACGCACACCGCGGCGAACGTGGCGGTCCAGTCCGTCTTGCCCATCGCGCCGATGTAGTTCTGGAGGCCCAGCGGGATTGTCTTCAGGTTCTCCGAGAGTACGAACGTGTTGGCGAAGATGAAGTCGTTCCAGATGAAGATGCTGTTGACCATGACCACCGTGACGACCGTGTTGACCGACAGCGGCAGCGTGATCCGGGCGAAGACGCGGTAGGGCCCGGCCCCGTCGAGCGATGCTGCCTCGTAGGTCTCGCGCGGAATGTAGCCGAAGAACGAGGAGAACAGGTAGATCGACATGGGGAGCGAGAAGCCGGCCAGCGGGATCACCATCGACTGGTAGGTGTCGAGCAGGCCGATCTTGGAGTAGTCGATGAAGAGGGGGACCAGTGCGACCTGCACCGGGACGATGACCCCGAGGAGGAACATGCCCCGCACCACGCCGCTGAGGCGGAAGCCGAGGACGGTCAGCGCGTAGGCGCCCATCATCCCGCAGACCACGATCAGCAGGTCGGCCCCGGCCGTCACGATGAAGCTGTTGAGGATGTAGCGCCACAGGTTGCCGACGCCGAACGCACGCGAGAAGTTGTCGAGCGTGAAGGAGCGGGGGAGTCCGAAGGGGTTCCCGGTGGCGAAGTCCCGCTCGTCGCGGACGCTCGTCATCAGCAGCCAGAGCAGCGGATAGACCTGGACCAGCACGAGGAGCCCGACCAGCACCCGGTTGAGGAACCGGTAGATGTCACGCCGCGGCCGCTGCCGCGATGGAGGTGGTCCCCAGGGACTGTCGTCATGCGACGGCGCGGTCCGGGAGGGGGCGAGCACGTTGAGGGTCATGCGTCTGCCCTCCTCCGGAGCATGGCGACCAGGAGGCCGACCGCGACCAGGCACTCGACGACGATGAAGACGGCCAGGGTGCTGGCGTAGCCGTAGTTCGTGCTGGTGAACGCGGTCTTGTACATGTAGGTCGTGACCAGCTCCGAGGACTGACCGGGGCCACCGTTGGTGAGCAGGTAGGGGATGTCGAACCCCCGGAGCGCGTACGTCGTGGCCATGATCGTCGTGGTCAGCCACACGGGTCGGATGTGGGGGAACCGGATGTGGCGGAAGATGTGCCAGGCGTTGGCCCCGTCCAGGCTCGCGGCCTCGGCGAGCTCCTGGGGGACCGCGATCAGCGCGGCGTAGATGATCACCATGTAGATGCCGATGAAGCGCCACCCCTCGGGTGTCGACACCGCCGCGAGCACCGTGTTGACGTCGGAGAGCCACGGTCGCTCCCAGCCGTCGAGCCCGACCGCGCCGAGCAGGCCGTTGACGAGGCCCTGTGGGTGAACGGCGTAGACCCGGTTGAAGAGGAACGCGATCGCCACGGTCGAGATCACGGCCGGCAGGAGGTAGAGGACCTTGATGACCTCGCGCCCCCGGGTGAGGGAGGCCAGCAGGCTGGCCACGACGAGCCCGCCGCCGAGCTGGAGGACGAGACAGATCGCGACATAGCCGAGCTGGTTGAGGAAGGTCCGCCAGAAGACCGGGTCACCGGTCAACATGAACCGGTAGTTGTCGAGTCCCACGAACTGCATGTCGGTGATGCCGTCCCACGAGAACAGGCTCAGGACGAGGGACTGCCCGATCGGCAGCAGGACTGCGGCCCCGTAGAGCAGGAGTGGCGGTGCCAGGAAGAGCACCACGGACAGTTTCGAGCGATACGGGAGCATGACCGGCCTTTCCGTGTGGTGGGGGCCGACGCCGGTGCGCCGGCCCCCACCTACGGTCACTTGAAGTACTTGGGGGCGTTCTGTTCCAGGGTGGCGTCCATCTTGGAGACGAACTCGTCTGCCGAGATGTTGCCCTGGACCAGCAGCGTGAGCTCCTGCTGGAGCATGGTGTTCGTCGTGGGGTCGAGCTGGGTGTCCCACGGCATGATCGTCGCCTCACCGGCGTCGTTGGCGGTGCTCACGGCCTTCTCGTAGAGCGGGGTCGCGTTGGCCGGGATCTTCGGCTCGGTCGAGGTCGGCCCGAGCGCTCCGCTGGCGGCGTACTCGTCCGGGTAGCGGGTCAGCGCGAACTTCAGGAAGTCACGCACGAGGGGGTCGTAGGTCTTGGCGTTGACCGCCATGCCGATGCCCGACGGGGCGACGTACTCGTTGGGCTGTGTCGCCGAGCCGTCGACGGTCGGCAGGGTGAAGAAGTCGACGTCGTCGCGGATGCTGGGGTCGAGCGCGTCGGTGGCCAGCGCTCCGAGCTCCCAGGTGCCCATGTTGTAGACGGCGGCCTTGCCGGTGGTGAAGAGGTTCTCCGCGTCGGTGTAGCCCACGGAGGAGAAGCCCTCCTCGAAGCACTGCGAGGAGCCGAGGTCACTGAGCCACTGGGCGGCCTTCTGGCCGGCCGGGTCGCTGAACTTCGCGTCCGCCGACTTGAGGGACTTCACGTAGTCCGGGCCGTCGGTGCGGAAGGGCTGGTAGGCGATCCACCGCTCGAGCGGCCACTGGTCGGCGCCGTCGATGGCGATCGGGGTGACGCCCGCGGAGCGCAGGGCCTTGCACATGGCCGGGAAGTCGTCGAGCGAGGTGGGCACGTCGATGCCGGCCTTGGCGAAGAGCGCCTTGTTGTACCAGAACAGCTCGGCGCCGTACTCGAACGGGATCATGTAGAGCGACCCGTCGTCGAAGCGCTGGTAGGCGAGTGCCGACGGCCGGTAGTCGTCGTACAGGCCCAGGTCCTTGAGCAGCTTCTCGGCGTCCATCATCCGGCCCTGCTCGGCGAGCTTCTGCGCGAACGGCGTGGCGTCGGTGTCGAACAGCTCAGGCAGCTTGTTCGCGGCCGCCAGCGTCTCGTACTTCTGGATGTAGGAGGGCCGGTCGGGGGTCGTGATGAGGTTGAGCTTGAAGCCGGGGTGGTCTGCGGCGTACTCGTCGGCCAGCTTCTCCATGGTCGTGATCACCGCGCCGTCCGCCGGTCGCGACAGCAGCCACGAGATGGCGCGGGGCTCGATCTTGCCCTGGGGGTCGACGTTGCCGGGATCCGCGCCACCCGAGCCGCCGCACCCGGCTGTCAGCAGGGCGAGCGCCGACAGCGCGGCCAGCGAGCGGTAGAGCTTCTTCATCTGCTTCTCCTTGGATGGATTCGCGCCTGGCCGGTCATCCGGCGGGACGTCGGCGCACGGTGAGTTCCCGAAGCTTCGCGGTGCCGTCACCGGCGAAGATCCCGAGACGGTCATGGGTGTGGTCGTAGAGGCGAGTGCTCAGACAGACCTGGCTGTCGAGGACCACCACGGCCAGGTCGCCCTCGAGGATCAGCTCGAGGGTGTGTGAGGTGCCGGTGAGGTTGGTCGGCCTCTCGAGCTCGACGACGTGGGGTACGTCGCCCGAGACCTGCCACTGGGCCTCGCCGGTGGTCGGCCGCGGCCAGCGGTCCAGCACCAGCCGGCCCCGCTTGGGCTCGAGCCGGATCACGTAGGAGTGGTCCCCGTCGGCGCTGGACCGGAGGAGCAGGCCGCACTCGGTGGTGCCCGGGTCGATCTCGAGCTCGGCCCGCACGTAGCACTCGGGGGGAAGCGGGGCTCCGCTGACGAGGCAGGCGTAGCCGTCCTCGGCCGCGAGGCCCGTGGGTGCGAGGTCGACGTCGACCTCCTCGGTGAAGGAGGCGATGACCTCGCGCGGGACGTGGAAGGCGAGCGTGCCGTCGGGATTCTGCTGCGCCTCGAGGAGCGAGAGCGTGCCCGCCCACTGCCAGGCCCCGTCGTCGGTCTCGCCCTCGCGGGTCGCGATCCAGCCGGCGAAGATGCGACGGTCCCCGAAGGGGGCGGACTTCGCCGCGTAGAAGGCGCGACCGTCGATGGAGTCGAGGTCGGGCGCCAGCCACGGGCCGTCCAGGGAGCGGGCCATCCGGTAGCGGGTCACGAACGCGTCGGAGAACTCGGAGTAGACGAGGTACCACCAGTCGCCGATCCGGAACACCTCCGGGCACTCGTGGGTGATGTAGCGGCGCGGGTCCCAGAAGGGCACCGTCGGTGTCCAGGTGACCAGGTCCTGCGAGACCAGCTGGGCGATCACCCCGCGGCGCCGCTCGGGCCCGCTGTCGTGGCGTGCCGCCAGCAGCATCCGCCAGGTCCCGGCCTCCTCGTCGCGCACCACGAACGGGTCGCGCCAGTCGGTCGGCTCGTAGCCGGCCGGCGCCCCGAACGTGTGCTCGGGATGCTTGACCCAGCTCTGCATGCCGTCGTCACTGGTGGCGTGCATGACCAGCTGCAGCGGCAGCCCGTTGTCGGCCACGCGGCGCGGGTTCTGCCCGGTGTAGAAGAGGTGGTGCAGCCCCCCGTCGTCGGTGACGACGCTGCCCGTGTAGGCGTTGAAGTCGGCGTCGTCGTGCCCGCCGTGGGGGAGTGCGACGCCCGCGTCGGTGAAGGTCACGAGGTCGTCGGTGCGGACCAGGGCCCAGGGGGTGCCGGGCTTCGGCGACTCACGCAGCTCGAGGAGGTAGTAGAGCCACAGGTCTCCCTCGTGCTCGACCGGGATCACGTCGCCGACCCAGGCGTGGTCGGGGCGGAAGAAGACCTGGTCCGTCACGGGAGCTCCTTGCTAGAACGTTTGATCAGAACCATAGTGACGGGCGTCACGCTGGTCAAGCGTTTGATCAGAAAATGTTCCTCGGGCGCAGGACAGGTCTTCGATCCGGGTGCATCGCGGCGACCTGACCCACCTGGCCGAAGGTGCGGCGTACCTCCCCGGCAGTGACCACGCGCTGCTCGTCACCGGGCAGTCCGGCGACGTGATGGGCACCAGCCTCAGCCGCGACGGCGGCCTCACGTGGACCCGCGTGAGCGACCTCGGCTACCACACGCTCGACTGCACGGCCGACGGCTCGTGCTGGGCCGCCGGCGCCGGTGGTCGGGTCGCGCGGCTGGAGCGCTGAGCGTCAGGCCGGGGTGCTCGTCCTCGGGGTCGACCGTCGCATCAGTGCCACGTTGAAGTTGGCGACGCCGATCCCGATGACGATGAACCCGATGCCGACGTTCGTCCTCGAGGACTCGCGACGCTCGACCCGGGCCTGGACGCTGTCGAACCTGGCCAGCGCCCGGACGCCGTTGACCGTGTTGGCAGCGGCGTTCTGGATGCCGGTGTAGGCGTCGCCGCCGTAGGACGTGGTGCTCGTCCCGGGAATCGGGGCCAGTCGCACTTCGTCACTCGCGATGCTGTGACTGCTGATCATCAGCCAGAGCCCGACGACGATCGAGCATGCCAGCCAGGCCCCCGCGAGGATCAGTCCCTTGTCGGGCGCGGGCCGTGCCGGCCGTGGGCTGGCCGCGGGGGCGGGCGGGAGCGGCGGCGGCATCCTCGGGATCGGCTGCGTGGGGTGTGCATCGTCCCCACTGCGGGAGTTCGGGTTGTCGGACTCGGTCATCGCTGGTCTCACCTTCCGTCGACAGTCGAGGCGCTCGGAGGCTAGGTGATCGACCGGCGCCGGGAAGAAGAACGGGGAAAGTCGGCGCCCGGAGTCAGCCGCGGAGGACCTTCTCCAGCGCCTGGCCCTTCGCGAGCTCGTCGACGAGCTTGTCGAGGTAGCGGATCTGCCGCATGAGCGGGTCCTCCACCTCCTGCACCTTCACGCCGCAGACGCTGCCGGTGATGAGGGCGGTGCCGGGGTTGAGGGTGGCGCCGGCGAAGAAGTCCGCGAAGGTCGTCCCGGTGTCGAGGTGGTCGGCGAGCTGCGCGGCGTCGTACCCGGTCAGCCAGCAGATCGTCGCGTCGAGCTCCTCGCGCGTGCGGCCCTTGCGCTCCACCTTGGCGAGGTAGTGCGGGTAGACCGAGGCGACGCTGGTGGTGAAGATCCGGTGCACGACGTCAGCCTAGGAGAACGCCGGGATCCGCTCGCCCGCCTCGACCGGGAAGGGCAGCGTGTTCTCCGGTGGCGGCAGCGGGCAGGTCGCGAAGTCGGTGTAGGCGCAGGGCATGTTGTAGGCCCGGTTGAGGTCGAGGGTGACGGTGCCGTCGGGCGCGGGCGGGTCGACGACCAGCTGGCGGTTGGCGGGGTACGTCGTCACGCCGCTGGTGGCGTCGCGGAACAGGATCCAGAGCCCGCCCTCGTCGTCGTCCCACGCGACCAGGCGGTGCTCGGCCCCGTCGTGGGTGAACGTCACCTCGCCGATGGCCTCGCCGCGTGGGCCGTCGTACGCCGTGAAGTGGCCGGGCAGCGCCCACGCCGGGTCGGGTGCGTAGCAGGGCGTGCCGCGGTAGGCCCGCAGCGTGGGGGAGTCGGGGTGGCGCGGGCGCACGATCGTCCGCCCGTCGCGGTCGGCGACGTCGGCGACCGCGTCGCCGAACTCGACCCGCACGCCCTCCTCGTCGACCGGCCCGAGGTCGTGGGTGCCGGTCTCCAGCAGCCGTCCGGCGACGGTGAGCGCCTCGCCGGCGTCGAGGGTCACGGTCGCCGCGGTGGCGGTGCCGGACCAGGCGCCCGGCACGTCGGCGTACCGCTCCGGCGTGTCGGTGAGCCAGTGGATCGCAATGATCGCGAGCCAGCCACGCGGCCCGCGCAGCCGGGTCTCACGGGTGTCGCGCCAGGCCTGCCAGGCGTCCTCGAAGTCAGTCACGGGGAGCATGGTGCCACCGACACCCGGCGAACGCGGTGATCCGGTCGACCCTGTCAGCGCACCACGATGATGGGGCATTCGGCGCGGTAGAGCACCTCCTGGGAGACCGAGCCGAGCAGCATCTCCTGCCACGGCGTCCGGCCGCGCGAGCCGACCACGACCAGCGAGGCGTCGTCGGAGAGCCGCGCCAGCACCCGGCCGGCCCGGCCGATGACGGCGGTGCTGCGCAGCTCCACGCCGGGGTGGTCCTCGGCGATGCCCGCGACCAGCTCGGCGGCGAGCCGCTCGGCGTCGTCGACGATCTCGGTGTCCACGTCGATGGGCAGGATCGCCAGTCCCGTCGCGGTGCCGGAGAACATCGGCAGCTGGTAGGCGTGGACGGCGAGCACCGACTCGCCCGTCAGGGCGGCCCGGTCGGCCGCGTAGCGCAGCGCGTTCTCGCTGGCGGGCGAGCCGTCGACGCCGACCACGATCCGGTGCGACCTCGGGTTGTGGGCACGGCGTACGACGGCGACGGGGCAGCCGGCATGCCCGGCGAGGTGCTGGCTGACCGAGCCGAGCCAGCGCGTCTCGAACGCGTTGTGACCGCGGCTGCCCGCGACCAGGAGGCCTGCGTCTTCGGCGGCCTGCAGCAACGTCGGCACGGCCCAGCCGCGCTCGACGACCACCTCGGCGTCGATGCCCGTGGCCGTCTTGACGACGTCCCGGGCGGCGGCGGCCGCGCTGTGGACGCGGTGCTCCTCGTAGTCGCGCAGCTGGACCGGCTGGGTGTCGGCAGTCTGTGCGACGACCACGACGCGCACGTCCCGGTGGGTCAGCTCCGCGGTGTGGAGGCCCCACTCGAGGGCGAGGTCGGCGTCCGCCGACCCGTCGTAGGCGATGACGACGGTGTTCTTGTCGGTGCTCATGTGCCCACCATCGCTCCGGGACCCCGGTGGCACAGGGGCCACATGGGCACGGTCGAGGGCCGTTGGGCCCTGGGTGCCACCGGGCAATCAGCCCGAATGCTCCTCCTCCGACCAGCGAGCCCGCTCGAGCACCTTGCGGGTGCGGTCGGCCGAGATCCGGTGCGAGGAGATGTCCTCGGGCCATCCCTCGACCTCCCCTGTCGCCCAGTCGGCCCAGTCGGCGACGAGCTTGTAGAAGTCGGTGAGGAACGCTCCGAGCAGCAGCGTGGTTGCTCGACGCTCGGCGTAGCGACCCCCCTCCGCGGCCGCGAACTTCTCGCCGGCCTCGATGCTCCCGGCGTTCTGTTCGACCGCCCATCGGCGGGCCCGGGCCAGCGAGGCGAGGGCGCCGTCACGGCTGCCGTGGTCGGCGAAGATCAGCTTGACCAGCCCCTCGAACTCCAGCGACGGACCCTGGCCGGGCTCGGCGAGCCAGTCCGCGAGGCCGCGGCGTCCGGCCCGGGTGATCGTGTAGACCGTGCGCGGGCGTCGGCCGACCGCGTCGTCCCGGGCCGTCGCGTACCCGTGCTCGACGAGCTTCTTCGGCTCCTCGAAGAGCTTGCTCTGCGCGCGTGGCCAGACCCTGCCGACGCTGCGGTCCATGGCCTTGGCGAGCTCGTAGGTCGAGTGGGGGCGCACCGCGAGCAGGCCGAGGACGCCGTACGTCGTGGTGGTGAGTCGGGAACGTCTTGACATGATCCTCCCTTTGGGACTAAATCTAGCAGCAACTCTCTCGGGACCACGGCGAGGAGGTTGGCGGCGATGAACAAGACAGCGGTGGAGGTCGACCCGCGCAACGCCGGCCAGCTGCGCGACTGGGACGGCGAGCACGGGGCCTATTGGGCCGAGCACGCCGAGACCTACGAGGCCTCGGTGGCGCGCTACCAGCCGGCGCTGCTGTCCGCCGTCGACGCGCGGCCGGGGGAGCGGGTGCTCGACGTGGGCTGTGGGTCGGGGCGCCTGGCACTCGACGTGGTGGGCGGTACGCCGGGCGCGACCGCGGTGGGGGTCGACCTCTCCAGAGCCCAGCTGGAGGTGGCGCGCGCCAGGGCGGGCGACCTCCCGGTCGAGTTCCTGCAGGCCGACGCGCAGGTGCACGACTTCGGCGAGGCGGCGTACGACGTGGTCGCGAGCAGGACGGGCACCATGTTCTTCTCCGACCCGGCGAGGGCGTTCGAGAACCTGGCGAGGGCGACCCGACCGGGCGGCCGGCTGGCGATGCTCGTGTGGCGCGGGATCGAGGACAACGAGTGGCTGCGCGAGTTCATGGGGGCCATCGGACGGGTGCTCCCGCTGGCCCCGCCGCCGGCGGACGCACCCGGGCCGTTCGCGCAGAGCGATCCCGACCGGGTGCGCGGGGTGCTCGAGGGCGCCGGCTGGGAGGACGTCGCCTTCACCGCGCACGACGAGCCCCTGTGGTTCGGACCCGATGCGGACCGGGCCACGACGTTCATCGTCGGGCAGATGGCCTGGCTGTTCGCCAGGCTCGACGCGAACGGCAGGCGTTGCGCGCAGGCGAACCTCCACGACGTCATGGCCGTGCACGAGGACGCCGATGGCGTGCGGCTCGCGTCGGGAGCGTGGCTGGTGACCGCCCGACGCGCGACCGGTACCTGACTGATACCGGGATCGCCTCGACTGGGGCACATGACTGATCTGCGCACGGAGCGTCCGAAGACGCAGCGAACCCGCCGCCTCGCCTGGGCCGCGGGCGTGGTCGCGACGGCTGCCGTGGTCGCCGTCGTCTGGGCCCTGGGGCCGGGCTCCGACTCCTCCGGGACCGCACAGTCGCCGTCGGCAGGACCGCTGACGGCGGAGCGGGCTGCCGCCGACTATGTCGACGCCTACGCGAGCTTCGACCGCACGCGGCTGAGGTCACTCCTGGCCGACGACGCCTCGGGCTTCTGGCTCGCGCTGCGCGACTACAACCGGGCGGACGAGGCGATCGAGTTCCGGATCCTGCCCGGCGCCTGCTCGGTGACGGGCGAGGAGGTTGACGGGACCCTGGTGAGCTGCGCCTTCGACGTCCACGCACTCGGATCGGAGCAGCTCGGGCGCGGGCCGTACACGAACAACCAGTTCCTCGTCCTCGTGCGGGACGGCAAGGTCGTCGAGTCCGAGATGGACTTCGCCTACGACAGCAACGGCTTCGCCGGCCAGATGTGGGAGCCGTTCGTGGCCTGGGTGACGAAGCACTACCCGAAGGACGTCCCGCTCATGCTCGACGGGGGCGACGCACGGCCTGACGCCACGTCGATCAGGCTCTGGCACCGGCACATCGCCGAGTACGTCGCGGCCAGGTCCATGTGAGGAACGCCGAAGGCCCCGGATCGCTCCGGGGGCCGCTCGAAGGTTGCTCCGCCGCTCGGTGGTCAGGGGAGATGGCGTCGTCTCGTCCTGGGCATGCGCGCAGCCAACCCGGCGCGTGGATGCGCCCCGCACCAAATGCGCGTAGTGTCGAAACCCTCGGATCCGGTGAACGGCGGCCTCCATGAACGGTCTCAGCCTCGGGATCCCGGGGGTCGGAGTCGTCAGTCCAGGAACCCACTTCTGCGCGCTCTACGCGGGCCCGGCCGAACGTGACCGGTTGCTGTATCCCTTCCTCGAGGAGGGGTTGCGTCAGGGCGACAAGTGCCTGTGCCTGATTGACTACGTCGAGCCGGCACTGGTCCGCGACCGGGCCGTCGGGCAGCCCGGCCCGGACTACTCGCGACGATCGGCGCAGCTCGACGTCGAACGATCCTCGGACGCCTACCTGCGCTCGGGGGAGTTCAGCGTCGAGGACATGGTGAGCTTCCTGCCGTGCTCGTCGCCACGGGGGTGCGCTACCGACGGCTCGACGTCCCGGGCATGGACCGTCTCGAGGGCAGCAGCGTCTACTACGCCGCCACGGAGTTCGAAGCCCGGCTGTGCCGGCAGGACCCTGTCACGGTCGTCGGGGGCGGCAACTCCGCGGGCCAGGCGGCCTGCTTCCTGTCCCGTCAGTCGCCGGTGGTCAACCTGGTCATCCGGCACGACGACCTGCGGAGGGACGTGTCCCGCTACCTGGCCGACCGCGTCGAGCAGTCCCCGCGCATCACGGTGTGGCGCAACACCGAGGTGTGCGAGCTCATCGGCGACGGAGCGCTCGACGAGGTGGTGCTGCACGACCTGCCCACCGATGCGAGGCAGCGCGTCGCGACGACATCACTGTTCGTGCTGATCGGAGCCGCTCCCCACACACGGTGGCTCGAGGGGGAGATCCCGCTGGACGCGAAGGGCTTCATCCTCACCGGGCGCGCGGCCGACGGCCCCGACGGCCCCGACGGCATGTTCGAGACCCGCCGCCGGGGCGTCTTCGCCGTGGGCGACGTACGAAGCGGCTCGGTCAAGCGCGTCGCCTCCGCTGTCGGCGAGGGCTCGGTGGCGATCCGCCACGTCCACGAGTTCCTGGCGGCCGAGGGGCGTCGGTGAGCCGACATCTGACAACAAGGCACCACACAAGGAGGAACACATGACCACCTACAAGGTCGGCTACTTCGTCGGAAGCCTGTCGTCGACGTCGATCAACCGCATCCTGTCCAGGGCTCTCATCCGGGTGGCCCCGGACGACCTGGAGTTCACCGAGATCCCCATCGGCAACCTGCCGCTGTACAGCCCGGACTTCGACAGCGACTACCCGCCCGAGGCCCGCGCGCTCAAGGACTCGATCGCTGCGGTCGACGCCGTACTCTTCGTCACCCCCGAGTACAACCGGTCCATCCCCGGAGCGTTGAAGAACGCGATCGACTGGGCGTCCCGACCATGGGGACAGAACTCCTTCGACCACCTCGCGTCCGCGGTGATCGGAGCCTCCATCGGCCAGATCGGCACCGCCATGGGTCAACAGAGCCTGCGCGGTGTGCTCAGCTTCTGCAACGCCCGTCAGATGACCTCGCCCGAGGCCTACATCCAGTTCTCGCACGACGTCTTCCAGGACGACGGTGAGATCACCAGCGACTCCACGAAGGAGTTCCTCCGCGCCTACATGGTCGAGTTCCGTACCTACATCGGCATGGTCCTGAGCGTCCTGCCACGCCGGCGCGACTAGGGCGAGGATGCGGTCGGCGCCGACCCGGGCGGTTCACTCCTTCCGCATGCGTTCCTGGCGGCAGGTGTACGCGGCGGCCCGGACGGATTCGTCGCTCTCCAGGCCGGCGCCGAGGGCTCCGCCCACCGTCGCGAGGGAGGAGGCGAGCCACACCAGCCTCAGGTAGTCACCAGCCCCCACGACATGACCCATGCTCTGCCGGAGCAGCTGCGCAGGGACCAGCACGGGTGCGGTCATCAGGGCGAGCAGGAGGAGCGCCGCGTAGAGGAAGCACACGCCCAGCACCACCGTTGCCGTGGTCGCCAGGTTGAAGAGGGTCACCTGCTTGCGAGCGACCGGCTGCGACGCGTGCTCCCACAGGCCGGCTCCGGCGATCAGCGCGATGCTGATCGCAGCGACAGACCCGACCCCGATCATCGAGAGCCTGACCCAGCCGAGCGCGTCGCCCAGCCGCCAGATGTCGGGGGTGACGAGGGCGAAGACCCCGCCGGCCAACGCTGCGGTCAACGCCCTGGAGAGTCCGATGGCGAGCCGCCACGGCTGGTTGGCGCGGATCATCCCGACCAGGAGTCGCAGGTTGCCGCTGAGGACCCTCGCGGTGAACCTCACGCTGCCGTCACCCTCCGGCTGCTGGCTCCTTCCGAGCTCGCGCGCGCGGCCACCGAGACCAGCAACAGGACCCGAGAACGCCTGGCCCTCCGGGTCCCCGAGCAAGCTGCGGACGAGGCCGACGACCATGTCGCGGGTGCGTCGACGCAGCCCGATGGCGCCGAGCGCGGGCAGGCTCAGGACGGCAACGCCGTGCAGCGGGCTCGCGTGCGCCACGACCGGTCGCCGGTGAGCCTTGAGCGGCAGGTCGGTGAGGCAGACGACCAGGTCCCAGTCCTCCACCAGGAGCCGTTCCCTGGCCGCAGCGACGAGGGCGGCGTCGTCGGCGGGTGGCTGGACGAGCGCGTCGACCACCGTGCACACCCGCCAGCGCACGGTGGGGAGGTGCAGGCTCAGCTCGGAGTGCAGGTCGTCGGCGAGCACCGAGGCGATCTCGGTGGCCGCACCCGGAGCCGAGACGAGTCCGACCGCCACCTCGTCCATGCTCATGGGCTGAGCGTGGATCACCGCGCTGCGTGAAGCAAGGGACGCCTCCCTCCACGACGCTGCGCGGAGGCGATCCGGAAGGTCAAGAGCACCCGTTCACGGGATGCACGCACCTGCGCTCCTCCCGATGATTGCCGGGACAAGCAGTCCGGCGTCACTCGCGACAACCGTGGCGCAGCGGTGCACCCCTCGAACGAAGGAGTTCGATCCATGCTGACCAAAGCCCTTCTGGTGCGTCTCGAGGCCCTGCCGGGCAAGGAGGCCGAGCTCGCGAACTTCCTCACCGAGGCGCGGGCGATCGTCATGGAGGAGCCAGGCACCGTCGCCTGGTTCGCCATCCAGTTCGGCCCCTCGAGCTTCGGGGTGTACGACGCCTTCCCCGACGACGCCGCCCGGGACGCCCACCTCGCCGGCGGCGTTGGTCAGGCGCTGGGGCCCAACGTCGGGGTCCTCTTCTCAGAGCCGCACATCGAGAAGATCGACATCCTCGCCGACAAGGTGCCGGCCTAGTCCAGGTCGGAGAACGACGAAGCCCCCGGATCGCTCCGGGGGCCTTCGTCAGGAGAGGTACTTCTCCACCGTCTCCGGAGGACGCACCTGTGCCTCGGACTCGGACGCGCCGAACTCGCGTTTGGCGCGCCTCTGGCGGAGGAGGTCCCAGCACTGGTCGAGCTGGGTCTCGAGCTCGCCGAGCCGCTGGGTGTCGGTCTCCGACCCGGACCGGAGCTGGTGCTCCTCATCCACGAGCGCGCTGATCCTGGTGATGATGTCCTCGTCGGCCATGGGTCCACCATGGCACCTCCGACAAGGTTCGTCACCAGCGTGAGGGGCGCTGGGTCAGTAGTTGTCGATGATGCTCGGGATCTGGCTCATGAGCCTGCTTGTGGTCGACGGGCCAACCGGCGTGCGAGGTATGGCGCGGTGGCACTGCCCTTGGCCGAGGCGATGTCGGTGGGGGTGCCGGTGGCGACCACCGTGCCACCCGCATCGCCACCGCCCGGACCGAGGTCGATGACCCAGTCGGCGGCAGCGATCGTGTCGAGGTCGTGCTCGACGAGGACGACGGTGTTGCCGGCCTCGACGAGCAGGTGCAGCTGTCGCAGCAGCAGGGCGATGTCGGCAGGGTGGAGGCCGGCCGTCGGTTCGTCGAGCAGGTACAGCGCGTGGCCGCGGCGAGCGCGCTGCAGCTCGGTGGCCAGCTTGATGCGTTGGGCCTCGCCGCCGCTGAGCTCGGTCGCGGGCTGGCCCAGCCGCAAGTACCCCAGCCCCACCTCGCGCAGCGTCTCAAGGCTCCGGGAGGCTGCGGGGACGTCCGCGAGGAATCTCGCCGCGTCGTCGACCGTCATCGCCAGCACGTCGGCGACGGTCCTGCCCTCGTAGGTCACCTCCAGCGTCTCGGCGTTGTAGCGGGAGCCATGACAGGTCGGGCAGGCCGCGTAGGTCCCCGGCAGGAACATCAGCTCGACAGCCACGAATCCCTCGCCCTGACAGGTCTCGCACCGGCCCTCGGCGACGTTGAAGGAGAACCGGCCGGCGCCGTAGCCGCGGGCCTTCGCCTCGTCCGTCGCCGCATACAGCTTGCGCACCGCATCGAACATCCCGGTGTACGTCGCCAGGTTGGACCGCGGCGTACGCCCGATGGGGCGCTGGTCGACCAGGACGAGACGGTCGAACGACTCGAGTCCCGACGCGTCCTCCACGTCGACCTCGAGGTCGGCCTGGTCGGGGTCCTCGGGCGCCAGCCCCAGGTGGCAGCGAACGAGCTCGGCGAGCACCTGCGTGACCAGTGTCGACTTTCCCGACCCGGAGACGCCGGTGACCGCCGTCAGCACGCAGAGCGGGATGTCGACCGAGACGTCGGTGAGGTTGTGGCGGGAGACGCCGCGCAGGTGCAGGTGGCCGTGCGGGGTCCGCGGGGTGTGGTCCAGCGGCTCGGCGCGCCCGAAGAGGTGCTGGCTCGTGGCGGACTCCTCGACGTCCTCCAGGCCGGCCACCGGGCCGCTGTAGAGCACCCGCCCTCCGCCTTCCCCGGCGCCCGGCCCGATGTCGACGACCCAGTCGGCGCGTCGTACGACGTCCATGTCGTGCTCGACCACGAAGAGCGAGTTTCCCGACGCCTTGAGCCGGGCCAGCACGTCGAGCAGCGGCTCGGCATCGGCTGGGTGCAGGCCGGCCGAGGGCTCGTCCAGCACGTAGACGACGCCGAACAGGCCGGACCGCAGCTGGGTCGCGATGCGCAGGCGCTGGGCCTCGCCGGGCGACAGGGTCGTCGAGGAGCGCCCGAGGCTGAGGTAGCCCAGGCCGAGGTCGAGCAGGACCTCGACGCGTGCGACCAGGTCGGCGCAGATCCGCACCGCCACCTCGTTGGCCTCCTCGGGCAGCTCGGCCACGGGCCGCAGGACAGCGACCACGTCGACGAGCGACATCGCGTTGACCTCGGAGATCGAGAGACCGGCAACGGTGACCGCGAGCGCCTCAGGCCGCAGCCCGCTGCCGTGGCACTCGGGACAGCGCACGCTCCGCACGAACCGCAGCGCCCGTTCGCGCATCCGCTCGCTCGGGGAGTCGGAGAGCACGTGCATGACGTGCTTGCGGGCGCTCCAGAACTTTCCGTAGTAGCCGTGGTCGACGCGGTCACGCTGTGGCTTGATCAGCACCGATGGCTGCTCGTCGGTGTAGAGCAGCCAGTCCCGGTCCTTCTTCCTCAGCCTGCTCCACGGCTTCTCGATGTCGATGCCGAGGCCACTCACGATGCTGCGGAGGTTGGCGCCCTGCCATGCACCGGGCCAGGCCGCGATCGCGCCGTCGCGGATGCTGAGCGACGGGTCCGGGACGAGGAGGTCCTCGGCCACGTCATGCACGACACCGAGCCCGTGGCATCGCGGGCAGGCACCGGCGGCAGTGTTCGGCGAGAACGCTTCTGCTGCCAGGTGCGCGGCACCGGTCGGGTAGGTCCCGGCTCGGGAGTAGAGCATCCGTAGCAGGTTCGACAGCGTCGTGATCGTGCCGACCGTCGACCGGGAGCTGGGTGCACCACGCCGTTGCTGGAGGGCCACGGCAGGCGGGAGCCCGGTGATCTCCTGCACGTGCGGCGCGCCGACCTGCTGCAGCAGCCGACGGGCGTACGGCGCGACCGACTCGAAGTAGCGGCGCTGCGCCTCGGCGTACAGCGTGCCGAACGCGAGCGACGACTTGCCGGATCCGGAGACCCCGGTGAAGGCGACCATGGCGTCGCGCGGGATGTCGACGTCGACGTCGCGAAGGTTGTGCTCGCTGGCGCCCCGCACGTGCACGAAGGTGTCGTTCGGGTCGTAGGTCACGATCCATCTTGACCCGCTGCGCGCGGGGAGGAGAATCCCGGGACATGAGGGCGCCGAGACGAAAGGGCCCCTGATCCTGCACCAGTGCAGGTCAGGGGCCCTTTCGGGGTTACGACGTCTGTCAGATGTCGTAGTAGTGACTGACTGACCCATGCTGACCTGCGCAAACGTCGAAGATGTTCGCCCATTTGTACCACGCTTGTAACGGGGTAGGACGCCATGCGGACAGGTCGAGTACCGGGCCGCCACGCAGCCCTATGCGGCGGTCAGGCCGTCAGATGAGCTCGTGAGCTCACGATCGCCGGACGTCGCCGAGGCGAACGGGGCGGGGTTCGGTCAACGGAATGCGTCCTGGAGGACAGGACGTCGGCATGGGACATTCAGTCCCATGCACTCCGTCCTGTTCGACTCCCTCACGGCCGACGAAATCTCCCGCGCCTCTAGGCTGATCAAGAAGCACGGCATCGGCGGTGACCGTCCGGGTTTCGGCTCGCTGTTCGTCGACGAGCCCGACAAGGCTAGGCTGCGCGCCGGCGAGGCCGTCAGCCGACGGGCCCGAGCGCTGGTGCTCGACCGCACGTCCGCGGCCACGTGGAACGTCGTGGTCGACCTCGACGACGAGTCGATCGTGTCGTCGCACCAGCTCACGGACGGTAGTGCGCAAATGCTGTTCGAGGAGGTGCAGATCATCGACGAGGCCGCCAAGTCCGACCCGCGGTTCAGCGAGGCGCTGGCCAAGCGCGGCATCACCGACATGAGCCTCGTGCAGATCGACCCGTTCGGCGTCGGCAACCGGGCCGACCTCGACCTCACGGGCAAGCGGCTGTGGGCCGGCGTGACGTACTTCCGTCACGCCGAGGACGACAACGCCTACGCCCACATCGTCGAGGGCGTCATCGTGCTGGTCGACACGGTCACGCGTGAGGTCGTCGGGGTCGAGGACACCGGCGTGCGTCCGATGCCGATGACGTGTGGCAACTACACCGCCGACCACAACCAGCCGATGCGCACCGACGTCGCACCGTTGGAGATCACCCAGCCGAACGGTCCCGGCTTCGTGCTCGACGGACCGCAGATGACGTGGCAGAAGTGGCGCTTTCGCATCGGCATGCACCCCATCGACGGACTCGTGCTGACGGGCGTCGAGTACCAGGACGGCGGCGAGTACCGCTCGATCATCCACCGAGCATCGGTCGGCGAGATGATCGTGCCCTACGGCATCCCCGCCGACACCCACTACTTTCGCAGCGCCTTCGACGCCGGCGAGTACGGGCTCGGCAAGATGGCCAACTCGCTGGTGCTGGGATGCGACTGCCTCGGCGACATCACGTACATGGACGCCGTCATGGCCAACGACGACGGTGAGCCGGTCACGATCGAGAACGCGATCTGCATCCATGAGGAGGACGCCGGCATCCTCTGGAAGCACACCGACTGGGTGACCGGCAAGGTTGATGTGCGCCGCTCGCGCAAGCTGGTTGTCAGCTTCATTGCGACCGTCGGCAACTACCACTACGGCTTCTACTGGAACTTCTTCCAGGACGGCCACATCGAGGTCGACACCAAGCTGATGGGCATCGTGCAGACGATCGCCTACGAGGGAGACCTGCCCGGACAGGCCAGTCCCGTGGCCGAGAACCTCGCCGCCACCTGGCACCAGCATCTGTTCAACTTCCGACTCGACATGGAGGTCGACGGTTGGCAGAACACGGTCTACCAGACCGATGTCGACGGCGAACCGATCGGACCGAGCAACCCGTACGGCAACGCCATCCGGGTTACCAAGAAGCCCATCAAGAACGAGCTGGACGGCGACGGTCTGACCAACCCACAGACGGCCCGCACGTGGACCGTCGTGAACCCGCACAAGACCAACCGCTGGGGCGTTCCCGTCGGGTACAAGCTGCTGCCGGGGTGGGCATCGGACACGCTCATCGCCCAGGAGCCCTCGCTGATGGTGCGGCGCGCCGGCTTCGCCACCAAGAACGTGTGGGTCACGCCGTACTCGCCCGACGAGTTCCATGCGGCGGGTGACCACCCCAATATGGACAAGTCAGGCAACGGTCTGGCCTCGTGGTCGGCCGCGAACCGGCCGGTCGAGAACACCGACATCGTGCTCTGGCACACACTAGGCGTGACCCACATCCCGCGGTCGGAGGACTGGCCCGTTATGCCGAACGAGGTCGCGAGCTTCATGCTGCTGCCAGCCAACTTCTTCGACCGCAGCCCCGCCCTCGACGTGCCGGCGGCGGGGTGCAGCCACTGCCCGCCCGGGCAGTGCGCGTGCTCTCACTGAGCGACCAGGCGGGGGGCGCCAGTGTCGTCTGCAGGGCCTGTCCGAGGGACTGCTGAGCGAGACAGCTCCGTTTACTCCCGACCCCGCCGACACCATCGTGTTCACATGACCGTAAACCAGGAGAACGTCAACGCCGCCGCCCAGCGGCTCGCAAAGGCCGCCGACACCGGTAGGCCGTGCGAACCGGTCCGCGACCTGATCGGTCGCGACGATCTCGACAGCGCCTATGCCGTCCAGAGCGTCCTGACCGCCCGCCGCGTCGCTGACGGCGAAGAGGTCGTGGGACGCAAGATCGGGCTGACGTCGTTCGCGGTCCAGCAGCAGATGGGCGTCGACCGTCCCGACTTCGGAGTGCTCTTCGGCTCGATGGGTCACGCCGACGGGGCCACGATCGTCGCCGCCGACGTCATGCAGCCGCGGGTCGAGGCCGAGATCGCCTTCGTTCTCGGTGCGGACCTGGTCGACGGCCCGCTCGACGCCGAGCAGGTGCGGGCCGCGACCGATCACGTCGTCGCCGCGCTCGAGGTGTGCGGCAGCCGTGTCCGCGACTGGGACATCAGCTTCGGCGACACCGTGGCCGATAACGCGTCGGGCGCGGCGTTCGTGCTCGGCACCGACCAGTGCAGCCTGGACGAAGTGGTACCCGCCGACATCGAGATGACGATGTCGATCGACGGCGAGGAGGTGTCGACGGGCAACGGAGCGGCATGCCTGGGCGACCCGGTCGAGGCCGTCGTGTGGCTGGCCCGCACCGCCCGCGAGGTCGGCGAGCCCCTTCGGGCCGGGCAGGTCATCCTGTCGGGTGCCCTCGGACCGATGCGGCCGGTCGTCGCCGGCCAGCGCGTCACCGCGACGCTGTCGGGCCTCGGCACGGTATCGGTCTGCTTCGCGTGAGACCGACGTCGCTCGGTCACGCTGGACACTCGGCATGAAGGCCCTGAGGATCCACGCCTGGGGCGAGGCGCCGCGCCTCGACGAGGTCGAGGCGCCGCAGCCCGGGCCGGGCGAGGCCTTGGTCGAGGTGGCGGCGGCCAGCCTGTCGCACTTCGACCTTACGGTCGCGAGCGGCGAGTTCGGCATCAGCCCCGAGCTGCCGTACGTCCCGGGCGTCGAGGGTGCCGGGACGGTCGTGGAGTCCGACGTGCTCGCACCCGGCACACGGGTCTCGATCCGCGGGCGAGGGGTCGGCATCGCGACCCCCGGCACGTGGGCCGAGCTCGTCGTGGTTTCGCACGATGTGCTGACCGAGATACCTGACGGCCTGGACCTCGATCTCGCGGCCGTGGCCTACGACCCGCTCACGACGGCGCACGTCAGCCTGCACGGGGTGGGACGCCTTGGCACCTGGCCCGACACCGGTGTCGACGCCGTCGGCGACGAGGTCGTGCTGGTGACAGGCGCTGCAGGCGGAGTCGGGTCGATGGTCGTGCAGCTCGCGCTGAGGGCGGGAGCGCGCGTCATCGCGCTGGTGTCGTCGGACGAGCGCACGGCGCTGGTGCCAAAGGGCGCCGAGGTCGTGTCGATGCAGGATCCAGCACGCGCCTCCGAGCTGGCCGCCTCGCCCGTGGCGACACTGGTCGTCGACACCGTCGGCGGCGCGCGCCTCGCCGAGCGGCTGGCCTGGGTGCGGCCCGGCGGACGTTTCGCGGTCGTCGGCTACACGGCCGGCACGTCCGCGACCCTCGACCTGCCCAACTGGCTGCTGGGCGACGTGGCGGTGCTGCCGGTCAACCTGCTCCGCCGTGCTGGCGAGGGCAACGCAGTGGTGGACGAGCTGACCGCCCTGCTCGTCGCCGGCGAGCTTGCCGTGACCTTCGAGACCTTCGCGATGAGCGAGGTCGAAGGGGCCCTCCGCCGTCTGGTCGCAGGCCAAGTGCGAGGAAAGGCCGTGTTGCACCCCAGTGCCTGACCGCAGGTCAGCGGCGGGTGCGCCGATTCGTCGACGACATAGACGCCCACGCAGTCGTGCCGCTGGCTGCGTCCGTCGACGACCGACGTGGCCGGGTCGGTACCCGTCGCGCAGGTGCCGCTTTGGTGGGCCGACAGCGTCAGCACGTCGTCCTTCTCCAGGGCTCCCAGCAGGTCGGGACGTAGACGCCGCTGATGAAGTACGACGGGATCACGTGCAGGTTGGGCCCCACCGACGGACCGCCGAGGCCCGACCCCTCAAGCAGGGCCGGCGACGCCAGCACGACCGATCTGTCGGCGTTTCGGTTGCTGGGACCACCGGAACGCCGAAAGAATCGGTCCACCTAGGGACGGATCTCTCGACGTTCGTGACGTGCGAGCAGCACGAACGCAGACAGATCAGTCGTACAGCGGGTGCGGCGCGTGTCGCTGAGCGAACCGGGCGCATAGTCAGGGTGACGGTGCCTCCCCACACTGTCCGCTAGTCGACGGCCGCCCCACACCCTCGGGTCGTCCCAGCAGGAGGAGTTGTCCCATGGCAGAACGTACGGTGACCGATCGGTCGCCCTCGAGCGGAGCGACCGAGCTGGCGCAAGGAAGCCTCAACGTTTCGCACATCGTTTTCATGGTCATGGCGACCGTCGCACCCGCCGGAGGCGCCGTGGCGATCCTGCCGCTCGCCATCGGTCTGGGCGTCGGCGTCGGCACGCCCGGCATGTTCGTGTTCGTCATGGCGATCATGCTGCTGTTCGCCGTCGGCTTCACCAAGATGGTCCCTCACGTGCACAACGCCGGGGCCTTCTTCGCCTACATCGTCAAGGGGCTCGGACGTCCCGTCGGCCTCGCGGGGGCCTACATCGCCACGTCCGCCTACCTCGCACTGGCTGCCGCGACCGGAGGCGCGATGGGTTTCTTCGCCGCCGGCAGCGCCGACACGCTCCTCGGCATCGACCTGCCGTGGTGGGTCTACACCCTCGTCGGCCTCGTCATCGCCTTCACGCTCGGCTACCTCAAGATCACCCTCGCCGCCGGTGTGCTCGGGGTCGCGCTGGTGCTCGAGCTCGTGGTCGTGCTGGTGCTCGACATCGCGATCATCGCCCAGAACGGGTTCGGCAGCCTGCCCGCCAGCTCGTTCAGCCCCGACCAGGTCTTCGTGCCCGGCGTCGTCGGCGTCGCCATGATCTTCGCGTTCTCCTGCTACCAAGGCTTCGAGGGCACCGCGATCTACGCCGAGGAGGCCAAGGACCCAGAGCGCACGGTCCCGCGCGCCACGTACGTCGCGATGGCCTGCATCGGGCTGTTCTTCGTGATGACGTCGTGGGCGTTCCTCGCGAGCTCGGACGGCGCGACGGCCGCCGCCGGGACGAGCCCCGGCACGTTCGCCTTCGACCTCAGCGACGAGTTCGTCGGGTCGGCCTGGACGACGATCCTCGAGGTGCTGATCGTCACGAGCTGCTTCGCCGGCATGCTGGCCTTCCACAACGCCGCCTCGCGCTACATGTTCGCCCTGGGCCGCGACGGCTTCCTGCCGAGGTCACTGCGCACGCTGCACCCCAGGTACCAGTCGCCGGTCGTCGCCGGGTCGACGGGCTACGCCGTCGAGACCCTCATCGTCATCGGGTTCGCGCTGGCCGGGCTCGACCCGCTCACCAACCTGTCGGCGGCCCTGACGGGCTTCGGCGCGGTCGGTCTGATGCTGCTGATCACCACAACGTCGCTGGCCGTCCTGGTGTTCTTCGCCCGCCAGGGCGTCTTCGGCTGGGCGCAGACCGTCGCACCGGGCCTGTCGCTGATCGGCTTCGGCGCGATCACCTACTTCGCCCTGTCGAACTTCACCGCCATCACAGGCACCGACTCGAGGATCATCAACGGCCTGCCGTACCTGCACCTGCTCACGATCGTCGTCGCGGTCGCCGTGGCGATGCGAGCACGCCGGGCCCGCCCAGAGACCTACTCGAACATGGGCCGGACCCTTGTCGATTGAGGTGGCTGACGCGCTCGTCCGTTTCGGGTACGCCGACACCCCGCTCGGCCAGCTGCACTACGCCGAGGCGGGATCGGGCGGCACGCCGGTCATCTGCCTACACCAGACCCCACGGTCGCACGACGAGTTCTCCGAGCTGATGCCGCTGGTCGGCCCGCACCACCGCATGATCGCGATGGACATGTACGGCTTCGGCCAGTCGGCCAAGCCGGAGGGGCCGCAGACCATCGAACAGTACGCCGCAGGCGCGCTGCACCTGGCCGATGCACTGGGACTCGAGCGATTCGCCGTGATGGGCCATCACACGGGGGCCGTGGTCGCCGTCGAGGTCGCGGCCGCCGGACGCGAGAGGGTGGCGGCGGTGATCTTGTCGTCGCCGGCCTACACCGGCCCGGAGTTCCGCGCCGCCCAGGCGGACGGTCCCGGCGGCGTCGACGACGCCGAGGTGGACGAGGAGGGCGGCCATCTCGTGACGTGGTGGGACCAGCGTCGTCCCCACTACCCGACCGGTCGATCCGATCTGCTCAACCGCTTCGTCCGTGACGCGCTCGCACCGGGTGTCGACCCGCTCGAGGGGCACCTCGCGTGCGCGCGTTACGTCATGGAGGACCGCATCGGCCTGGTGTCGGCTCCCGTGCTGATCCTGGGCGCGGACGCCGATCCGTTCGCGTTCCCGCACGTCGAGGTCATGCGCACCCAGCTCGTCGGGGCGCGCAGCATCGAGATCGCCGTCATCGAGGGCGGCATGATCCCGATGACGGAGCAGCTGCCGGAGGCCGTGGCCGCTGCTGTGGTCCCGTTCCTGGACAGGTTCGCAGTCAGCTAGATGTGATGACCAGGCACGTTGGTCGAGAACGTGTGACGACACGGTCTGATGTCGTAGATAGGTGAAGACCTCCCGATGTGGAGTGGAGCTGTCTAAGGAACCGCTCCCACCAGGAGGTCTTCGTGTCTCACGCTACCCATGCCAACGCTGCCCTGACTCCTCGTGCCCGGCTTCGCCTCGCGCGGCTGGTCGTCGAGCAGGGGTGGCCCATCCCGCGCGCGGCTGAGCGCTACGACGTGTCGTGGAAGACCGCGAAGAAGTGGGCTGACCGCTACCGCACCGAGGGGGCGGCGGGGATGGCGGACCGCTCATCGCGTCCGCATCGGCAGCCGAACCGCACTCCGCAGCCGGTGGTCCGCAAGATCGTGCACCTGCGGTGGAAGCAGCGCCTCGGTCCGGTCGAGATCGGCGACCGTCTCAAGATGCCGTCCTCGACCGTGCACGCGGTCCTGGTCCGGTGTCGGCTCAACCGGCTCAGCCACATCGACCGTGTCACCGGGGAGCCGATCCGCCGCTACGAGCACGAGCACCCCGGCGACCTGTTGCACATGGACGTCAAGAAGCTCGGCCGCGTCCCTGACGGCGGTGGCTGGCGCTACACCGGCCGCGAACAGGGATGGAAGAACCGTTCAGCCACCGCGGCCCGCACCGGTGCTGCGAAGAGCAAGTACTCCAAGCCCCTGATCGGCACCTGTTTCCTGCACACCGTGATCGACGACCACTCACGGGTCGCCTTCGTCGAGGCCCGCGACGACGAGACGAAGGAGACCGCCGCCCAGGTGCTGCGCAACGCGGTGGCCTGGTTCGCCGAACGCGGCGTGAGCGTCCAGCGGGTGCTCACCGACAATGGCGGCTGCTACAAGTCGTTCCTGTGGCGTGACACCTGCGCCGACCTCGGGATCGTCCACAAGCGGACCCGGCCCTACCGGCCACAGACCAACGGGAAGATCGAGCGGTTCCACCGCACCTTGGTCGAGGGCTGGGCATTCAAGAAGTTCTACAACTCCGAGTCAGCGCGGCTCGCTGCTCTGCCAGCATGGGTCCACCAGTACAACCACCACCGGCCCCACTCCGCCATCGGGAAGCGATCACCCATCAGCCGCTTGGACAACCTGGCTGGTCATCACAGCTAGACGCCGGCACGGTCACGATCCACGGCGGCGGCACCCCTCGGGGCGTCGCCGCTGTCGTGCGTCCGAGCGGCGCACGGCCCGCTGAGCGAAACGCTCGCCCCCACGGAGGGCGACCCAGTGGTTGTGTGGCGACACCCTGCACGACGAAAGGAAACCACGTGCGCAACCCCCTCTTCGACTCACTGACTGCCGACGAGATGCGCCGCGTCGCAGCAATCGTCCGACGAGAGAATGTCGCCGAGCGTCTCGGCTTCTCCGCGGTCTACACCGACGAGCCCGACAAGCGGCTCCTGCGTGAAGGGGTCGCCGTCCCTCGGCGCGCCCGCGTGCTGCTCGTGGATCGCGCGACGGGTGCCACCCACGACCTCGTCGTCGACCTCGACACCGACGCCCTCGTCTCGTCGGCGCCCATCACCGACGGCGCGGCGCCCGTGCTGCTCGACGAGTTCGACTTCGTGCCAGACCTCATCAAGAAGGACCCGCGCTACGTCGAGGCCCTCGCCAAGCGCGGCATCACCGACCTGGACAAGGTGCAGATCGACCCGTGGGGCGTCGCCAACATGGCGGTGCCCGGCGTCCTCGACTACGACGTGGACGGACGTCGGCTGGCCGGTTCCGTCACCTATTACCGCGACTTCCCGAACGACAACGGCTACGCCCACCCGGTCGAGGGAGTCATCGCGGTCGTCGACCTGGTGACGCTCGAGGTCATCGAGGTGCACGACTTCGGCGTGCGTCCGATGAACGCGGCGCCGTCCAACTACACGGCCGACGCCAATCAGCCGATGCGCACCGACATCGCCCCGCTCGAGATCACGCAGCCCCAGGGCGTCGGCTTCACGATCGACGGTCGTGAGCTGACGTGGCAGAAGTGGCGCTTCCGGATCAACTGGCACCCGCTCGAGGGCCTCGTGCTGCACGCCGTGGAGTACCAGGATGAGGGCGAGTACCGCTCCGTCCTGCACCGCGCCTCGCTCGGCGAGATGGTCGTGCCCTATGGCGACCCGTCGAAGGAACACTTCTGGCGCAGCGCCTTTGATGCCGGGGAGTTCGGCCTCGGCAAGCTGGCCAACTCGCTGCGCCTGGGCTGCGACTGCCTCGGCGAGATCGTCTACCTCGACGCCGTCAACGCCGGCGAGGACGGTGAGCCGACGACGATCGAGAACGCGATCTGCATCCACGAGGAGGACGCCGGCATCCTCTGGAAGCACACCGACTGGGTGACGGGCGAGGTCGACGTACGCCGCTCCCGCCGTCTGGTGGTCAGCTTCATCGCGACGGTCGGCAACTACCACTACGGCTTCTACTGGAACTTCTACCAGGATGCGTCGATCCAGGTCGAGGTCAAGTTGCTGGGCATCGTCCAGACGCGATCGGTCGAGAAGGGCGAGACCTCGGCGCACGGCACCCGCATCGCCGAGAACCTCGTGGCGACCTACCACCAGCACCTGTTCTCGTTCCGGCTCGACCCCGAGATCGACGGCTGGGAGAACACCGTCGTACAGAACGACGCGTACGGCGTGCCGGTCGGGCCCGACAACCCGTACGGCAACGCGATCGGCGTCCACCGCACCGTGATCGACCGTGAGCTGTCCGGCGACGACCACACCAACACGCAGTCGTCGCGCAACTGGTCGATCCTCAACCGGTCGAAGACCAACGCCTGGGGCAACCCCGTTGGCTACAAGTTCCTGCCGGGCTGGTCATCGGCCACGATGCTGGCGCAGGCTCCGTCGCTGGTCGCCAAGCGGGCGGGCTTCGCGACGCGCAACATGTGGGTGACGCCGTACTCGCCGGCCGAGATGCGTCCGAGCGGCGACTTCCCGAACCAGAGTCGCTCGGGCGACGGCCTGCCGCGCTGGACGGCTGAGAACCGGCCAACCGAGGACACCGATGTCGTGCTGTGGCACACGCTCGGCGTGACGCACGTGCCGCGCGCAGAGGACTGGCCGGTCATGCCGACGGAGGTCGCAGGCTTCCACCTGCTGCCGGCCAACTTCTTCGACAAGAACCCCGCCCTCGACGTCCCCGCCTCGCAGTCGGCCCACAGTGGCGGCAGTGCTCACGGCGACCGTCCCACCGACCAGCACTGCCACTGACGTGTCGACCGCCGGAAGGACCCTCATGACCCTCGCGACCTCCAAGACCACGCTGCCCACCCTCGGTCTCGTGACGACCGCGGTCCCCGTCGTCGCAGTCGCCTGCTTCGGCGTGCACGTCGTGCTTCTCGTGGCGACCGGGACGTCGATGCTGACGCTGGCGGTCACGATGCTCGTGCTGTCGGGCGTTTGCGTCGCCTGCACCTGGCGGGCGGGATCGACGCACGGTCGTCGCGACTACACGGTCGCCGCGACTGTGGCCCTGACGATGATCGTGGTACACCTGCTGCTGATGCCGTCGGGTGCCGAGGGCGGCCACGGCCTGGACCACGCCGCCATGGGGCATGCGGCCATGCAAATGAACTCCTCGTCGGAGGGGCTGCTGTCGTCCGGCGCCGTCTACGCCCTGATGCACGCGGGGGTGGCCCTCGCGGCGGTGCAGGTCGTGCTGGCCGTCGGAGCAGCACTGCGTCCGCGTCAACAACGGAGCACCGCATGAGCGCGCCGGGCCGCAACGCGTACGCGCCGAAGGCCGACTACCGCCAGCTGATCGGCGGCGACTGGGTTGCCGGCTCCGGGACGTTCGAGGCGATCGACCCGAGCGTCGGTGCCCCGTGGGCGCTGCTCGCCCAGGGGTCGGCAGACGACGTTGAGCGAGCGGTCGCCGCTGCGAAGGCCGCGTTCGGCGGCTGGCGGCTGACAACGCTCGATCGCCGTCAGGCCATCCTGCTCGAGATCGCCGACCGCTTCGAGGCCGACAGCGAGCGGTTCGCGTCGCTGCTGGCGACCGAGAACGGTCGCCCGATCCGCGAGGCGTTCATCGCCGACATCCCGACAGTGCAGGCGATCTTCCGGTTCTACGCCGGCGCGATCCGGGCGTTCAACGGCGAGCAGATCCCGCTGGCTAACCCCGACACGCTGTTGTACACCAAGCGCGAGCCGCTGGGCGTCGTGGCGGCAGTACTGTCGTGGAACTCGCCGATCATCACGTTCGCCAACAAGGTCGCGCCTGCGATAGCAGCTGGCAACACGATCGTGGTCAAGCCGTCGGAGTACGCCTCGGCGAGCATCCTCGAGCTCGCAGCCGTTATCGGCGACGCCCTGCCGGCAGGTGTGCTGAACATCGTGACGGGCGTCGGACCCGAGACCGGCGCTGCGCTCGTCTCCCACCCCGACATCGCCAAGATCACCTTCACGGGCGGTCCGGCGACGGCCACCGCCATCCTCGGATCGGCCGCCCGCACCCTCACGCCCAGCCTGATGGAGCTCGGCGGCAAGGGGCCCATGATCGTCGCGGCCGACGCCGATCTCGATATCGCCGTCCAGGACGCGGTGATGGGCATCTACCTGGCCAACGGAGAGGCGTGCATCGCCTCGTCGAGGCTGCTGCTGCACGACGACATCCACGACGAGTTCGTCGCCCGCTTCAGCGAGATCGCGCGCAGCATCACTGTCGGCGACGCGACCGACCCGGCCAGCGAGATGGGGCCGCTGGTGTCGCGGCAGCAGTTCGACCTCGTCCGCGGTCACCTCGACGGTGCCCGCGCCGAGGGGGTGACGGTGCTGGTCGGCGACGAGCCGCTCGACCTCGACGCCTCGCTGTCGGGCGGCTTCTACCAGCGGCCCGTCCTGCTCGCGGATCCCGACGGCAGAGCCACCATCACGCGCAGCGAGGTGTTCGGACCCGTCACGGTCGCCGAGCGGTTCAGCACTGATGACGAGGCGATCGCGCGAGCCAACGCGAACCGCTACGGCCTCGCGGCAGGCATCTGGACCAACGACCTGCGCCGCGCGCACCGCATGGCCGACGAGCTGGACGCTGGGATCGTGTGGGTCAACCGTTGGTTCGACCTGCCCCCGGGGATGCCGATGGGCGGCCGCGGCGACAGCGGGTTCGGCCGCGAGCTGTCGTTCGAGACGCTGCGCGAGTACACCGCGGTCAAGTCGGTCAACATCGACCTGAGCACCGCGCGTCCGCCTCTGTGGGGGTTGTCGGGCCAGGCGTGATTGTCTGGTCCTGTGAACCTCTCTGATCGCGCCACCGACGGCGAGGCACTGTCGAGCAAGGACCGACTGCTCGACGCCGCGATCCAGATCGCGGGCCGGGAGGGTCTGTCGGCGGTGACCTACCGTGCGGTGGCTGCGCGGGCAGGGGTCACCCACGGTCTGGTGCGGCACCACTTCGGCACCCGCGAGCAGCTGCTCAACGAAGCCTTCCGCCGTGCCGCCGAGCAGGACTCCGACGGCGTCCGACTGAGGGTCGACACCATCGAGGAGTTCGCCTCGACGTTCGTCGAGGCGTTCAACGAGTCGTGGGAGCGCTCGGTGCTGCAGTTCGACGAGACGACGCAGGCCATCCGCGGTGCGTTGCCGATGGATAACATCCGTCAGCAGTACGAGGGCTACATCGACAAGGTCGGCCAGACGTTCGCCGCCGTGGGCATCGATGACCCCGACGGTCGGGTGGCGGCCCTGGTGTTCGCGGCGCTCGACGGCCTCGCTCTGCAGCACCTGATCTTTCGCGAGGACCTGCGCACCGAGCGCGTGCTCGACGTCCTGCGCGACATCCTGACCCGCCTCGCCGACTGACGGTCAGCGGGCGGTGTAGCCGCCGTCGACGAATACCGTCGAACCAGTCGTCCACCCGGCCTCGGGAGCGAGCAGGCCGGCGACGGCGTGCCCGACGTCGTCGGGGCTGCCCCATCGACCGGCCGGGATCGAGGACGTGAACGCGACCTCGGCTGCGCGATCGGCCTCCGTGCCGTGCTGCTCTGCGTTCATCGGGGTGCGCACCGGGCCTGGGGCGACGCAGTTGATCGTGACGCCGTCGACCGCCACCTCGAGCGCGATCGACCGGGTCATCGCGGCCACGGCGCCCTTGGTCGCCGCGTAGCCCGCGCGGTCGGCCGCTCCCACCGACCCGAGCACTGAGCCGATCGTCACGATGCGGCCGTGCTGCTGCTCGACCATCGTCGGCAAAACCGCACGGACGGCGAGCCAGGTGCCCACCACGTTGATCTCGAGGGCGGCCCGCAGCTCGTCCACGCCGAGGTCGGTGACGCTGCCCCGCGCAAGGCGGCCGGCAGCCGTCACGAGCCCAGCGACCGGGCCCCATCGCTCGGCGCAGACGTCGACGGCGCGTGCCAGGTGGTCCGGGTCGGTCGTGTCGCCGGCCACGGCGACGATCGTCGCCGGGTCGGCCCCCGAGTCGACCAGCTGCTCCAGCGCGTCGTCCGCCCGTCCGCGGTCACGTCCCAGCAGCACGACTGGGCGTCCGTCGGCGACGAGCCGCCGGGCCACGGCGAGACCGATCCCGCTGGTGCCGCCCGTGACGACGACCGGACGCGGCACGGTCATGCGCTGTAGTCGGCGGTGAACGGCGTGTCGACGCCGACAGGGCCGAGCTTCTGCGATCCACCCGGGTCGCCGAGCGCCTCGTCGCGACCCGGCAGCGGCAGCTCGAAGAAGGCGACCGAGTCGGCCAGGAACTCGCCGAGCTCGGGATCCTTGCGCGCCTTGCGGTCGACGAACACCGCGCTGACGGGACACTCGACCTCGCAGGCGCCGCAGTCGATGCACTCGTTGGCGTTGATGTAGCTGCGGCGGTCGCCGATGTAGATGCAGTCGACCGGGCAGACCTCGATGCACGAGCGGTCGAGCACGTCGATGCAGTCGGATCCGATCACGTAGGTCATCAGATGCCTCCTTCGTTCGGGGTGTCGGCGGGATGCGTCGGTGGTGGTCGGCTCAGGCGCCGTCGGTCGAGTGGCCGGGGAAGAGCACGAGATCGGGGTCGAGGTCGACCGCGACGTGGTTCATCGCGGTCGCGACCTCGCCGAAGCCGACCGACATGAGCTTGACCTTGCCGTCGTAATCGGTGACGTCGCCGGCGGCGTAGACGCGCGGCAGGTTGGTGCGCCCCGACCGGTCGACCGCGATGGACCGGCCGAGCAGCTCGACGCCCCACTCGCGCAGCGGACCGAGGTCGCTGATGAACCCCAGCGCCGCGATGACGTGGTCGCACGCGACGACGGTCTCGGTGCCGTCCTTCGCCCGCAGCGTCACCTTCTGCAGCATCTCGGCCGCAGGATCGCCGTGGAGGGCCACGACCTCGGTGTCGGTGTGGATCGCCGTGGAGCCGGTGCGCACGCGGTCGAAGGTCGCGGCGTGGCCGCGGAAGGCGGCGCGGCGGTGCACGAGCGTCACCGAGCGGGCGATCGTCGCGAGCGCATCGGCCCAGTCGAGGGCCGAGTCGCCGCCGCCGACGATGACGACGTCCTGGTCGGCGTGCTTGGACGGGTCGACGACGAAGTACGACAGGCCGTTGCCGACCCACTCGTCACCCGTGCCGAGCGCGCGCGGCGTGGGTGTGCCGATGCCGGCGGTGATAACCACCGCTCCGGCCCGCAGCACCGTCCCGTCGTCGAGGGTCAGCACGGGTGAGCCGTCGACGTGCTCGAGCGTCACCGCCTGGCGTCCGAGCAGGTAGGTGGGCTCATACGTGTCGGCCTGCTCGACGAGGTTGGCCACGAAGTCGCGGCCGCGGATCGACGGCAGCGCCGCGACGTCGCGGATCTGCTTCTCGGGGTAGAGGGCCATGACCTGGCCGCCGGCCTGCGGCAGCACGTCCACCACGACGGTCGACAGGCCACGGAAGCCCGCGTAGTAGGCGCCGTAGAGGCCGGTCGGGCCGGCGCCGACGATGACCACGTCGGTCTCGATGACGGTGGACGGTGCGCTCACGACAACTCCTCGATAGGCGATCAGCGGTGGGTGATCCGGTCCGACGGACTGTAGGTCGGGCGACCGGCCACGACACCGGTTCGGGATCGCTGAGCGGAATCCCCGGCCGGTTCCTGCTCGTCCGGCGGCGAAGTCCGCTGGGCGAACCACGTCGGTTGTCGTGCCGGTGCTCCGGTGGTCTGCTGAGGCACCCGCGACCCCGAGGACCTGGAGCAGAGACGATGAGCGAGACGCTGGATTCGCAAGCCGCACCTGCGGCCGAGCGCGCCCCCAAGAAGGCCGCACCAACCTCGGAGCGCACCAAGACGCCCGCCCAGCGCAAGCGCGAGGGCCACCTCCCGGGACGCCAGGACTGGTCGAGCTGGCCCCACTACCAAGCGGCGGCTGCCGGCTTCCGCGGCTACTGGTACCCCGTCGTCTACTCCTCGCAGGTCGGCGAGCGGCCCGTGCGCATCAAGCTGCTGGACGAGGACATCTTCGTCATCCGCGACAAGGGTGTCGTGCGGGGCATGGCCAACCGGTGCCCGCACCGCGGCGTCCCGCTGAGCTACGGCAACAAGCAGTTCCCCGGTACGATCTCGTGCGTCTACCACGGCTGGACCTTCGACCTCGCGACCGGCGACCTCAAGGCCGCCATCACCGACGGCCCCGAGTCGCCCATCTGCGGCAAGGTCACCCAGCCGACGTACCACGTCGAGGAGCGCCTCGGAATGGTCTGGATCTTCGTCGGCGACGGCGAAGAGCCGCACCCCATCGACGAGCAGCTGCCCGAGGAGCTCGTGAGCAACGCTGCCGTCATCGGCTCGCGCATCATGCCGCGCGAGGGCAACTGGCGCTTCGCGTGCGAGAACGGCTACGACGAGGGTCACGCCAAGTACCTGCACCGCACCGCACTGTGGCGCCTGTTCAAGGCCATGCCGGTGTGGAACACGACCAAGATCGTCAAGCGCGGCCGCTGGATCTACCGCGTGCAGCAGGAGCAGTACTGGGACGCCGACTTCCCAGGGCTGGGCAAGTGGACCGGTCAGGCCTGGTACAAGTCGAAGCCGCCCACGACGACGACCAACATTGGCAACACGCGCTCGCACCGTGAGGTCAACCCCGTCATCGCCGAGCAGGACTTCCCGGGCTTCGCCTCGGTGTCGATGCCGGGCGTGCTGCGCATCGCGTACCCGACCTTCATCCACTACGAGTTCTACGTGCCGGTCGACGCCGACAACCACCTGTACGTGGGCGTCATGGCCGACTTCAAGAAGGGGCTCAAGACGATCCCGTTCTACTTCAAGTACCTCGGCGCCGTCCGCTGGCTCTTCCACGGGCAGTTCTCGGGCCAGGACAAGTGGATGGTCGAGGTCACCGACGCCCCGCCGGAGAAGCTCTACCGTCCCGACGACTCTCTGCTGCAGTGGCGCAGGCTCGCCGAGGACACCACCGAGGACCGAGTCGACGCGCTGGCCGAGCAGGGCATCGACGTGCCCGAGCCCGCCTGACCCCCACCCACGACACCGAGCATTGACCGAAGGGCAAGGAGCACCATGGCATCGATCGTGCTGGGAGTGGCGGCATCGCACTCCACCCTTATGAACACCCACTGGGACAAGGTGGTGCACACCGAGCGGGCCGAGGCCTTCCGCGACGGGTTGGCCGCCGCGCGCGACCGGATCGCCGCCGCGGCTCCGGACGTCGTGGTGCTCGTGGGCTCGAACCACTTCCGTGGGTTTTGGCTCGACCTCATCCCGTCGTTCACGATGGGCGTGGGTGAGGTGATCGCCGCCGGTGACGGCGGCACCCCCAAGGGGTCGCAGAAGACCGATCCCGAGTTCGCCCAGGCGCTGGCCCAGCAGCTGGTCGACCGCGGCACCGAGGTCGCGATCTCGGCTCGCCTGCAGATCGACCACGGCCAGGCGCACGCGATCCAGTACCTGCTCGACGGCATCGACGTGCCGGTGGTGCCGCTGGTCGTCAACGTGTTCGCGGCGCCGCTGCCGACGATGCCCCGCGTGGCCGAGCTGGGTGTCAACATCACCCGTGCGGTCGCCGAGATCGGCGGCGACAAGCGGGTCGTCGTCATCGCGTCGGGTGGCCTGTCGCACCAGCTCCCGTGGCCCAGCGACTGGACCGCCCCGGACGGCGACGACGAGGAGTTCCTGGTCGACGCCTGGCTCAACGGACGGGGCGAGTGGGAGCGCTTCGACACGCGTCGCCGCGAGATCATCGTCTCGGCGCAGCCCACGATCTTTCCCGACTTCGACGAGACGTTCCTCGCCGACCTCGAGAAGGGCGAGATGCGCCAGTACGCCGAGCTGACGTCCGCACAGATCGCCGAGCGGGCCGGCAACGGTGGCCAGGAGCTGCGCACGTGGATGCTGATGATTGCCGCCCTCGGCTTCGCGCCGGGCAAGGCGCTGGCCTACGCCGAGATGCCCGAGTGGCTCACCGGCATGGGCGTCGCCGTGATCGAGCCCACCGAGACCACGACCCAGGACGGAACCCGATGACGACCGACAGCGCAGCGCCCGCGCTGACTTCGCCGGCGGCAGGTCCGGCGCCCGAGAGCAGGTTCGCGGCCGTCGCCGGCGTGACCTACCACTACTACGAGCTGGGCTCGGGGCCCGACACGATCTTCCTGCACGGCGGTGGCCCCGGCTGCACGGCGTGGAGCGACTTCGGACCCGTGGCGCCGTACTTCACTGCCGACCGGCACTGCGTGCTCGTCGACATCCTGCAGTACGGGCAGTCCGAGAAGTGCCTCATCATCGGGCCGATGTGGGACTTTCAAGCCGCCAAGACCATCGCGCTGATGGACGAGCTCGGCATCGAGAAGGCCGACTTCGTCTGCAACTCGTGGGGCGGCACGATCGCGCTCAACCTCGCGGCGCTCTACCCGGACCGGGTGCGGTCGCTGGTGGTGACGGGCAGTATGCCGGTGTTCTACGGCCCCCTCGCACCGCTGCCCGAGCGCGGCCACCGGGGCCGCACGGCCCGCGACGTCTACTACGGCGGCGAGGGGCCGACCCGCGACAAGATGCGCAAGCTCATCACGTCGCTCGAGTGGTTCGACGCTGACCGCCTGCCCGAGGAGACCCTCGACATGCGGTACGAGCAGAGCCTCGACGAGGGCGAGCGCGGTCTGGCCGCGATGTCGGACTCGCCGCGCGGCGACTGGCAGGACCTCACCGACCGGCTCGGCCAGATCGAGGCACCCACGTTGTTCATGTGGGGCCGCGAGGACGCCTTCCTGACGCCCGATTACCCGATGATGCTGGCACGCATGGTGCCGCGGGGCAACCTGCACGTCATGGACCACGTCTCGCACCACCTGCAGGAGGAGCGTCCCGGCGCCTTTCACGCCGTCGTCGACGGCTTCCTGCGCGCCATCGACCACCGCTGAGACCCGCCCATCCAGGAAGAGGCATCCATGAAGCTCATCATCATCGCGCTGGCCGCGGTCGCCGTCCTCGGCGGCGGACGGTTCGTCAGCCACCGGCTCGCGACGCACCAGCGCGTTGTCCCCAACCCGCTGGCCCGCATCAACACGCAGGTCCACCGCATCAACCAGTGACCACCCGCGGCATCGCGCCGCGGACGAGGAGAGACCCGACATGACCCAGGAACTGACACGCACGATCTGGACCGAGCTCGCCGGTCTCGACTTCTCGATCTCGACCGTCGACGCCGGTGGCGTGCCGACGCGCTCGCTGCAGGCCGGGCACGGTGACGAGACGATCGTCTTCCTGCACGGCACGAGCGGCCACCTCGAGGCGTTCATGCGCAACATCAAGCCGCACGCCGAGCGCTACACCGTGCATGCGATCGACATGCTGGGCCACGGCTACACGGGCAAGCCCGACTACCCGTACGAGATCCCGCGCTACCGCGACCACCTGCTCGACTACTTCGACGCCGTCGGCATCGAGAAGGCCCACATCGGCGGCGAGTCGCTCGGCGGCTGGGTCGGCGGACGCACCGCGATCGACAACTCCGATCGGGTCATCTCGCTGCAGCTGCTCGCGGCCGGGGGCACCGTGGCCAACCCCGAGATCATGGAGCGCATCCGCACCAGCACACGCCGGGCTGTCGAGTCGAACGACGTCGAGCTGACGCGCAAGCGCATGCACCTGCTGATGCACGACCCAGCCAACGCGACGGAGGAGCTCGTGGCGGTGCGACACGCCATCTACCAGCAGCCCGACTTCGTGGCCAACATCGACAACCTGCTGTCGCTGCAGGACATGGACACGCGGCTGCGCAACATCCTGACGCCCGACCAGCTGGCGCAGATCACGGTGCCGACGCTCGTCGTCTGGGGACGCAACAACCCCTTCGGCGACGTGCCGGAGGCCAATGCCATGCACCAGAACATCCCCGGCTCCGAGCTGGTGCTGTTCGACGACTGCGGCCACTGGCCCCAGCACGAGCAGGCCGACAAGTACAACGAGCTCAGCCTGGCCTTCCTCGAGAAGCACCCGGCGTGAGCGACACGATGCGCGCCGCCCGCATCCACCGGTGGGGCGACGCGCCCGTCGTCGAGGACATGCCCGCCCCCGTCGCGGGTGAGGGCGAGGCGCTCGTGCGGGTCGAGGTGGCGGCGCTGTCGCACCTCGACGTGACAGTCGCGCGCGGCGACTTCGGCATCAAGCCGAACCTGCCCTACGTCGGCGGCGTCGAGGGCTGCGGCGTCGTCGTGACGTCCGAGCGGTTCGCGCCGGGCACCCGGGTCATCCTGCGGGGTGGCGGCATCGGGCTCATGCGTGACGGGACGTGGGCCGAGCTCGTGGTCACGAAGGACAAGACCCTCACGGAGCTGCCCGAGGGGCTGGCGCCGGAGGTCGGCGCGACCTTTTTCCAGCCGACGACGACGGCCCACACGGCCCTGCACGCCGTCGGTCGCCTCGGTGCCTGGCTCGCCGACGTCCCGTCCGCCGCCGACGAGCACGTCGTCGTGGCCGGTGCGGCGGGTGCGGTCGGCTCGATGGTCGCCCAGCTGGCTCTCCGCAGCGGGGCGACCGTGACGGCCCTGGTGGCAGACGAGTCCCAGGTCGAGCGCGTCGCGGTCGGTGCGACGGTCGTGGTGGCCGGCGACGACCAAGCCGTCGTGGCGCTGGCCGCCGACCGCCCGGCGACACTGCTGGTCGACACCTTGGGAGGCGCCGACCTGCCGGCTCGCGCCCGCTGGGTCCGGCCCGGGGGCCGCGCGGTGTCGATCGGCTACGTCGCCGGCGACGACGTGCGTCTCGGCCTGTCTAACTGGCTGCTCGACGACGTCGCGCTGCTGCCGGTCAACATGATCCGGCGCGAGCGCGAGGCCCGGGCGCTGCTGCCCGAGCTGGCAGTGATGCTCGTCGCGGGCGATCTCACCCTCGACTTCGAGACATTCGGCATGGACGACCTCGGGCGCGCGCTTGAGCTACTGCGCGACGGTCGGGTGCGGGGTCGCGCAGTGGTCCGGCCGGCGTAGGCAGCATCGTGGACGCCGTTCAGGACACCGCCCGGGATCACGCCGTGCAACACGCGGCTGAGCGGCTGCGGCACGCCGACTCGGTGCACCGTCCGTGCGACTCCGTCGGCGACCTGATCGGCGAAGACCTCTCGGCCGCCTACGCGGTGCAACGGCTTGTGACGGAGCTCCAGGTCATCGGGGGAGCGGTCCCGTGGGGGCGCAAGGCGCTCGGGCTCGCGCTGACCCACGGCGGGCCGTCCATCGCCGCCGGGACGCTCGTCGACTCGATGGTCGTGCGCGACGAGGAGCAGGTCACGCGCCGTGACCTCGTGCAGCCGCGGGTCGCGGTGCGCGTCTCGGTGCGCCTGGTGCGGGATCTGCCGGGCGGTGCGAGCGCCCGGCAGGCTCGCGAGGGCGTGGGCGCCGTGGGTGCCGCTTTGGAGATCGCCGACCTGAGGGTCTCGGCCGAGCAGGCCACGGCGGCCGACGTCGTCGCCGACAACGCCGGCGCGGCCCTGGTCGTCCTCGGCCCGGAGCGGTCACCGCGCGAGTCGCCGGGCCCGTGGTCGGCGCGCTTGCTGCTCGACGACGAGGTCTCGGGGCCCACGGTCGACGCCACGTGGGCCGACACCGTCCACCGTCTGGTCGAGCTCGCCGGCGTCGTCGGCGAGCACGGCCAGCCGCTGCGAGCCGGGGAGGTCGTGCTGCTCGACTCCTTCGGCTCGGCGGTCCCCCTGACGGGCGACGGCACGTACGCTGCGGAGGTCGACGGACGGGTCGTCGCCTCGATGCGGTTCGGCGCATCGCGCCCGACACGTCCGGGGGAGATGCCGTGAGCGGACGCACGTCGGTCGAGGCCTCCGTCGCCGCGGTGCTCGAGCACGTGACGCGCGACCTGCTGCTCGACGCGGTGCGCGGCATGGTCGACATCGCCAGCCCGACGGGCGGCGAACGTCCCCTCGCCACGTGGATCGCCGGCACGCTCGCCGCCAACCGCGTGGATGCGGCCGTCCAGCCCGTCGACGCGCACCAGGCCAGCGCCGCCGCGACCGTGCCTGGCGGCGACGGACCCTCGCTGATGCTCTACGCGCCGATCGACACGTTCACGGCAGGCAACGAGAGCCTCGACGTCCCCGGCGCCTCGGCGACCTGGCGCGACGACCTGCGGCCTGTCGCCGTCGTCGACGGCGACGTCGTCGAGGGGCTCGGCGCCGGCAACCCCAAGGGACACGCGGCCGTCGTCATGGCGGTGCTGCAGGCATTCCGCGCCTCGGGCGTCGTGCCGCCGGGCGACGTGGTGGGAGGCTTCGGCGCCGGCGGTATGCCGTCGTTCGCCGTGCCGGGCGTCGGCGACCCCGAGCGCGTCAACACCGGGCACGGCGTCGGTGCGGCGCTGCTGCTCGAGCGCGGGTTCACGACCGACTACGCGGTCATCGCCAAGCCCGGCTGGCACGTGCTGCACGAGGAGGTCGGGCTGGTCTGGCTCGACGTGCTGGTGCCGGGCCGGCACACCTATGCAGGCAGCCGTCACCGGCTGCCCTACAGCAACGCCGTCGCCACGGCTGGTCGCGTCGCGATCGCCCTCGAGGAGTGGCTCGACGGCTACGCCGCGCGCCACGAGCACGCGACGATGCTGCCGCAGGGCATCGTGTCGTCGGTGCACGGAGGCTTCGACCGGCTCGCCGCCTCGACCCCCGCCGAGGTGCGGCTGCGGCTCGACCTGCGCCTCACGACGCAGCAGACGCCCCCGGGCGTCGTGCGCGAGGTGCGCGACGAGCTGCGGCGGCTCTCCGAGCAGTTGGGCGTCGAGCTGCGGGTGCGGCAGGTCGCCGCGATCCCGGCGACGCACACGCCGACTGACTCGCCGGTCGTGCGGGCCGCCGTCGAGGCGTTCGAGGCCGTGGACGGACGCCCCCACCAGGTCACGACGGGCAACAGCGGAGCGACCGATGCCAACATCCTGCGCATGCGCGGCGTACCCACCGCCCGGGTCGGCATGCCCAAGGTCGCCGCCACCCCCGATGGGGGCGAGATCGACTTCTCGCGCGGCATGAACCTCGTCGACCTGGTGGCGATGCGGCAGCTCGCCGAGGTGCTGGTGCGCACCGTGATGCTGCTCCCGGGCGCCCACGACGGGTCGGGCGGACAGCGATGACCGTCGACGACGCCCGCGACGGGGGTGCCAACAGCGTCCTCGGCAAGGCCCGGCTGATCCTGGAAGCCTTCGAGCTCGACGACGACAGCCTCACGCTCACCGAGATCGTCGCGCGCACGGGCATCTCGAAGGCTACGGTTCACCGCCTGAACCAGGAGCTGCTGGAGTGGGGGATGCTCGAGCGGATCGGCCTGGAGTACCGCCTCGGCATGCGCGCGTTCGAGCTGGGCACCCGGGTGCCCCGGTTCCGTGTGCTGCGCGACGCGGTGCGTCCGTACATGGAGAGCCTGCACCACCAGACCCGTGAGGCCGTCCACCTGGCGGTGCGCGACGGGCTGGAGGTGCTGTACCTCGAGAAGGTCGCGGGTGCCCCGCAGTCGGCCCGGCCCTCGCGCATCGCCGGCCGCCTGCCGCTGCACTCCACTGCGACGGGCAAGGTGCTGCTGGCGTTCGGCCAGCCCGGGCTCGTCGAGGAGGTCATGGGCGGCGGCCCGCTGCAGCGGGTGACGCCGACGACGATCGTGCTGCCCGGGCTGCTGCTCGACCAGCTGCGGCGGGTGCGTGCCGACGGTTACGCCACCGAGATCGAGGAGACGACGGCCGGCTACGGCTCGGTCGCGGTGCCGATCTTCGGTGCGAGCGGCATGCTGCTGGCCTCGCTGTCGCTGACCACCCCGGTGGTCCGGTCCGACGTCGCGCGCCACGCCGCCCTCCTGCGCTCGGTGAGCCAGAAGGTCGCCGCGGGCCACGCCATCAACTGACCCTACCCCCGGACAGGTCATCGCCGCGGGGTGGGGTGCGCGGGGGAGTGCCGCCTCAGCATCCCTCGAAGCGCGCCTCGCGCTTGTCGAGGAAGGCCTGGATGCCCTCGGCCGCGTCGGCCAGCTCGAGGTTGAGCATGACGTGCTCCTCCTCGACGGCCATCGCCTCGTCGATCGGCAGGCCCCACCCGCGGTCGATCACGGCCTTGACCAGCCCGATCGTGGCGGTGGGACGAGCCGCGAGACGCTGCGCCTCGCGGGCGACGACCTCGTCGAAGTCGTCGCCCGCGACCAGGTCGACGAGGCCCTCGGCCAGCGCCTCGACCGCGGTCAGCCGAGTGGCGTCCATGATGAGCCGCTTCGCGCGGTGCGGGCCGATCAGCCGCGGCAGCCGCTGCGAGCCACCGGCGCCCGGGAAGATGCCGAGGTCGGTCTCGGGGAAGCCGAACGTCGCCCGGGCGTGCAGGATGCGCAGGTCGCAGGCGAGCGCGAGCTCGGCCCCGCCGCCGAGGGCGTGCCCGTTGAGTGCCGCCACGACGGGCTTGGGCGCCAACTCGATCAGCCGCTGCACGTCGACCCACCGGCGCATGGCGCGGTACGTGTCGGGGTCGAGCCTGCGCATCACCGTGAGGTTGGCGCCGCCGACGAAGATGCGTTCCTTGCCGCGCACCACCACGCAGCGCACGGCCGGGTCGTCGAGCACGGTCGGCAGGTGCACCAGCAGCGACTCGATGAGGCCGGGGTCGACGATGTTGACGCGGCCGTGGTCGATGACCACCGTGGCGACGGCTCCGTCGCGGTCGATCCTGAAGCCGGTGGGCGTGGGGGTGGTGGACGGGGAGGTGGTTATGAGAGAGCTCCTTTCTCGTGAAGGTCGGCGAGCTCGTCGGGCGTCAGCCCGAGCAGCTCGGTGAGAAGGACGTCGGTGTGCTGCCCCAGCAGCGGCGCGGCTTCCCACAGGCCACCGGGCGTCTCGGACAGCCGCGGGACGATCCCCTCGACCGGGACCGCTCCGGCCAGCGGGTGCTCGAGCACGGGGTAGAACCCGCGGGCGGCGAGCTGGGCGTCGTGCTCGACGAGGGCGCGGCCGTCGCGGACGGGGTACGCGGGGACGCCGAGCGCCTGGAGCCTCTCGGCGAGCGTCTCGGCATTGGCCCCTTCCGCGTGCCGCTCGAGGTCGTCGAGCGGTTCGGCGGCGTGAGCCGCGACGCCGAGCTCGCCCAGTGCCGCGCGCAGGACGTCCGGCGCCACGGCACCGACGGCCAGCCACCGGTCGTCGCCGGTCGCGCGCACGATCCTCGCCACCGCACGCGACGGGGGCTCGGGCGGCAGTTGGCTCTGCAGAAGCGCGGACCCGAGGTGCGAGGCCATTGCCTCGAGCTGGGAGAGGTCCACGTGCCCACTGGCTCCGCGGCCCAGCAGGTCGAGGGTCGCGACGACGGCGGAGTTGGCCGCCACCATG
Organism: Nocardioides sp. LS1; assembly: GCF_003865225.1. NCBI lineage: Bacteria > Bacillati > Actinomycetota > Actinomycetes > Propionibacteriales > Nocardioidaceae > Nocardioides > Nocardioides sp. LS1. The sequence goes on from NZ_BIFF01000001.1 coordinate 632,238, forward strand.
TCGCCCAGCCCGAACGTCAGCCCCTGCGGCGCCCGGTCGGCTCGCCCGGTCTCGGCGGTCAGCCCCGACATCGCGGCCAGCGTGTCGGCGAACGTCACGGCGTCCCGCCACGGCCCGTCCTGCCCGGTGCCGGCCATCGAGACCAGCACGACGCCGGGGTTCAGCTCGCGCAGCCTCGGGTAGTCCAGCCCCCACTTCGAGAGCACGCCGGGGCTGAAGTTCTCGACGACGACGTCGACGTGCGGCACGAGACGCCGCAGCAGGTCCTGGCCCTCGTCGGTGCGCAGGTTGAGCGCGAGGCTGCGCTTGTTGCGGTTGAAGTTGACGAAGTAGCCGCCGTCGTCGATGCCCGCCTCGGGTCGCAGCCGCATGCCGGGGGCGAAGCGGGTCGGGTCCTTGCGGTGGAACGACTCGACCTTAACGATCTCGGCCCCGTGGTCGGCGAGGGTCCTGGTCACGTAAGGGCCGGCGAGCACCCACGTCAGGTCGAGCACGCGGACGCCGTCGAGGGCCGCTCCACGCTCGACGCGCGGACGTCGCCGGGTCGGCGGGCGGTCGTGCGACCGAGGTTCGGGCCAGACCTGCGACAGCTCGACCGGCTGCGGGGGAGCGATGGTGACAGGGCGCGGAGCCGCCGCGGGTTCCCAGCCCAGTCCGACGTCGCGCAGCCCCTCGGGACCCTCGATGCCGACGAAGAACTGACGCGCAAGCAGCTGAGGGTTCTCGAGCAGCGCCGCCCCCGACGCGACCTCGGCCCACGGCAGCCCACGCCGGCGGGCCTCCTCGGCGAACGGTCCCGCGGGGCGGTGCGCCACGAAGCGCGAGACGACCTCGTCGACGTGTGGCCGGCCGGCCCAGCGGACCTCGACGTCCTGCCACCGCTCGTCGGCGAGGTCGCCGGCCTCACCCTCCTCGACCATCCAGGCGAGCAGGTCGTCCCACATGCGGGGGCTGCCCGAGTAGCCGCCGGCGAGGTAGCCGTCGGCGGCGCGGAAGACGCGGTGGGCCACGTGCCCGTACACGCCCGACGAGCGGCCGGGCACGGTGCGGCCGTGGATCCAGGCGATCGCGCCGGTCTCGAGGGTCGCGGCCACGGCCTCCTGCGCCGAGACCTCGACGAGCTGCCCTGCGCCGGTGCGGTGGCGGGCGTTCAGGGCCAGCAGCGCGCCGATCGCTCCGTGCGTGCCGGCGAGCTGGACGCCCTGTTCGCGCGGGGGCGGTTCCGGGGCGTGCCCGGGATCGCCCCCCAGCCAGGCCATCCCTCCGGCTGCCGTCAGCACGGTATCGTCGCCCAACCAGTCGCGGCGGGGACCTGTCAGGCCGAACGGTGTCACCACGACGTGCGCCGCGTGGGCCCAGGCCTCTGGGCGGGTCTCGCGCAGGGCGAGCGTGCGCAGCCCGGCGTTCGGCCCCGACTCGAGCACGACGTCGGCGCGCTCGACCAGGGCCTCGACCGCGGCGTCGAGCTGGTCGAGGTCTGGCACCGACAGCAGCCGCTTGCCTGCGTGCCAGTGCAGCGCCTCCGCACCGGTGGTGGGCTCGCTGTCGAAGGCGATGCGCACGACGTCCGCACCGAGGCCGACGAACAGGCGGGCGCCCTGGTGGCCGAGCGCGTCGGTGAGGTCGAGCACGCGCAGGGGGGTGGTGGTCACGGGTTCTCCTGGGAGGTCGCGGACGCCTCGGCGTCCCAAGCGGCCGGGGGCAGGGGGCGGTCGCGCAGTGCCCGGTGGACGATCTTGAGGCTGCCGGTGCGAGGGAGCGAGGTCTCGACGCTCACGAACCTGGGCACGGCGTGGCGGGGGAGGTGGGCCGCGCAGTGTCGCCGCACGTCGGCCGGGTCGGGCTGGGAGCCCGTGCGAGGTACGACCACCAGCAGCACGTCGTCGTCGGTCAGCTCGGACGGGACGCCGACGGCTGCGGCCTGCTCGACGTCGGGATGCCCCATGGCCACCTGCTCGAGGCGCTCGGCGTCGATCGTCAGCCCCCGGCGGCGGATCACGTCGGCAGCGCGTCCCTCGTGGTGGAACCAGCCGTCGTCGAGCCGGCCGCGGTCGCCGGTGACGAACCAGCCGTCCGACCAGGCCGCGCGGGTCGCGCCGGCGTCGCCGACGTACTCAGTGAACGTCAGACCGGGTCGCGTCGGCCGCACCTGGACGGTGCCGGTGCTGCCGTCCTTCAGGGGTGCGCCGTGCTCGTCGACGACCCGCAGGTCGTACTCGGGCACGACGCGTCCAGCCGCTCCCGGCCGCACGTCGCGACCGGTTGTGGCGACGTCGCCGAGCTCGGTGCACGCGTAGGCCTGCCGCAGCTCGACGCCGAACCGCCCGAGCACCTGCCCGTGCAGCCAGGCGGGCGCCGGTCCGCCGTAGGCCTGACGCACCGAGTGGAGCCGATCGGCCGGCGCTGCGGGCTGGCGCAGCAGCATCGCGCACACCGCGCCCATGAAGTTGAAGGCCGTGACGTCCTCGCGCGCGACAGTGCCCCAGAAGCGCGAGACCGAAAAGGTGTCGACGACGAGGCGGGCCCCCGACAGCACGGCCGGCAGGAAGGCGGCGTGCCGTGCGTTGATGTGCTGCCAGGCGAAGACGTTGAGCAGCACGTCGTGGGCGTCGTAGTCCATCGCGCGGCGCACCCGTTCGGCCTGGCCGAGCCCGGCGCCGTTCGGCAGGAGAGCCCCCTTGGGACGGCCGCCCGTCCCCGACGTCACCATCACGGCCGCCGGTGCGTCGAGTTCGGCACGGTGGGCCGGAGTCGGCCGGGCGGGCAGGTCGTCGACGTGAGGGATGCCGGCGAGCCGACCGCCGATGGTCAGCACGGGCCGACCGGGGTGGGCACCGAGCATGGCGAGGTGCTGCTCGGCGCTGAGGCGTTCGGGCGCGACCACGGCCGTGACGCAGCGCGTGGACGACGCCAGCGTGCGAGCCACCGCGGGGTCCAGACCGTTCGGGAGCGGCAGCTCGACGGCGCCCAGCCACGAGATGGCGGTCGTCAGGGCAGCGGCCTCCGGACCGGAAGGCACGGCGGTCGCTACGACGTCGCCCGCCGCGGCGACCGACGCGAGCGATCCCGCCAGGCCGATCGCGCGGTCGAGCAGCTCCCCCGCGCCGAGCGCGCTACCCCCGACGAGGCGGATAAGCTCGCCGTCGGGGGCGGTGTGCGCGCGGAGCTCGACAGCCTCGGCGAACGACCGCGGACGGGTCATGCCGACTGCATCTGCTTCTGCGCGGCGATCGTCAGCGCGATGTCGACGATCATGTCCTCCTGGCCGCCGACCAACCGCCGGCGTCCGCACTCCATGAGCAGGTCGCGCACGTCCACGTCGTAGTGGGCCGCGGCGTTCTCGGCGTGGCGCAGGAAGCTCGAGTACACACCGGCGTAGCCGAGCGTCAGCGTCTCGCGGTCGACTCGCACCGGGCGGTCCTGCAGCGGTCGGACGATGTCGTCGGCGGCGTCCTGCAGCTTGAACAGGTCGCTGCCGTGCTCGATGTCCGACAGGTTGGCCGCGGCGACGAATGCCTCGATAGGGCAGTTGCCGGCGCCGGCGCCATGTCCCGCCAGGGACGCGTCGACGCGGTACGCGCCGTGCTCGACCGCGACGAGCGAGTTGGCGACCGACAGCGAGAGGTTCTCGTGGGCGTGAATGCCGATCTGCGTGTCGGCGTTGAGCGCGTCGCGGTAGGCCTTGACGCGGGCGGCGACGCCGTCCATCGTCAGGCGTCCGCCCGAGTCGGTCACGTAGACGCAGTGCGCGCCGTACGACTCCATCAGCTTGGCCTGCTGGGCGAGCTTCTCGGGCTCGGCCATGTGCGAGAGCATCAGGAAGCCCGACACGTCCATGCCGAGCTCGCGGGCCGCGGCGATGTGCTGCGCCGACACGTCGGCCTCGGTGCAGTGGGTCGCGATGCGCACCGACCGTACACCGAGGTCGTAGGCGTGCTCGAGGTCGTCGATCGTGCCGACGCCGGGCAGCAGCAGGGTCGTGAGCGTCGCGTCCTGGATGACCGAGGCCGCCGCCTCGAGCCACTCCCAGTCGGAGTTCGACCCCGGGCCGTAGTTGAGCGAGCCGCCGGCGAGCCCGTCGCCGTGGGCGACCTCGATGGCGCCCACCCCAGCGCCGTCGAGCGCGACGACGATGCGCTTGACGTCCGCGGGCGAGATGCGGTGGCGCACGGCGTGCATGCCGTCGCGCAGGGTGACGTCCTGGACGTAGACGGGTGTGCTCATCGGGCGACCTCCTTCCGGGCTGCGAATCGCTCAGCGACCTGGATGCCGGCCGAGGTCATGATGTCGAGGTTGCCGGCGAAGGCGGGCAGGTAGTCGGCGGCGCCCTCGACCTCGAGGAACACCGAGACCTGGTGCGTGGGCCGTGGTGACGCGGGGTCGTCGAGCAGCGTCTCGACCGGTTGGTCGGCGGGCACGGCGTTCACCTGCACCTCCTGCTTGAGGCGGTAGCCCGGGACGTAGGCGGCGACGTCGGCGACCATCGCCTCGACCGAGGCGCGGATGCGGCTCTCGACGTGGGGCTGCCCGTCGGCCACCACGAGGGCGAGCACCGTGTCGCGCATGATCAGCGGGGGCTCGGCCGGGTTGAGGATGATGATCGCCTTGCCGCGCGCCGCGCCGCCCACCGCCGTGATGGCCGCGGACGTCGTCTCGGTGAACTCGTCGATGTTGGCGCGCGTCCCGGGACCCGCCGAGCGCGACGCAATCGAGGCGACGATCTCGGCGTAGGCGACCGGGACGACCCTGTTGATCGCGGCGACGACGGGGATCGTGGCCTGGCCTCCGCACGTGACCATGTTGACGTTGCGGGCGTCGAGGTGCTGCTGGAGGTTGACCGCGGGGATGACGTAGGGGCCGATCGCGGCGGGGGTCAGGTCGATCATGGTCTTGCCGTAGGCCTCGAGGCGGGCGGCATTGGCCTCGTGGGCCTTGGCCGACGTGGCGTCGAAGATCAGCTCGATGTCGTCGAAGCCGGGCAGCGCGATGAGTCCCTCGACGCCCTCGTGGGTCACGGGGACGCCCAGCGAGCGGGCCCGTGCGAGCCCGTCCGAGTCGGGGTCGATGCCGACCATCGCCCCCATCTCGAGGTGCTCGGACCGGTTGACCTTGATCATGAGATCGGTCCCGATGTTGCCCGAGCCGATGATGGCGACCCTGGTGGCTGTGCTCATGCTGACCTCGCTCGCTGCGCCCCGGGATGTCCCGACGCTCGATGGTGCGCGCGGGCCTACGTCTGCCGCGCGGCTCGACCGTCGTCACTGTCACAGACACGACGCGGCGAGTACACGCACCGGGTCCGGTCAGCGATACAGCGTCAGTGCGGGGCTGCGACGCTCGGTTCCCATGGCGAGCTTCGTGTGCTGGCGGGTGATGCCGGCGGACGCCAGGCGCAGCGTCCTGACGAGCGCCTCGTCGCCGGAGTGGGCGACCGGGACCGTGAGGGACAGTGCCGCGATGACGCTCTGCCCGCTGTCGTAGATCGGCACGGCGAAGCTCTTGAAGCCCAGCAGGGCCTCCTCGTGCTCGGTCGCCAGCTCGTGCTCGCGGATCGTGTCGAGCTCGCGGCGCAGGGTCGCGTGGTCGAGGGTGCTGTGGGTCGTGAGGCGCTGCATCCGCTCGGCCACGACGGCGTCGAGCAGGTCGTCGTGGTGCGGTGACATGGCCAGCAGCAGTTTGCCCGAAGCGGTGCACGTCAGGGGCAGGCGCCCGCCCACCTTCGACAGCGCGTGGACGCTGCGCGTGCCGCCAAGCTTCTCGAGGTAGTACGTGCTGGTGCCCTCGAGAACGGCGAGGTGCGCCGTGCCACGGGTCATCGCGACCAGGTCGACCAGCACGGGGCGGCCGACGCTGCACAGCAGGGACGCGCTGCCGACCCGCTGGCTGAGGGCGAACACACTGAACCCGATGCGGTAGCCGTTGTCGACCCGCTCGAGCAGGCCGAGCGACACCAGTTCCTGCGCGAGCCGGTAGACCGAGGGCTTCGGCACGCCGCTGCGCTGGCTCAGGTCGACCAGGCGCAGGTTGTCGTTTTCGTCGTCGAAGGCCGACAGGATCGAGAACGCCTTGCCGAGCACCGAGTTGGGGATGGAGCCAGGACTGTCCTCGACCGTGTCGAGGTCGTGTGCCATGACGCTCATGCATATCTCCTGCTCGTCAGCCCGATGTGCTCCCCGTCACATCATTATCCAAGTGGATAACACCAAAGTCCAGCGAATCACGTGAACCCATCACGTCGAGTGCGTGGCGCTGCTTTCGAAAACCGGCCCTGACCTGCGGTGATGCGGTTCGGGTTCACACGGCCGGGCCACGAAAATGGGCCTTAAGTTTAGTTCCACGTCACGTTGTGAACGCGGTCCGCGGTGACGAGGCCTCCGATGCCGGTGTGGGGTCGGTGGTGATTGTAGGGAGTGAAGCCAGTCGTCGTAGGTCGCTGCGCGAGCGGCGTCTGAGAGGTAGGTCGTGGCGGAGGCCCACTCGGTGACGATGGGGCGGTTGAAGCGCTCGATGCTCCTATGTTCGTCAAGCCGCTGATGGAAGCGGTGCGGACGTTGTGGTGGCGGTCTGCGCTGGTCGGGGCAGATTGGCGTAGACCTCGCGGGCGATGTAGCGCTTGAGGCAGCGGATGATCTCGCGTTTGCTCAGTCCCTCGGCGGTGCGACGTTCGACGTAGTCGCGGGTCGGCTGGTGATGGCGCATCCGGACGATGGTGACGATGTACAACGCGCTGTTGGCGGCGCGGTCGCCGCCGCGGCTGAGTCGGTGACGGCCGCTGGTACGGCCGCTGCTGGCGGGTTGGGGTGCGACGCCACAGAGCTTGGCGAAGGCGGCTTCGTTGCGGATGCGGTCGGCGTTGTCGCCGGCGGTGACGAGGAACTGTCCGGCGATCTCGATGCCGACCCCGTGAAGTTCGATCAACTCGGGCGCGGCAGCGCGGACGAGGGCTTCGATCTGCTTGTTGAGGGTCTTGACCTCGTCGTCGAGCTGCTTCCAGCGTCGTGCCAGGTCGCGTAGGGCGGTCTTCACTCCGGCCATCAGCAACCGGTCCGGGTCGGTCGCCAGTTCGAGGAGGTTCTCGGATTCGGGTCGCAGTCGCAGGCACCGATTGACCAGGGTCTTCTTGCTCAACACCACGAGCTCGTCGCGCAGCGGTGAGGGTGCGCCGATCATGACGCCCCACAGCGTGTTGAAGGCGTTGGTGCGTGCCTTGACTGCGCTGGAGCGAGTTACGCGCAGGGTGCGGATCACCTCGACCATGCCGGACTTGGCCTTCGGGGTTGCGGTCGATGTCTGGCCGAGGACGGCTCGAGCGATCTGCTCGGCATCAAGTCGATCGGACTTGCCGTCCATGTGTCGGGCCAGCCGGTTGGGCCGGTTGACCTCGACCACTCGGACGGCGTGCGCGGTCAGGTACCGGGTCAGGGTTGCGCCGAAGGATCCGGTGCTCTCGACCCCGATCGCCGCGACGTCACCATGGCCCTGGATCCAGCTGAGCAGGTCGGCATAGCCGCGGTCCTTCGCGGGGAACTCTCGGTGGCCCAGGAGGCGGCCGTGGTCGTCGACCGCGGCGGCGTAGTGGGTGTTCTTGTGAGTGTCCACGCCGCCGATCACGGCGATCGACTCGTTGATGGGTGCTGGCTCGATGACCTTGTGGGTTGTCATGCTGGGATTGCTCCTCCGTGAGGGCTGATCTGACGGATGGAGCGAACCGGCCGGGCGGGCGACAAGTCTGTGACGGGGCTTCTAGTCCAAGCTCCTATCAGGTCAGTTCCGCCTGGCCGGTGCGCACCACGACGCTGCACCGGAGCCAGCCGACAAATCGAACGCAGGACACCGTGGTCACACCTTGGCCGGGGTCAGACCGGTCCAGCGCAGCGCCGGGGACAAGTCTTCACACACCTTGCCGTTGGTCTGGGGTCGGTAGGGGCGAATCCGACGACGCTGGACAGCCGGGCCGAGCGCTGCGGCGAAGTCGTGCGAGCGGTAGCAGGCGCCGTTGTCAGTCGTGATCCCGGCGTCGGCGAAGAACGCTCGGGCGCGTTCCCAGAGGCCGCCGCCGTCTCCTTGCCCTCGTCGAGCAGTGGCTCCGAGTAGGCGAGTCGGGAGTGGTCGTCGAGGGCGTGGTGCAAGAAGACATAGCCGTGCGATCCTGGCGCCCCCGCGCGATGTGCGCGCGTGCGTGCGACGTGTGCCCGGTTGTCCTGTGCCGAGCCACGGCCGTGCATCCGCCAGCCACCGCCGTCAGGGATGCGGCCGAGCTTCTTCATGTCGACGTGCATGAGCTCGCCAGGTGTGCTCGCCTCGGATCGAAGCGGCTTGAGCTTGCGGACCGGCAGTCCGGTGGCCGGGCTGCGGACGCTGCGCCAAGAACTCCTATGCGGGCTCGCCAAACGGGTTGCGTCCGCAGCTCTGATCGGTGCCGCAGCCTCAAGTGTCGGTCGACTGGAGACCACTCCAACGAAGCGGTCCTGCCGGTAGGGCGACGCTCAGCGAGAAGGTTCGGTGAGCGGTCCGCGTCATTGCAGTGCCCTACCGGGACGTTGAGGCTGGCGATCCCAAACGCTGAGTCGAGGAGGAAAGCCGTGAGAGTTGCCTACGTAAACGTTCGCGCGTATACGGTCGCGCCAGACCAGGAGTGGGCGTCGGCCTTCATCGTCACCGACGGTGTGATCACCCACATCGGTACTGACGACGAGGTTCGCGGGCAAATCGACCAGGACGATCAGGTGGTCGACCTCCAAGGTCGGATGGCGATGCCAGGCATCCATGATGCCCACACGCACCTGGTGAGCGGCCTCAACAACTGGGAGGTCTCCTTTCCCGCAGCAGCAGACGAGAACGGCATCCTTGTCGCACTCCAGGCATGGCAGGGCCCTCGCCCCACCGACGTGCATGGCAATCAGTGGCTTGTCGGCGGACGCTACTGGCCGACCGCCCTCGGACCCAGGGGGCCGCACAGGGACTTCCTCGACGAGGCGTACCCCCATCACCCTGTCATGCTCCACGATCGATCGGGTCACAACGTGCTGACCAACAGTCGCGGTCTGGAGCTCGCTGGCATTGATGCCTCGACGCCGGACACGAAGAACGGTCAGGTTATTCGCGATCGCGACGGCCGGCCCACCGGCGAGCTATATGAACATGCACGGTGGCCGCTGTTCCGCGTGATGGGGCGACACGACGACGACGTTGTGGAGCAGGCGATCCGGTATGCAATGGCCCTCAATCACCACTACGGCGTCACATCTGTTCAGGACGCGTCTTCGACCGCTCAGCTCCTTCGGGTCCTGGGCGTACTCGATGCGTCTAACTCGCTCAAACTCCAAGTCGCCGGCCACCTGGTCTGGCGAGAGGAATCATTCGGAATGGCTGACCTCGGCGAGCTAGATCGAATGATCGAGCACCACTCCGACTATGCATCGGAGCACGTCGACACCAGGTTCGTGAAGTTCTGGCTGGATGGATCACCGATTCCTCCCTACTGGACGCACTCGTGCATCCACGAGGACGGCACCGTTGACGAAGACCATCTGCTCATCCCCCAGGAGGAGATGAAGGCGGCGGTCGCTCGGTTCGACGCCCTCGAACTCTCCGTGAAGATTCATTGCGGGGGGGAGGGAGCGATTCGGAGAGCATTGGACGCGATTCAACATGCACGCTCTGTCAACGGCCCTGACGGGCCGCGCCACGAGCTGGCGCACTGTTGTCTGGTCGCTGACCAGGACTTCCCCCGGTTCGCCCAGCTGAACGTCGGCGCCGAGATGTCTCCGGCTGTGTGGCACCTTCCAGAGCACAACGTCAGCGACATGTACTTCTTCGACGTAGTGGTGGCATCGGGTGCCGAGATGACGCTCGGCACCGACTGGAGCGTGTCCGCGTCGCCGAACCTGTTTCCGGCGCTGCAAGGGACGGTCGAGCACGGCGCACACTCCATCGACCTCAAGACCGGCCTCGCCGCCCTGACGATCAACGGAGCGAAGGCCGTGGGTAAGCACGCCACGCGCGGTTCGCTGGAAGTGGGAAAGTCCGCAGACTTCATCGTCCTGGACCGAAACCTGTTGGAGGTGCCCGTCAGCGAGGTGGGGGACACGAAGGTGCTGCGTACCTACTTCGAGGGCGAACTGGTCTACGACGCAGCAGATCCAGCTCGGCTTGAACCAGGTCGATCCGAGCGAAGAGCGCGATGAGTGTCGAGTCCGCTCTCGGTCTCCGGGCACTTCGATCCCTGTGAACATGCCAGTGTTGTGGCCCGGCTGTCCAACGGCGGTGGTCAGAAGCGGCAACCCAGGATGTGAATCGGGTGCCCATGGTTTCGCGAGTCGTGTCGGACGACCCCCGCGGCGCGACCTTGACAAGGCACGGTATGCCTGACCGTCGGAACTCGCAATTCACTGAGCCGCAGCGGTGTTCGACCGGATCCACGCCGAGGTGCGTCGCGCGACCGCCATTTCAAACGGCAACAGCAGTTGCGTCCACGTGACTGGACCTAGGTGACGGACTTGGCGTCGTCGAGGGGCAGCGCCCTCTCAAGAGCCCGAGTGGGACCCACGCAGGAGCGGAAAGAATCCGCTGCCTCACTCAGGTCGACTGCCCCCGCGTGGGTCCGCTCACCGAACCAGCCAGGATCAAGACCCATGCGGAGATACGACACTGGCGTGTTCTAGGTGGTTGCTCCCGAAGAAGCGCATCCACCCTCAGGGCCGTGCGGTGTGCCACCTCGGCTGGGTCACCGGTGATGCCCCAGCGGCGTAATTGCCCGCGGGCACATGGCTCATGCGCACTTTGTCCCTCGATGCTCAGAGAAGGAAAGATCCCAGTGAGTCAGAAATCGACACGCGACACCGTGTATCTCAACGGGCGGTTCTACACGGCGGACTCGCAACGCAGCTGGTGCGATGCCGTGCTGGTGCGCGACGGCGCCTTCGCCGCGCTCGGCTCGGCCGAGGACGTGCGAGATGCGGCTGAGATCGGCCACGAGGTCGTCGACCTCGACGGTCGGATGGCGATGCCCGGCATCCATGACGGACATACGCATCTGCTCTTCGCGGGCTTGAGGCACACCGTCGAGGCGCAGATCAGTCCGATGGCTGACGGCGCGCAGGTAGTTCGAGATCTGATGGCGTCAGCACGTTTCGGATGCGCCGGACATCAGGGGCAGGAGGTCGACGATCAGGGCTGGCTCGTGGCGGGGGTTCTTGACCCCACACCATTCCCCGAGATGCGACCCGATCGCGCCTTCCTTGACGAGGCATTTCCCGACCGTCCTGTGATGATCTACGACTGGTCGATGCATCACCTTCTGGTGAACGCCAGAGCGTTGGAGCTCTCCGGGATCGACGAGGAATCTGTCGGGCCGCCCGGCGGTCAGCTGGTACGCCGAGACGACGGGCGGAGTCTGTCGGGCGAGCTGGTTGAGCACGCGACGTGGCCCGTGCAACGAGCGCTCCCTCAATACGCACCCGAGGTCTATCGACGCGCACTCACCTGGGCTGTTCAGACGTGCAACCGGTACGGCATCACGTCGGTGCAGGAGGCGTCGGCGACCGCACCGGAGCTTCGGGGCCTGGCCGAGCTCGACGGCGACGATGAGCTCACCCTACATGTCGCCGCCCACCTGGTGTGGCGCGACGAGGGGATCGGCACCGCGTCCATGGCCGAACTCGAGACGATCATCGCGGAACGCGATCATTTTCGAACGGATCACGTGGACACCGCCTTCGTGAAGTTCTTCATGGACGGGGTGCCGCTGCCGCCGCACTTCACGGCTTGCGAGCTTGTCGACAACGAGCCGGAGAACGGGAAGATCTTGATCCCTCGCGACGAGCTGGGGGACGCGCTGCGGCGATTCGACGCTGCCGGCCTCAAGGTGAAGATCCACTGTGCTGCCGCGGGTGCGGTTCGGGTGGCGCTGGACGAGTTCGAGAAGATGCGCCTCGCCAACGGCCCGAGTGGTCCTCGGCACGAGGTGGCACACACCACGTGGGTCTCTGACGTCGACCTGCCCCGCTTTGCCGCGCTCAACATCGGTGCAGACATGTCGCCCGCGGTGTGGAGCGATCCCCAGTTCGAGAAGATCCTCGCAACGGGTTACCGCTTTGCCACAATGCAGGACCACGCCGTCCAGATGACCGTAGGAACGGATTGGGCGGTGACCGCCACTCCCAATCTCTTCCCGGCGCTGGAGGGAATGCTGCTGCGCGGTCAGGAGTCGCTCGCTCTGAGCGACGCCTTGCAACTCCTCACGATCAAGGGCGCCGAGGCGGTCCGGCGTGCCGATCGGCGAGGCTCTGTCGAGGTAGGAAAGTCGGCCGACTTCATAGTGCTCGATCGCAACCTTTTCGAGGTACCTCTCGACCAGATCGGGGCCACTACTGTGCTTCGCACTGTCTTTGAGGGACGGACTGTCTACGAACGGCCGGTCGGCTGACCTGGTGTCCGTCCCGGCCACGTCCAGCCGGTTCGTTGAGCGAAACCAGCACTCCGGGGCTGCTCGCGTGGGATCCACACTGTCGACAACTCATGGTGAGTTGGTCGATTCCACCGGAGCGGGTCGCGTTGACCGCCGTACATCTATCAGGAGTAGAACATGAACCGACTTACGATCACTCGCGGGGCGCGTGGTTGGGCGGGGTTGGCCGTCTTCAGCACGGTGGTCCTTGCTCTTTCGGCCTGCGACTCTGCGGCCGATTCCTCGGGTGATGTCTCGGGGGCGGACACGGGCGCGGCGTCGGTGTCGGCTGGACTGGACCCGGCCAAGCTCGTCGAGGGCTACACCGGCACGGATGCCGGCCTGCCTGACCACTATCCGGATGTCACCAAGCAGGATGGTGTGTCCTGCACGGTTGGTTGGTCGAGCCCGACCGAGGCGCAGGAGTCGTTGAAGACGATTGGCGAGGCGATGGCTGCTGAGGGTGAGCGGTTGGGCTGTGAGGTCAAGGTCGTTGACGCGAATTTGAGTGTCGACAAGCAGGTCAGCGACATCAAGCAGTTGGTCGCTGAGCATGTCGACGCAATCGTGTTCTACCCCCTCGACGGGCAGGCGCTCGTTCCAGTGCTGAAGGAGGCTGAGGCTGCTGGCATCAAGAGCATCGGTCTGGAGGTCAACGAGGGCAACCCGGCAGGCAGCACCGAGGGCATCGTGTCGCAGATCCAGCAGGCGATCGACAAGACCGCGTACGTGCAGATGAACGCGGTCGCGCAGATCAAGGCGGGCAGCAAGGTCGGGATCATCGGGATCGGGGTTCCGGTGCCGGCGTTGAAGTACGCCGCTGCTCGCCAGGAGTTCTGGGGCAAGGAACTCGGGCTGGACGTGGTCGGTACCCAGGACAACGCGACCGACGACCCGACTGGTGGTGAGAAGGCGGCCAGTGCGCTGATCGCCCAGAACCCGGACTTGGACGGGATCGTGTCCTACAACGATGCCTCCGCATTCGGTGCCTACTCGGCAGGTCGTTCGGCAGGCCTGACCGACCTGACCCTAGTCGGCTCGAACGGCGCGACCGACGCGATCGAGGCCATCAGGAAGGGCCGCCTGACCATGACCGTGAAGCTCCAGGTCGCCCAGGTCGGCCAGCAGGCCATGATCGGTGCCTACGGGGCGCTGACCGGAGTACCGCTCCCCGAGACGATCGCGCTCGCGGGGCAGGCCTACACCGCCTTCAACATCGACTCCTACACCACCTGGGCCCAGGACGTGGCAGCCATCGCGTCCCAGTGACACCCACCTCCTCCGCCGTAACCCGGTGGAACGAGGCTGAACACGTCGTCCCGGCAAGGCACTGCCCCGCACAGCGGCAGTGCCGATGCAGGGCAGCCAGGTCGAGGTTCCCACCACCGGGACCCCGAGAACCAATGCCGTGTCATGGGGGAGTCCGGGGCGACCTCTACGGCAGCAGCCTTAGGCATGCCCGTCAGCGAGTCGGTCGCTACGCCAACTGCCCGAGGCAACGACGGACTGGCCCGCTCCTCGGGCATGAACTCTCTACCGTCCTCCGGTGTCTTGGTCGCCTGGTCGGACATCGACCGGCCAGCCGCGACCGGTCGGATCTGGCTGCCGTTGTCGAGACTTCCTTGTGGTTCGGCCGCCTGGGGTCTGGAGGTCAGCTACGGCAGTGGCGCCACATCGGCGAACGTGAACTCCTAGACCGGGACTCGCAGTTCCCCGTCGGGAAGGAGTCGCTCCAAGTTTGCCATGGCGACGAGCCCTTGCTCGTCCCGATGGAGCATGTTGACAGGCAGGAGAGCGACGTCGTCGAGTAGCCAGTTGGGAAGATCCAGCATCGCCCTCGTCCCGCCTGCGTAGCCGATTACTGCAACGCGCCCGCCCGGTCGGATCCACCGAGATCGGGCGACAAGCTGGTCGCTGCCGACCGATTCAACGAGGAGCGTGCCCCGGTCTAGTTTCGACCAGCTCGGCCAGGCGCTCCATGTCGCGGCCTTGGCCTCTTCCGCGCCAGGTGGCACGAGGCCGCCCGATCCGGATGCGAGGTGAGCGCGACCACCTTCGATCCGGAGAGGAGCCCGAGCCGGACCACCATTGACCCGACCGCGCCGGCTGCGCCAGTCACGATGACGGTTTCGTCGGCGATACCCTGCACCAGGCGCCAGCGACCGAAGGCAAGCGACGTGGTGCAGTGCGACGTACGCGGTAGACATGGGTTCGTACGCTGATGCGGCGAGCTGGGACGACAGGCTGGCTCGCACTAACTCAAGTGCGGTGTCGGGGACAGCTACGAACTCGGCCCATGTGCCGTTGCGCGTCACCCCTAGTCCGGCGCCGCACCTCCCACGTAGGGCGGGTCAGGCCGTATGTCGAAGTCACGGGACGAGACCGTCAGGTCGAAGTGGGACAGCACGGCGGATTCGGTCCTGACGAGCGTCTCGCCCTCAGCTGGCTCAGGTACGGGAGCGTCGGTGACAACCGGCGGCGTACCCCGGGAAGTTTGGTGCAGGGCGGTCACGACAAACGAAATCAAGAGGCCGAGACCTCGACTCGATACATCGGATCCATCCGGTGTGGGGACCGCTCCTGCACTCTGACCGTGGGCTGCGTGGGCATGGGCTTCGACCTCGATGGGTGGTGGCGTGTCTGATGTGGCAGACGCGCCCGAGGTCTCGCAGCCAGGATCACTGCTGATTGCGGTGAGGCTGCCACCGTGTTTCGCTGAGCGAACCCCTCGCTCATGGGTAACCCGATTTCAGCCCACACTCTCGGCATCTCGACGGTCCGGGTCAGCGATCACGCCGAACGGCGTCATCACGTGACCGTTGGCACCTCAGGAGCAGGACATGGACTCAGGTACGGCCGTTGGTACGGCACATCACTGCACAGAACCCTCCGCTGCGCATGTGACTGCGGGCGGAGACGAGTGACGTGAAGCCCTTGGTTGGCACAGACCTGGCGCTGGACGCCACTGGCATCGTGAAACGCTTCGGGTCGGTCCTGGCCTTGGACGGAGCCGACCTCCGGGTGCGCCCTGGTGAGGTGCACGGCCTCGTTGGCGCCAATGGGTCGGGGAAGTCGACCATGCTGAAGGTGGTCTCGGGCCAGCTGGCTCCCGACGTCGGTCAGCTGAAGTTGGACGGTCATCCCGTGACGCTACGTGGACCGCGCGACGGCCTGGCACATGGTGTTGCCGCGGTGAGCCAGGAGTCGACGCTCGCCCTGGGATTGAGTGTGACCGAGAACGTGTTGATGGGTCGTCGCTTGGTCAAGTCTCGCGGAACGATCTCGATGGCCCGCAGCATCGAGCGAGCTCAGGAATTTCTCGACCTGGTGGGCTACCGCGGATCTGCAACGGCGCTGGCGGGAACCCTGAGACCCGATGCGCGGCAGCTGGTCGAGATAGCTCGGGCCCTCTCCTTCAAGACTCGCTTCCTGATCCTCGACGAGTCGACGAGCTCGCTGACGTCCGACGAGGTCGGCAATCTTGGCGAGCTCGTTGATCGCCTCCGCAACGCTGGGCTCAGCGTCCTGTTCGTCTCCCACAGGATGACCGAGGTGCTGGCCTTCTGCGACTCCCTCACAGTGCTGCGTGACGGCCGGACGGTCTCCCGAGGGAACGTCGAAGACTACGACGAGGCCACGCTCGTGACCGCGATGACCGGTATCGACGAGAAGATGCGGTCAGCGCGAGATCGAGAACATGTCATTGAGCGGACCGAGCGCGTGGGGGACCCGCACGAGGGGCTCTCGTTGCGCGGGTTTCGAACCGCCTCCATGCGGAAGGGAATCGACCTGGACGTGCCGTCCGGCCGGATCGTCGGTCTGTGCAGTCAGGAACAGGTGATCCGCAGCGAAGTTCTACTCAGTCTCGCCGGCATGCAGCCTCGCAACGGAGGTACCGCACGTCTGCATGATCAGCCATATGAACCAAGATCGGGCAAAGATGCGCTGACATCCTCCGTGGGTTTCGTCTCGGCCGATCGGAGAGCCGATGGCTTCGTTGGGGACATGTCGATCCGAGACAACTTCGCCCTCCTGAGCACGTGGTCCTCGGGCCGACTCAGGATGCGGAACACTCGCAAGGAGAAGCAGGCCGCTGAGAGGGCACGGGAGTGGATGAGCATCCGTTCCGGCTCGGTCGACGCAGCCGTGGCCACGTTGAGCGGTGGAAACCAGCAGAAGGTTGTCCTCGGCAAGTGGCTGGAGGTCGGGCCGAGACTGCTGCTGCTCGACGAGCCGACGCGCGGGGTCGACATCAGTTCGAAGCTCGAGATCTACGAGACCTTGCGGCACTCGGCGAAGGACGGGATGGCCATCCTCGTCTCCTCCTCCGAGGACGAGGAGCTGATTGCCTGCTGCGACACGATCGCCGTTGTCGGACGACGCGGCCTGGTTGCACTGCTTGACGGCCCGACGACAACAGCAGCTGAACTCGCCGACTACGGAACAAGGGACCAATGAGCACCGAACAGAACACCGAACCGACCACGCAGCCGAGCGCGCACACCACCACCACGGTCGCGAACTCGCGCAGTACGACGGCTTCACTTGTCGCGATGCTGGGCCGCTGGCGGTTCGCAACCGTACTGCTACTCCTCATCCCGTTGACCGGATACTTCTACCTCAGCGAGCCGACGTTCGGAACCTCCAACAACGTGCAGAACCTGCTGACCGGCGCGTCGATCACGTGGATCGCGGCCATGGGCATGACCTTTGTGATGCTGTGTGGTGGCTTCGACCTGTCGTTGGGCTCGCTGTTCGCGCTCTCGGGTGTCTTCCTGGTGTGGCTCTACAACGACGTCGGCATGGACTCCATGGTGGCGATCCTGGCGACGATCGTGTTCGCAGCGCTGATCGGAGGGGTGCTCAACGGACTGCTGATCGGCCGGCTCGGCCTCTCATTCCTCGTGGTCACTCTGGGTACCATGTCCATTCTGAGAGGGGCCGTGAACGTCGCGTCCGGAGGTGCCACGACCTCGATTGACTCGCCCCTCATTAGCCGGATCGGCTTCGAGTCGATCATCGTCCCGATCCCGATCTTGCTGATGATCGCCACGTACTTCGTCTCCCTCTTCGTGCTGCGCAAGACCTACCTCGGGAGAGACGTCTACGCCGTCGGCGGCAACCCGGACGCTGCACGGTTGTCCGGTATCAACGTCGCGAGAACCATTGCCTGGGTCTATGCGATCGCGGGGATCGCGGTAGCGATCGCCGCTGTCGTCCAAGTAGGTCGTATCCAGGCCGCCAGCCCCATCGTAGGTGCCACGCTCCCGTTGGACGCGGCTACTGCGGTTCTCCTGGGCGGCACCAGCTTCAAGGGAGGCGTCGGCTCCGTCACGGGTACGGTCGTCGGCGTCCTCTTCTTGGCGGTCCTCCAAAATGGACTAGCGCTGGCGGGCGTCCAGAGCTACTGGAGCGAGATCGTGAGCGGCACGGTCCTCGTCGGCGCGATCGCTGCCGACCGCATTCCAGCGCTTCGAGACACGCTGCGCGCGAGACGTGCAGCCACCGCCTGAAGTTTCGTTCTCGTCGAGACGGAAGGATTAGCTGGATGCGGCCCATCACTCACTGGGTCGAGCAGCACGCGTTGCGCCGCCCCGATGCCGAGGCACTCGTCGACCTAGGCAGCGGCACGCGCGTGAGCTACGGCGTCCTCTGGAATCGGATCCGGTCCGTGGCGCACGCGCTTCAGCGCGATTGTCAGGTGGCGGTTGGGGATCGGGTCGCGATCCTGTCGCGAAACGACAGTCGCGTGATCGAGGCAATGTACGCCTGTGCCCTTTTAGGCGCGATCGCGGTGCCGCTGAACTGGCGCTTAGCACCAACCGAACTGGCCCAAGTGTGTCGTGATGCAGAACCGCGGGTGATCCTGGCCGAGGATGCGCAGGCCTCGGTCTGTGCGCAGGTCAGGGCACTGGACCCGCACCTGCCACCCGTGGTGTCGTGGAGCAGTAACCGGGTCGCGAGGGACGGCTATGATCTTATGGCAGACGCTGGCGTGCCCGATGGCTGGGCTCCGACCGACGTCGACGAGGAGGCGGTGTGGACGATCATCTACACCTCCGGCACCACCGGCAGGCCGAAGGGGGTCCAGACGACCCACCGGGCAGCGCTGGCGAGCATGCTCGGGATCCTGGTCGCCCACGGCATCAGCGCTGACAGCCGGGGCCTCACCGTTCTCCCAACCTTCCACGTAGCCGGGCTGAACCTCTTCACCAACCCGATCCTGTTCGCAGGGGGCTCTGTCCTTCTCGCGCGCGCTTTCGATTCAGTGCAGGCCCTGCATTTGCTGCGTGAGGCTGAGCCTGCGGTCACCCACTTCTGCGGCGTGCCGGCGAACTACCAGTTCATCGAGCGGTTGACAGAGTTCGAAAGTCGCCCGCTACGTCCATTCGTAGCTGTCGTCGGTGGCTCGCCGGTCCCACCAAGCCTTCTTGCCTCTTGGCGCGAGCGGGGTGTGCCGCTGTCGGCCGTGTTCGGCATCACCGAGGCAGGCGCCTGTGTGACGGCCGTTCCACCGGCGGCGGACCCGGGCGTCTCTGGTGCCGTTGGACTTCCGGTCCTGCATGCACGTTGCCGTGTGCAAGACGTCAACGGCAGCGACCTTGACCTGGGACAGATCGGTGAGCTCCAGATCTCCGGAGATGTCGTCTCGGTCGGGTACTGGCGCAACCAGGAGGCTACCGAATCAGCGTTCACCCGCGATGGCTGGCTGCGTACCGGCGATGCGGCGGCGATCCGCGAGGACGGTCAAGTCGTGCTCGTCGACCGGTGGAAGGACATGTATATCTCCGGCGGTGAGAACGTGTACCCCGCAGAGGTCGAGAACGTCCTCACCGATCATCCGGGCGTAGCTCAGGCAGCCGTCGTCGGGGTGCCTGACCCGAAGTGGGGCGAGACCGGTGTCGCGTTCGTGATGGCAGCCGCCGACGCTGTTCTTGAGGAGGCCGAGGTGCGCGCTTTCTGTCTCGAGCGTTTGGCTCGGTTCAAAGTCCCGGGTCGCGTCGTGGTCGTCCAGGACTTTCCGAGGAACGCAACCGGGAAGACCCTCAAGGGGGAGCTTCGCACCAGACTCTCCGATCGGGTCGACTAACGGCTGCGGATCCGTTGCCCTGAGCGGTGCACCGGTGCCGTGCCAGCCCACGGAACGCGACCTGGAGCGCCGGCTGGCCCGGGAGGAGAGTGTGGTCCCGGCAGTGTGCTTCTGCTGCCTCCACCTGCACTACCGGACCGTTGCGTGAGGGTGACTTCTTCGCTCCTGCGCTTACTTGACCTGCGACAGAGAGCTGAGGCATCCAATGATCGACGCCGGCACCATGCAACTGAGTGATCTCGCCCTCTTCACCGGGGTTCCGCAGCACCAGAACTTCTGCAGGATCTCTGAACTGCTTAACACCAGGCCGATGAGAGCGTCGAGCACCCCTCGGGCTTGGGTCACGAATCCGGGCTTCGTGATGGAGGACCGGTACGAGTTCGCAGGCCAGGAGAAGTCGCTCGAGCGGTTCCTCGAGGAGACGGACACCGCTGCGCTCCTGGTCATACACCAAGGCCGAATTGTTCACGAGTCCTATCGGCTGACCGGCGGCACCGACGTTCGCTGGCTGTCGATGTCCGTGGCAAAGAGCTTCATCTCCGCCCTTATCGGCATCGCTGTTCAAGAGGGGCATATCCGTAGCATTGACGATCCCATCAGCGCCTACGTCCCGGTGGAGCCAGGATCGGCGTACGACGGGGTTGCCATCAGAAGCGTGTTGCAGATGTCTTCCGGGGCGCGGTGGAACGAGGACTACTCCGACCCGGAAGCTGACGCGCTGCGACTCGCTGCTGCTACCTCTGGCGCGTACGGCGGGCATGAGGGCATCGTCGCGACGATGGTGAGGGAGAACGCGCCGGACACCGTCTGTCGGTACAACTCCTGCGACACGCAGGCGTTGGCCTCGCTGTTGCGGCACGCGACAGGTGAGCACCTGGCTGACTACATGCAGACGCGGCTCGCGGAGCCGCTTGGCTTCAACCACTCCGGGGCTTGGGTCGTCGACCCCGCTGGGGTCGAGATGGGATACGCGGGTCTGAACCTGACGGCACGCGACTTCGCGACGCTTGGGGAGCTGTACCTAAACAAGGGCGCCGTGGGCTCGCAACAGGTGGTGCCCCGGGAGTGGGTCGATGCCTCGGTGACTCCATCGGCTCCGCATGTAGTCCCGGGGAACGTGGTGGTCGGCGGAATGGTCGTGTCCGAGGGCTACGGGTACCAGTGGTGGATCCCGGCCGGCGATCGCGGTGAGTTCAGCGCCGTTGGCGTCTACAACCAGTACGTGTATGTCGACCCGACGAGTGAGGTGACGACCGTGAAGCTGTCTGCGAACCGGACCTTCGGCACGGCGGAGGACGAGGCCGTCAACCGTCACGACGAGACGATCGCGATGCTGCGAGCGGTCGCTCGACAGTTCGACTGACCACCAGTCGTCACCCAGTCATCCAGATGTGGCGCCCGTCCCGAGTAGCTGGGGCGGGCGTCTAGCACGGGTGGACGACCCTCGAGGAGGTCAGCGAGGTCGACGCACATTCTGTGCCGGGGAACGGAACGACGAATGCTCAGATCCCTAGGGCCGCAGCATGATCTGAGTCACAGGAGCACTGCTCGTCAACCGCGTCGACGTGCGATCAGACACGATCAGAACTCTGACAAACAGGAGGAGCGATGGGCAGCGACCGGCTCTCGATGGCGGAGTACAGCGAGTATGACGGCCGTGGACTCGCCGAGGTCATCGCATCCGGCCAGACCTCGGAGGCCGAGGTCGTGGACGTTGCTCGCGCAGCCATCGAGTCCGTCAACTCGGATCTCAACGCCTTGGCTCACCCGCTGTTCGAAACACCGCTTGAGCATCGAGGGAGCGGCCCGTTCCTAGGCGTCCCGTTCCTGATCAAGGACGTCGGGCCTTACGCAGCGGGCGTGCCGTTCAGCGTCGGGAGCATGTTCTTCGAGGGTGCTGTCGCTGCGCAAGATCACGAGCTCATGAGGCGGTTCCGGGACGCGGGCCTCGTAGCGATAGGCACGAGCGCGGTGCCGGAGATGGCAATCAGCTTCGCCACCGAGTCTCGCCGTCTGGGGCCCACGAGGAACCCATGGGACCTTCGACGTGGTGTCGGCGGATCGAGTGGCGGTGCAGCAGCACTGGTTGCCGCCGGCGCTGTGCCGGTAGCGCACGCCAACGACGGGGCGGGTTCGATCCGCGTCCCAGCCGCGTTCTGCGGCCTGGTCGGCCTCAAGCCGACGCGGGGGCGGACACCGACCGATGTCGAGACCATGTTCGGAATCGGCTACGAGTTCGCACTGACGCGGACGGTGCGAGACGCGGCGTACTTGCTCGATTGTGTCGAAGGCCCACAGCCGACGGCCAAGTACCAGATTGCGCGTCCTGCGGTCTCCTACGCCGAAGCCGTCGACAAGGCGATGCCGACCCTTCGTGTGGGGCTCATGACGCAGGCTTGGTCCGGCGTCGAGGTAGATCCCGAGTGTGCCGCAGCCGCCGTCGCCGTTGCCCAGGAGCTAGAGCGGATGGGCCATCAGGTCGAGGAAGTCGCTCCGTCCGTCGACCCCGCCAAGCTGCTGCGCGCCTACAGATCACTGACGACGGTCGCGCTGGCCGCCACCCTGGCGTCCTATCCCCGAGAGCCTAGTGATGATCTCCTGGAGGCAGTGTCCATGAGCCTATGGCGGGAGGCTCACGAATTGAACGCCGTGGAGATCGGTCTGGGGATCGCGGCATTCGACGACGTGTGCAGGGCTGCGGGTACGTTCTTCGAAGAATATGACTTACTGGTCACACCGACCACCGCGAGGACGGCGATTCCGCACGGCACACTGACCTATGACTCGCCTGATCACTCGGTTGAGACGTGGCTGGCGTCGATCTTCGAGGTCGCACCCTTCACTGCGGCGTTCAACATCGCCGGTCAGCCAGCCGTGAGTCTGCCGATAGCTCACTCCGGCGATGAGCTCCCGATCGGCGTCCAGCTCGTTGCTGGCTACGGACGTGAGGATCGCTTGCTCCAGGCCGCTGCGGTTCTCGAGCAGACCATGCCGTGGCGAAACCGTCGACCAACGGTGCATGTTGCGTCGAGGTGACCGGCCGCACTACTGAGGCCCCCCTCGTCTGACGACTCCGCGTGCGCGGGGAACCAAGAGTCTCGTGGCCTGCTCGGGTGGGGATCCACGTTGTCGACAGCTCATGGTGAGTTGGTCGATTCCACCGGAGCGGGTCGCGTTGACCGCCGTACATCTATCAGGAGTAGAACATGAACCGACTTACGATCACTCGCGGGGCGCGTGGTTGGGCGGGGTTGGCCGTCTTCAGCACGGTGGTCCTTGCTCTTTCGGCCTGCGACTCTGCGGCCGATTCCTCGGGTGATGTCTCGGGGGCGGACACGGGCGCGGCGTCGGTGTCGGCTGGACTGGACCCGGCCAAGCTCGTCGAGGGCTACACCGGCACGGATGCCGGCCTGCCTGACCACTATCCGGATGTCACCAAGCAGGATGGTGTGTCCTGCACGGTTGGTTGGTCGAGCCCGACCGAGGCGCAGGAGTCGTTGAAGACGATTGGCGAGGCGATGGCTGCTGAGGGTGAGCGGTTGGGCTGTGAGGTCAAGGTCGTTGACGCGAATTTGAGTGTCGACAAGCAGGTCAGCGACATCAAGCAGTTGGTCGCTGAGCATGTCGACGCAATCGTGTTCTACCCCCTCGACGGGCAGGCGCTCGTTCCAGTGCTGAAGGAGGCTGAGGCTGCTGGCATCAAGAGCATCGGTCTGGAGGTCAACGAGGGCAACCCGGCAGGCAGCACCGAGGGCATCGTGTCGCAGATCCAGCAGGCGATCGACAAGACCGCGTACGTGCAGATGAACGCGGTCGCGCAGATCAAGGCGGGCAGCAAGGTCGGGATCATCGGGATCGGGGTTCCGGTGCCGGCGTTGAAGTACGCCGCTGCTCGCCAGGAGTTCTGGGGCAAGGAACTCGGGCTGGACGTGGTCGGTACCCAGGACAACGCGACCGACGACCCGACTGGTGGTGAGAAGGCGGCCAGTGCGCTGATCGCCCAGAACCCGGACTTGGACGGGATCGTGTCCTACAACGATGCCTCCGCATTCGGTGCCTACTCGGCAGGTCGTTCGGCAGGCCTGACCGACCTGACCCTAGTCGGCTCGAACGGCGCGACCGACGCGATCGAGGCCATCAGGAAGGGCCGCCTGACCATGACCGTGAAGCTCCAGGTCGCCCAGGTCGGCCAGCAGGCCATGATCGGTGCCTACGGGGCGCTGACCGGAGTACCGCTCCCCGAGACGATCGCGCTCGCGGGGCAGGCCTACACCGCCTTCAACATCGACTCCTACACCACCTGGGCCCAGGACGTGGCAGCCATCGCGTCCCAGTGACACCCACCTCCTCCGCCGTAACCCGGTGGAACGAGGCTGAACACGTCGTCCCGGCAAGGCACTGCCTCGCCGGGACGACTGCATACATCCTCGGTCCCAACGCAAGCGCCGGCTGCCCGCGATCATGCGATGCGCTTCGCTCGCGTCCACCAGGAGCTCGGTCGTCGACCGTGGGCGTGCGAGGCGGGGTCGGGGGTCAGATGTAGCGGAGCCGCCGCCGAGCCAACGGTCCGTGGCGCACGAACCGGCTTGCGTCGCCCGCCACCTGCCGAAGCATTGCCTCGGCGGGACCAAGAGCGGCGAATGACGCCACAGAGACCGAGAGCGCCGCGATCGGGCGCCCTGCCGAACTCAGGATCGGCGTGGCCACGCAGAACAGCCCGGGCTGGACCTCTTCGAGATCGTAAGCCACTCCCAGTTGTCGTACTGTCGCGAGCTGTTCGCATAAGGCATCCGGGTCAGTGAGAGTAGCGGGCGTCAGCGAGGGAAGTGGTGCCCCCAAGAGCACCTTGAGCGCTGAAGCATCGTGGGCCAGCAATGCCTTGCCGACAGCAGTCCCGTGCGCCGCGACCCGTCCTCCGATGCGGGACGGCGAAGGAACCTGGCGGTGCCCGTAGAGCTTGGCGAGGTAAACCACGTCGGTGCCGTGCAGAGTCGCCAGGTGCACGGTGTCGTGGGTACGTCCGTAAAGCTCCGTCACGAACGGAGTGAGGGAGTCCCGGACGCGGTCGTGCTCGGGAGAATACACGTGGCGACCCAGCTCGTGGAGGCGCTCCCCGAGGCGGTACTGACGACCCACTCGTTCGACCACACCATTGCGTTCCAGAAGGCCCAGGACCCGGAACGCGGTCGACTTGCTCAGCCCCGACCGCCGTGCGAGCTCGCTCACGCCGACTCCCGAACTGGCATGCTCGCCGAACGCGAGCAGCAAGCTGACGGCCTTGTCGACTGCGGCACGGTCGTCGCGGACTCCGCGCGAGTCGGTGTCGTCCTCTTCGATGGCTGCCGTCACGGTGTGTCACTTTCAAGGAGCGATTGTCACTTCTTCTCCGAGTGTGCGCCAAGAGCCTGCGTCAGTCAACGTTGACAGTCCGTCACTTATAGATGACGATGCCTGCATGGACGAGAACCTGCTTGTGGCACGGAACGTTCGGCGATTCCGACTCGAGCGGGCCATGTCCATGGGGGAGCTCGCTAGGAGGTCTGGACTCTCGAAGCAGACGTTGTCGAAGATCGAGCAAGGTGTGGGCAACCCCACCGTGGAGACGCTTGCAGCACTGGCTTCAGCGCTGGACCAGTCGACTCGACGACTCCTGACTGAGTGGGGGACACCAGTCTTCGTCCAACGCAGCGACGAAGGCACGTGGACAGCCGGCAAGGGGTGGTCGGAACGCATGCTCGACGAGATCTACGGGAGTGGATACGTCCGGACGCTGCTGCTTCGACTAGAGAAAGGAGGCCGGGCTGAGGTCATGGAGGCCCACCAGCCGGGAACGCTTCATCACCTTTATGTGATCACCGGCCGGATGCGTACGGGGCCGGTTGTCGACCAGGTCGAGGTTGCGGCCGGTGACTTCGTCCGCTTCCCTGGAGACGTGTCGCACGTGCACACATGCTTGAGTGAGCGGGTCGTCGCACACATGGTCACGACGTTGCCCCAGGTGAGGCAGTTCGGGCCTCGGGTGCGGTCTTGAGCAACCCAGTGCGCCGTCGAGTCACCCGTGTGTCGCGGTCGCGACGGCGAACCCCGCGATCCATTCCGGGATTGCCTCGTAGAAGCGCGACCGCATCCGATAGTCCCCACTCGATGCCAGCGAGGCGAACGCGGCTATCCAGGTCCGGACCTCGTGCCCCGAGCCGCCACCTTCACGGCCCATCGCCTCGACTGTCCACTCGTCGAGCTCCCTGAGAGCACCGGCCTCAAGAATGTCGAGCAGTGCGTTGTCCCATGCGGGGTTGATCGGGATCATCGCGGTGGAACCAGCGGCATAGTCACGTCCCGCCTGCACGACTCTCTCCTCACCCCGAGCGCGCTGCTCAGGCGTCGGTGAGTGTCCCTCAATGAGGGCGTTTGCCACCCGTGGGGAAGCGCCCTCAAGGACGGGAACAGGCGGGTCGTGCGACAGACCGCCCGAGCCGAGGAACAGCACTCTCCTGTCGAGAGTGGCCGCGACTTCGCCGATCGCGGTGCCGAGAGCTCGGATCCGTGACACAGGCCCGAGTGGCGTTGCCACCCCGTTGACGAAGATGGGAACCACCGGGACCTGGTCGATACCACCGAACAGCACCTCGAGGGGCTGTACGAATCCGTGGTCGACGACCATCCTGGCCGACACCGTCAGGTCGATGCCCCGGTCGAGCACACCCTGGGCAAGGTACGTCGCGGCTTGTGTGTCGACCGAGAGGGGACCGACCTGGGAGCCGAAGTCGCCGACAGAAAGTGCCTCGGTGCCGAGGCAGAAGGGGGGCATCTCCTTGTAGAAGAAGCCGTTGTAGTGATCCGGGGCATAGAGCACCACGAGCTCCGGATCAAATTCCCGCACGAACCCTCGCGCATCGCCGACTGCCTCCGCCACGCGACTCAGGACGTCGCCCGGGGGGTCGTTCTTCCCGATCAGGGGAGAGTGCGACAGGCCGACGGCGACAGTGCTCATGCGGTCGCTCCTTCAAGAGCCGGGTTGATGACGACCTTTCCGGATATGTCCCCGTCGATCATCAGCTGGAAAGCCTTGTGGATCTCCTGCAGCGGCATGGTGCGATCGACTAGAGGGCGTACGCCAGTAACGAGGAGCATCCTGAGCAGACGAGTCATCTCGACGAGCGTGCACCCTGTCGAGCCCAGGATGCGCTGCTGGAGGTAGAACACTCGGCCCAGGTCCGCGGGCGGGTTCATCCCCGATGTGGCGCCGGCGACCACAACCGTCCCACCCGGACGCAAGCACCTGAGCGAGTGTGCCCAGGTTGCTTCGCCGACGGTCTCCACGACAACGTCGACCTTCTCCGGCACCCGGCCACCTGTCTCCAGGCCACGGGCACCCCAGGACTCCGCGAGCTCCAGCTTCCCTACAGAACGTGATGTCGCGTAGACGATTGCCCCGGCGGCCAGCGCAAGCTTGATCGCAGCCGAAGCCACACCGCCACCGGCTCCCTGGACCAGGACCCGGTCGCCAGCACGCAGAGCAGCCTGAGTGAACAGCATCCGGTAGGCGGTTCCCCACGCGACCGGAAGACACGCCGCTTCGTCGAAGCTCAGATTCTCAGGAATGGGCAGCAGGTTCCTGGTGGGGACGGTGAGGTACTCCGCGAAGGCGCCGTCGTGGCGTTCCGACAGCAGCGCCCGTTGCGGATCGAGCGTCTCGTCGCCATGCCCACGGTCGGGTGAGGCGATGATGGGATACACGACGACGCGTCGACCATCCTTGTCGTAACCGGCCGCGTCACAGCCAAGAATCCGGGGGAGTTGTTCGGCGGGGTGGCCAACTCCGCGCAGCGTCCACAGATCGTGCATGTTCAACGAGGAGGCCGCCACACGGACCATTGACCAGCCGGGAGCGACCTCGGGTAGCGGGACGTCAGCAAGCTCGAGACAGGACAGAGGATCGGTCGCGCTCTGGGCGACGGCGCGGGCAGCGAGCATGTTGCGACGTTTGCCCGCTGGCCGGCCACACGCCATCCCACGTGCCGCCGAGCGGAACGTCGGTGGTGAGAGCAACGCCGCGTGTCACACTTCGGACGCCCGACGTTTCGGAGAGACTCGGGTCGCTAGGTCGGCGGCGAGACCCGGTGTTCCGTTCGGTGGCACGTGTGGTTGTGGCGCTAGCGGCCGCTGCTGAGACTGCAGGTATGTCGATGACTCGCCGACCGTCTGGGCGGACACTGGAGGCCTCGTCCGGCGATGCTGCCGCAGAAGTCGCTGCCCAGGATCAGGAGTGCACTCCTCGCACCCTCGCGACGGGAGCGCCCAGCGGTCAGCTGCGACGCCCGGCGACACTGACGCAGAGCATCGACGTGTCCGGGCTCGTGGACTCGACCGGCGGTTACATCGACCGCGCGATCTTCACCGATCAGCAGCTCTACCAGCAGGAGTTGCAGCGCGTCCTCGCGCCGAGCTGGCTCTTCCTCGCGCATGCTGACCAGTTTCACAAGCCCGGCGACTTCTTCACGACCTACATGGGCGAAGACCCTGTCATCGTGACCCTCGACAAGAACCGCGAGCTTCGGGCATACCTGAACTCCTGCCGCCACCGCGGGGCCCGCGTCTGTCGAGCGGACATGGGGCAGACGAGGAACTTCACCTGCACGTATCACGGATGGTCCTACGACCTTGAAGGGAAGCTGGTCAGCGTTCCCAACCGGGCCGGGTACCCCGGCTCCTTCACCGTCGCGGACTGGGGACTGGTCGAGGTGCCTCACATCGAGACCTACAGGGGCCTCATTTTCGCCACCTGGAACCCCGAGCCCGTGCGTCTGCGGGAAGCTCTCGGCGGAATGGCTTGGTACATGGACGCCATGCTGGACCACGACGACCAAGGCACGGAGGTCGTCGGCGGCGTCCATAAGTGGGTGCTCGAGGGCAACTGGAAGCTCGCCGCTGAGCAGTTCGCTACCGACTGGTACCACGTCAACGTGAGCCACGCTTCGGCCCTGATGGTGATGACCCCGTCGGGCAAGAAGCCGAAGGACGAGATCGTCCACAGAACTGGTCGACAGTATGTGGACCCGATGGGCCATGGGGCTGGCTTCCCGGTGCATCCGAACAACCGTTTCGATGCGCGAACCGTTCACGACCACGTCGATTACAAAGCATTGCGGGAGCGCCTCGGTGAGGCCCGAGTGCAGGGCCCGCTCACCAACGGCCATGCCACTGTTTTCCCGAACTTCTCGTATCTCCCGGTCAACGGCTCGATCCGCGTCTGGCATCCGAAAGGCCCAGACAAGATGGAGGTCTGGGCCTGGACGATCGTCGACAAGTCGTGGCCGGACGAGGTCAAGGAAGCGCAACGGCTGTACAACCTCCGTACCTTCGGCCCCAGCGGCATCTTCGAGCAGGATGACGGAGAGAACTGGAGCGAGGTACAGGCGATCTCCCGCGGGTTCATCACCAACGGCGTTCCCCTGAACTACCAAATGGGGCTCGGCTCGGAGCGCGATGACGGCTCGCATCCCGGGACCACCTCGGAGCTGTACTCCGATGCCGCTGGGCGGTCCTTCTACCGACGGTGGCAGACCATGATGAGCACCCCCGCCTGGCACGAGAGCCCGCCCCCTGACACAGGGAACGAGGATCCCGCATGATCAACGGCATCCGGGTCGCGACCGTCGAGGAGATCCCCGAAGGGGAAGGTATCGCCGTATCGCGAGAACTGACTGGGACGGACGATGACATCGCAATTCTCCGCGACGAGGATGGAAGCGTCTGGGCGCTGAACGACACGTGCACCCACCAAACAGCGTCGCTCGCCGAGGGCTGGGTCGAGAACGGCCACGTCGAGTGTCCACTGCACTCGTCTAAGTTCTGCTTAAGGAGCGGGACCGTCGACGGACTTCCCGCCACGAGAGACACGGTGGCTCACCGTCTCGAGGTACGTGACGGCGAGATCTACCTCTATCCGAACGAGCGGCCTTGATTATGTGGCCGTCTAACCGGGTGATCGTCGCGGGCGGAGGCATCGCCGGAGTCTCCGTCGTCACCGCCCTGCGCTCCGGCGGCTATCTCGGCGAGATCGTGCTGATCGATGAGGCGGAACTCCCATACGACCGGCCACCGCTGTCCAAGGACTTCTTGTCGGGGCCGCGCGATCTGGAGGAGATCGCCCTACGGCCTCTTGAGTGGTACGCGGAGAATCACGTCGAACTGGTTGCGAAGTCCAGCGTTCAGGCATTCGCGGCATCCGAGGACCGGGTCGAGGTCCGGGTGTCATCCGGCGCCGAGCTGGCCGGGGAATACCTCGTCCTCGCAACCGGAGGCCGAGCCACCGTGCCGGCGTTGCCCGGCCTCGTCGGCGCGATGAGGGCCGGACGGGTGCATACCCTGCGTGACCACCAGGATGCCGAGCGACTCCGCCAGGTCTTGAAGCCCGGGACGCGACTCCTGATCGTGGGAGCGGGACTCATCGGCGCCGAAGTCGCGTCAACCGCGGCCCTTCTGGGATGCAAGGTGGTGCTGGTCGACCCGCTGGACCCGCCGCTGGCCGGAGCGACCGGCAGAGACGTCGCGAAATGGCTGCACGACGAGCATCGTGCGCACGGCGTCGAATCTGTCGTCGGTTCGCTCCTTTCGCTCCAGCCGACATCAGCTGGGATCGCCGCTCAGTTGGACAGCACGGACGCCTCCAGGGAGTTCGACGCCATCTTGATCGGCATCGGCATCACGCCGCGCTCGGATCTCGCGGAGGATGCCGGTCTCGAGGTCGATCGCGGCGTCCTCGTGGACGCGCGCCAGGTCGCGAGCCACCCGCGGGTGCTGGCGATCGGTGACGTCGCGCGAGTGCGAGACCAGCACCGAACCGAGCATTGGGAGGCCGCCAAGCACGACGGAGAACGCGCCGCCGCCACGATTCTCGGGATCGAGCTGCCTTCTGCAACCGCGTCCTGGTGGTGGAGTGACCGGCACGGTCGTCACATCGAGGGAGTCGGCAACATGTCCGACTCCTCCGCCAGCACCTCAATCGTCGTGCGGGGAGCGATTGGGGCCGACAGCTTCTCGGTCTTCACCATGAGAAACGGTCGGATCATCGGAGCGGTCGCAGCTGACGACTCGCAGGCGGTCCGCGCTGCCCGCCGACTCATCGACCGCCAGATTGCGGTCGACCCCGACTGCCTGGCCGACACCGGCTCGGACCTTCGAAAACTGCTCAGGAGATGAAATGCACTCTCCGCGAACGCCCATCAGTCCTGCCCCCAGCACGAGCGACCGGCCCGGTGACGAGGCCGGCCGACGCGCTGACCACACAATCCACTTCGAGGTAGAGCAGTTCTACTACGACGAGGCCGACCTGCTCGATGACGGTCGCTACGTCGACTGGCTCGAGATGCTTGCCGACGACCTCGACTACTGGATGCCCACGCGGACCAACCGACTGCGACGACAGCAGGCTCTCTCAGTAGCGAGCCGCGGCGAGGCGGCCTTCTACGACGAGACCAAAGGCTCCCTGGCATGGCGGGTTCGGCGATTCGACTCGGGGATGGCGTGGGCAGAGGACCCGCCGTCGCGAACTCGCCACCTCATCACGAACGTCCGTGTCCGGCACGTCGACCCTGCAGAGCACGCGGACGAGCTCTTCACCGTCGACGACCTGATCGCGACCAGCAACTTCCTTCTCTATCGAAATCGTCTGGAGCGTGAGGAGGGCGTGTACGCAGGGAGACGAACCGACGTGCTCCGGCGCACGCCTGCGGGCGACCTCCAAGTAGCACGTCGCGCGATCCTCCTCGACCAGAACGTCTTGCTTGCCAAGAACCTCTCGACCTTCTTCTGATCCTGATCGACACCACGTACCTGGAAGTGAGAACAGTGACCCCCGCCAAGACCGAGCCCGTCGAGCACACCATCAGTACCCGTGGTGGCGACGTACGCCTCATCGATGCCGGCAGTGGACCGGTCCTCGTCATGCTCCACGGTGGCGGCCCGGGAGCCAGCGGTGTCTCCAACTACCACCAGAACCTGGATGCCCTCGGCTCGCGGTTCCGAGTGCTCCTCCCTGACCAGCCCGGGTTCGGCCGCTCGTACCGACCGACCGAGATCGACCTCGCTGAGAAGTCAATCACCCAGATCACTGTCGACGCCCTGATCGAGGTGCTGGACAAACTCGGCCTCGAAACCTTCAACCTGCTTGGTAATAGCCTGGGCGGCGCTGCAGCCATCGCGCTGGCCCAGCAGTACCCCGATCGCGTTGCCCGGCTGGTCCTCATGGCCCCAGGGGGTGGCTGGCTCCCGTTCGGCCCCACCCCCACCGAAGGCCAGAAGGAGATGTTTCGGTACTTCAACGGCGAAGGCCCGACCTTGAAGAAGATGCGGACATTCATCAGTGTCATGACGGCTGAACCCAAGCGCTGGGAGGACACTGCCCAGGCACGGTACGAGGCGTCCCTCGAGCCTAGCCACGTGGAGTTCTACCACCGACTCAACCGCCACTTCACGTCGCGTCACGGAATGGATCCGCTCTGGCACGACCTGAACAAGATCAAGTCGCCCACGTTGCTGCTCTGGGGCCGCGACGACCGCACTATCACGCTCGAGGGTGCGCACATGATGCTCAAGTACATCAGTGACGTCCAGCTCCATGTGTTCGGCAACTGCGGACACTGGGTTCAGCTCGAACGGCAAGCCGAGTTCGAGCGGCTCGTGCAGGACTTCCTCTCGTGAGCGCGGGTTGGCTCCAGGGTGACGTTGCTCTGGTCACCGGAGGTGGGACCGGAATTGGACGCGCCGTCGCCGAACGGTTCGTCGCCGAGGGTGCCAGTGTGACGATCGTCGGACGCAAGCGGGAGGTCCTCGAGGGGGTGATTGCTGACCAGGCCGACCCCCAGGCCTGGCTTGCCGTCGAAGCAGACGTCCGTGACACCGATGCCATGCACGACGCGGTCGGCCAGACCGTGGGCAGGTTCGGCAGGCTCGACATCCTCGTTCCGAATGCAGGCGTGTGGGACTTCCACCGCCATCTGACGAGGCTGTCCGGACACGAGCTCGCGGGGGCTTTCGACGAGCTGTTCGCCATCAACGTCAAGGGTTACGTGCTGGCGGTCGAGGCAGCCTGGCGCGAACTGGTGAAGGCGCGCGGCAGCATCGTGATGACGCTGTCCAACGCGTCCTTCTACGTCAACGGCGGCGGCCCGATCTACACGGCCGCCAAGCACGCCTGCCTCGGTCTGATGCGGGAGATGGCATACGAACTCGCGCCACATGTGCGCGTCAATGCCGTCGCGCCCGGAGGAATGAACACAGACCTCCGAGGACCAGAGGCAATCGGCCTGGCCGGACGGTCCATCGCGACGTCGTTCGCCAAGCGAAACGACACCGAGGGGATGCCCATCCCGCTGCACCACAGCTCGACAGATCCTGTCGACTTCACAGGTCCCTATGTTCTCCTGGCATCGCGTGAACAGAGCGGCACGATCACAGGCGAGACGATCTCGGCAGACGGCGGCATCGGCGTCCGGGGCTTCGCGTCACCAGCAGGCGGCGACCACTTGCTCGCTCTCGTAGGGCACAGGGGGACGGAGGCAGACTCATGACGGTGGACATCAACCCCGCTAGCGCTGTCGCCAGAAACGCACGGTACTTCGCTGAAAGCGTTGCGCTCACCTACGCCGGCGGCGACCTGACCTACGAGGAGCTGGATGATCGTGCAGGACGACTCAGCTCGGTGCTCGTCGACGGCGGCACGGGCGTCGGCGACCGTGTCGCCTACCTCGGGCTCAACTCGTCCTCGTTCCTCATCACCATGCTGGCTGCATTCCGCGTCGCCGCGATTTTCGTTCCGGTGAACTTTCGGCTGGCCGGTCCGGAACTGCAGCAGGTGCTGCAGAGGTCGGGCGCGACCACGCTCGTCGCGGAGGAGGGCCATCGGGCCGCAGTCGAGGCAATCAAGGACAAGCTCAGCATCAAGAGGCTCCTGCTCGTCGACGACGATCTGGCTTGCCCCGCGGCTGCGGAGACGTCCGGTTGGGAGCGCTGGGCGACCTTGCTCGAGCGGGCGAAGGCCCTTCCGACTATCGCTCCAGGATCCTACGACGACCCCGCCATCTTGATGTTCACGAGTGGCACGACCGGCCTGCCGAAGGGTGTCATCCTTACGTACGGCAACGTGTGGTGGAACGCGATCAACGTCGAAACTCGTTTGGATACCCACCGTCGCGATGTCACCCATGCCTCCGCACCGATGTTCCACATCGGTGCGCTCAACAGCTTCGTGCTGCGCACGCTGATGCGCGGCGGGACTGTCGTGGTCCGTAGAGGTTTCGACCCGGCAGGCTTCGCCGACGACGTCGCCAACCTGAAGGTCAACAGCACGTTCCTCGTCCCTGCCATGCTTGGCGCCCTGGCCAGGACCGCGGGGGCGTTCGAGCGCGACTACTCGAGCCTCAATGCACTAGTGGTCGCCGGGGCTCCAGTGCCCCCGTCGCTGATCAGCCACTTCGCTGACCACGGCGTTCTCCTGCAGCAGGCATGGGGCCTTACCGAGACGGCGCCGTTCGCTACCCACCTGCCGGCAGAGCTGACCTTTCAGAAGCTGGGCTCGGCAGGAATTCCCATGCCGCACACCGAGATCGATGTCGTCGATCCGCTCACCCTGGAGTCGGTTCCAGCCGGAACGGCCGGTGAGGTGATCGTCAGAGGCCCGAACGTCACTCCTGGGTACTGGGAGGATCCCGAAGCGACATCGGCGGCGTTTGACGCTGAGGGCTGGTTCCACTCCGGTGATATCGGCTACCTGGACAAAGACGGCTTTCTGTACGTCGTGGATCGCCTGAAGGACATGATCATCAGTGGCGGCGAGAACGTGTACCCAGCGGAGGTTGAGCGCGCGCTCTCGGACATGGACGGCGTCACCGACGTCGCGATCATCGGTGCGCCCGACGACGAATGGGGCGAGACCGTGGTCGCCGTGGTCTCCTTGGCAGCCGGGGCAGAAGTCACGATCAACGACGTGCGAGCACACGCAGCTGCACGCATCGCCCGGTACAAGATCCCGCGACAGCTCGTGGTCGTCGAGAGCGTCCCGCGCAACGCGTCGGGTAAGCTGGACAAGCTCGCGTTGCGCGGTGTGGTGGGTAAGCATGATTCGCCGTGAGCGATGCCTGGGAGGTCGGCTGAGCCATGCCTATCCTGTCGCCAGGAACGACATCGAGATCCAGGTCGGAGATGTCGCGAGACCCAACCTGACAGACGTGCTTCGAGCTGAATCAGACCAGGTGTTCACCGACGACCCGCATTGTCGCAAAATCGTGTTCGCCGCGCCAGTCGACAACGCCGCGGTCGTCGGAGCAGCTCAGCACGCCGGCTTCCGCTACGTGCTCGAGGTGGATGTGCCATGGGATGGGGGAGTGGAGCACCTCGCGCTCATGGTTCGCGAGCCCTCGTTCGTCACCGTGGTCGACGTGGACCGTGAGCGCGTCCCCGATTCAGCCGGGATCAGCGCGTCGAGCAACTTGCTCGGATCGCCGTACCGGTCAACGGAACGGAAGGCTGGCGTGGCCCGGACCCTCAACGCAGGCTAGGGGCATGAGTGAGATCGCCCCCGCCGTCCCGGCCCACACCATCGACACTGGCCGCGGCTCGACTCCTTGCGGCGGCCGTGTCTGGACAGCCAGCCTCGTCGGCGGCCAGGAAGACGCGATCACCGACATCGCCCTGGATCTGGCCGCCCGTTTCGCCCAGGAGGACCTGAACCGTTCGATGGCGCAGGCCCGTTGAATCTGGTGCCAGGTGTGAAGGCGGACGCGGTGACGCACCTGCCTGGGCGTCGCGTGGAGATCTCCTACGGACTGCAAGGGAGCGGTCCGCCGCTGCTGCTGCTGCACGGTTACCCTCAGACGAAGCGGGTCTGGGACAAGGTCGCTGCGCGCCTCGCCGAGGGTTTCACCGTGGTCACAGCCGACCTGCGAGGTTATGGGGAGAGTTCGAAGCCGGCCGGGCTCCCGGATCACTCGACCTACTCGAAGCGCGCGATGGCGCAGGACCAGGTAGAGCTGATGCGGCTGCTCGGATTTGAGCACTTCGCGGTCGCCGGGCACGACCGCGGTGGACGCGTGGTCCACCGGATGTGCCTCGATCACTCGGACACGGTCACCATGGCGGTCGTTCTGGACATCCTGCCGACGACCGAGGTCTACGAGTCCGTCGATCGTGAGCTCGCTACGGCGTACTTCCACTGGTTCTTCCTCGAGCAGGCCAACGATCTCGCCGAGCGATTGATCGACTCGAATCCCGACGCGTGGATAGATCACGTTCTAGGCCTCACGGGCGGAGCTGGATCCATAGTCCTGAAGGACGTTGAACACTATCGGAGCATTTTTCGAGACCCTGCGACGGTGCACGCGACTTGCGAGGACTACCGAGCGGCGGCGACGATCGACCTGGATCACGATCGAGCGGATCGCGGTAACCTCGTGGCGTGCCCACTGCTCGTGCTGTGGGGAGAGCGTGGGCTTCTGGCTCAACGAGAGGACCCGCTAGCGGTATGGCGTCGACACGCGAAGGACGTCAGGGGGAGTCAGCTTCCGGGCGGTCACTTCGTGGTCGACGACTGCCCAGAGGCAGTGGCTGACCAACTGGCTAACTTCCTTAGCGGGTCTCCCGACACTATTTCGCCCCTGACGCCCCCTGCTGATGTCGGGTTCTGAGGGTGGGCAGCCTCGTGCGCTCGCTGCGAACCTTTGCGACCGTCGGTGGGAGGGCTCGGATTGGGCTCGCTTTCATTCGCAATCACCGGCCGTTGGACGCCGACGCCAGCGCGCGTCCAAGACAGCATCGCCGCAGGTCACGGGCTCGTTCGGCCTCCCGAGTGCAGTCGACGTCAAAGGTACGCACTGACGTCCAGGGTCATGTGTGTCTTCCCGATGACGCAACACATCGTTTACGTACGAGGTGCGTTGCGCCGCAGTTCGGTCACCGAAACCGACAGGCGATCGGTGCTCGTAGCGCGTGGGACATTGACCGCGACCGCCGGGGTCGGACGACGCACAGAGGAGACACCATGCAGAGCGCACAGCTGTTGATCGGGGACGAGTGGGTCTCGGCTTCGGACGGAGCCACCAGCGAGACGATCGATCCGGCCACCAACACCGTCATCGGGACGTTCGCCGAGGCGACGGGTGCCGATGTCGACGCGGCCGTGGCATCGGCTCGCGCCGGCTTCGAGTCCGACGCCTGGCAGGGCATGACGCCGGACCAGCGCGGCAAGGTGCTGTGGCGTATCGCCGAGCTGCTGGAGCGGGACGCCGACCAGATCGCCGCCCTCGAGACGCTCGACCAGGGCATGCCGTCGTTCGTGAGCGCCGGCATCAACCTGCCGCTCGCCGCCCAGGTCTTCCGGTACTACGCCGGGTTCGCGACCAAGATCGAGGGCAAGGTGTCGCCGATCTCGATCGCGGGCAACCTGACGTACCAGCGTCGCGTGCCGCTCGGCGTCTGCGCGCTCATCACGCCGTGGAACTTCCCGCTCGCGATCGCCGCGTGGAAGCTGGCCCCGGCGCTGGCGACGGGCAACGCCGTCATCCTCAAGCCTGCCGAGCAGACCCCGCTGTCGACTGTCCGCCTGGTGGAGATCTGCCGCGAGGCCGGTGTGCCGGCGGGCGTCGTCAACCTGCTGACGGGCGGCCCCGAGGTCGGCAAGGCACTGGTCAACCACAGCGGCGTCGACAAGATCTCCTTCACGGGCTCGACCGAGGTCGGCCAGTACATCGCGCGCGCGTCGGCCGACGACTTCAAGCGCACGACCCTCGAGCTCGGCGGCAAGGCGCCCAGCATCCTGTGTGCCGACGCCGACATCGACGCCGCGGTCATGGGCAACGTGCAGGGCGCGATCTTCAACACCGGCCAGGCCTGCGGCGCCTACACGCGGTTCTTCGTGCACTCCTCGCGCGTCGACGAGTACACGACCAAGCTGGCCGCCGCCGCGGACTCGCTGGCCATCGGGCCCGGGCACCGGGCCGACACCATCGTGGGGCCGCTGGTCTCGCAGGAGCACCTCGACCGGGTCCACTCGTACGTGCAGACCGGGCGCGACCAGGGGGCCGAGCTGGTCACGGGCGGGTCGCGGGTCGAGGGCGACCTGGCCGACGGATTCTTCTACCGTCCGACGGTCTTCGGTGGCGTCACCGACGACATGACGATCGCCCGCGAGGAGATCTTCGGCCCTGTGTTGTCGGTCATGGCCTACGACGACATCGACGAGGTCGTCGCGCGTGCCAACGACACCGACTTCGGTCTCGTCGCCGTGCTGTGGACCAAGGACCTCGTCACGGCCCACACGCTCCCGCCGCGTCTGCGGTTCGGCACCGTCTTCGTCAACCAGCTGCCGCTGATTGACCCCGGCGCCCCATGGGGTGGCTTCGGCATGAGCGGTTGGGGTCGCGAGCTGGGTGAGTACTCCATCGACGGGTTTACCGAGACCCAGTCGACGTTCCTGAACCTGACCTGACTTGGATCGGATGCGTGCTCGGGCCCCGCGGGTCTTGGGCGGCCGATGCTGGGGCGAGACGTGGGTCGTGCGCCACCGTAGCCTCAAGGACGTCTGTGCACGAATGAGTCAGCATGCGTGCGACTGAAGTTCTGGCCGTCCGTGCTTGTGACCCACGATCGTGTCGGGGGGCCGTCACAAGGGTCTGCTTCACGGATAGGTTACATCTTGACCTGCCCCACTAGAAAGGTTCCAGTATCGGTGGCTAAGTAACTGCCTTCAACCGGAAGGCTGAACACCGTGCCCCGTGCCTACCCGCCCGAGTTCCGCGCTCGAGCCATCGCGCTCGTCCGCGCGGGCAAACCACAGAAGCAAACCGCCCACGAACTCGACATCCATCCCGTCACGCTCTCCAAGTGGGTCAAGCAAGACCGCATCGACCGCGGCGAGGCGCCCGGAGTCAGCAACACCGAGTCCGCTGAACTCCGCGCGGCTCGCCGACGTATCCGCGAGCTCAAGACCGAGTTGGTGATCGTCCGCCAGGCGGCGAAGTGAAGCACCTCAGGTTCGATGCCGCTCGTGTTCGAGTACCTGGCTTGTACCAGGCTACCTCTCCTTGCGGGTCCTGGGAGCTACGCAGTCCGCCTAGAGTGGTCTAGAAATCGGTCACTCTCTAGGTCGTTTGTAGGGGTCTGGGCGCATCACCGTGCGGCTCCGGAAGTAGTCCTAGCGCCGCGCTGCGTTCTCGTCCGGATCTGGCCAGGTTCTCGTGATGCCGGTGACCTTCCGCGCTGTTGGCAGAACTCGAC
Organism: Nocardioides sp. LS1; assembly: GCF_003865225.1. Classification (NCBI taxonomy): domain Bacteria; kingdom Bacillati; phylum Actinomycetota; class Actinomycetes; order Propionibacteriales; family Nocardioidaceae; genus Nocardioides; species Nocardioides sp. LS1. The sequence continues at coordinate 671,045 of NZ_BIFF01000001.1, forward strand.
GAACGCCTGTGCCCTGCGGTTGAGCCGCGTCGCCTTCGGCCAAGCGATGAGGACCCGAGAGTCGCCGACGGGCTCGGCGATCTCCTTGACGACGACTGGGTGTCCTTCGTAGGTCCGGTCGTTGGCGGGGCGCTGCACGAGCAGCGCGTAGCCCATCCCGCGGCCGACCAGCGCCCTGGTGAGCTCGAACGTCTTCGGCCGGTAGCGCACGTCGGGCCGAACCCCGAAGCGCTCGAAGATGGCGAGCGTGTTGTGGGAGCTGGGAGGGGCGTCCAACAGCACCATCGGTTCGGCGGCCAGCTCCGCGAGTGACACCTTCCGCCTCCGAGCGAGGCGGTGGTCGGCCGGCAACAGGATGTGCGGGCGCGCGCTGTCGATGACGGCCCGTTCCATGTCGGGCTGAATCTCCATGTCGTAGAGAATGGCCAGGTCGAGCTCACCGAGGAGCAGTTGACGCTGAAGGACATCCTGGGTGCCCTCGACGAAGTCGATCGTGAGCCTTGGATGAAGCGCGGTGAAGTCCTGCAGCAATGAGGGCAGTGCCGTCGGAGCGAGCGTCACGTAGCAGCCGAGGGAGAGTACGCCGCTCAGGGCATCCCCTCCCGACGCAACGCTCGTCAGGTCGTCGGCGTGCCGCAGTAGTTCCCTGGCATGCCGGAGGACCTGGACGCCCGTGGGGGTGAGCGTGACTCCGTGCGCCTTCCGCCGGACGGCCAACTGCACGTCGAGCGCCCGCTCGAGGTCCGTCAGTGACTGAGAGAGCCCGGGTTGCGAGACGTGCAGGCGAGCCGCCGCCCCGCTGAGCGTGCCGGCGTCGGCGACGGCGACGAAGTACTCCAGCTGGCGCAAGGAGTAGCGGACCGCATTCATTGCAACACCTTATGAAGATCAGAGATTACTTGTCCTTTTCCACAATACGTGACCGCTGCCACAGTGGGGTGAACCGACCCAGTCCCGAAAGGACCGCTTCCATGGCTGCCAAGCCCTTCGCCTCCTCCGCCGACCTCGGCGAGAAGACCGAGACTCTCGAGGTCCTTGCCGACGGCGTCTACGCCCTGACTGCCGAGGGCGACCCCAACGTCGGAGCCATCGAGGGCGAGGACTTCCTCGTGGCCTTCGAGGCCCGGGCCACGCCGGTCGCCGCGCGCGACTGGCTCGCCCAGCTGCGTAAGCACACCGACAAGCCGGTCAAGTACCTCGTGCTCTCGCACTACCACGCCGTACGGGTGCTCGGCGCGTCCGCGTACGACGCCGAGGTGATCGTGGCCCACGACAACACCCGAAGACTGATCGAGGAACGCGGCAAGCAGGACTGGGACAGCGAGTTCGGCCGTATGCCGCGGCTCTTCCGCGAGCCCGACTCGATCCCCGGCCTCACCTGGCCCGACATGACGTTCAACGACTCCATGACCATCGGCCTCGGTGGTGACCGCGGGGACTTGGTGCTGCAGTACTGCGGCCGCGGACACACCGCGGGCGACATCGTGGCGTGGCTGCCCCGACAGAAGGTCCTCTTCGCCGGCGACCTGGTCGAGGCCGAGGCTGCCCTCTACACCGGCGATGCGTTCCACACCGACTGGTCCACCGGCACCCTCGACCGGGTCAAGGCGTTCGGCGCCGAGACACTCGTCGGTGGTCGCGGCGCAGTGCCGCGCGGCCGCGAGACGGTCGACGCCGCCATCGAGCAGACCCGCGACTTCCTCCTCGTCATGCGCGAGAAGGTCGGTGAGGTCCACGCCCGCGGTGGCAGCCTGACGGATGCATTCGAAGCCACGCACACGAGCCTGGAGCCGAAGTTCGGCGCGTGGCCGATCTTCGAGCACTGCCTGCCATTCGATGTCTCCCGGCTGTGGGACGAGCTCAACGGCATCGACTGGCCGCGAATCTGGACCGCCGAGCGGGACCGCGAGGTCTGGGACGAGCTGCAGGGATGAGCTCGATCAGCGTCCCCAGCTACGCCGGACCGCCGGTCGCGGTGATCGGCAACGGCCCGGTCGGTCAGACGACCGCGCTGCTGCTAGCCCGCTGGGGCATCCCGGTCGTCCTGCTCGACGCACGCGCCGAGCGCGACGCCGTCGGCTCGAAGGCGATCTGCCAGCAGCGAGACGTCCTCGACATCTGGTCGACGGTCGGTGCCGGCCGGATCGCGGACGACGGCATGACCTGGACCACGGCGCGCACCTTCTACCGGGACCAGGAGCTCTTCAACTGGTCCTTCGTCGACCGCGGCCACTCGCCGCTGCCGGCGTTCGTCAACGTCTCCCAGTGCCACACCGAGGAGGTCCTCGACGAGCAGATCTCCGCGCACCCGCAGATCGACGTCCGATGGGACCACGAGGTGCTGGAGATCGACGAGACCGCCACCGAAGTGACGATCACCTGCCTCACGGCGGACGGCCACAAGGACGTCAAGGCGGCATACGCCGTCGCCGCAGCCGGTGCGCGCGGCGACCACGTCCGCCGAATACTCGGCGTGAGCTTCGAGGGACGGACGTTCGACGATCGGTTCCTGATCTGCGACCTCCGCGCCGAGCTGTCCGGTTGGGAGACCGAACGACGCTTCTACTTCGACCCCGAGTGGAACCCCGGCCGGCAGGTGCTGATCCACCCGTGTCCGGGCTCGACCTTCAGGATCGACTGGCAGGTGCCCGCCGAGTTCGACCTGGACGCAGAAACCGAGGACGGACGACTCGACGCCCGGATCCGGCAGGTCATCGGCGAGCGACCCTACGAGATCGTGTGGAAGTCGGTCTACCGGTTCCATGCCCGCAGCGTCGACCGCATGCGCGTCGGCCGGGTGCTGATCGCCGGCGACTGCGCCCACCTCGTCGCACCGTTCGGTGCCCGCGGCCTCAACTCCGGCGTCGCCGACGCCGAGAACGCCGCCTGGAAGCTCGCTTTCGTGCTGCACGGCTGGGCACCCGAGTCGCTGCTCGACAGCTATGACACGGAGCGGCTGGCCGCGGCCCACGAGAACCTCGAGGTCACCAGCAACACGATGAGGTTCCTCGTCCCTCAGGACGAGTCGGAGTGGACGGCCCGCCGGGATCTGCTCGAGGAAGCCGTCGGTAACCCGCAGGCGCAGACCCGTGTCGACAGTGGCCGCTTCGCCGAGCCGTTCTGGTACGTCGACTCGCGGCTCACGACGCCCGCCGCGGGCCGCCCGTTCGCCGGCCGGCCGCCGCGCGGGGAGATGCCCGCCGTCGTACCGGGTGTGCTCGTGCCCGACGCCCCGGTGAACGTCGCCGACCGGCCGGAGGTGGTGCGGTTGCGTCAGCTGGTCCGCGACGGGCTGCTCGCGCTCACCGCCCAGGGCGTCGACGCCGCCGAGACTGCCGTCGTGCTCAAGCAGGCCACGGATGCGCCGACCCAGGTGTTCCGCCTGGCCGACATCGACCCCGACGGCACCCTCGGCGACGCCCTCGCCGCGCAGCCGGGGGAGACCTGGCTCCTCCGTCCGGACGGACACATCGCCGCAGTGTTGACCGCCGCCACCACCGCCGAGCTGGACGCGGCCGCGCGCCGCACCATCGGCGTTGCCTCCTGAAGGCAAGAGAGAACAGGAACCGACATGCCGTACTACCGCTCGATGGGCCACGTCCCGCAGAAGCGCCACACCCAACACCGCGCCGGCGACGGCACGCTCTACTTCGAGGAGCTGATGGGGGAGGAGGGCTTCTCCTCCGACTCCTCGCTGCTCTACCACCGGAGCATCCCGTCGGCGATCAGTGAGTACCGGGTCTGGGAGCTGCCCGACCTGTCCACCATCCCAAACCACCCGCTGGTGCCCCTCCACTTCTCGACCCACCAGCTCTTCGACGAGGACAACACCGATGTGGACGCCGTCACCGGCCGGCGGCTGCTCCTGGGCAATCACGACGTGCGCCTGTCCTACGTCGTTGCCGACACGACGTCGCCGTACTACCGCAACGCGATCGGTGACGAGTGCCTCTACATCGAGTCCGGCGAGGCGACCGTCGAGACCGTCTTCGGTGACCTGGAGCTGTCTCTGGGTGACTACGCGATCATCCCGAGGGCGACCACGCACCGGATCGTGCCCAAGGGCGGTGTGCGGATCTACGCGGTCGAAGCCAACTCGCACATCACGCCACCCAAGCGGTTCCTGTCCCGCTTCGGGCAGTTGCTGGAGCACGCGCCGTACTGCGAGCGCGACCTCCGCGGCCCCTCGGAGCCGAGCATGGTCGAGGGCAGCGACGTCGAGGTCTACGTCAAGCACCGCGGTCCCGGCCCCGGGGGCATAGCCGGAACCGTCCACGTGCTGCCCGACCACCCCTTCGACGTCGTCGGCTGGGACGGGTGCCTCTATCCGTACGCGTTCAACATCGCCGACTACATGCCGATCACCGGCAAGGTGCACCAGCCCCCGCCGGCCCACCAGGTCTTCGAGGGCCACAACTTCGTCATCTGCAACTTCGTACCGCGCAAGGTCGACTACCACCCGCTGGCGATCCCGGTGCCCTACTACCACTCGAACGTCGACTCCGACGAGGTCATGTTCTACTGCGGCGGCGACTACGAGGCCCGCAAGGGATCAGGCATCGGCCAGGGCTCGATCAGCCTGCACCCCGGCGGCCATCCGCACGGTCCGCAGCCAGGCGCCTACGAGCGCAGCATCGGCGCCGAGTACTTCGACGAGCTCGCGGTCATGGTCGACACGTTCCGCCCGCTCGAGCTGGGCGAGGCCGCGCGGGCCACCGATGACGGCGTCTACGCCTACTCCTGGGCGCGCGGGGACAAGGGCGAGACGGGAGCGACGGACGGGTGAGCGTCGAGGTACCACCCCTGTTCGCTGGTCTCTGTGACGACGCGGCCGTCTTCCCGCCGGGCAACCTGCCGCTGGCCGATGCCGTGCCTGCCCACGCCCAGCACCGGGCGGCAGCGTACGCGCCGATGGTCGGGGCCTTCGTTCTCGCCGCGAAGGACCTCGAAGGGCTGGCCTCGCTCGTCGCGAGCCTGGCGCCGCGCTCGTTCCGCCTGTCGTTGACCGTGCCGCTCCGCCAGGTCGCGGCGGCGGTGGGATACGTCGACGCGCTCGCGGCCGCGCAGCTGGAGTCCGTCGAAGTCGCCCTGCCCGACGACGCGCGTCCCGCCGAGGTGGTGCCTTCCCTAGAGCGCGCGCTGGGCGACCGCTCGGTCCCTGTCTTCGTCGAGCTGCCCAGGGACGAACGTCGCGCGAAGCTGGTCGATGCGCTGCTCGGCACCGGCTTGATGGCCAAGCTGCGCACCGGTGGGGTCCGCGCCGACCTCTACCCGGACGAGTCCGAGCTGGCCGCCGCCGTCGCCTCCCTCGCCGCCGCCGGCGTGCCCTTCAAGGCCACCGCCGGCCTGCACCACGCGGTCCGCAACACCGACCGCCAGACGGGATTCGAGCAACACGGATTCCTCAACCTGCTCACCGCCAGCGGCGCCGTGCTCGACGGAGCCGGGGTCGACGAGCTCGCGAACCTGCTCGCGGACCGTGACGGAACGCGGGTCGCCGACCGGGTGCGGACCCTGCCCGCCGAGGTCCGCGACACCTTCCGGTCCTTCGGGACCTGCTCGATCACCGAGCCGGTCGAGGAGCTCGCCGGGCTTGGTCTGATCGACACCCGACTGACGGAGAACCTCGCATGACCACACTCGACGTCCCGCCCGACGACCCCTTCGGCCGGCACAACCTCCCGTACGGGGTCTACACCGTGGCCGGCCAGGCCCCGCGGGTCGCGGTCCGGTACGGAGATCACGTCGTCGACCTCGGGGTCCTTCTCGACGACGAGCCCACCTTCGGTCAGGGATCGCTGAACGCATTCCTGGCGCAAGGGCGGGACCGCTGGATCGAGGTCCGAGCCCGCATCACCGAAGCGCTCAAAGGAGACGTGCCCCGGACGGCGGTTCACCCGCTGGGGTCGGTGACGTTGCACCTGCCGTTCGAGGTCGCCGACTACGTCGACTTCTACGCCTCCGAGCACCACGCCGCGAACCTCGGGCGGCTGTTCCGGCCCGACAGCCCGGACCCGCTGACACCGAACTGGAAGCACCTGCCGATCGGCTACCACGGCCGCTCTTCGTCGATCGTGGTGTCGGGCACCGACATCGTGCGCCCGACAGGCCAGCGCAAGGCCTCATCGGACGACGCCCCCGTGTTCGGCCCGTCGACCCGGCTCGACATCGAGGCCGAGCTCGGCTTCGTCGTCGGCACGGGCAACCCGATGGCCGAACCGATCCCGGTCGACCGGGCCGAGGAGCACATCTTCGGTGTGGTGCTCTTCAACGACTGGTCCGCACGCGACATCCAGGCCTGGGAGTACGTGCCGCTCGGGCCCAACCTCGGCAAGTCGTTCGCCTCGACGATCTCCCCGTGGGTGGTTCCGCTGCTCGCGCTGGAGGCCGCCCGGGTCGCCACCCCCGTCCAGCAGCCGACAGTGCTGCCCTACCTGGCTCTGGACGAACCGTGGGGACTGGACATCGACCTGGAAATCGCGTGGAACGGCCACGTCGTCAGCCGACCGCCGTACGCCGCGATGTACTGGTCGCCCGCCCAGATGCTGGCCCACCTCACCGTCAACGGCGCCCCGACCCGCACGGGGGACCTCTTCGCATCCGGCACGATCTCCGGGCCGGAGAAGGAGCAGCGCGGTGCGTTCATCGAGCTGACCTGGGGCGGGAAGGAGCCCGTCGACGTGGGCGGCGCCCGGCGCACCTTCCTCGAGGACGGCGACGAGATCGTCCTTTCTGCCACGGCTCCGGGACCGGACGGCGCCCGGATCGGCTTCGGCGAGGCCCGCGGGCGCATTCTGGCAAGCAAGCAGGGCTCGTGATGGACAAGGTGCGAGCATCGGCTGCCAAGGCCGTCGCCGACATCCCCTCCGGTGCCACCCTCGCGGTGGGTGGCTTCGGCCTGTGCGGCATCCCGTCCGTGCTCATCGGCGCCCTCCTTGATGCCGGCACCGACGACCTGGAGGTGGTCTCCAACAACGCGGGAGTCGACGACTGGGGCCTCGGCCTGCTGCTGAGGGCCGGCCGGCTGCGGCGAATGGTGGCGTCGTACGTGGGGGAGAACAAGGAGTTCGCGCGGCAGTACCTTGCGGGCGAGCTCGAGGTCGAGCTCACTCCACAGGGCACGTTGGCGGAGCGGATGCGCGCCGGTGGGTGCGGCATCCCGGCCTTCTTCACCGCAACCGGCGTCGGCACCCAGGTGGCCGACGGCGGCCTGCCCTGGAAGTACGCCGCGGACGGCACGGTCGTGATCGCGTCGCCGGCCAAACAGACCCAGGTGTTCGACGGTCGCACGTACGTCCTCGAACGAGCGATCGTCGCCGACTTCGCCCTGGTCCGTGCCTGGAAGGGCGATCGGCACGGCAACCTGGTGTTCAAGGACGCCGCTCGCAACTTCAACCCGCTCGCCGCCATGTCCGGCCGGACCTGCGTCGCCGAGGTCGAGCAGCTCGTCGAGCCCGGCGAGATCGATCCCAACGAGGTGCACCTGCCCGGTGTCTACGTCCACCGCCTCGTCGAGCTGACCCCGGAGCAGGCCGCAGACAAGCGCATCGAGAAGAGGACGATGCGATGACGTGGACGCGTGAGGAGATGGCGGCCCGCGCAGCGGCTGAGCTCACCGACGGTGCCTACGTCAACCTCGGGATCGGGCTGCCGACCTTGGTGCCCAACTACGTGCCGGACCACGTCGAGCTCGTGCTCCAGAGTGAGAACGGAATCCTCGGGACCGGGGCATATCCCAGCGAGGACGAGGTCGATCCGGACCTCATCAACGCCGGGAAAGAAACAGTCACGATCCGGGCCGGCGCCAGCTTCTTCGACTCGGCTACGTCCTTCGGGATGATCCGCGGCGGCAAGATCGACGTGGCCGTGCTGGGCGCCATGCAGGTCTCGGAAACCGGTGACATCGCCAACTGGATGATTCCCGGACGGATGGTCAAGGGCATGGGCGGCGCGATGGATCTCGTCCACGGTGCCCGCAAGGTGATCGTGCTGATGGAGCACGTCGCGAAGGACGGCAGCCTCAAGATCGTCGAGAAGTGCACGCTGCCCTACACGGGCCGAGGCCTCGTCCGGCGCATCATCACTGACCTCTGCGTCCTCGACGTGACAGCCGACGGCCTGCGTCTGGTCGAGCTCGCCCCGGGCGTGGACCTGGACGAGGTCCGACAGAGAACCGGACCAGCGGTCCAGAACTAGCCACTTGACAAGTTTGCTCGGGGCCGCGCACCCTGAGTCACACCCCCTTCACAACGGAGGCGCCATGACCGTCGTACTCGACACCGCAGGCCGTACCGGCGAGGACGCCTTCGACGCCTATCGCAACGCCGTGTCCCGCACGTTCGTGCCCCTCCTGGCCGAGCCCAGCCGAGCGGTCGACGCGTTCTCTTGCCGGCTGCGCTCGAGCGAGATGGGTCTGCTGCAGGTCTCGGAGGTCGAGGCCACCGCGCACGTCGTACGACGGGACGCCGGCGACGACCCCGGCTACCTCAAGCTGGGGGTGCAGCTCGCAGGGTCGGCGATCCTGCGCCAGGACGGTCGATCAACGACCCTCGTGGCGGGCGACTTCGCGCTCTACGACACGGCCCGCCCGTACGAGCTCGAGTTCCACGACGAATACACGATGCTCGTCCTGATGTTCCGCCGCTCACTGCTCAGGATCCCGACGGCCGAGTTGAGGACCCGCACGGCGCGGACCCTCCGCAGCGTCGATGGGGCCGGCGCCCTGCTCAGCCCGCTCCTCGACGGCGTAGCGCGAGAGTGCCGGGACGGCGCCCCTGCTGGCGGCGGCCATGTATGCGACGCGGTGCTGAGCCTCCTCGCAGCGAGCCTGGCGGCGCCAGCGGCTTACGAGCCACGGAGCGGTGATCGATTGGTGACTCTGCGCGAGAGCGCCAAGGCGTACATCGAGCAGCACCTGGGCGAATCTTCGCTCGACGTCACCCGAGTGGCGCAGGCCCATCACGTCTCGGTGCGGTACCTGCAGAAGGCGTTCGCCGAGGAGGCCGCGAACGTGGCCGGATACATCCGGCTGCGGCGGCTGGAGCGGTGCAGCGTCGACTTGGCCGACTTGGCCCAGCCTCGTTCGGCCGCAGCCATCGGAGCACGTTGGGGCTTCGTCGACGCGGGGCACTTCTCCCGGGTGTTCCGGACCCACTTCGGGGTGCCGCCGGGTGAGTACCGGGCACGTTACCGCGGCCCTGACCTTCAGTCGGCCTGACGCGACTTCGAGGAGTTCGCGAACAGCCAATCGGTGTGCGCGGCCATCCAATGCGGATGGCCTGTCCGTGAACGCATCGTGGAGCCATCCGAACCGATGTGACTGCGGTCACGTGAGACGAAGGCAAGACGATGGCGCAGACGACCTACGAGTCCCTCCTAGGCGCGGTCACCAACCCGGCCGGCCGCGAGATCCTCGACCCCGCCACGGGCGAGAGCGTCGGCCGGGTCGCCGACCGGTCGGTGGCCGACCTCGACGAGGCCGTGCGCCGCGCCCGGGATGCACAGCCCGGCTGGGCAGGGCGTAGCGATGCCGAGCGGATCCAGCTCCTGCTGGCCGCAGCCGACGCCGTCGAGGCAGCGGCCGAGCCACTGGCTGAGCTCCTCTCGCGTGAGCAGGGCAAGCCGCTGAACGGTCCGAACGCCCGCTTCGAGGTCGGGGCGTGCGCGGCCTGGCTCCGGGCGACCGCTGCCACAGAGCTGCCCGGTGGGACGGTCGTCGATGACGGCGAGGTCTACGCCGAGCTGCACTATCGCCCGGTCGGCGTGGTGGGCGCGATCGGGCCCTGGAACTGGCCGATGATGATCACCACCTGGCAGGTCGCGCCCTCGCTGCGGATGGGCAATGCAGTCGTGGTCAAGCCCTCGGAGCACACGCCGCTGTCGGTACTGGCCCTGGCCCAGGTGCTCAACACCGTCCTTCCGGCCGGCGTCCTCTCAGTCGTGGCCGGCGGACGCGACCTGGGAGAGCGGATGTCCACCCACCCAGACATCGACAAGCTGATGTTCACCGGCTCCACTGCCACCGGCCAAGCGATCATCCGGAGCTCCGCCGACACGGTGAAGCGCTTGACCCTCGAGCTGGGTGGCAACGACGCTGGCATCGTCCTCCCTGACGTCGACCCGCGCGCTATCGCCGAGGGTCTGTTCTGGGGAGCGTTCATCAACACCGGTCAGACCTGCGCCGCGCTCAAGCGCCTGTACGTGCACGCCGACGTCTACGACGAGGTCTGCGACGCACTCGTCGACGTCGCCCGGGCGATGCCGATGGGCCGCGGCCTGGACGAGGAGAACGTGCTCGGACCGCTGCAGAACAAGGCGCAGTACGACGTCGTCGCGCGGCTCGTCGACGCTGCTCGCCAGTCCGGTGCCAAGATCCTGCTCGGCGGCGACCCGGATCCATCCGCGGCCGGGCACTTCTACCCCACGACCCTCGTCGCCGACATCGACAACGGCAACCCGCTGGTCGCCGAGGAGCAGTTCGGTCCGGCGCTACCGATCGTGCGCTACCAAGCCCTCGACGACGTCATCTCGATGGCGAACGGCCTCGAGGTCGGCCTGGGCGCCTCGGTGTGGAGCAGCGACAAGGACGCTGCGCGAGAGGTGGCGGCCAGGCTCCAGGCCGGAACCGTCTGGATCAACGCACACGGCGCGGTGCACCCGATGGTCCCGTTCGGCGGGGTGAAGAAGTCGGGCTACGGCCTGGAGTTCGGCATCGAGGGGCTCAAGGCCGTGTCGGTCCCTCAGGTCATCAACGGCTGACGGGCGTGAGGACCATGACGAGAACATCAGGCTATGCCCGACTACGACGCCCCCACGGCACGGAGCAGGTGGCGCAGCGCCTCGACGGCCTCGCGGGTGCTGTCGGACCTGCCCTCGGCGAGGTACTGCAGCACCAGTCCGTCGAGGCAGGCGAAGACAGCCAGGTGCAGGCCAGGCACGCTCTCGAGGCCGAGACGCTCGAGCTGGCGCCGGGTTGCCTCGCGGAACTCGTCGTACTGCGCGCGAACGGCGTCGGCGAGCTCGGGATTGCGGCGTCCCTCGAGGATGAGCTCGTAGAGGAACGCTTGGCCGTCCGCGTCTGCATCGACCATCTGCACCAGGTTGTCCGCGAACTCGTCGACAGTTCGGATCTCCGCACCGAGGACGGGATCGGAGACACTCCGCTCGACCTCGTACCGGAGTGCAGCCGAGATCAGCGCGTCGCGCGAGCCGAAGTGATGCGACACCAGGCCGTGCGTGACTCCCGCTTCCTCGGCGACGGTGCGGTTCGTCAGCCCCCGCAACCCGTGGTTCGCGACGACGCGGATGGTCGCCTCGATCAGGGCATCTCGCCCACTGCCGTACCTGACAGCTCGCTCTGGCTCAATCACGAGCACCATGCTATCCAACTGGCAAGTTTGTGCCCCACAAGGAATGAGGCTCAGTCATGAGCACCAACACCACGAGCACGCCTTCGACCGCCCTGCGGAGGAACGCCGTCGGCGTGGCGGGGATCCTCTTCTTCGTCCTCTCCGCGCAGGCCCCGCTGACCGGAATCGCCGGAGCTCTTCCCGTGGCGATCCTGCTCGGCAACGGCGCCGGTGCGCCGGCCGCCTACTTGATGGTCGGGGGCGTCATCGTCCTGTTCGCGGTCGGATTCATCGCGATGAGCAGGCACGTCTCTGATTCCGGGGCTTTTTACACCTATGTCAGTCGCGGGCTCGGCCGCCGCGTCGGAACCGGTGCCTCGCAGGTCGCGCTGCTGTCCTACAACACCATCCAGGCAGCGATGTACGGCCTGTACGGCGTCGTGGTCAGCGGCCTCGCCAACACCCATCTGTCCCTCGACCTGCCGTGGTGGGTGTGGGCACTGGTCACGATGGCTGTCGTGCAGGCCCTCGGCTCGCTGAACATCGAGCTGGGTGCGAAGTTCTTGGCGGTTCTGGTCATCGCGGAGTTCTCGATCCTGCTGGCTTTCGCTGTGGTCGAGTTCGTGACCGGCGGCGGCCCCGAGGGCCTCGACCCCGGCTCCAGCTTCAGCCCGGACGCCCTCATGGCCGGAGCGCCCGGCGTGGCGCTCACCTTCGCCATCGCCTCGATGTTCGGGTTCGAGTCCACCGCGATCTATGCGGAGGAGGCCAAGGACCCGGCGCGGACGATCCCGAGGGCCACCTACCTAGCGGTTTGCACGATCGCGATCTTCTTCGCCTTCGTCTCCTGGATGGTGGTCAGTCACTACGGGGCCGGCAACGCTACGGCTGCGGCGGAGGGTGCGCTGGCGTCTGGAGACTCGACGTCGCTGGTCTTCGCCGCGATCGCGGACACGTTGGGCACCTGGACCACCGACATCGCCGGTGTCCTCCTGGCGACGTCGCTGCTCGCCGGGATCCTCGCGTTCCACAATGGGATCAACCGCTACTTCCACTCGCTCTCGGAGGCCGGGGTCTTCCACGGTCGCATCGCCAGCACGAACAAGCAGGGTGCGCCCTACATCGCCAGCGCGATCCAGACGCTGGTGGCTGCAGCACTGGTGATCCCGTTCGCAGTGCTCGACAAGGACCCGGTCCTGACGCTGTTCTCCTGGTTCAGCGGCCTGGCGGTGCTTGCGCTGGTCGTCCTGTACTTCCTCACCTCGGTTTCAGTGGTCGTGTACTTCCGGCGCAGCGGCCTGGACCCCAGGTTGTGGAACACGCTCATCGCCCCGGTCGCCTCCGCCGTGCTGATCGTCGCCGGGACGGTCCTGGTGTTGAGGAACCTCCCGACTCTGATCGGCGGCTCCACGACCACCGCCACGGTCCTGGCCGCAACGGTTCCCGTGGTCTTCGCCGGCGGCTGGGCCCTCGGCCACCTGCGTGGCCACGCCACGGAAGCGGGCCACATGGAACCAGACACCGGCGGCACAGCCCCCGCCACCGTCAGCTGAAGATCGTCACCCCCAAGCAGAGGAGAAGCGAATGAACAACACCACCGCCCTGACGTCCGCCGCCGACGCCGACGAGCGCTGGGAGCCGTTCGTCCACGAAGGCGTGCAAGTGGGCGAGGTCCACTGGCTGAGCCAGGAGATCCGCGACAGCGGACCAGTCGTGTCCGGGCTCTGGCGGATCAGCGCCGAGGCCGGTGCCCAGCTGCCGTACGCCGTCGCCGGAACGGAGATGTTCCAGGTCCTGGAGGGCGAGGCCGTCCTCGAGCAAGTCGACGGCACGTCGATCAAGCTCGTCCCCGGTGTCATCATCTCGCTCCCCGATGGCTACACCGCGACCTGGCGGACCTCGAGCGACTTCAAGAAGTTCTTCGTCGTCGCCTGACCGCGACGACCATCGGAGAGACGAGCATGAGCAGCAGCACCTACGACGTGGTCGTGGTCGGCGCCGGCTTCGCCGGCGTCACCGCAGCTCGTGAGCTACACCGCCGCGGCCGCCGTGTGGTGATCGTCGAGGCACGCGACCGGATCGGCGGACGCACCTGGACCGAGGACACGTGGGGTCGTCCGCTGGAGATGGGCGGCACCTGGGTGCACTGGGTCCAGCCGCACGTGTGGGCGGAGATGACGCGCTACGGCATAGGGGCGGTGTCATCGCCGACCCCGGTGCAGGCCTACTGGCTTGCCGACGGCAGGCGGCATGCCGGCACCGCGGACGACCTGATGGCACTCATCGACAAGGGGATGCGGGGAACCACGTCCGAGGCGCTGACCTACTTCCCGACTCCCTACCAGCCGCTGGCCGCAGACGTCCCGGCAGACGTGGACGGCGTCTCGATCCGGACCAGGATCGAGCAGCTCGAGCTCTCGCCCGAGGAGTTCGACCTCGTTGAAGGAATGTGGGCGACCAACTTCAACGGCGCCACCGACGTCGGCGCTTACACCCAAGGCCTGAGGTGGTGCGCCCTCGCTGGCGGCAGCTGGCAGCTCATGTTCGAGGCGTGCGCGACGTACAAGGTCGAGGGAGGGACCGGCCGACTGGTCCAGGCGATGTTCGAGGACAGCCGCGCCGACCTGCGGCTTGACACCATCGTCGCTGCGATTCGTCACAATCAGGAGGGGATCGTCGTCGAGCTGACCGACGGCACCCGGCTGGAGGCCGCTCACGTCGTCGTCACCACGCCGCTGAACGCCCTCGGCGCCATCGAGTTCGAGCCTGCGTTGAGCGTGGTGAAGCAGGCTGCGGCAGCCGACGGTCAGGCATCCAGCGGAGTGAAGGTGTGGGCTCGCATCGCGGGCGAGTACGAGCCGTTCGTCGCGCTCGCGCCGAGCACCTCCCCACTGACGTTGGCCCAGGTCGAGCACGTCGGGGACGGGGAGACCCTGGTCGTCATGTTCGGCTCGAACGCGAGCCTTCTCGACGGCACCGACCGCCAGGCGACGCAGGACGCACTCGCGCAGTGGATCCCCGACGTCCAGGTGATCGCCACGGCGAGTCACGACTGGGTCGCCGACCCGCTGTCGCGTGAGACCTGGCCCATGTTGCGCACCCACCAGCTGACCGGTGCGTTGGAGGAGCTGCAGCGGCCGGAGGGGCGCGTCGTCCTGGCCGGCTCTGACTACGCCAACGGCTGGATGGGCTTCATCGACGGCGCGATCGAGAGCGGCATGAGGGCCGCGCGCATCGTGTCGGGCCACGCCAGGGAGGATCTGTCGTGACCATCGAGATCGCCGACGTTGCCGTCGCCGAGCACCCGTTGGACCCGTTGAGCGCCGCGGAGATCACCGCATTCCGCGGAACCCTGGAGGCGGCCGGCATGGTCACCGAGGCGACCCGTTTCGCCTACGTGACCCTGGTCGAGCCGGGCAAGGACCTGGTCGGAGCGCACAGCCCGGGCGATGCGGTCGCCCGCCAGGTCCGCGGACTGCTCCTGGATCTTGCCGAGCGCACGACGACATGGGTCGATGTCGACGTCACCGCACGTTCGGTGCTCGCCACGCGGGAGGTCGAGCCCGACACCGGGCAGGGCCCGATCCTCGACGAAGACTTCGTGTGCGTCGACGAGCTGTGCAAGGCGGACGCCCGCTGGGTCGACGCCGTACGCCGCCGGGGAATCAGCGAGCTCGACCAGCTCCGATGTGTCGCGTTGTCGGCCGGCTCCTTCGGCTATGAGGACGAGCGCGCGGTCCGCTCTGCTCGGGTGCTCGCGTTTCAGCTGACCCACCCGACCGATTCGATGTGGGCCCATCCCGTCGACGGCGTCGTCGCGCACGTCGACCTGACGAACCAGAAGGTGCTGCGCGTCGTCGAGACGGACATCGAGCACGTCCCCGCCGAGTCCGGCGACTACCTCGACCCCGAGGTCAGGGGAACGCTGCGCGAGAGCCTCAAGCCGCTCGTGATCACCCAGCCCGAAGGCGTGTCCTTCCAGCTCGAGGGCAACGTACTCACGTGGGAGAACTGGAGCGTCCGGCTCGGGTTCAACGGCCGCGAAGGCCTCACCCTCCACCGCCTCACCTTTGACGACCGTGGGACGGAGCGCCCGATCCTCAACCGGGCATCGATTGCCGAGATGGTCGTGCCCTACGGCGACCCGACCCCGACGCACGACTGGCAGAACTACTTCGACGTAGGGGAGTACCAGTTCGGCCGGCTCGCCAACCCCCTCGAGCTCGGCTGCGACTGTCTGGGCGACATCACCTACGTATCGGCCACCGTCGCTGATGACCACGGCAAGCCCCGCGAGATCAAGAACGCCATCTGCATCCACGAGGAGGACTACGGGATCCTCTGGAAGCACAACGACACGTTCTCCGGCACCAGCGAGGTCCGTCGGCAGCGGCGGCTGGTCGTCTCGTTCTTCGTGACCGTGGGCAACTACGACTACGGCTTCTACTGGTACCTCTACCTCGATGGCGGCATCGAGCTCGAGGCCAAGGCCACCGGCATCGTCTTCACCTCGGGACATCCGGGCGGGGACTACCCGTACGCCACGGAGATCGCGCCAGGACTGGGCGCCCCGGTGCACCAGCATCTATTTTCGGCCCGCCTCGACATGGAGGTCGACGGCACTGCCAACGCGGTGGAGGAAATCGACGTGGCGCGGGTGCCGATGGGCGACAACAACCCGGTCGGCAACGCCTTCACCCGGACGATCACCCGCTTTCGCAGTGAGCAGGACGCGCAGCGCGAGGCGGACGCATCGGTCGGCCGCACATGGGCAGTGGTCAACACTGAAACGTCCAACCGGATGGGACGTCGGCCGGCGTACGTCCTCTACCCGACCCAGTCGCCGCTCCTCCTCGCCGCCGATGACTCCTCGATCCGCCGGCGCGCCGCCTTCGCGACGAAGGCGCTGTGGGTCACCCGGTACGACGACGAACAGCTGTGGGCGTCGGGGGAGCTGGTCAACCAGCACCCCGGTGGCGCAGGACTGCCCGAGTACACGAACGACGACCGTGACATCGACGGTCAGGACATCGTGCTCTGGCACACCTTCGGACTGACCCACTTTCCACGGCTGGAGGACTGGCCGATCATGCCGGTCGACTACGCCGGGTTCATGTTGAAGCCTGATGGGTTCTTCGACCGCAACCCGACCCTGGACCTCCCGGCACCGCCCCGCGGCCACTGCGCGCCGGAAGCCGCCGATGCTGACGGCGGATGCTGCGGGGGAGTGGCGTGAGCGAGGTGCTGCATGCCGGTGCGGTGGTGCCGGCTGCGGTGGGGCTGTGCTGCGTCGCACGAGATCGCGCGCGCGTGGTGGAGATGTGTGCGGCTGCGCTCATGCTGCTGGCGATGCTCGACCTGGCGCTTGGGTCGCCTGTGCTTTCCGCCGCCGCGTGGTCCACGGTCCTCATCGGCACGGCAGGGTGGCTCGCCCTGTCTTCGCGGCTGAGCCTGGCACCCCCTTGCGCGCACAGCGTGCTGGGCACCGCGCTGATGGCAGTGTGTGCCGCAGTGATGGCCGTTCGCGGTCACGTGCACGCCCTGGCAGGCGAGACCCACCGCGTCGGGCACGTCCACGACATGGCGCACGAGACCGCGCTCGGCGGCCTGCTGGTCGCGGCCATCGCCGGTACGGCGGTCTACCTCCCGGTCACGTGGCGCGTGATGCGCGACGCCACCGCCTCCGCGAGCGTCCGTGTCGCAGCCGGGTCCATGGCGGCCTCACTTGTCATCATGCTCGCCGCCGCGACCGTGTGAGCCGGTGAAGCTGGGGCGCCCAGCTGCGACCTGGTGGCCGATCCGGATCGCTGCGGCCCTGCGCGGGCGGGTACGGCAGGACCCGGCAATTCCTTCTCGACAAGCTCGCGGACAAAAGCACCGAGGGCCCCAGCTAGACCGGGGCCCTCGGTGTCGAACCCTGAGTTCGAGCTCTACGTGCACAAGTGACTAGATGTCGTAGTAGAGCTCGAACTCGTGCGGGTGCGGGCGCATCTGCACGGGCAGGATCTCGTTGCTGCGCTTGTAGTCGATCCAGGTCTCGATCAGGTCCGGCGTGAACACGTTGCCCTGGGTCAGGAACTCGTGGTCGGTCTCGAGGGAGTCGAGCACGGCGTTGAGCGACGTGGGGACCTGGTCGATGTCGGCCATCTCGTCCGGCGGGAGCTCGTAGATGTCCTTGTCGATCGGGGCGGCGGGCTCGATCTTGTTCTTGATGCCGTCGAGGCCGGCCAGCAGCAGCGCCGAGAAGGCGAGGTAGGGGTTGGCCGACGGGTCGGGGCAGCGGAACTCGATGCGCTTGGCCTTCGGGTTGGAGCCCGTGATCGGGATCCGGACGCAGGCCGAGCGGTTGCGCTGGCTGTAGACCAGCGAGATCGGGGCCTCGAAGCCGGGCACCAGGCGGTGGTAGGAGTTCACCGTCGGGTTGGTGAAGGCCAGCAGCGACGGGGCGTGCTTGAGGATGCCGCCGATGTAGTAGCGGGCCATGTCCGAGAGGCCGCCGTAGCCGGTCTCGTCGAAGAACAGGGGCTCGCCCTGGTCCCAGATGGACTGGTGGACGTGCATGCCCGAGCCGTTGTCACCGAAGATCGGCTTCGGCATGAAGGTGGCCGACTTGCCGTTGCGCCAGGCGACGTTCTTGATGATGTACTTGAACTTCATCACGTCGTCGGCGGCCTTGAGCAGCTCGTCGAACTTGTAGTTGATCTCGGCCTGGCCGGCAGTGCCGACCTCGTGGTGGGCACGCTCGACCTGCAGGCCGGACTTCTCCAGCTCGATGACCATCTCGTCGCGGAGCTCGCCGAAGTGGTCGGTCGGGGCGACCGGGAAGTAGCCGCCCTTGTACTTCACCTTGTAGCCGCGGTTGTCGTTCTCGAACGAGTCGCCGGTGTTCCAGGCGCCGGCGACGGAGTTGATCTCGTAGTAGCCGGCGTTCTGCTTGGTCTCGAAGCGCACGTTGTCGAAGACGTAGAACTCGGCCTCGGGGGCGAAGTAGGCCTTGTCGCCGACGCCCGTGCTCGCCAAGTAGGCCATCGCCTTGCGCGCGATGTTGCGCGGGTCGCGGGAGTAGGCCTCACCGGTGAGCGGGTCGTGGATGAAGAAGTTGACGACCAAGGTCTTGGCCGCGCGGAAGGGGTCCAGGTACGCCGTCGTCGGGTCCGGGAACAGCGACATGTCGGACTCGTGGATGGCCTGGAAGCCGCGGATGGAGGAGCCGTCGAAGTTGAGGCCGTCGTCGAAGACGGACTGGTCGAACGACGACACCGGGACCGTGAAGTGCTGCATGACGCCGGGAAGGTCGCAGAAGCGGACGTCGACCATCTCGACGCCTTCATCCTTGACGTACTTGAGCAGCTCGTCGCTGTTCTGGAACATTCGTCCTCCTTGGCTGCGACCTCGGTGGGCAGCCGACACAAAGCAAGCGAGTAGTCGGCCCGGAGCGGCGCTGCGCCGGGCACTGCCCGAACCTAGGCTCGGGCAGTTTCTTGACCGTATCTGGTTTGTTTCGGCCATGTAACAGGTGGCCGGACCCCGGACCGCCCGGACCGCCCCTCTAGCCTGACCCCGTGAACTCCCTCGAGACCGCGTCCTGGGCACGCCGGATCCTGGCCCTGGTCGTCGACTGGTTCGCCTCGAGCCTCGTGGTCGTGCTGATCCTGGGACCGGGCCGCTTCTTCGCCGACCAGTCCAAGCACCCCGACCCCCTGCCCGGCATGCTCACGCTGCTGGTCTTCGTGCTCGAGACGGCGCTGCTCGTGACCCTGGCCGGCGGCTCGTTCGGCCAGCTGGCCACCCGGCTGCGCGTCGTACGGTTCGACGGCTCGGGCCGCCCGGTGCCGTTCCTGCCGTCGTTGGCGCGCAGCATCCTGGTCATCGCGGTGATCCCGCCGCTGGTCTTCCGGCCCGACGGCCGCGGCCTCCACGACCTGATGGCACGCACCGCCACCGTCACCCTGCAAACAGCGCGGGGCGGACAGGGCACGCATCGGGGCTGATGCGGGTCAGCGACCCCGCATGTTGCCGCGCATGCCCTTCATGCTGGTCGGCACCGGGCCCTTGGGCATCGGGATGGCCGACCGGTTGGCGTCGAGCGCCTTGAGGCGGTTGAGGATGTCGGTCATCTCGGCGGGCTTGACCGAGCGGCCGAGCTTCTGGACGTGACGGGCCAGCTTGGGCAGCGGCACCTCGCCCTCGCCGTTGCCGCACACGATCTCGTGGACGGGGGCGTCGGAGACGACGCGCTCGTGCTTGCGGCGCTCGCCGGCGAGCAGCTGGCGGACCCGGTTGGGGTTGCCCTCGCCGATCAGGACGATGCCCGGAGGGCCGACCACGCGGTGCACGATGTCCTGCTGCTTGGTGAAGGCCACGGCCGGGTCGGTGCGCCAGCCGCGCTTGAGCATCCGCAGGGCGGCCGCGGCAGCGCCGGGCTGTCCCTCCATCTGGCCGTAGGCGGCCTTCTGGGCGCGCCGGCCGAAGACGATGAGGGCCGCGAGCGAGCCGAAGAGGATCGCGCCGACGATCGCGATGACCAGGCCGATGACCCCGCCACCGGGCAGGAACCAGAACACGGCGAAGCCGACGACGGCGGCGACGAGGAAGGCGACGACCAGCAGCAGACCGAGCCGGGGGTCGGTCTTCTTCGCCATCCGGTAGGTCTCGACGAACTGCCGACGGCGGCTCATCTTCTCGGGATCGGTGGGGGCCTTGGCCATGGTGTGTGCGGTCTCCTGCGGTGGTGCGGGCTGGTGGTGCCGGATAGGGGAAGGCTACTGCCGGATCAGGCGCTCGCGCCCTCGCGAGCGGCCATCGCCTGCTGGTAGAGGCGCCCGGCGCGGTAGGACGAGCGCACGAGCGGGCCCGACATGACGCCGGAGAACCCGATCTGGTCGGCCTCGTCCTTGAGCTCGACGAACTCCTCCGGCTTGACCCAGCGCTCGACGGGGTGGTGCCGGGCGGAGGGGCGGAGGTACTGCGTGATGGTGATCAGCTCGCAGCCGGCCTCGTGGAGGTCGCGCAGCGCCTGGCTGACCTCCTCGCGGGTCTCGCCCATGCCGAGGATGAGGTTGGACTTGGTCACGAGGCCGAAGTCGCGGGCCTGGGTGATCACGTCGAGCGAGCGCTCGTAGCGGAACGCGGGACGGATCCGCTTGAAGATGCGCGGCACCGTCTCGACGTTGTGGGCGAGCACCTCGGGGCGCGACTCGAAGACCTCGCGAAGGAGGTCGGGCTTGCCGTTGAAGTCGGGGATGAGGTTCTCGACGCCGGTGCCGGGGTTGAGCTCGTGGATCTGCTTGACGGTCTCGGCGTACAGCCAGGCACCGCCGTCCTCGAGGTCGTCGCGGGCGACGCCCGTGATGGTCGCGTAGCGCAGCTCCATCTTCTGCACCGACTCGGCCACGCGGCGGGGCTCGTCGCGGTCGAGGGGCTGGGGCTTGCCGGTGTCGATCTGGCAGAAGTCGCAGCGCCGCGTGCACTGGTCGCCGCCGATGAGGAAGGTCGCCTCGCGGTCCTCCCAGCACTCGAAGATGTTGGGGCAGCCGGCTTCCTGGCACACGGTGTGGAGGCCCTCGGACTTCACCAGGCTCTGGAGGTGCTTGTACTCGGGGCCCATCTTGGCCCGGGTCTTGATCCACTCCGGCTTCCGCTCGATCGGGGTCTCGGCATTGCGGACCTCGAGGCGGAGGAGCTTGCGGCCTTCGGGTTGCGTCACGTCGCGCAACTCTACGCCGGGGGCGTGGGCCACCCAATTCGGTCAACCGGGCGCGGGATACGGTCGGGGCACCATGACCAGAGCAGCCACCACCGCACGCGCACGCCGTGCGCTCGCCGCCTCCTCGATCGTCCTGCTGGGCTCCCTGCTGAGCGCCTGCGGCGACGACTCCTCGACGCCCTCGTCGGCCGACTCCTCCACGGGTGCCCCCACCTCGCAGGCCGTGCCGAGCCAGGGCAGCGCGGACAACCCGTTCGACTCCACGCTCGTCGGCCCGACCACCGGCCAGCCCGGGCAGGTGCTCACCGAGACGCTGACCAACACCGGCCGGCTGCCGGACGCCTACCAGGTCGTCATCGACCCGGCGGAGGCCGCGCGGGTCAAGGTCTCGAGCTTCACCCTCGGGCCGGGCGAGAGCGCGAAGGTCAAGATCCTCGTGCTGTCCACGCCCTTCGACGTGCACCTCAAGACGGCCGGCGGCGGCGCCCCCGACACCACCGCGATGACCATCTCCTAGGAGACGACTAGGAGCGCGTCGGCGTCAGCAGCTCGATGCGCGGCGCGCGGCCGGGCTCGGGCCTCGGCTCGTAGTCCGGCGTGGCGTCGTACGGCGCCCACGCGAGGTAGTCGCGCAGGTGGCGCTGCACGGTCGGCAGCACCTCGTCGACGGTCACGTCGCGGCCGAGCTCCTGGCTGAGCGAGGTGACGCCGGCGTCGGCGATCCCGCAGGGGACGAAGCGGTCGTACCAGCCGAGGTCGACGTCGCAGTTGAGCGCGAAGCCGTGCATGGTCACGCCGCGGCTGACGCGGATGCCGAGCGCGGCGATCTTGCGCTCGGGGCCCTTGTCGTCGGCCTGCAGCCAGACACCGGACCGTCCGGGCACCCGGGCGGTGGTGACGCCGAGGTCGGCGCAGACGTGGATCAGGGCCTCCTCGACGCGGCGGACGTAGTCGACGACCTTGACGTGGTCGGGGAGCGTGACGATGGGGTAGCCCACCAGCTGGCCCGGGCCGTGGAAGGTGATCTTGCCGCCGCGGTCGACGTCGATGACCTGGGCGCCACCGGGGTCGGCGGGCCGCTCGTGGGGGTCGGTGCGCTTGCCGGCGGTGAAGACCGGCGGGTGCTCCAGCAGCAGGACCGTGGCGGGGAGGTCACCCGCGACGACCGCCGCGTGCACGTCGCGCTGGAGGTCCCAGGCGGCGAGGTAGTCCACCGCGTCGGGGCCGAGGCCGACGGTCCGGAAGGTCAGGTCGCTCACGGATTCGACCCTACTCCGGCGCCGCTCAGGCCCCGAGGCTCGCCCCGAGGAAGGCCAGCTGCTCGGGCAGCATCCGCCGCCAGTAGCCGGTGTCGTGCCCGCCCGGCTCGTTGATGGCGACCACGGTGCCGTCGGGGAAGCCCGCGACGTAGTCCACGACGGCGGGGAAGAACGGGTCGCCGGTGCCGACGTCGATGCGCACGGCGATGCCGTCCAGGTCGGACTGGTGTCCGAAGACGGTGTTCTGCTCGTACTCCTCGGGACTGGAGAAGCCGGAGTCGGACGCGTCATTCGCGTCCGTCCACAGGGCCGGGCTCGAGGCGACCACGGCCGGGACGACCTCGTTGCCGAGCAGACCGGCGAGGCGGAGGGCGCCGTACCCGCCCATGGACCAGCCGATCAGGCCGTAGCGGTGGGTCGCGACGCCGTGGCCGGCGAGCCGCGGGAGCAGCTCGTCGGTGACCATCGCCGAGGCGTCCTCGCCGGAGGGGCGCGGGTGCCAGTACGACGTGCCGCCGTCGACCGTCGCGATCGCGAACGGCTCGCCCCCGTCGGCGACGTGCTGGGCGAGGTAGCGGCCCAGCCCGAACGACGGGCCGGTCAGGGTTGCGTGGTCCTCGCCGAGGCCGTGCAGGGCGACGACCAGCGGGAGGATGCCGGTGCTGACGGGCGGCATCACCAGCGACCAGCCCGTCTCGGCGCCGAGGCGGTGCCGCGAGGTGAACGTCCCGCTGACGACCGGACCTGGCTCGATGTCGGGGACGGTGCCGGCGTCGCCGTTGAGCCCCAGGTGCTCCTGCAGCCAGGGGCGGCCGGGCAGCACGCGCCGCTCGATCCCGACGCCCGCGCCGGCCACCGCGGCGACCCCGACCACGGCGGTGCCGCCCAGGATGAGCGAACGGCGGCTGATCGACCGAGACATGCCACCAGTCTCCCAGCCCTGTGGACAACCGGCGGGTGGCCGCGCCGGAGTGGGTAGGAGGTGGGCGTGATCCTCCCGTCGCTCGCCCTGCTCACCGCCCTGGCGCCCCCGGTGGCTCCCGCCTCGCCCGACCCGCTCGAGGTCCTCCACGCGTGGGACGCCGCACGTGCCGCGGCCTGGGCACACGCCGACGTACCCGCGCTGCGGAGCCTGTACGCCGCCGGGTCGGCGTCGGGCGCCGCCGACGTCGCGATGCTGCGGGAGTGGCGCGCCCGCGGCGTGCGCGTCGAGGGGATGTCGATGCAGGTGCTCGCGGCGCGCGAGCTGTCCGCGACGTCCCGCCGGCTGGTGCTGCGGGTGACCGACCGGCTCGTGGGCGCGCAGGCGGTCGTGGGCGGACGGCGCGTGCCGCTCCCGCGCGACGAGGTGTCGCGCCGCGTGGTGGTGCTCGTGCGGGTCGCGGGGGAGTGGCGGGTCGGCGAGGTGCGGGACGCAGGCTGACGGTCAGCCCGCGAGCCGCCCCCACCGCGCCGACAGCTCGGCCCAGGGACCGACGGCCGCGACCCGACCCTCCACCAGCACGACGACCCGGTCGGCCTGGGCGAGCGCGGCCCGCTTGGACGTGGCACCGACGACCGTGGCACCGCGCTCGCGGAGCCCCCGCCACAGCTCGATCTCGGTGGCGGCGTCCAGCGCAGACGAGACGTCATCGGCGACGAGCAGCTCGGCGTCGCAGGCGAGGGCACGGGCCAGCGCCAGGCGCTGCACCTGGCCGCCGGAGAGCCGCACGCCGCGGTGGCCGACGACCGCGTGGGGGCCGCCGGCCTCCTCGACGTCGCGGCCGAGGCGGGCCGCCTCGAGGGACGGGTCGACCAGGCGGGTGGCGTGGTCGAGGCTGACGTTCTCGCCGAACGTGCCGGACAGCACCCGGGGCACCTGCGCGACGTGGGCGACGCGGCCCGGGCGCAGGAAGGTCTGGGGGTCCTCGACCGGGCGGTCGTTCCAGCGGATCTCGCCGGTGCTGGAGACCAGCCCGCTCAGCGCCGACAGCAGGCTGGACTTGCCCGAGCCGACCTGGCCGAGCAGCAGCACCAGCTCGCCGCGGTGGAGGGTCAGGTCGACGTCGCTGACGCCGACCGTGCCGTCGTCGTGGACGGCGGTCAGGCCGACCAGCTCGAGCGTGCGCAGCTCCTCGCGGGGCACCGGGGTGGGCGCGGGGGCGGCGCCGGTGACGAGGTCGACGCCCGGGGGCAGCTCCATCAGGTCTCCGCCACCGGCCAGCCGGCTGGTGGCGCGCATCCACGCGCGGGTGCCGGGCGCCTCGGTGATGACCGAGCCGGCCACGCGGCCGAACCAGTCGAACCCGTTGACCGCGCCGGCCACGAGCAGGGCCGTGGCCAGCCCCCACCCGCCGCCGACCAGGACCGCCCAGGCGGTCACGACGCCGCACTGGACCATGACGATCGGGACGCCGTCGAGCAGCGCCTGGACGCGGTGCTCGCGGACCGCCGCGTCGACGCGGCCGCCGTCGACCTCACGGAGGTGGGCGTGGACGCTGGGGGTCGCCGCGGCCAGCTTGACCGTGCGGACGGAGTCGAGCGTGGAGACCAGGGAGCGGCCGAAGCGGGCGCGGGCGGCCGACGAGGCCGCGGCAGAGCGACCCGCGATCCGGCGGCCGAACGACGACGCCAGCGAGCTGGCCAGCATCACCATCAGCAGGACGCCGCCGGCCAGGAAGCTCTGGGCAGCCACGGCGGTGACGCCCGCGATGATCAGGCCGTTGACGAAGTCGACCCAGCGGTCGGCGTAGCGGGCCAGCCGGTCGGCGTCCATGGTGCGGGCCACGACCTCGCCCGGCGGGGTGCGGTCGAGCCGGCGCTGCATCGTCTGCCCGACGAGGACGGCCGTGCGGGCCCGCAGCATCACCGAGATCCACCAACGCGGGTAGCGCCGGAAGGCCTCGGCCATCAGCAGCGGCCCGACGAGCAGGGAGACCACGAGCGCGGTGACCAGGACCCACGGGTCCTCGCCGCGCTGGAGGCCGGCCACGAGGTGGCCCCAGAGGAATCCGGTGACCGCACCGAAGGCACCGGTCAGCGCCGAGACCAGGAACAGCCCGACCGAGAGCAGGCCCCAGCGCGGCTCGATCAGGAGCGCCGACGTCGTGGCCCGGGCCAGGCCGGGGATCGGTCGCAGCGTGGGCGCGGCCGGCGGCTCGCCGGTGCGGCGGGCGGTGCCGACCGCGGTGCCGGGGTGGGCGGCCCCGTGGTCGTGCTCGTGCTGCTCGGCGTCGCGCGAGGCCGCCAGCAGGTCGCGGAAGGGACCGTCGGCCTGCGCCAGCCGCGCCCGCGGGCCCTGCTGCACGATCCGGCCGCCCTCGAGCACGGCCACCTGCTCGGCGCGCTCGGTGGTCGAGAGCCGGTGGGCCACGAGCAGGCCGGTGCGGCCGGCGAGCAGCCGGTCGGCGGCGCGCACGACGTGGGCCTCGGTGACGGGGTCCATGCGGGCGGTCGCCTCGTCGAGGACCACGACGCGCACGTGCCGGACCAGCAGCCGGGCGAAGGCGACCAGCTGCTCCTCGCCCGACGACAGGCTGGTGCCGCCCGGCCCGAGGAGCGTCTCGAGGCCGTCGGGCAGGCCGTCGACCCAGTCCTCGAGACCGAGCTCGACGATCGCGGCCTCGACCTCGGCCCGCGGCACGGGCTGGAAGAGGGTGATGTTCTCGGCGAGGGTGCCGGCCAGGATCTCGGTGCGCTGGGTGACCACGCCGACCGCGGAGCGGAGCTGCTGCAGGTCGACGCCGAGCAGGTCGACCCCGCCGAGCAGGACCGACCCGGGCTCGGGCTCGACGGCGCGGGACAGCAGCGAGGCGAGGGTGGACTTGCCGGAGCCGGTGCGGCCGACCAGCGCGCAGGTGGTGCCGGCGGGGACTCGGAGGTCGACGTGCTGGAGGGCGAAGCGGCCCTCCGCGTAGGCGAAGTGGAGGTCGCGGAACTGCACGTCGAGGGAGCCGGCGGGCAGCGCGTCGCCGCCGACCGGCTCGGGCTCGGAGCCGAGCAGGCCCCGCAGGCGGAGCACCGCGCCGAAGCCCGCCTGGAGGTCGGGCAGGTGCCGGGCGAGCTGGTCGACCTGGCCGACGAACATCGTGGTGACGAGGTAGAGCGTCACGAGGGCGGCCGTGTCGAGCCGGCCGTCGACGACCAGCGCCACGCCGACGACGGCGGTGGCCGCGAGGACCCCGTGGAGCAGGGTGCCGGTGCGTCGTCCGATCCGGCTCTCGTAGCCGAGGACGACGGCGAAGCGGTGGTGGACGGTCGCGGCGAGCTCGGTGCAGCGACGCAGCAGGTAGGCCTGGCCGAGGCTGGCGCGCAGGTCGTCGCGGCCCGCCACGCCCTCCTCCATCGCGGCCGCGTGGTCGGTCCAGGCGGCCTCTTCCTCGACCTTGCGGGCCGCCAGCGGCGCGAGCAGCGGCCGCACGACGGCGACGGCGGCGAGGCCCGACACGGGGAAGAGGAAGAACGCCGGCCACCAGGTCGTGCCGGCCACGATCCAGAGGGGGACGGCGGCGAGCGAGGTGCGGATTGCCTGCCACGCGCTCTGCCGCAGCAGCACGCCGACCTCGTGGGTGTCGTCGTCGACCCGGTCGAGGACCTCGCCGACGGCCTGCTCGGTGAGGGCCGCCAGCGGCTGGTGGAGCGCCGCGTCGAGCAGGTCGGCGCGCAGCCGTCCCTCGGCGCGGTCGACGACCCCGGCCCAGAGCGTGCGGGCGGCGGTGTCGAGCACGGCCGCGCCGACGACACACCCGGCCAGCGCCCAGAGCAGGTCGGTCGTGGCGTGCTCCGCGAGCCGGCCGGCGACCAGCGAGCCGAGGGAGGTGCCGACGGCCGCGAGGGCGCAGGCCGCGAGCGCCCAGGCCGCGATCGGGCTGCGCAGCCGGCGCCAGTCGACGGTGCGCTCGGGACCCGGCGGCGGGGTCGTCGCAACCGGGTGAGGGGTGGGGATCTCGGTGAGCGTCATCGAGGACGACGCTACGTCCCGGGACCGACGTACGTCGTCCCGTTTTTGCGCTCTTGGCAGGGGGTCAGCCCAGCCCGGTGGCGAGCACCTCGGTGACGTCGCGGTCGCGGAAGGAGTAGCCCGCGGACTGCAGGGCGGCGGGGCGGACGTTGAGCGAGCCGAGCAGCTCCGGGGCCATCTCCCCGGCGCCGACCCGGAGCACGGCGGCGGGGGCGAACGCGAACGCCGGCCGGTGCAGCAGCCGGGCCAGCGTCTTGGTGAACTCCGCGTTGGTGGGGGTGCGCGGGCAGCACAGGTTGAAGGGTCCGTGCGCGTCGTCGTGCTCGGCGAGGTGGACCACGCCGCCCACCCAGTCGCGGAGCGAGACCATCGCCATGTGCTGGCGGCCATCGCCGAGCCGCGCCCCGAGACCGAGCCGGAAGACGGTCGCGAGCTGCTTGAGCGGGGCGCTGCGGTGGTCCATGACTGGCGCGGTGCGCAGCACGCAGACACGGGCCCCCGCGACGGACGCCGGCTCGGTGGCCGCCTGCCAGTCGCGGGTCACCTGGGTGAGCAGGGCCTGTCCCCGGCTGTCGGACTCCTCGGTCAGGACCTCGTCGCCGTGGTCGCCGTACCAGCTGATGCCGTTGCCCGCGAGGTACGCCGGGTGGGTGCCGCTGGCCGCGATCGACTCGGCGAGGACGCGGGTCGTGGTCACCCGGCTCTCGCGCAGCTCGCGGGCCCAGGTCCTGGAGTGCGGGTTGCCGGCCGTCGGGGTGCCGGCGAGGTTGACCACGACGTCGGCGGACGCGACGACGTCGTGGTCGAGGGTGCCGGAGTAGGGGTCCCAGGAGGACTCGCCGCGGCCGGGTGAGGTGCCCCGGACGAGTCGGGTGACCTGGTGTCCCCGGGTGGTGAGCTCGCGGGTCAGGTGGGTGCCCAGGAAGCCCGAGGCTCCCGCGACGACGACGTGCATGACGCCACCCAACCATGTCCGGGCCCGAGTTTCGTCGGCCGGCCGACGAAACTCACGCCTGGACGACGAAGGTTCGTCGTCCAGGCGTGAGAAACGGGATCGCGTCGGTCAGACCTCGAACTGGCCAGCCTCGAGGCGCTGCTTGACGTCCTTGAGGAAGCGGCCGGCGTCGGCGCCGTCGACCAGCTGGTGGTCGTAGGACAGCGACAGGTAGACCATCTGGCGCACGGCGATCGTCTCGCCGAGGTTGGGGTCGTCGATGACGACCGGGCGCTTGATGACGGCGCCCGGACCGAGGATCGCGACCTGCGGCTTGTTGATGATCGGGGTGTCGAAGAGCGCCCCGAAGCTGCCGAGGTTGGTGATCGTGAAGGTGCCGCCGGACAGCTCGTCGGGGCCGATCTTGTTGGAGCGGGTGCGCTCGGCGACGTCGGCGATCTTCTTGGCCAGGCCGGCGATCGAGAGGTCGCCCGCATCCTTGACGACCGGGGTGAGCAGACCCTTCTCGGTGTCCACCGCGAACGCGACGTTCTCGCGGTCGTAGTAGGTCACCTCGCCGGCCTCGGTGTCGATCGCGGCGTTGAGCTTCGGGTGCACCTTGAGCGCGTCGATCGCCGCCTTGGCGAAGAACGGCAGGTAGGTCAGCTTCACGCCCTCACGGGCGAGGAAGTCGGCCTTCACGCTCTCGCGCAGCCGCGCGATGTTGGTGACGTCGACCTCCATCACCTGGGTCAGCTGGGCCGAGGTCTGCAGCGAGTCGACCATCCGGGTCGCGATGATCTTGCGCAGGCGCGACATCTTCTCGGTCGTGCCCCGCAGCGGCGACGGGGTCGTCGACGCGGGCGCGGACGAGGCGGCCGCGGCAGGCGCCGCGGAGGCGGCAGCCGGGGCGGCGGGCTGCTGCTTGGCGGCGGCGGCGTCGAGGACGTCCTGCTTGCGGATCCGGCCACCCACGCCGGTGCCGGTCACCGTCGACAGGTCGACGCCGTGCTGGCCGGCCATCTTGCGGACCAGGGGCGTGACGTAGCCCGAGGCGTCGCCGCCACGGGTCGACTCGGCGGCGGGCTCGGGCGCCGGCTCGGGTGCCTTCTCCTCGGCCTTGGGCTCGGCCTTGGGCTCGGCCTTGGGCTCTTCCTTGGCGGGCTCGGGGGCCTTCTCGGGAGCCTTCTCCTCGGCCTTCGGCTCGGCCTGGGGCTCTTCCTTGGCAGGCTCGGGCTCCGGCTCGGGAGCCTTCTCCTCAGCCTTCTCCTCGGCCGGGGCGGCGCTGCCGTCACCGATCACGGCGAGCTCGGCACCGACCTCGACGGTCTCGTCCTCCTCGACCTTGATCTCGAGCAGGGTGCCGGCGACCGGCGAGGGGATCTCGGTGTCGACCTTGTCGGTGGAGACCTCGAGCAGCGGCTCGTCGACGGCGACCTCGTCGCCGACCGCCTTCAGCCAGCGGGTGACGGTGCCCTCGGTGACGGACTCGCCGAGCGCGGGCAGCGTGACGGAGGTGCCGCCGCCACCCCCACCGGACGGCTTGCTCTCGGCGGCCGGCTTCTCCTCGGCGGCGGGCTCGGGGGCCTGCTCCTCCTCGGGCTCCTCGGCCTGCTCCTCGGCGGCGGGCTCAGGGGTCTCCTCCTCGGTGGACGCCTCCTCCGCCGGCGCCTCCGCGGACTCCGACGACCCGCCGGACTCACCCTCGTCACCGATGACTGCGAGCACTGCGCCCACCTCGACGGTGTCGTCCTCGTTGGCCTTGATCTCGAGCAGCGTGCCCGCGACCGGCGAGGGGATCTCGGTGTCGACCTTGTCGGTCGAGACCTCGAGCAGCGGCTCGTCGACGGCCACGGTGTCGCCGATCGACTTCAGCCAGCGGGTGACGGTGCCTTCGGTGACGGACTCGCCCAGTGCTGGGAGGTTGACTTCGGTGGCCATGGAGTTCCTTCGCTCGCGTCTGTGTCTGGTGGAGAAAGCTGGGTGGAAGTCTGGATCAGGAATGGGCGTGCAGCGCCTTGCCGGCCAGGGCCAGGTGGGCCTCGCCGAGCGCTTCGTTCTGGGTGGGGTGGGCGTGGATCAGGGGCGCCACGTCCTCGGCGTGACCCTCCCAGTTGTAGATCAGCTGCGCCTCACCGATGAGCTCGCCGACGCGGTCGCCGACCAGGTGGACGCCGATGACCGGGCCGTCCTTCTGGCGGATCAGCTTCACGAAGCCCGAGGTCTTGAGGATCTGGCTCTTGCCGTTGCCGCCGAGGTCGTAGGTGATCGACTCGATGCCGTCGGTGCCGTACTTCTCGGTGGCCTTCGCCTCGTCGAGCCCGACCGAGGCGATCTCGGGGTGGCTGTAGGTGACGCGCGGGATGCCGGCCTCGTCGATCGGCTGCGGGGCCAGGCCCGCGATCTCCTCGGCGACGAAGATGCCCTGCTGGAAGCCGCGGTGCGCGAGCTGCAGGCCGGGGACGATGTCGCCGACGGCGTACACGCCCTCGACGTTGGTGCGGCAGCGCTCGTCGGCGAGCACGAAGCCGCGCTCCATCGCGATGCCCTGCTCCTCGTAGCCCAGACCGGCGGTCGACGGACCGCGGCCGACCGCGACGAGCAGCAGGTCGGCCTCGATGACGCTCTG
Organism: Nocardioides sp. LS1; assembly: GCF_003865225.1. Taxonomy (NCBI): domain Bacteria; kingdom Bacillati; phylum Actinomycetota; class Actinomycetes; order Propionibacteriales; family Nocardioidaceae; genus Nocardioides; species Nocardioides sp. LS1. Next base: position 701,860 of record NZ_BIFF01000001.1, read on the forward strand.
CTCACCGTTGGCCCCCTCGACCGTGACGGCGACGCTGTCGTTCGTGGACTTCACGCTGTGGAAGCGTGTGCCGACCTTGAAGTTGATCTTGCGCTTGCGGAACGCCCGCTCGAGCGCCTTGGAGGACGCCTCGTCCTCGACGGCGACGAGCCGGGGGAGCGCCTCGATGATGGTGACCTCGGCGCCGAAGCTCTTCCAGACGCTGGCGAACTCGCAGCCGATGACTCCGCCGCCGAGCACGATCACGGACTTCGGGACCGACTCGAGGCGCAGGGCGTGCTCGGAGGTGATGACCCGCTCGCCGTCGACGTCCAGGCCCGGCAGCGACTTGGAGTAGGAGCCGGAGGCCAGCACGACGTGGGCGCCGGTGTAGGCGGTGTCGCCGACCGTGACCTGCTTGGGTCCGGTCAGGCGGCCCTCGCCCTCGATGACGGTGATGCCGCGGCCCTTGATGAGTCCGGTGAGGCCCTTGAAGAGACGGGAGACGACACCGTCCTTGTAGGAGTTGACCCCGGCCATGTCGATGCCCTCGAACGTCGCGTTGACGCCGAACTGCTCCGACTCACGCGCGGAATCGGCGACCTCGGCCGCGTGCAGGAGGGCCTTGGTGGGGATGCAGCCCACGTGGAGGCAGGTGCCGCCGAGGTTGCCCTTCTCGACCAGGCCGACCTTCAGCCCGAGCTGGGCGGCCCGCAGGGCACAGGCGTAACCGCCACTGCCCGCACCGAGGATGAGTACGTCGAAGTCGGCGTCGGCCACGCTGGTCCTTCCGTGAGGTCGCCCGGAGGGGCTGGATGTCGGCCCCATCTTTGCACTTCTCCCGAGCCTGTCCACACCGGCCCGATGCGACTGGTCAGTAGCCTGTACGCATGGCTTGGTTGGACCGATTCCGTCGTGGCACGCGCATGCGTCGCCCGGCCCGTGATGCCGCCCGCACCGGATCGACGCGCGTGCGTGCCTCGACCAACGCCGACGAGCAGCACCTCCACCAGTGGGTCACCGAACGCCGTGGCGTCGAGGGGTTCGTCGAGCCCCGCACCGCCGTCAGCGACGTGACGCTGCTGCTCGTCGCCCACGACGGGGAGTGGACCCGCCGTCGCGTGCCGTCGGTGCAGTGGGCACACAAGTTCTGCAACGGGCACCAGGTGCCGTCGTACGACGCCGCCGTCGTCGGCGTGCCGCAGCGGATGCGCGACTACAACCGGCGGCGCAAGCAGCAGGGGCTGTAGAGCGGCTGTCCCAGCCGACGCAGCTTCATCATGTGAAGTGGTCGAGCCGTCACTTCTCACGGTGAACTCACCATGAGAAGTGCAGCTTCGCCCACTTCACATGGTGAGGCGTCCTCGCAGGCAGGGGGCGCCCGCGCGCGTGGCCGACCGTCTCCCGGCATCAAGGACCCTCGCTTCGCTCGGTCCGCTGCGCGGCGGCCTGCGGCCGTCCTTGACTCCGGGACCCGGACGGTCGGCCGGCGGCGCGCTTGTCGGCACGGGCTTCGCCCGCGCCGCCCGCATGCGCGGGCGCCCAGAGCCGTGGGATGAGCGGTGAGCTGCAAACCCTTTCCCTGCCCGGTCCGGTTGATGGCTCACCATCGGGTCGGCCGGGCGGTGGGTGGTGAACCGTTTACAGGCCGGGTACGGTCGCTGGCTCACCGCTGGGGCCGGTCGGGGGTGCGCCTGGGGCAAGACGGCGGCGCAGCGCAGCCGAGCCCTGCCCCAGCCGACGCAGCTTCACCATGTGAAGTGGTCGAGCCGTCACTTCTCACGGTGAACTCACCATGAGAAGTGCAGCTCCACCCACTTCACATGGTGAAGCGTCGTCGCAGGCCGGGAGGCCGCCGCGGCTACTCGGCCAGCGACCGCGCGTAGTCGACCAGGGTGGCCACGGCGAAGCCGGTGCCGCCGGAGGTGACGTGGCCCCACGGGCTGCCGGAGTTGAAGGCCGGGCCGGCGATGTCGAGGTGCGCCCAGGGCAGGCCGGCGGTGAACTCGCGCAGGAAGGCACCGGCGAACAGCCCGCCGCCCCAGCGGATCCAGTCGTGCTGGGCGAGGTCGGCGACCTTGCTGCTGGTGATCCGCTCGCTCATCTGCTCGGGGATCGGCATCGGCCAGTGGTCCTCGCCGGACGAGGCGGCGGCGGCGAGGACGCCGTCGACGATCTCCTGCGAGCCCATCACGCCGGCGACCCGGTCGCCGAGGGCGATGACCATGTGGCCGGTCAGGGTGGCGACGTCGAGGATGACGTCGGGCTTCGCCTCGGTGGCGCGGACGAGTGCGTCGGCCAGGACCAGGCGACCCTCGGCGTCGGTGTTGAGGACCTCGACGGTCTTGCCGCCGTACATGCGCAGCACGTCACCGGGACGGGTCGCGGAGCCGGACACCATGTTCTCGGCCATCGGGGCGTAGCAGGTGACCTTGATCGGCAGGCCGAGCTCGGCGATCGCGAACGTCGCCTGGACGACGGCGGCCGCACCGCCCATGTCGCTCTTCATCTCCTGCATGCCCTGGGCCGGCTTGATGGTCAGGCCGCCGGAGTCGAAGGTGATGCCCTTGCCGACGAGGGCGAGGTGCTTGGTCGCGCCCTTGGGGGCGTAGGTGATCTCGACGAGGCGCGGGGGCGCGTCCGAGCCGGCGCCGACGCCGAGGATGCCGCCGCAGCCGAGCTCGGCGAGCTCCTTCTCGTCGATGACCTTCACGGTCACCTTCGGCGCGCCGCGGCCCTTGGTCAGCTCCTTGGCGGCGGCCGAGACGGCGTCGGCGAACTTCGGCGGCGTCAGGTCGCCGGGAGGGCAGTTGACCCAGTCGCGGGTGCCGGTGACGGCCTTGACGAGGACCTGCGCATCGGTGAACGCAGCGACGTACTCCTTCTTGCGCGCGTCGGCGGCGAGCACGACGACGTCGCCCGGGTCGGTCGCGTCGGTCTTCGAGTCGTGCTTGTACGCCGTGTAGGTGTAGGCGCCCAGCTGGTAGCCCTCGATCACCGCGCGGACCAGCTCGGGCGTGTCGGCGGGCAGCGCCAGCGAGACCGAGGCGGCGTTGGTGACGGCGCGCGCGGCGGTGCCGGCGGCGCGGCGTACGTCGCTCGTCGTGGCCGTCTTGCCCAGGCCCACCAGGACCAGCAGCGAGGACGTGAGGGTGCCGTGCGTGGGCACCTTGACGACCTCGCCGGCCTTGCCGGTGACGCCCAGCGTCGACAGCAGCGGGCTCAGCTTGCGCCCGTAGGCCTTGGCCACGTCCTCCCCACCGGGGGCGATCGTGGCGCCCTTCGGCGTCTGCAGCACACCGACGACGACGGCGTCGGTGCGGGTCTTGGCGGGGCTGGCGCTTCGAAGCGTGTACGAGGTCACCGGGGCATGGTAGCCAGCCTCCCGGCCGGCGGTGCCTGCTGCGGTAGGTTCGCGCCATGTCCGACACGACGACCGACGGGCCCGCGTTGCTCAGGTCCCCGATCCATGACCGTCACGAGGCCCTGGGGGCCAAGTTCGCGGAGTTCGGCGGCTGGTCGATGCCGCTGGAGTACCCCTCGGGCACGGTCAAGGAGCACACCGCCGTCCGCGAGTCGGTCGGCATCTTCGACGTCAGCCACCTCGGCAAGGCGATGGTCGTCGGCCCCGGCGCCGCGGCGTACGTCAACGCCACGCTGACCAACGACCTCGGCCGCATCGCACCCGGGAAGGCGCAGTACACCCTGTGCTGCGACGACGAGACCGGCGGCATCGTCGACGACCTGATCGCCTACTTCCACGACGACGACCACGTGCTGCTCGTCCCCAACGCGGCCAACACCGCCGAGGTCGTACGCCGCCTGCAGGCGACGGCGCCCGAGGGCGTGAAGGTGGTCGACCACCACCGCGACTACGCGGTGCTCGCCGTCCAGGGCACGAAGTCCGACGAGGTGCTCGCGAAGGTCGGCCTGCCGGTCGGCCACGACTACATGTCGTTCGTCGAGGCGGAGTTCTCCGGGAGCGGCGTCGTCGTCTGCCGGACCGGCTACACCGGCGAGCGAGGCTACGAGCTGATCGCCTCCAACGACGTCGCCGGCGAGCTGTGGGACGCGCTGATGGCGGCCGGCGAGGAGTTCGGCATGCTCGCCTGCGGCCTCGGCTCGCGCGACACGCTCCGCACCGAGATGGGCTACCCGCTCCACGGCCAGGACATCTCCCTCGACGTCACCCCCAACCAGGGCCGCCTGGGCTGGGCGGTCGGCTGGACGAAGGAGTCCTTCTGGGGCCGCGACGTGCTGCTGGCCGAGAAGGAGGAGGGCCCCAAGCGTCTGCTCCGCGGCCTGGTCGCCGTCGGCCGCGGCATCCCGCGCCCCGGCATGCGGGTCTCGCTGACCCACGACGTGCCGCTGTGCGAGATCACCTCGGGCACCTTCTCGCCGACCCTGCGCAAGGGCATCGGCCTGGCGCTGGTGCCGACCTTCGTCAACCCCGAGGCCGAGGTGGGCGTCGACGTCCGCGGCCGCCGCGAGATCTTCCAGCTGGTCAAGCCACCCTTCGTGGATCCGTCCGTCCGAGAGGCCTGATGCACCCGTGAACCTGCCCGAGCAGCCGCCGACGTTCCGACCGCCGACGCCGGCCGAGCGCCCCTGGTGGTGGCGCCTGGAGAACAAGGCCGGCGTCGAGGTGAACGTCTCCGCCGACCTCGCGGGCGAGCGCTTCGCCAGCCAGGCCGACGCGGAGTCGTGGGTCGGGGAGATCTGGTCCGACCTGGCGGCCGAGGGCGTCGACGCGGTCACGCTCTTCGAGCACGACCGGCAGGTCTACGGACCGATGTCGCTGCACGCCTGACACGCCCGTCGCCCATCCGTGGCGTCCTCGTCTCCGAACACTCCCCGGGACGGAGCCGCCACGTGAGGATGGGTGCATGCAGCAGGACAGCGACTTCGCGGCCTACCTGGCGGCGCGCTGGCCTGCGCTGGTCCGCACCGTGGTGCTGCTGGGCTGCCCGCGTCCCGAGGCCGAGGACGTCGTCCGCGACGCGCTCGCCCGCTGCCACCGCGGCTGGGAGCGCGAGCGGCACGCCGGCGACATCGACGCCCGGGTCCACGAGGCGCTGCTCGAGGCCGTCGCCCGCGCCGCCGGGCGGCGCACCGTCTGGCCGCACCCGGGGCTCGGGCAGCCGCAGCCGGTGCTCGACCTCGTCCCTGCCCTCGACCGGCTGACCCCACCGGTCCGGGCCGCCCTCGTGCTCGAGGCGGTCGCCGGGCTGGAACCGGACCAGCTCGCCCGCCTCCTCGGCACCACGCCCGGTACGTCGCCCGCCGCGGGCCGGCCCGGTCCCGCCGAGGTCCGGGACGCGGCGGCGGCGATCGACGTACTGGCTCCGCCGATCGACGCCGTCGTCGCCACGGCCCGGGACCACCGGCGCCGGGAGCTCAAGCGGATCGCCGGCGCGACGGCCGCGGTGCTCGTGCTGGTCGGCCTCGGCGCGTGGGCCGGCACCCGTCCGCCGCCGGCACCCGCCGCCGATCGGCCGCACGTCACCCGCGCGCAGAACCTCGCCGAGGTCGCCTGGTGGGCCAACGGCGTGCTGCACCTGCCCCGGGTCGAGGTCGAGCTGCCCCGGGTCACCGATCTGGTCGAGGTCGGCGACGGTGCGGTCATCGGCGACGAGCAGGGCGACGTCTCGTGGGTCGGCGACGACGGCGAGGTGACCCGGATCGGTCACAAGGTGCCGCTCGCGCCGCTCGTCGCCTCCGACCAGCACGGGTGGGCGGCCTGGGTGGATCCGGGCAGTCCGGGCGTCACGCGCCTGATCGTGTGGGACCTCGCCGCCGGGCAGGAGCTGGCCCACCTCGACGTCGCGGCGCACGGCCCGCTCGCCGACCAGCTCGAGGACGGTCCGCACCCGGTGGCCATCGACGGCACCCGCCTCTACTACGCGGCCGCCGACGGCGAGTGGTCGTGGCAGCTGCCCGACGGCGAGCGGGCCGGCCTGGGCATCCCGGCCCTGCTGGCCGACTCCCACGGCACCCGCGCCACGGCGCGCGGCTCGGGCGTCCACGTCGAGCAGTCGACGTACGGCATCTCGTTCGACGTCGCCGGGACCGGTGCGCAGCTGTCCCCGGCGGGGGAGTACCTCCTCACGCACCAGCCCACCGCCGACAACCAGGTCGGCACGCCGCGGATCTACGACACCCGCACCGGCGACCAGCTCTGGACCGGTCTCGAGCCGGGAGACCTGGCCGTCGCCGCGTCGCTCGGCCCCGACGACGAGGTGACCTACGTGGTGGCGCACGCCGCGGACCAGCCGCAGGCGGGGGAGTTCGTCCGGCAGTCCTTCTCCGGCCCCTACGAGCTGCGCACCTGCCACCTCGGCGAGCGCACGTGCTTCACCGTCACGAAGTTCCCCCACACCGGGGCGCTGCCCGTCCTGGCCCACTGATCGCTACCCTCCGGGACATGCGCTTCAGCCAGGTCGACGTGTTCTCCAGCGAGCCCCTGCGTGGCAACGCCCTGGCGGTCGTCCACGACGCCGACGGCGTCAGCGACGACGAGATGGCGGCCTTCGCCCGCTGGACCAACCTCTCGGAGACGACCTTCCTCCTGGCGCCCACGTCCGCGGAGGCGGACTACCGGGTCCGGATCTGGACGCCTGGCGGCGAGCTGCCGTTCGCCGGCCACCCGACGCTCGGCTCCTGCCACGCCTGGCTGGAAGCCGGGGGAGTGCCGGCCTCGAGCGAGCGCGTCGTCCAGGAGTGCGGTGCCGGGCTGGTCCGGGTGCGGCGCGACGGCGACCGGCTCGCGTTCGCCGCGCCGCCGCTGACCCGGACCGGGCCGGTCTCCGACGACGACCTCGCGGCCATCTGCGGGGCGCTGCGCATCACCGACGACGAGGTCCTGGAGTCGGAGTGGATCGACAACGGCCCCGGCTGGGTCGGCGTCCGGCTCGCCGATGCCGATGCTGTCCTCGCGCTCGACCCGGACTGGGCGGCGTTCGGCGACCTCAAGGTCGGGGTCGTGGGGGAGTACGCCGCCGGGCCGGTCGCCGTCGAGGTGCGCGCGTTCTGCCCCGGCTACGGCATGCCCGAGGACCCGGTCACCGGCTCGCTCAACGCCGGGATCGGCCAGTGGCTGGCGGGCACCCGCCTGCCCACGTCGTACGTCGCCAGCCAGGGCACCGCCCTCCAGCGTGCGGGTCGCGTCCACGTCTCGCTCGAGGACGGCACGGTCTGGGTGGGCGGCGAGACACGCACGACCATCGCCGGAACCGTCACGCCCTGACCGCCCACCGGCGGTAGTGTCAACGCCGTGCAGCAGTACCTCGACCTCCTCCAGCGGATCCTCGACGATGGCGCGGAGAAGGGCGACCGGACCGGCACCGGCACCCGCTCGGTCTTCGGGCACCAGATGCGCTTCGACCTCGCCGAGGGGTTCCCCCTCGTGACGACCAAGAAGATCCACACCCGCTCGGTCTTCGCCGAGCTGCTGTGGTTCCTGCGCGGCGACACCAACGTGAAGTGGCTGCAGGACCGCGGTGTCTCGATCTGGGACGAGTGGGCCGACGACAACGGCGACCTCGGGCCCGTCTACGGCTACCAGTGGCGCTCCTGGCCCACCCCCGACGGCCGGCACGTCGACCAGATCGCCGAGGTCGTCGAGCAGATCCGCACCAACCCCGACTCGCGCCGCCACATCGTCTCGGCGTGGAACGTCGCCGACATCCCGCAGATGGCGCTGGCGCCGTGCCACACGATGTTCCAGTTCTACGTCGCGCAGGGGCGGCTGAGCTGCCAGCTCTACCAGCGCTCGGCCGACGTGTTCCTGGGCGTGCCGTTCAACATCGCGTCGTACGCCCTGCTGACCCACATGGTCGCGCAGGTGACCGGCCTCGAGGTCGGCGACTTCGTGCACACCCTCGGCGACGCGCACCTCTACTCCAACCACCTCGACCAGGCCCGCCTCCAGCTGACCCGCTCGCCGCGGCCGCTCCCGACGCTCACCCTCGACCCGTCGGTCACCGACCTCGACGCCTTCGAGCTCGAGCACATCACCCTCGCGGGCTACGACCCGCACCCCGGCATCAAGGCCCCCATCGCGGTATGAGTCTCGACGAGCTCGACCACCAAAGACTCGACCACCGAAGAGTCGTGCTGGTCGCCGCCGTGGCCGACAACGGCGTGATCGGTGCCGACGGGGACATCCCCTGGCGGATCCCCGAGGACTTCGCGCACTTCAAGCGGACGACGCTGGGCCACACGCTCGTCATGGGCCGGGCGACCTACGACTCGATCGGCCGCCCGCTCCCGGGACGTACGACGATCGTGCTCACCCGCTCACCCTCGTGGTCGGCGGAAGGCGTCCTCGTCGCCGACTCGCTCGAGGCCGCGCTGGCGCTGGCCGCCGACCTGCCCGGTGACGTGATGGTCGCCGGGGGAGCGACGGTCTACGAGCAGGCGATGCCGCTCGCCACCCACCAGGTGCTGACGTGGGTGCACCGCTCGCCGGAGGGCGACACCTTCTACCCGGCGTACGACGCCGACGACTGGGTCGAGACCGCTCGCGAGGAGCACGACGGCTACGACACCGGTTGGGACGTCGTCTGGCTCGAGCGTGCCCGGGCGGTCACGTCGGCTCCGCCGCCACCAGGGTGAGGAGGTCCCGCAGCCGGAGGAGGCCGTCCCGGATCCGGCTCTTGGCGGTCCCGAGCGGGATGCCGAGCAGGCCGGAGACCTCGACATGGGTGTGGCCGCCGAAGTAGGCCAGCTCGATCGCCTGGCGCTGAATCGTGGAGAGCTCGGCCAGGGCCGCCTGCACGGCCCGGGCCGCGAGGTAGGACTCGACGGCCGTCGCGGTCGCGTCGTACGCCGGCTCGAGGGTCGACTCGGCATGAGCGGCGTCGTCGCGGCGTCGCCCGGCGTCGCTGGCACGCACCCGGTCCACGGCCCTGCGGTGCGCGATGGTCATCACCCACGCCATTGCCGAGCCGCGGTCGGGGTCGAAGTGGGAGGCCGACCGCCAGAGCTCCAGCAGGACCTCCTGGGTGACCTCCTCGGACTGATGGGGGTCGCGCAGGACGCGCAGGACCATCCCGTGGACGCGCGGCGCGAGCTCGTCGTAGAGCGCGGCGAAGGCCTCCGCGTCATGCCGGCCGACGGCGGACAGGAGGGTGTCGAGGGCGGGTTCCGGGGCGGTGCGGGCGGTGCGACTGGGCATGGTCGTCCTTCAGTCGGCAACGGAACCCCCATGGCAACCGCTACATCTTGTGCACAAGTAACTAGGGCACAAGGTAGCGCACGGCGTGCCAGAATGGCAGACATGGCCAGCGCGACGACTCCCTCGCTCGAGGAGCAGTTGTGCTTCGACCTGTACGCCGCCTCGCGGGCCGTCACCAACGCCTACCGCCCGGTCCTGCGCGAGCTGGGGCTGACCTATCCTCAGTACCTCGTGATGCTCGTGCTGTGGGAGCACGGCACGTGCACCGTGCGGGATCTCGCCGACGTGCTCAGGCTCGACCACGGCACCCTGACGCCGCTCCTGCGCCGCATGGAGGCCAACGGCGTGGTGACGCGTCGTCGTGCCGACCTCGACGAGCGCTTCGTGGAGGTGGCCCTCACCGAGAGCGGTGAGGCGATGCGTCGCCACGCGAGCCGGATCCACTGCGACATGAAGGACCTGCTCGGGCTCACGCCCGACGAGTTCGGCGCCCTGCAGGCGACGTTGCGCCTGCTGACCGAGCGCGCAACCCCCGCGCCCTAGAGCGCCGAGCGGTAGACCTCGAGGTCGGCGGCGTAGTGCGCCTCGAGCTTGGCCCGGGTCGCCGGGTCGATGGCGGCGGCGCGCTCGGGGGAGACGTTGGCCGGCGCCAGCTCGGGCATCTTCACGCCCAGCTTGTCGGCCATCCAGGCGGCGGCCCGGTCCAGGTGCTCGTAGCGGTAGATCCGGTCGACGAGGACCTCGCCCTCCAGGCTGCTGACGAACTTCGCCGAGCTGCCGAGGTAGACCTCGCCGGTGCAGATCCGGTCGGCGAACTCGTCGAAGCCCATGTCGCCCGTGTAGGTCCTGCGGCCCTCGGTGCCCGGCCGGGCCCGGTAGCGCCACCACGAGGCGGCCCAGTCGACCGGCTCGCGGACCATTGCGACCGTTTCGTAGGACTCGCGCGCGAAGCCGTAGTGCGTCAGCACCGGCGCGATGGAGGCCTCGAAGAAGCGCGCCGTCATGTGCTTCATCGGCGGCGGCTTGGAGGCGACGAGCTGGGCGTGCCGCTCGAACTCGCGCTGGATGGTCGTCGAGCCCGTCTTCGTCATCGACAGGAACACGAAGCCCGCCTGGGCCATGGCCATCATGGGCCGGACCCTATCGGGTTGGGGGCACCTGTCAGGGTGGTGCGCATGGAGCTGCGTATCTTCACCGAACCCCAGCAGGGAGCGATGTACGACGACCTCCTCGCGGTCGCCCGCACCGCCGAGGAGCTCGGGTTCGGGGCCTTCTTCCGGTCCGACCACTACCTCGGCATGGGCACCGAGGGGCTGCCCGGCCCGAGCGACGCCTGGACGACGCTGGCCGGCCTGGCGCGGGACACCAGCACGATCCGGCTCGGCACGATGATGACGAGCGCGACGTTCCGGCATCCCGGTCCCCTCGCCATCCAGGTCGCCAACGTCGACCAGATGAGCGGTGGTCGGGTGGAGCTCGGGATCGGTGCGGGCTGGTTCGCCCAGGAGCACACGGCCTACGGCATCCCCTTCCCCTCCACCGGCGAGCGCTTCGACCGGTTCGAGGAGCAGCTCGCGATCATCACCGGGCTGTGGGGCACGGCGGTGGGGGAGCGGTTCACCCACCGCGGCACCCACTACGAGGTCCTCGACTCCCCGGCCCTGCCGAAGCCGACGCAGGCGCGGCCGCCGGTGCTGATCGGCGGGCTGGGCAAGAAGCGGACCCCGGAGCTCGCCGCCCGCTACGCCGACGAGTTCAACCTGCCCTTCGTCGACGAGGAGACGACCGCGACGCAGTTCGCCCGGGTCCGCGCCGCGTGCGAGGCCCAGGACCGCGACCCGGCGACGATGACCTGGTCCAACGCCCTCGTGGTCTGCGTCGGCGCGGACGAGGCCGAGGTCGAGCGCCGGGCGAAGGCGATCGGGCGGGAGCCCGAGGAGCTGCGCACCAACGGGCTCGCCGGCTCACCGGGTGAGGTCGTCGACAAGCTCCGCCGCTACGCCGCCCTCGGTGCCGAGCGCGCCTACCTCCAGGTGCTCGACCTGGGGGACCTGGACCACCTGCGGCTCATCGCCGCCGAGGTCGCGCCGCACGTCTGACGCGCGCCGCGGCCGGGGGAACGGCTCCGCGGCGGCGGCCTCGCGCCGCAGGAACGCACCGAGGTCGGCGATGGTGCTCATCAGGGGCGCCGGGAAGACCACGGTCGTGTTCTTGTCGACGCCGATCTCGACCAGGCTCTGCAGGTTGCGCAGCTGCAGGGCGAGCGGGTGGGCCATCATCGTGTCGGACGCGTCGCCCAGCGCGGCAGCGGCCGCAGCCTCGCCCTCGGCGGCGATGATCTTGGCGCGCTTCTCCCGCTCGGCCTCGGCCTGGCGGGCCATCGCGCGCTTCATGCTCTCCGGGAGCTGGATGTCCTTGAGCTCGACGAGCGTGACCACAACGCCCCAGTCGGCGGTCGTCACGTCGAGGATCTCCCGGATGCTGGCGTTGATGGAGTCGGTCTCCGACAGCGTCTGGTCCAGCGAGCTCTGCCCCACGACGTTGCGCAGCGTGGTCTGGGCGATCTGGTTGATGGCGGCCGCGACGTTCTCGATGGCGACGATCGCCTTGGTCGCGTCGACGATCCGGTAGTACGCCACCGCAGCCACGTCGATGCTCACGTTGTCCCGCGTGATGATCCCCTGGGACTGGATCGGCATCGTCACGATCCGCAGGGAGACGCGGCGCAGCTGGTCGATGACCGGGATGATGAAGTGCAGCCCCGGCTCCCGGACCCCGATGACGCGTCCGAGCCGGAAGAGCACCCCCTTCTGGTACTGCGTGACCACCCTGATCGACAGGGCGAGACCGACCGCGGCGACGACCGCGACCACCAGTCCGACGACGGCCCAGGTGTTCATGGCGGGCTTCCTCCCGGCGGGCCACGGACGGGTCCCGCCTCCTTCCACCCTCTGCCGTGGAGGGCGGGCCGGGGAGAGGCGTGCGGCCCGGCAACGTCGCCGAACGTCCCGCGCCGTCCCGCGCGTCGGGGGAGCGGCGGGGAAGCGATAACCTTCGGGCATGACGACCCAGCCCGCCGCTCCGTTCGGCCGCGTGCTCACCGCCATGGCCACCGCGTTCCACGCCGACGGATCCGTCGACCTCGAGGGCACCGCGCGGATCGCGACCCACCTGGTCGACCACGGCCACGACGGCGTCGTCGTCTCCGGCACCACCGGGGAGTCGCCGACCACGACCGTCGCGGAGGACGGCCAGATCCTGGCCGCCGTCAAGGACGCCGTCGGCGACCGGGCCACCATCGTCGCGGGCGTCGGCACCAACGCGACCGCCCACTCGGTGGAGCTGGCGCAGCAGGCCGAGAAGATCGGCGCCGACGGGCTGCTGCTCGTCACGCCCTACTACAACAAGCCCGGCCAGGCCGGCGTGCTGCACCACTTCCGCACGGTCGTCGAGGCGAGCGACGTACCCGTCATGCTGTACGACGTCCCCGGCCGCACCGGCACCGAGATCTCGCTCGAGGTCTACGAGAAGGCCTTCGAGCTCGAGCAGGTCGTCGCGGTCAAGGACGCGGTCGGCGACTACGCCCGCGGCGTCAAGATCATGCAGATGGGCTACGCCCTCTACTCCGGCGACGACGTCTCCACCCTCGGCTGGCTGGCGCACGGCGCCGCCGGCGTCGTCTCCGTCGTCGGCCACGCGGCCGGCGACCAGATCCGCGCGATGATCGAGGCCTTCCGGGCCGGCGACCACGCGCAGGCCCTCACCATCTTCACGCGGCTGCTCCCCGCGACGGACGCCGTCATGGGCGTCCCCAACTACGGAGCCACCACCGCCAAGGCAGCACTCCAGCTCCTCGGCGTACTCGACAACCGGAACGTCCGCGCGCCCCTGGTGCCGCTGGACGACGACGAGGTGGCCGCGCTGCGCGCCGGCCTCGTTGCCTCCGGTCTCATCCCGTAAGGAACGACTTTGTCCCATCCTCATCCCGAACTCTCCGCACCGGCCGATCTGGCGAAGGGGGGTTTGCGGATCACCGCGCTCGGCGGGCTCGGCGAGGTCGGCCGCAACATGACCGTCTTCGAGTACGACGGGCGGCTGCTGATCGTCGACTGCGGCGTGCTGTTCCCCGAGGACCACCACCCCGGCGTCGACCTGATCCTGCCCGACTGGTCCTCGATCCGGGACCGCCTCGACGACGTCGAGGCGCTCGTCCTGACCCACGGCCACGAGGACCACATCGGCGCCACGCCGTACCTCCTCCGCGAGCGCGGCGACATCCCGCTCGTCGGCTCCGAGCTGACGCTGGCCCTGCTCGGCAGCAAGCTGCGCGAGCACCGGCTCAAGGAGACCGTGCACCACAAGGTCCGCGAGGGCGACCGGGTCTCGTTCGGCCCGTTCGACCTGGAGTTCGTCGCGGTCAACCACTCCATCCCGGACGCGCTCGCCGTCGCCATCCGCACCGGTGCGGGCCTGGTCCTGCACACCGGCGACTTCAAGATGGACCAGCTCCCGCTGGACGGCCGGATCACCGACCTGCGCGCCTTCGCGCGGCTCGGCGAGGAGGGCGTCGACCTCTTCCTGACCGACTCCACCAACGCCGAGACCCCCGGCTTCACGCCCGCCGAGAAGTCCATCACCCCGGTCATCGACCGGGTCTTCCACGAGTCGCAGCAGCGGATCATCGTGGCCTGCTTCGCCTCGCACGTGCACCGCGTGCAGCAGGTGCTCGACGCGGCGTACGCCCACGAGCGGCAGGTCGCCTACGTCGGCCGCTCGATGGTGCGCAACATGGCGATCGCCAAGGACCTGGGCTACCTCAAGGTGCCGCCGGGCGTGCTGGTCGACACCAAGGACCTGGCCGACCTGCCGCCGGAGCGCCAGGTGCTGGTCTCCACCGGCTCGCAGGGCGAGCCGATGAGCGCGCTGTCGCGGATCGCCCAGCGCAACCACAACTTCGTGCACATCGAGGAGGGCGACACCGTCCTGCTCGCCTCCAGCCTGATCCCGGGCAACGAGAACGCCGTCTACCGGGTCATCAACGGCCTGGCCCGCTGGGGCGCCAACGTCGTGCACAAGGGCAACGCGCTCGTGCACGTCTCGGGCCACGCCAGCGCCGGTGAGCTCCTCTACTGCTACAACATCGTCAAGCCGAAGAACGTCCTGCCCGTGCACGGCGAGATCCGGCACATGCGCGCCAACGCCGACCTGGCCCGCGCCACCGGCGTGCCCAACGTCGTCATCGCCGAGGACGGCGTGGTGGTCGACCTCGTCGACGGCGTGGCCGCGATCGCCGGCAAGGTCGACTGCGGCTACGTCTTCGTCGACGGCTCCTCGGTCGGCGACATCACCGAGTCCGACCTCAAGGACCGCCGGATCCTCGGCGAGGAGGGCTTCATCTCGGTGATCGTCGTCGTCGACTCCGTCAGCGGCAAGGTCTCCGGCGGGCCCGAGATCCACGCCCGGGGCTTCGCCGAGGACGACTCGACCTTCGACGCGATCAAGCAGCCGATCATCGACGCGCTCGACCGGGCCATCGCCGAGGGCAACACCGACTCCTACCAGCTCCAGCAGACCGTCCGCCGCGTCGTCGGCCGCTGGGTCAGCAACACCCACCGCCGCCGCCCGATGATCATCCCGGTGGTCATCGAGGCCTGACGCGAGAGGGCACTTCCAGGCACTCTCAAGCCACCGAGAGGGCGATCCTGCCGGCAGGATCGCCCTCTCGTGCGTCTGGGAGTGCCCCTGAGTGCCCTCTCGCGCCTCAGGTGGCGGCGAGGACGCCGGCCACGATCAGTGCCTGGCCGAGGTGGTAGGTCACCATCAGGGCGAGCTTGGCGTGGGGGATGGGCCGGACGAACCGGTCCACCGAGAGGGTGGCGTCGCTGCTGACGAAGACGGTGGCGCCGAGGGCGACGAGCCACTCCCCGGTGAACCACGCGCAGACCAGCATCGCCCCGATCACGGCGGTGTAGACGGCGACGGGCACCGACAGGGAGGCCCCGCCGAGGCGGTGGCACCGCGGGACGACGTCCCGGGTCACGACGACGCTGACCGCGAGGACCGCGAAGACCGCCCAGGACCAGGCCGGGCGCGGCAGGCCGAGGTCTGCGAAGCAGACCAGGAAGGCCAGGTGCCCGACCAGGAACGCCGCGACGCCGGCCTTGAAGCGGGGGAGCGAGTCCGAGAGCAGGGCGACGTCGCCGAGCAGGCCGAAGGCCAGCGCGACCAGCAGCCACACCCCGGCGCTGTCCGAGGCGGCACCCAGCACGACCGCCGCCACGATCAGCGACGCGAGGGTCGCGGGCTTCGCCCACGTCTCCGTACGTCGATCGCCGCGGGCCACCGCGGCCCAGTCGGTCAGCGCACAGGCTGCGGGCAGGATCCAGATGAGCTGTGCAGCATCGAGTTGGGCGGGCACGAGCCGAGCATGGCAGGAGGCCCCGCCGGACGTGTCCGACGGGGCCTCCTGGTGAGACGGGTGGATCAGCGGCGGTGGCCGAGAGCCGCGTGGCGACCCTGGGCGTTGGCCTTCTTCTTGCAGACCACGACCTTGACGTTGTCGAGGTACCAGCCCTCGACGCCGCCACAGCCGTCACGGCCCATGTCGAAGCGGAACTTCACGGTGTCGCCCGCCTTGGCGCCGGCCGCCTTGAGGTCGACGACCGTGGTGCCCCACGAGCCGTGGACCTGGCCGCCGTCGGTGCCGGTCCAGGCGTCCTGGCCGGCGAGCGGGTCGGTGCTGCCCTCGTCGTTGGTGGCGAGCGTGGAGTTCGGGCCGTTGAACGTGTAGGCACCGGCCGGGATGAGCTTCCAGGCGCCGCCGTTGACCTTGATCTTCACGTTGCCGCCGTCGAACCCGGCCTCGGTGGACACGTAGTGCTGGAACACCAGGTGCCGCGAGGCGCCGTTGGGCAGCGAGACCGCCGGGCTGGCGATCGTGTCGACGCTGGAGATGTCGTTGGCGTCACCCGAGCAGCTGCCTCCCTGCGGGTCGGGGCCGGCCGCCACCTTGCTCGCGTGCGAGCCGGGTGCCGCGGCGGTGGTCCGCCACGGGTAGCCGTGACCGGCGGGGTAGACCGTCGAGCCGCCCTTGGTCCAGTTGCCCAGGCCCTTCTCGAAGTCGTCGCCCCACACCTTGGAGGTGGTGAACGCCTTGCCGCAGGCAGCCGGGGCGCCCTTGGCGAGCAGCGGCTGGAAGTTGCACTGCGTCGGCGGGGTGCGGAACTGCACGGCCTGCTCCATCGCGGAGACGGCCTGGCAGTCGGCGGCGGTGATGGGCGCCGCCGGGCCACCCGGAGTCAGGCGCTGGACCGACAGCTTCTGGATCGGCTGGCCCACGAGCGCGGTGCAGGCCGCGTCGAGGCTGTCCGCCATGTCGGTGAAGTCCGACATCGGGGTCAGGTAGTCCAGCTGGGTCTGCCACCAGATGTTGGCGGCCTTGTCCAGGCCGATGCCGGGGACCGTGACGCCGTTGTAGGTGCCACCGTCGACCAGCAGGGCGTAGCCGTGGTTGGGGATGCCGGAGTTGCTGTGCACGCCGCCGTTGTCGTCGGTCGAGCACTTGTACTCGGCGTCCGCGACCTTGCCCGGGTCGCCGTAGCAGGTGGGCACCCACATGTCGCGGAGCGCGCCACCGAACGCCGGGGCCTGCTCGCCGATGAGCCAGCGGTAGGAGTTCGAACGCTGGCCGGCGGTGTCCTTCATGGTCACGTTGACCGGACCGCTGGCGAGGGCCGTCTTGATGGCCTCGCGGTCGCTGAGACCGATCATGACGGTCGGGATCGTGATGCCGGTGCCGTCGCCGGACGCCGAGAACGGCGCCTCGTCGCGGTTGCCGATGATCAGCGCGACCGCGCCGGCGGCCTGCGCGTTGGCCGTCTTGGTGTCGAAGGTGCACGTGCCCCGGTCGACGATCGCGATCTTGCCCGCGACCGCGGCGGCGTTGTCGAAGGGCGAGCAGCCGTCGGTGGAGGTCCCACCGTCGGCGGTGCCGTCGACGCCCTGCACGACGTCACCAGTGATGCCGGTGGAGTCGAGCTGCGGGCCGTAGCCGGCGGCGGCCGTCGCGCAGTCGCGCTGGATCGACGCCGGGCTGTTGATCGTCACGGTCGGCTGCGAGGGGGAGTGCGTGGAGCACTGGCCCACGGGTCGGTGGGTCGTGATGTCGCCCTCGCCCTCGTCGTGGCGGCCG
This sequence comes from Nocardioides sp. LS1, assembly GCF_003865225.1. Classification (NCBI taxonomy): domain Bacteria; kingdom Bacillati; phylum Actinomycetota; class Actinomycetes; order Propionibacteriales; family Nocardioidaceae; genus Nocardioides; species Nocardioides sp. LS1. Next base: position 719,208 of record NZ_BIFF01000001.1, read on the forward strand.
TTGATCAGGTCGATCGTCTCGCCCCACACGTCGGAGTAGGACTCGTTGAGCGCACCGGGCTGCCACTGGTAGATCAGGCCCGAGGTGTACTGCGTGTAGGCGTGGCCCCACTCGTGGGAGACGACGTCGTCGGCCTCGGAGCCGGGGCACATGTTGATGCGCTGGCCGTTCCAGTTGGCGTTGGGGCAGTAGTTCGGGTCGTTGGGGTCCTGGTAGTTCTCGACCGTGACCATCTTGGTGCCCTGGCCGTCGAAGGAGTCCCGGCCGAAGGTGTTGGCGTAGAGCCAGTAGGAGTTGCCCGCGTCGTACATCAGGTTCTGCTGGTAGGTCGACAGCGTGCCCGGGAAGGCGTCGCCGTCCTTCCACTCCAGGTGGGCCGGGTCCTGCGTGCCGTCGTACAGCTCACGGTCGGTCTCGAAGCCGTCGGTCATCGAGTAGCGGTTGACGACCTTGCCGGTGGCCGCGTCGACGAAGACGCGGTCGTTGACGCCGTGGGCGTTGGTGACGCCGACCATCCAGGCGAGGATGTTGGTGCCCTGCTGGCCGCGGATCGCGCCGGTCCGGTAGATCACGAGCTCGGCGGAGGAGGCCTCCAGGCCCGTCACGTTGGCCGGGGCCTCGGCCGAGCCGGGCGGGTTGGCGTGCACGGTGCCGATGGCGTGCGAGGAGGCGATCGACTTGCTCACCCGCGGCGTGACCGACAGGTCGAGGCCCGGGGCGGCGTAGCCGTTGACCGAGGTCAGGTCGCCGGCCTTGTCGAGGTTGGCCTTGATGGTGGAGCCGAAGACCGGCAGGCCCTGGTAGTACTGCTTGTAGGTGACGGTCCAGCCGTAGCGGCCGGCCGCCGCGTCGGTCTGGCGCAGCTGGTCCTTGGTGGCGCCGAAGACGCCGGCGTACTTGCCGAGGTAGGCGTTGGCCTTGTCCACGGCACCGCGCAGCGAGTCACCCTCGAGCGTCGGCATCAGGTCGCCGCCCGCGGCGGACCGGACGAAGCCGACCTTGCCGGTGGCGCGCTCCTGGGTGAGTACGACGGACCCGGTGGCCTCGCCGCGCAGCTGCTGGACGAGCGAGTCGCTCGTTGCCGCGGGGCTGGTGCCTGCCGCGACCGCTTGCATCCCGGGCACGGCGGCGAAGCCGGCGCCCACGAGGGCAAGGCTGATCCCTAGCCGAGTGAGTTTCACGTGTGGTTTTCCCTCCGAAGTGGTCCCCTGGTGCCGCGTGTGAACTACGACACCCACCGGGCACCTTATGGAGACCTTGCTGTCCGTGCCAGCAGACCCGCGAATCTTTTCGGAACCGGTGGCTGAAACAACTGCCCGTGAGGACAGCCGGCCGACACGCTCCTGTGATCCCTGTGACGGGTGGGACCATCGATTACCGTGCTGACCATGGCGACCCGTACGTCTTCCCCGCCGGGGTCGCGGAGCAAGAGCACGTCCTCGACCGGGTCGAAGAGCCCCGCACGAGGGACCTCGAGCACCCGATCCCGGAGTACCGGCAACACCCCGACGAAGAGCACGAGCACGGCGCGCAGCACCAGCAAGCGCAAGCCGGCTCCCAGCGCGCGCTCGAAGCGTCCGGCGCCCCGCGCCGTGCGCAACGGTCCCGGGCCGATCTCCCGGACGTTCACCGCCGTCTTCCGCGGCATCGCCGCGGTGTGGCTGGGTGTCGCGCACGCCCTCGGTGCCGCCGCGCGCGGCATCGGCCGGACCGCACGCGACCTCGAGCCCGAGCACCGCCGCGACGGGGTCGGCCTGTTCCTCTTCGGCCTCTCGGTCGTCGTGGGTGCCGCCGTCTGGTTCCAGATCGACGCGCCGGCCATGGGCTTCACCCGGACCGTGGTCGCCGGGACGGTCGGCAAGGTCGGCTGGTTCGTCCCGCTGGCGCTCGTCTACGTCGGCTGGCGCAACATGCGCGACCCGATCCACAACGGCCCGGCCGGTCGCCAGGTCGTGGGCTGGGCCGCCTTCGCCTTCGGCATCCTCGGCATCGTCCACATCGCCAACGGCAACCCGCAGCCGGTCATGGGCGACGCCAGCAAGCTCCAGGGCGCCGGGGGAGCGGTCGGGTTCGTCGTCTCCTCGCTGCTGCTCGACCTGCTGCGCACGCCGTACGTCGTCGTGCCGCTGCTCGCACTGCTCTCCTTCTTCGGTGTCCTGATCATCACCGCGACGCCGCTCTACCAGGTGCCGGCCCGTCTCGCCGAGCTCCGCGACCGGATGCTCGGCCGCGAGCACCACGTCGAGGACGGCACCGACGGTCTCGACGAGACCCAGCCGATCCGCAGCCGCCGCGGCAAGGTCGAGGACTACGACCCCGAAGGCGACCCGGCCTACGACTCCCCGGTGCTCACCGACCGCGAAATCAGGAAGCGTCGCAAGAAGGACGCCCTCGACGTCGCGATGGAGGGCATGGAGGAGACCCAGGAGACCGACGCCGTCGGCCTGGACATCCTCGACGCCGCCGCGGCCGTCCCGGCGGCCGGCAAGACCGAGCTCGAGCCGCCGCCGCACTCGCCGCTGCCCGCTCGGGTCGAGCAGCTCGCCCTGTCGGGCGACGTCACCTACTCGCTGCCCGCCAACGAGGTGCTCAAGCCCGGCTCGGTGCACAAGGCCCGCTCCAAGGCCAGCGACGAGGTCGTCAACCGGCTCACGAGCGTGCTCGACGAGTTCGGCATCGACGCCCAGGTCACCGGCTACACCCGCGGCCCGACGGTCACCCGCTACGAGGTCGAGCTCGGCCCCGCGGTCAAGGTCGAGAAGGTCACCGCGCTCTCCAAGAACATCGCCTACGCCGTGGCCTCGGCCGACGTGCGCATCCTCAGCCCGATCCCCGGCAAGTCCGCGATCGGCATCGAGATCCCCAACCTCGACAAGGAGATCGTCTCCCTCGGCGACGTGCTCCGGTCCAACACCGCGCGTTCGGACCACCACCCGATGGTGGCCGGCCTCGGCAAGGACGTCGAGGGCGGCTTCGTCGTCGCCAACCTCGCGAAGATGCCGCACCTGCTGGTCGCGGGTGCCACCGGCTCCGGAAAGTCGTCGTTCATCAACTCGATGATCACCTCGATCCTGATGCGGTCGACGCCCGACGAGGTCCGGATGATCATGGTCGACCCCAAGCGGGTCGAGCTGAACGCCTACGAGGGCGTCCCGCACCTGATCACCCCGATCATCACCAACCCCAAGAAGGCCGCCGAGGCGCTGGCCTGGGTCGTGCGCGAGATGGACATGCGCTACGACGACCTGGCCAACTTCGGCTTCCGCCACATCGACGACTTCAACAAGGCCGTCCGGGCGGGCAAGGTCCAGGTGCCGCCGGGCTCCGAGCGCGAGCTCACGCCCTACCCCTACCTCCTGGTCATCGTCGATGAGCTCGCCGACCTGATGATGGTCGCCCCGCGCGACGTCGAGGACGCGGTCGTGCGGATCACCCAGCTGGCCCGCGCGGCCGGCATCCACCTGGTGCTCGCCACCCAGCGACCCAGCGTCGACGTCGTCACCGGGCTGATCAAGGCCAACGTCCCGTCCCGGCTGGCGTTCGCCACCTCCTCGGTCACCGACAGCCGGGTCATCCTCGACCAGCCGGGCGCCGAGAAGCTGGTCGGCCAGGGTGACGGGCTGTTCCTGCCCATGGGCTCATCCAAGGCCGTGCGCGTCCAGGGCTCCTGGGTCACCGAGGCCGAGATCGCGCAGGTCGTCAAGCACTGCAAGAGCCAGCTCGAGCCGACGTACCGCGAGGACGTCACCGCGCCCGCCGCCAGCAAGCGCGAGCTCGACGACGACATCGGCGACGACATGGACCTGGTCATCCAGGCCATCGAGCTCGTCGTCTCGACCCAGTTCGGGTCGACCTCGATGCTCCAGCGCAAGCTCCGCGTCGGCTTCGCCAAGGCCGGACGCCTGATGGACATTATGGAGAGCCGTGGCGTGGTGGGTCCCAGCGAGGGATCCAAGGCCCGTGACGTGCTCGTGAAGCCCGACGAGATCGACGGCGTGATCGCCACCCTGCAGGGGGAGATGTGAACAACGTGAGCGCAGCCCAGGTCCACGACGACCGCTACGACGACCAGTACGACGAGCAGTCGACGCCCGAGCCCCTCGGCCTGGCACCCGACCCGGTGGAGGTGCGCCGCAACGCCGGGCTCGCCGCCCTCGTGGGTGGCGTCGCCTCGGCCGTGGCCATCGCCTACCTCGCCCGTGCGGCCGCCACCGGTGCGGTCGTCGACTGGACCCTCGCGGTCCTCATGGGCGTCCTCGGCGTGGCCCACCTGGTCGCCTTCGTCGACGCCCGCACCCCGCTGCTCGTAGCCGACACCCAGGGCGTGCGCATCCGCCTCGGTCGCACCTGGCGCGGCATGCCGTGGGGCGCGCTGTCCCACGTCGAGCACACGCCGCGCCGCGGCTTCCTGCGCGACGGCCGGCTGGTCCTCGTCGCCCGCAACCCCGAGCGGGTGCTGGCGGAGCTGGACGCCTCCGGTCGCCGCCAGTCGACGCTGGCCACGCGCCTCTACGGCGCCCCGTTCGCCGTCCCCCTGGCCCTCACCACCCGCGTGAGCGGCGCCGGCGAGGACCTGACCGTGGCGCTGGTCCGGCTCGCCGGCGACGCCCAGCTGGTCGTCGAGGTGGTCGCCGCCGAGCCCGCCCTCGAGGACTCCGCCGAGGACTCCGTCGAAGAGCCGGCCGAGGACCTGGTCGAGGAGATCGACGAGGTCGACGAGGTCGACGAGGTCGATGAGACCGACGAGACCCCGGCCACGCGCTGGCACGACCCGCGCCCGGCCCTGGCCCGCGGCATCGGCGCCGTGGCCGCCCGTCTCCAGCGCGACCGCATGCCGGTCGAGGACGGCGAGCACACCGAGCCCACCGAGACCCTGCCGGCGGTCGCCGCCAGCGCGACCCCGAGCCCCCTGCGCGAGCCCGTCTCGGCCGCGCGCATCGAGGTCCGCAGCGACCTGACGATGGGCGCAACGGCCCTGCGCCCCGACAGCAGCGAGGACGGCACCACGCGCGAGCTGCCGGAGGCCCGCGAGCTGCGCCGCCCCGGCAGCATCAACCTCGTCGAGGACACCCAGGTCTGGGGTGACCGGGTCCGCCCGATCGCCCGCGCAGGCGAGCCGGTCGCGCCCCTGCTGATCGACGAGTTCGAGGCCCAGCCCGCCGACGACCCGGTCGTGGGTCCCGAGCTGGCCGCGGCCCGCACCCGCCTGGCCCTCACGGTCGACCAGCTGGCCGATCGCACCCGCATCCGCCCGCACGTGATCGAGTCGATCGAGGTCGACGACTTCGCGCCCTGCGGCGGCGACTTCTACGCCCGCGGCCACCTGCGCACCCTCGCGCGGGTGCTCGGCATCGACGTGGCGCCGCTGCTGGCGTCGTACGACGAGCGCTACGCCGACGCCCCGATCAACCCGCGCCGGGTCTTCGAGGCCGAGCTGGCCACCGGGTCCCACGGCTCGATCCGCGGCACCCGCGGTGGCCCCAACTGGTCGGTGCTCATCGCCGCGGTGATGACGCTCGTGCTGGCCTGGTCGATCGCCCGCCTCGTGATGGACAGCCCGGTGGACCTGCACACGACGCCGGTCCTCAACGGGTCCGGTGGCAGCCACAGCTTCCAGCAGCTCGGCGACCCCGTCCCGGTCGTGATCACCGCTGCCGGTGGCGGCGCCCAGGTGATCGTCCGCGACGGTGCCGGCGAGATCGCCTTCCGGGGCCCGCTGTCCTTCGGCGAGAGCCGCACGCTCAAGGACGTCGCCCCGCCGGTGCGGGTGCAGTCCTCCGACGGGTCGCTGCAGGTCAGCGTCGACGGCGAGGACCACGGCGCGCTGGGCGCCACCGGGGAGCCCGCGCAGGACACCTTCACCGTGCGCTGAGGGGCGGCGTTGGGTCCGTCACTGATTGGGGCTGGGGCGGCCCCGGCTGGGATACTCGTCGGATCATGACGACGACTTCCCCCGACGAGTCCGTGACCGCCCCGCAGCCGCTCCTGTCCGTGGCCCTCGTCACCCTCGGGTGCGCGCGCAACGAGGTCGACTCCGAGGAGCTGGCCGGGCGCCTGGAGGCCGGCGGCTTCCAGCTCGTGGAGGACCCCGCCGACGCCGACACCGTGGTGGTCAACACCTGCGGCTTCGTCGAGGCGGCCAAGAAGGACTCGGTCGACACGCTGCTCCAGGCGGCCGACCTCAAGGCCCAGACCAAGGCCGGCAACGGCCACACCCAGGCCGTCGTGGCGGTGGGCTGCCTGGCCGAGCGCTACGGCAAGGACCTGGCCGAGTCGCTGCCCGAGGCCGACGCGGTCCTCGGCTTCGACGACTACCCCGACATCGCCGCCCGGCTCCGGTCGATCGTGGCGGGGGAGACCCACCACCCGCACACCCCGCAGGACCGCCGCCTGCTGCTGCCGATCAGCCCGGTCGACCGGGCGGCCTCGACCGCGCCGGTGCCCGGCCACGGGGTCTCGGCAGGCTCGACCACCGACGAGATCGGCGCCGGCGCCCCCGCGACCGGCCCCCGCGCCGTACGCCGTCGCCTCGACGACGGCCCGATGGCTCCGCTGAAGCTGGCCAGCGGCTGCGACCGTCGCTGCTCCTTCTGTGCGATCCCGAGCTTCCGCGGCTCGTTCGTCAGCCGCCGGCCCAGCGACGTCATCCAGGAGGCCGCCTGGCTGGCCGAGCACGGCGCCCGCGAGCTGTTCCTCGTCAGCGAGAACTCCACGTCCTACGGCAAGGACCTCGGTGACATCCGCCTCCTCGAGACGCTGCTGCCCGAGCTGACCGCCATCGACGGCGTCGAGCGGGTCCGCGTGTCCTACCTCCAGCCCGCCGAGACCCGGCCCGGCCTGATCGAGCGGATCGCGACGACGCCGGGCGTGGCGCCGTACTTCGACCTGAGCTTCCAGCACGCCTCCGCCTCCGTGCTGCGCCGGATGCGCCGCTTCGGCGACCCCGAGAGCTTCCTCGGGCTGCTGGAGAAGGTGCGCTCCTTCGCGCCGACCGCCGGTGTCCGGTCCAACGTGATCGTCGGCTTCCCGGGCGAGACCGAGGACGACCTCGAGACGCTGTGCGACTTCCTCGTCGAGGCGCGGATGGACGTCACCGGCGTCTTCGGCTACTCCGACGAGGACGGCACCGAGGCGGCGTCGTACGACGGCAAGCTGGACGAGGACGAGGTGCGGGCCCGCACCGAGCACGTGACCGCCCTGGTCGAGGAACTCAACGCCCAGCGGGCCGAGGAGCGGATCGGCGAGGAGGTCGTCGTGCTCGTGGAGTCGATCGAGGACGGCCCGGAAGGCAGGATCGTGGAGGGCCGGGCGGCCCACCAGGGCCCCGAGGTCGACGGCACCACCACCCTCGAGGGCGCCCCGGACGGCGTCGCGGTGGGAGACTTCCTGAGCGCCACCGTCGTCGGCACGGACGGCGTCGACCTGATCGGAGACGTGCGATGACCGAGACCCCCGAGGTGTCCGAGCAGAAGGTCTCCAACTTCAACATCCCCAACGTCCTGACGACGCTGCGGATCGTGATGGTGCCGTTCTTCGGCTGGGCGCTTCTCATCGACGGCGGCGACTCGATCACGTGGCGGCTCGTGGCCTGGCTGCTGTTCGGGATCGCGATGATCACCGACAAGATCGACGGCGACATCGCCCGCGCCCGCAACCTGGTCACCGACTTCGGCAAGATCGCCGACCCGATCGCCGACAAGGCGATCACCGGTATGGCCTTCATCGGGCTGTCCGTCGTGGGCGACATCTGGTGGTGGGTCACGATCGTGGTCCTGCTGCGCGAGTGGAGCGTGACGCTGCTGCGCCTCTCGATCCTCAAGCGGGTCGTGATCGCTGCCAAGGACCTCGGCAAGCTCAAGACGACCGTGCAGGCCATCGCCCTCGCGACCCTGACGCTGCCGCTGCGCGACGGCGACCTGCCGACCGGGCTCCAGCCCCCAGCGGAATTCGTGTTCTACACCGCCCAGGTGTGCCTGGCCGTGGCCGTGGGGCTGACCGTCTGGTCGGGCTACGAGTTCTTCCGCGACGTGTGGCGCCAGCGCCACGCGATCCGCGCCAGCTGAGCCGAGCCGGAGGGCACTCCGCCCGGAACTCCCTCTGACCTGCAGAGTCTGCAACTTCTGACATTTCGGCGACGCCAGAAATGTCAGAAGTTGTCGTCAGGAATTCAGCGGAGCCCCTCGGTGGAGAGTGTGGCGCTGATTACAGTGTGCCGACTCCCGGGGTCAGGTGCTGCTCTCGGGACTTCCCCTCGCACCAACCCCCTAGCACCACACCCCCTTCGCTGCTGTCCGCTCGGGACGGACTGCTGCTGCCTGCGCGCTCTCGAAAGGTCACTTGCGTGTCCATGCTCCCCTGGCTTCGCGCCACTCAACCGTCCGTACGCCGTGGGGGGATGCTCGCCGTCCTGCTCGCCGTCGTCGTCTCACCGCTCGCTGTCCTGGCCGCACCTGCGCAGGCGAACACCGGGGGAACCGGGCTCGTCATCAATGAGGTGTACGGCGGCGGCGGCAACTCGGGGGCGCAGTACACGAACGACTTCATCGAGTTGTTCAACCCGACCAGCAGCGCGGTGGTGATGTCGAACTGGTCGGTGCAGTACGCCTCGGGTAGCGGAACCACGTGGGCTGTCACGTCCATCAGCGGCACGGTGCCCGCGGGTGGCTACTTCCTGGTTCAGGAGGCGGCGGGATCCACCGCGTCGGGCGCCCTGCCGACGCCCGATGCAACCGGCACGCTCGCTCTGAGCGGCACGGCCGGCAAGGTGCTGCTCCGTAGCAACAACACCGCCATGACGGGAGTCACCGCCGGAAACGTCAACAGCCAGAGCCTCTCCGGCCTCGTCGACTTCGTCGGCTTCGGGAGCACCGCGACCTCCTACGAGGGCACCGGCCCCACGCCCGCGCCGTCCAACTCCACGTCGGCGACACGTAACGCCACGCACGGCGACACCGACAGCAACAGTGCGGACTTCACGGCCGTGGCGCCTACGCCGAAGAACAGCTCGACCGTCGAGGGCGGCGGTTCGTCGCCACTCGCCCTGGCCGCGATCTCTAACGTGAAGACGTTCACCAACAAGGCCGTGGCCCTCCAGACCCAGGCCTCGGGTGGCACGGGGACCAAGACGTACGCGCTCACGGGTGACCCGAACACGGGTGGCCTGTCCATCGACCAGACCGGCCTGATCTCCGGCACCCCGACCGACGGCGGCGTCTACAGCCTGACGGCCACGGTGACCGCCGGCTCCGAGACCGCGAGCCGGACCTTCCAGCTCAACGCCGTCGCGCCGAGCCACGCCGACCACGTCCTCGTCAGCGAGGTGTGGGGCGACGGTGGATACACCGACGCGCCGTTCGCCAACGACTACATCGAGCTCTACAACCCGACCGCCAACCCGGTGAACGTCTCCGGCTGGTCGATCGGCTACGCCCCCTACAACCGCGGAAACAACACCGCGGTGCCGACCTACCCGCTCACCATCACGGGCTCGGAGACGATCCCGGCGGGCGGCTACTACCTGATCCTGGGCCAGAGCGACGCCAACGGTGGCGGTGCCGCCCTGCCCGACGCCGACGCGACGGTCGACATCGACTACAACACCTTCGACTACCGCGACGGCTTCATCGCGCTGCTCGACAACACCACTGCGCCGACCCTCCCGTCCGGCGACATCAACGCTGCAGCTGCCGGCAACGCGCACATCATCGACGCCGTCGGCTACGGCACGGCCAACACCTTCGAGGGCACCAAGCAGCCCACGAACCTCAGCAGCGAGACCTCCGTGTCGCGCCTGCCCGTCGACAACGACAGCAACGACAGCAACCTCGACTGGACGCTCGGCGACCTCACGCCGACCAACTCCGACGGTGTCGTGGGCAACACCGGCAAGGTCGTGCTGCCGACCACGTGTAACTCCGGCCTGCCCGCCAACCCGACGATCGCGCAGGTCCAGGGCACCGACGCGGTCTTCTCGCCCTACATCAACTGCACCGTGACCACGACGGGTGTGGTGACCGCCATCTACAGCAAGGGCTTCAGCACCGCCGGCGCCGCGACCTGCGGCTACTGCGGGTTCTACATCCAGACGCCCGGCACCGTGGACACCCCGGGTGCCTCCGACGCCGTCTTCGTGAGCGCCGGCAGCACGTTCACCAACCCGACGGTCGCGATCGGCGACGCGGTCAGCGTCACCGGCAAGGTCGCCGAGTTCGGGAGCGGCGAGACGCTCACCCAGATCAACGCCACCTCCGCCAACATCTCGGTGACCGCACCGCAGGCCGGCGGCGTGGTGATGCAGGGCTCCGCCCCGGCGACCTACGCCGCCCGGGAGGCGCACGAGGGTGAGATCTTCCAGCCCACCGACGTCGTCGTGACCGACACCTACAACTTCGAGAGCCAGGGCGAGCTCGGCCTGGCCGCCGGTGCCCCGACGGGTCCGGTCGCCACGGCGCTCGAGGGCGTCTCCGAGGCTCCGCTCCAGCAGCCGGGTCAGATCTGCCGCGACGGCGACTCGCCCTGCATCCAGGCCGCGCAGGCGGACGTCAAGAACCGTGGCTACTTCCTCACCGGTGGCACGACCTACCTCGGCTCGTCGAACATCTACACGCCGAACAAGGCGAAGAACTCCGACATCCCCTACCCCTTCATCGACAAGACCCACTCGGCCCGCGTCGGTGCGCAGGTCACCTTCCCGCAGGGCGCGATCCTCGACTCGCGCAACAAGAAGTGGTACCTCAACCCGCCCCGCTCGGTCGTCGCGACCGGCTGCACGGCCGCGGCGCCCCACTCGGGCTGCCAGGTCGACCTCGGCAGCGACGTCGTCACCTTCGAGGACACCCGCGCCGACAACGCCGCCCCGCGCCCCGCGCCGGCCGGCAGCAACATCCGGTTCGCGACGTACAACGTGGAGAACTTCTTCTCCGTCCCGGCCAAGGACTTCGCCGACGCCAACCCGTGGTACTCCTGCACCTACAACTCCGACCGCGACGGCAACCCCATCCAGGCCAAGGACTGCACCAACCCGACCGGCATGCCCACCGCCTGGGACCCGGTGACCGGTGCCGTCACGGCCTACGGCTCGGCCCTGGCCAACGCTCCGCGTGGCGCCGGTCGCCAGGAAGACCTTGACCGTCAGACGCAGAAGATCGTCACCGCGATCAACCTGCTCGGCGCGGACGTCGTCGCGCTCGAGGAGATCGGCAACCCGAACAAGCTCAAGCTCGGTGTCAAGAACTCTCCGCTCAACCCTGACGTGTCCAACACCAAGGACCAGGGCCAGGGCACCGCGCTGCAGTGGCGCGACGCCACGGTCTCCTACCTGGTGGACCACCTCAACCAGGGCCTGCCGGCCGGTGAGCAGTGGGCCTTCGCCGCCTCGCCGGAGGAGACCACCGACGCGACCTCGGTCCCGGGCCTGTGCGCCAAGGTCCAGCCCAACGGCACCCCGGTGCCCGGTCCGGCCAACCTCGCCGGCACCTGCTCCTACTCCTCGGGCATGGACGTCATCCGCTCGGCCTTCATCTACAAGAAGGCCACGGTGGTCCCGGTCGGCCAGGCCGACCTCGACCTGCCTGGCTACACCGTCAACGGTGTCTCGGACGCGTGGGGCAACCACGTGTTCGCGCCCGACGCCTCCCCGTTCGACAACGCCCGGGAGCCGTTCGCGCAGTACTTCAAGCCCGTCGGTGCGAAGAACGACGAGGGCTTCGCGCTCATCGTCAACCACTTCAAGTCCAAGGGCGACGCGGCCGCTCCGGCCGGTCCGGCCAAGGGTGGCGACAAGAACGACCCGTTGCACGGCGCCTTCAACGCGAGCCGTGTGGCCCAGGCCAAGGAGGTCATGCGCTTCGCGAACGCCTTCGCTGCGAAGTGGCACACCGACAAGGTGTTCATGCTCGGTGACTTCAACGCCTACTCGGGTGAGGACCCGATCCACGCGATCACCGACGCGAACGACACCGAGGACCCGCTGGACTTCAAGGAGATCCACTCCGACGACCCGAACGACACCAGCTACGTCTTCACGACGAAGGTGAACGGCATCGGCTACGGCGGCGCCGGCTCGCTCGACCACATCCTGGCCAGCGCCGGTGCCCGGGCGACGAACCCGCGCACCGACATCTGGGAGATCAACGCCAACGAGTCCGACGTCTACGACTACGGCCGGTTCAACACCAACGCCACCGACTTCTTCGACGGCACCGTGCCGTGGCGTGGCTCGGACCACAACCCGGAGGTCATCGACCTCACCCTGCCCAGTGCGGGTGCCGGCAAGAAGGTCACCGACGTCCAGATCCTGGGGATCAACGACTTCCACGGTCGCCTGATCGCGGACTCCGCCGACGGTGGCGCTGCGCCGCTCGCCGGTGCGGTCAGCTCCCTGCGTGGCATCTACGGCGCGGACGAGACCGTCCTCGCCTCGGCCGGCGACAACGTCGGGGCGTCGATCTTCGAGTCCTTCACCCAGGAGGACAAGCCGACCCTCGACGCGCTCAACGCGATGAACCTCCAGGTCTCCTCGGTGGGCAACCACGAGTTCGACCGTGGCGTGGGCGACCTGCTCAACCGCATCGAGCAGCCGAAGAGCGAGACCAACCCGTACGGCGCGGACCACGCGCTCACGTGGGGTGACTACCTCGCGGCGAACGTCGTGTGGAAGGACTCGACCGACGGTCACACGGCCGGTCAGCCGATCTCCGACCCGACGAAGATGATCGAGGTCCCGAACTCGCTGTCCGGCACGCCGATCAAGATCGGCTTCGTCGGCACGGTCACCTCCGACCTGCCCTCACTGCAGAGCCCGGCGAACCTCGAGGGCGTCACCGTCCTCGACAACGCCGACACGGTCGCTGCGGTGAACCACTACGCGGCTGACCTGAAGGCTCAGGGTGCCAACCTGGTCGTCCTGCTCACCCACGAAGGTGCGGCCACGACGGCCTGCAGCACCATGAAGACCGCCGGCACGGCGTTCTCGACGATCCTCAACGGCGTCGACGACGACGTGGACGCGATCCTCTCGGGCCACACCCACCTCGAGTACTCCTGCTCCTTCGCCAAGGGCGCCACGGACAGCAACCCGCTGACCACGCGTCCGGTGATGCAGGGTGCGTCGTACGGCACGGCGCTCGACCAGCTGGTCTACTCCTTCGACGCCGACAACAAGCCGGTCGACCTGATCGCCAACAACGTGGGCGTGAAGGGTCCGGGCGGCGCACTGTTCAGCTACGGCCCGGATGCTGAGGTGCAGCCGATCGTCGACCAGGCGGTCGCCGACTCTGCGGTCGCCGGAGCCAAGGTCCTCGGCAAGATGACCGCCCCGATGTACCGGTCGAAGCTGTCCGACGGCACCGACAACCGCGGTGGTGAGTCGGTCCTGGGCAACCAGGTCGCCGAGATCCAGCGCTGGGCGACGCGCGGAGCACAGCAGGGTGGGGCGCAGATCGCGTTCATGAACCCGGGTGGCCTGCGCGCGGATGCTCTCGGCACGCCGAACGGTGACGTCTACGACCTCACCTACCGTGAGGCCGCCGACGTCCAGCCGTTCGCCAACGAGCTCGTCAACATGAAGCTCACCGGCGCGCAGATCAAGAAGGTCCTCGAGCAGCAGTGGCAGCGCGACGCGTCCGGGAACATCCCGGCGCGCCCGTTCCTCAAGCTCGGCATCAGCAAGGGCTTCACCTACACCTACTCCGAGAAGCAGGACCCGGCGAAGCCGACCGGCGCCATGCTCGGCACGGTGACGGGGATGTGGCTCAACGGCGAACCGATCGACCTCGACGCCACCTACTCGGTGACGGTGAACTCGTTCCTCGCCACCGGCGGTGACAACTTCTGGGAGCTCAACAACGGCAAGGACAAGCTCGACACCGAGCAGACCGACCTGCAGGGCCAGGTCGACTACATGAAGCAGTACGCCACCGAGCCGCTCCAGGTCGACTCGTCCCAGCGCGGTGTCCGGGTCACCTTCCCGGCGGATGCACCGACGTCGTACGCGCCGGGCGCTACGGTCGCGTTCGACCTTGCCTCGCTCGACCTGAACTCCCCGGGCGCGGTCAAGGACGACACCGTCAAGGTCCTCGTGGGCGACCAGGTCGTGGCCTCCGACGTGCCGGTGGCGCACGGCAACGGCACGAACCCGGACGACCACTGGGGCACCGCATCGGTGTCCTTCGTCCTGCCGACCGGCATCCCGGGCGGACAGCTCCACGTCGTCGGCGACACGACCGGCACCGACGTGCCGCTCCCCGTCGCTGCCGACGAGGGACGGACGGCCACGACGGTCTCGGCCGAGGACGTCACGGTGTCCTACGGTCAGCCGGCGACGCTGGAGATCAGCGTGAGCCCGTCGGCAGCGACCGGGACGGTCACGGTCAAGGAGGGCACGACCCTGCTCGACACGGTGGACGTCTCCGACGGCGCCGCGACCTTCACGTCCAGCAGCCTCCCCGTGGGGGTGCACACCCTGACGCTGCGCTACAGCGGCAGCGCGAGCCACGCGCCGTCCAGCTCGACGGTGACCGTCACGGTGACCAAGGTCGAGTCGACGGTGACGGCGGACGCGACGCCGGTGTCGGTGGCTCCTGGTGGGACCAGCACGGTGACCGCCCACGTGGCGGCGATCGGGGTGACTCCCTCGGGCTCGGTGACCTGCTCGGCTCCGGGCTTGGACGACTCCACGGGCACGCTCGACGCCAGCGGTGACGCGACCTGTGTCGTGGGTCCGTGGGGGACGGCCGGGGACCGCACCGTCACGGTCAGCTACGGCGGTGACCAGGTCACGGCTCCGGGCAGCACCACCACGACGGTCACGGTGACCAAGGCGACCCCGACGATGAGCGCGACGGCAAGCCCGACCTCGCTGGTCCGGGACACCGACACGTCGACCATCACGGTCACGCTCACCACGGCGGCCGACCAGCTCGGTGGCACCGTCACCTGCGACGACGGCTCTCCGGCCGACGTCCCGGTGACCGACGGCACGGCGACCTGCACGGTCGGTCCGTTCTCCACCGTGGGTGACAAGACGGTGACGCTCACCTACTCCGGCGACGCCGACAACTCGGCGACGAGCACCTCGGTGGCGCTCCACGTGACCGCACCCGGCGGCGGCGGCGGTACGCCGACGCCGGTCGACACCACGGTGACGGGCTCGGCAGACCCCATCACCTGGGGCAACGGCGGCACGGTCTACGTGACGGTGAAGTCCACCAAGGACACCACCGGCAACGTGGTGCTGCGCGAGGGGTCGACCACCATCGGCACCGCGAGTGTGGCGGCCGACGGGACCGCCGCGGTGCTGGTGCCGGCGAAGGCGCTCTCCGTGGGCAGCCACACGCTGACCATCGCCTACGCCGGTGACGCCGCCAACAAGGCCAGCACGGGCACGGTGACGGTGACGGTGACCAAGGCGTCCTCGACGACCACGGTCGCCAGCGCCAGCCCCGGCACGGTCAAGGTCAAGAAGGGCACCACCGACGTCGCCGTCACGGTCTCGGCCGACGGGGTCGTCCCGACCGGCACGGTCCAGGCGCTCGTCGACGGCCAGGTCGTGGCCACCGCGACGCTGTCCGGTGGCTCGGCGACGCTGCACGTGGGTCCGTTCGACCGCGTGGGCCAGCAGACGGTCACGATCCGCTACAGCGGTGACGCGAACGTCTCGGGCTCGCAGGGCACGACCTCGGTGAACGTGGTCAAGCAGGGCTCCAAGCTGACCGTCAGCCACTCCCCGAGCCGCGCCAAGGCCGGCAAGACCCGGGTGACCCTGCAGATCGGCCTCGTGGTCGACGGGACGCCCGTCAACGGCACGGTCCGCGTCGAGCTACCGGGCGGCGACGTCCTCAAGGTGCAGGTCGAGAACGGCCAGGCCTCGGTGAAGCTGCCGAAGTTCGACAAGCCGGGCAAGAAGACGGTGGTGCTCACCTACAACGGCTCGGACACGGTGGAGAAGGACCGCGCCACCGACGTGATCGAGGTCGTGAAGCGCTGACGCCCCGCTGATCCACCCGAAACCGACCCGCCCGGGACGACCGGGCGGGTCGGTGTCATTTCGTGGCCGCCAGGTCGAACGCGGCCTGGACGAGGGCGAGGTGGCTGAACGCCTGCGGGAAGTTGCCGGCCATCCGGCCCTCGCCGACGTCGTACTCCTCCGACAGCAGGCCCACGTCGTTGACCAGGCCGACCAGCCGGTCGAACAGCGCGTGGGCGTCGTCGGTGCGTCCGGCGGCGGCGTAGGCAGACACCAGCCAGAACGAGCACGCCAGGAACGGGTGCTCGTCGCCGCTGAGCCCGTCGACGCCGGAGCCGGTGCGGTAGCGCCGCACCAGGCCGTCGCGCAGCAGGTCCGCCTCGATGGCGGCGATCGTGCCCAGGACCCGGGGGTCGTCGCCGTCGAGAAACCCGACCAGCGGCAGCACGAGCAGGGACGCGTCGACCTCGGTGGTGGCGTAGTGCTGGGTGAAGGTGTTGCGGTCGCGGTCGAAGCCCTTGTCCAGGACCTCCTCGCGGACCTGATCGCGTACGGCGCGCCACTCCTCGACCGGGCCGGGCAGGTCGTGCTCCTCGACGGCGCGGACCGCCCGGTCGAAGGCGGCCCACACCATCACCCGCGAGTGGGTGAACCGCTGCGGCACGCCCCGGATCTCCCACAGCCCGTTGTCGGGCCGGTCCCAGGTCCGCGCGAGCTGGTCCACGAGCGCCACCTGCAACGCCCAGGCGTTGTCGTCGGGGCTGCGGCCGGCCGTCCGGGTGTGCTCGAGCGCGATCATCACCTCGCCGAGGACGTCGGACTGGAGCTGCTCGACGGCTCCGTTGCCGATGCGCACGGGCGTGGAGCCGGCGTAGCCCGGCAGGTGGTCGAGGGTGTGCTCGGGCAGTCGGCGCGCGCCGTCCACGGCGTACATGATCTGCAGGTCCTCGGGATCGCCCGCGACCGCGCGGAGCAGCCAGCCCCGCCAGAGCTCGGCCTCCTCGGTGTAGCCCGCCCGGATCAGCGAGCTGAGGGTGAGCGCGGCGTCGCGCAGCCAGCAGTAGCGGTAGTCCCAGTTGCGCTCGCCGCCGAAGTCCTCGGGCAGCGAGGTCGTCGGCGCGGCCACGATCCCGCCGGTCTGCTCGTGGGTGAGCAGCCGGAGGGTGAGCAGCGAGCGGCGCACGACGTCGGCGTGCGGGACGTCCGCGGGGCACCGGCTCGCCCATTCCTCGTCCTGATCGATGGTGATCCGGATCCGGTCCTGCAGGTCGCCGAGGTCGTCGAGCTCGACGTGCGAGGGGAGCCAGGTCGTGGAGAAGACGAGCTCATCGCCCTCGCATACCTCGAACTCGTCGTTGTGCCGGTGGTCGGTGGCCACGGGCAGCCGGGGACCGCGCAGGATCAGCTGGTCGGGGCCGCCGACGGCGGTGATGACGTGCTCGCCGCCGATCTCCCGGCGCCGCACCCACGGCCGGACCTTGCCGTAGTCGAGACGGACCATCCACTCGTGCCGGATCCGGACCGTGCCGCGGACGCCGGTGAGACGGCGTACGACGTCGGCGCGCCCGTCCCCACGCGGCATCAGGTCGGTCAGGGTGACCACGCCGTCTGCCGTGGTGAACGTCGTCTCCAGCACGCTCGAGCCGTCCACGTAGCGACGCTCGGAGGTGAACTCGTCGACCGGGCAGAGCTGCCAGTGACCGTGGTCCTCGGTGCCGAGCAACGCCGCCAGGCAGGCGTCGGAGTCGAAGCGGGGCAGGCACAGCCAGTCGATGGAGCCGTTGCGGCCCACCAGGGCGGCGGTACGTCGATCGCCGATGAGCGCGTAGTCCTCGATGGGCAGGGCCATGCCGGTGAGGTTAGGCGACGGGCCCAGCCGGGAGCAGCAGGACGAAGTGTGCGCCGGTCGCGCCGCCGTCCGAGCCGCCGTCCGTGTCGACCTCGAGCGACCCGCCCGCGCGCTCGGCGAGGGTGCGGGCGATGGCGAGGCCCAGGCCGCTGCCGGTGCTGTGCCGGGAGCGGGACGCGTCGCCGCGGTGGAACCGGTCGAAGATCCGCTCCCGATCCTCGGGCGGGACGCCGGGGCCGTCGTCGAGGACGTCGAGCCGGGCCCAGCCATCGGCAGCGCTGTCGACGGAGGTGACGCGGAGCTCGACCCGGGTGCCGGCGTGGGCGAGGGCGTTGTCGAGCAGGTTGCGCACGATCCGGCGCACCTCGGTGTCGTGGCCCAGCGCGGGCGCCGCTGACACCCGGCTGGTGTCGATGGCGACCCGGCCGGTGGTCCGGGCGCGAGCCGCCTCCTCCAGCACCACGTCCTCGAGGTCGAGCAGGGTCGGCGCGGCTGCGGGCGGTCCGGAGTCGGCCGCTGCGAGGACGAGCAGGTCGGCGACGAGCCGCTCCATCTCCTCGGTGGTCGCGAGCACGTCACGGGCCAGGCCGTCCTGCGACGCGGTGAGGGCGACCTCGAGCTGGGCGCGCTGGGCGGCCAGCGGGCTCTGCAGGTCGTGGGACACGTCGGCGACGAAGTCGCGCTGCCGCTGGGCCGAGGACTCCAGCCGGCCGAGCATGCCGTTCATGGTGTCGGCGAGCCGGCCGACCTCGTCGTCGACACCCGACCCGGGGACCCGGGCGTCGAGCCGGTCCTCGGTGATCGTGTCGACCTCGGCCCGGATCCGGTCGATCCGCCGCAGCGCGCCACCGAGGACCAGCCAGGTGCCGAGCCCGAGCAGCAGCACGGCCAACGGGACGCCGACGTACAGAGAGCGCCGAAGCGTGTGGGTGGCCTCGTGGACCGACTCCAGGGCGGTGCCGACGTAGACGACGACCGGGCCGTCGGGGGAGTCCCCGGTTGCGGCCCACAGCCGGTAGGTCTCGGTCTCGGCGTCGTCGGGTGCGCGGACGGTCTCGACGACCAGCCTGCTGCCGGGGTCGAAGTCCGCGATCCGGCCCTGGCTCCGGACGTTGGGCGAGGCGGCCAGGACGCGGGACCCGTCGGAGGTGACGACCTGGGCGACGCCGTTGTCGTCGAGGTTGGTCAGCGTGTGCGGCAGGTTGCCCGACGCGGCGAGGGCGAGCAGGTCGCGGACCCGGGACTGCGCCAGGTCGTCGGCCCCGGAGCGGAGGTGGGCGTCGAGGGTGACGACGAGGGCGATCGAGCCGAGCACGAGGGTCAGCCCCGTGATGAGGGTGGCCAGCAGGGTGGTGCGGGTGCGGAGGGTGAGGGGGCGCATCGCGGTCACCCGCTCTCGGGGTCGAGCCGGTAGCCGACGAGCCGCACGGTCTGGAGGCTGGCCCGGCCGAAGGGCTCGTCGATGCGCTGGCGGAGCTGGCGGACGTAGACCTCGACGATGTTGGGGTCGCCGTCGAAGGAGAAGTCCCAGACGTGCTCGAGGATCACCTGCTTGGACACCACGTCGCCGACCCGGCGCATCAGGAACTCCAGCATCGAGAACTGGCGCGGCGTGAGGTCGACCCGGGTCTCGCCGCGCCAGGCCTGGTGCGTGGCCGGGTCGAGCCGCAGGTCGCCGGCCTCCAGGACGGTCGGCCGCTCGTGGCGGCCGCGCCGGGCCAGAGCCCGCAGGCGCGCGAGCAGCACCATGAAGGAGAAGGGCTTGGCCAGGAAGTCGTCGGCGCCCGAGTCCAGGGCCCGGGCCTCCTGCTCGGGACCGGAGCGGGCGGTCAGCATCAGGATCGGCGTCCAGTCGCCGGCCTCCCGGCGGCGCGAGCACAGCTCGTCGCCGGCGAGCCCCGGCAGCATCACGTCGAGCACCAGGGCGTCGTAGTCGTTCTCCTGCGCCAGCCACTCGCCCTCGGACCCGTCCAGGGCCACGTCCACGGCGTACCCCTCGCCCTCGAGGCCGCGGCGCAGCGCGGCGGCGAGCTGCTTGTCGTCCTCGACGACCAGGATCCGCATGCGCCCAGCGTGGCACGGTCGCGCTGAAGACCGGCTGAATCCCCGCTGAACCCGATCGCCTGTTCAGGGTGGCTTCAGCGGCACCGGGGGAGGGTGGGCGAAACCAACGAGAGGAGACCCCATGAGGAAGTCCGTGATCATCGGCGCCGCGGGGCTGGCCGTGGCCGGAGCCGTGGCGGCCGGCGGGGTCGCCGTGGCCGGCAACGGCGACGACGGGGCCGCGAGCCACCAGTACACCCAGGCCCAGGCCGACGCCGCGAAGAAGGCCGCCCTCGAGGCGACCGGCGGCGGGACCGTCAACAGCGTCGAGAGCGACACCGAGAACGGCGCGACCTACGAGGTCGAGGTGACCAGGACCGACGGGCACACCGTCGACGTCCGCCTCGACGAGCAGTACGGCGTCGTCGTGATCGAGGGCGACTCCCAGGGCTGAGGGGCACCTCTAGGATCCGGGGGTGACCCCGGATCCCGTCGCCGACGTTCACCGCCTCCTCGCCGAGCGGGGCGCGACCGTCGCCACCGCCGAGTCCCTGACCGGGGGCCGGCTGGCCGCGCTGCTCACCGGGGTGCCGGGCGCGTCGGCGACCTACGTCGGGGGAGCGGTCACCTACGCGACCGCGCTGAAGGTCTCGATGCTCGGTGTCCCCGAGGCGCTGGTCGCCGAGCACGGCGTCGTGTCCGCGGAGTGCGCCCGGGCGATGGCCGAGGGGATGCGCCGGGTCGCGGGAGCGACGTACGCGCTGGCCACGACGGGGGTCGCCGGCCCCGACCTCCAGGAGGGCAAACCCGCCGGCACGGTGTACGTCGCCCTCGCCGGGCCGGACGGGTCGGAGGTCCTCGAGCTCGCGCTGGCGGGGGACCGGTGGGCCGTCCAGGACGCCACCTGCCTGCGTTGTGTCGAACTTCTCCGGTCTGTCCTCGTGAGGGAAGAAACCACTCTCGGGTAGCGTTGGGCCAGCACGTCGTGCTCGGACGGTGTGGACAGGTGAAGGGAGACGCGCATGGTGCTGTTCCGTCGGCTGCTCGGCGACGTCCTCCGGGACCGTCGCATGGAGCGCGGGATGACGCTGCGTGAGGTCTCCGCGGGGGCACGCGTGAGCCTGGGCTACATCTCCGAGATCGAGCGCGGCCAGAAGGAAGCCTCCTCGGAGCTGCTCGCCTCGCTGTGCTCCGCGCTCGACGTCCCGCTGAGCGACGTGCTGCGCGAGGTCTCCGACGCCGTTGCCGTGGAGGAGGCCGCGGTCGCCGCGACGCCGATCTCCGTCACCGCGCGCAGCCGCTCCGGCGAGGTCGTGGCCTCCGCCGCCTGACGGCCGGTCCAGTCACTTCAATCGCGGGACACCGCTCACATAACCGCGATCTACTGCCTTCGTTGGGCTGGCGACGGCGACCGCCGTCGTGTGTGACGCGCCGCTGTGCGCCGGTTCGTGGGGGTTGTTCCATGGTCGCTCGTGCTGCCCGGTTCCTCGTCCTGGCGCTCGCCGTGGCCTTCCTGCCGGTGGCGCTCGGCGCCCCGGCCCAAGCGGCCACCCGCGACGCCGGGTCGCTGTTCACCCCGCTGCCGCACCTGGCCCTGACCAGGGACGACCGGACGCGGGTCGCGCCCCGTCACTACGAGGCCTACCGGGTCGACCTGGCCGGCGTGCGGTCCGCCCTGGCCGCCGCGCCGGGCGAGGGCGCCGTACGTCGTGGGGCGGAGCCGGTGACCTTCTCCGTGCCTGACCCGGCCGGCCACCTCGAGAAGTTCGCCGTGCAGCGCGTCTCGGTGATGCAGGCCGGGCTCGCGGCCCGCCACCCCCAGCTGCGCACCTACGCCGGCCGCGGGATCACCGACCCACTGCGCACGATCCGGCTCGACGTGACGCCGATGGGCTTCCACGCCTCGGTGCGCAGCGTCGACGGTCGTGCGTCCTGGTACGTCGACCCCGCGACCAACGAGCGCGGCACGACCACGCACCTCAGCTACGTCGGCTCGGCCGTGCCGGCGCCCGAGCGCTTCGTGGAGCGCGAGCTCGCCGCGACCGCGCAGCAGGCTGCTGCTGGCGCCCCGTCCCTGGCCGGCCCCAACGGTGCGGTGACGCGCAAGACCTTCCGGCTCGCGCTGCTCACGGACCCGACGTACGCCGCCTACTTCGGCAGCGCCAACGTGCTGGCCGAGAAGGTCACGCTCATCAACCGCGTCGACCAGGTCTACAACGACGACCTCGCGATCCGCTTCGTGCTGATCGACGGCACCGACACCAAGCTCAACCTGGACACCGCGGCCAAGGCCACGGGAGTGAACGGTCCGTGCGGCGCCAATGCCTGCTTCACCACCGCCGACCTCACGTCCTGCCAAGGCAGCACGCTCTCCCGGAACGACTGGGTGCTGGGCCAGCTCGTCGGCGCCGACACCTTCGACGTCGGCCACATCGGCCTGGGCGTCAACGGCGGCGGTGTCGCCGGCCTGGGGGTCGTCGGTGGCGCCAACAAGGCCGAGGGCTGCACGGGCCTGCCGTTCCCGGAGGGCGACTTCTACGCGATCGACTACGTCGCCCATGAGATGGGCCACCAGATGGGTGGCAACCACACGTTCAACGGCACCCAGAACAACTGCTCGCTGACCAACCGCAACGGCGGCACCTCCGTCGAGCCCGGCTCGGGCTCCTCGGTGATGGCCTACGCCGGCATCTGCGACCAGGACGACCTGCAGCCGCACTCCGACCCGTACTTCTCCCAGCGCAGCATCGACGAGATCACCGCGACGACCGACGCGGCGCCGGGCAGCGAGAACGAGGTCCAGACGGTGACGCTCGCCGGCTTCGACACCGACGGTGACTCCTTCCAGCTGACCTACCCGGGACACGACCCGGTGACGATCACCCGCGGCGGCATCGGCTACACCGCCCTGCAGGTGTCCGCCACGATCAACACCCTGACCGGCTGCCGGCCGACGCTGACCGGCTATGACTCGGGCAGCCCCCAGCTCAGCGACAAGGGCTTCTCGGCGACCTTCAACAGCGGGGTGGGCTGCCGGCTCACCGACCTGGCCCGGATGGGCGTCGGCACCACCACCGGCGGCGTCACCGGCTTCGTCGGCGTGCAGGTCAATGGTGGTCCCGACACCAACCAGGGCACGCAGGACGCCACCGGCAACCACGCCCCGGCCGTCGTCGCGCCCGCCGACAAGACGATCCCGGCGCAGACGCCGTTCACCCTGTCCGGCTCGGCGACCGACTCCGACCCCGGCACCACGCTGACCTACCTGTGGGAGCAGAACGACGTCGGCAGCCTCTCGCCGACGGGCGGCACCGGGCTCGTGGACAACACCAAGGCCGATGGCCCGCTGTTCCGGGTGTTCGGTCTGCGGGCCGACGTCTCGACCGCCCAGGCCCTGACCTCGCCGGCGCCGGGGGAGAACCTCGCCACCACGTCGGGCTCGCGGACCTTCCCCGACATGGCGCAGGTCCTCGCCGGCAACACCAACGCCAAGACCGGGACCTGCCCGGCGGCCCCGGCCGATCCGAAGGCGAAGGTGCCCGTCGCGGTCGTCGACTGCTACTCGGAGTTCCTGCCGACCGCCGACTACGGCGGCCTGGCCGGCGGCACCCTGCACTTCCGGCTCACCGCGCGCGACGGCTTCCCGACCGGCGGCGGCGTGCAGCACGACGACGTCGCGCTCGTCGTCGACAGCTCGGCCGGTCCGTTCCTGGTGACGTCGCGGGCGACACCGTCCGCGCCCGCCACGGGCGGCACGACCGAGAACGTCACCTGGGACGTCGCGGGCACGCAGGCCGCCTCGCTGGCGCCCAACGTCCGGATCCTGCTGTCCGCCGACGGCGGCCAGAGCTTCCCCTACGAGCTGGCGGCCAGCACACCCAACGACGGCAGCCAGGCCGTGACCCTGCCGATGGTCAGCACCAACCGGGCGCGGATCAAGATCGAGGCGGTCGGCAACTACTTCTTCGACGTCAACGACGCCGACTTCAGCATCACCTCGCCCTTCGCGCTCGGCTCCTCGATCCCCGACCAGTCGATGCAGTACGCCGACGGGCCGGCCACGACGCCGACCACCTCCGCCTCGAGCAACAACGTCGACGGCGACCAGCTGACCGCGACGCTCAGCGGCGTGCCGGGCCTGACGGTCACCACCACGCAGACCAGCGCCGACGGCGTGCGCCCGGGCACGGCGACCTACGCGATCGGGGGCGTCGCCGACGTCGCACCGGGCACCTACACGGCCACCCTGAGCGTCAAGGAGGGCAGCGCGCCGGACGCCGCAGTGGCCACCGACGCGTTCACCGTGACCGTGACCGCCGAGGGCGCGACGGCGTCGTACACCGGACCGGCGGAGGCCCACACCGCCGTCGGTGACACCACCGTCCAGGTCCCGTTGAGCGCCACCATCGGCCAGCCTGCGGACGGGTCGATCGGCGACATCACGCTCGCCTCCGTGACGTTCAAGGACCGGTCGACCAACAAGACGCTGTGCGTCGCGTCCGTTACGGGCGGCGGCGCCGGCGGGTCGGGCACGGCCGCCTGCACGGCGACGCTCACCCGGACCGGACCCTCGACGAGCTACACCGTCGGCACCGTCGTCGGCGGCCGCTTCCTGCGGGACAACGCGGCCGACAACAGCCTGGTGACCGTCACCTCGAACGATCCGTCGGACCACCAGGCACCGTCGACGACGATCACGTCGGGCCCGGGACCGTTCGTCTTGGGCTACCAGGCGGCGATCGGCTACGCCTCCGACGAGGCCGGCACGTTCGAGTGCTCGCTCGACGGTGACGACGTCGACTGCGCCGGCTCAGGGACGACGCTGCGCAGCCTGACCCCCGGGACCCACGTCTTCGAGGTGGCCGCCCGTGACGAGGCCGGCAACGTCGACGCCACGCCGGCCCGGCGGGTCTTCGTGGCGCCGTACTCCGTCGGGCAGGTCAACCGGGTCACCGACGGGTGGACGCGGCACCACACGAGGTCGGCCTACCGAGGCGGCTACCTGAGCACGGCCCGGTCCGGCCAGGCGCTGACCCGGCACGGCGAGAGCGTCACCCGGATCGCGGTGGTGGTCGGGACGGGGCCGGGCTACGGGCGGGTCGCGGTGCTGTTCAAGGGCCAGCGGCTCGCGGTGCTGGACCTGGCGTCGGCCCAGGCACGCGGCAAGGTGCTGATGAGCGTCGCGACGCTCGCCCACGCCGCCAGCGGACAGGTGCGAATCGTCGCGCTCGACGACAAGCCGGTGCGGATCGAGGGGCTCGGCCTGCTCGAGCGTCAGCCCTGACTCGACTCGGGTTGGCACGACGGGCACCAGTAGGACGCCCGCTCGCGCCCGGCCGGACCCACCATCGCGACGAGGACGGTCGTGCCGCAGCGGCGGCACGGCCGGTCGTCGCGGCGGTAGACCCAGAGCGGCTCGCGCAGGTTGCCGGTCGTCGACTGGGTCGCACGCTCCTTGTTGAGCTCCAGCATCTGCTTGGCCCGCCGCACCAGGCGGGTCAGGTCCGGGACCTGCCCGACCGGGGTGCGTGGGTGCACGCCGCTGGTGAAGCAGAGCTCCGCTTGGTACATGTTGCCGATCCCGGCCAGGGCCGTCTGGTCGAGCAGCGCCTCACCCACCGGTCGCGCCGGGTCCTCGAGGAGTCGGCGGAGGGCCTCCGCCTCGTCCCAGTCGGGGCCGAGCAGGTCGGGCCCGAGGTGGCCGACGGCGGACTCCTCCTGGTCGCGGGGGAGCAGCTCGACGATGCCGAGCTGGAAGCCGACCGCGACGGCCCTGGCGGTGGTCAGCACGACGCGGGCCTGGTGGACCGGGCGCTTCCAGCGCTCGCCTGGCCGGTGCACCCGCCAGGCACCCTCCATCTTGAGGTGGGTGTGCAGGGTCCAGGCCTCGTCGTCGCGCTCGATGCGGGTCAGCAGGTGCTTGCCGCGGGAGACCGTGGCGGTGACGGTGCCGCCGCTGAGGTCGGACGTCGCGAGCTGGGGGACCCGGAAGTCGGTCGCCGTCAGGACCTGGCCGGACAGTGACCGGTCGAGCAGCCGGGCCGCGCGGAAGACGGTGTCGCCCTCAGGCACGGATCCGCAGGCCCTTCGGCGTGGAGACGAACCCGGCGGACTGGAGTGCGAGGCGCAGCGGGGTGGTGCCGGACCCGAGCAGCTGCTCGCCGTCGACCTTCTCGACCGTCATCCGGCCCAGCGTGCCGCGGCGGGCGGCGTCGGCGAGCGACTCGGCTGCCGGCGCGAGCAGGTCGGGGTCGTCGGTCCAGGTGAGGAGGGTGCGGCCGCCGCGCTCGACGTACAGCGTGAGCGCGCCGTCGACCAGCACGACCAGGGCTCCGGCCTTGCGGCCCGGCCGGTGTCCCTTCTCGGTGGTCGAGCTGGTCGAGACCGGCCAGGGCAGGGCCGCGCCGTAGGGGTTGGCCGGGTCGGTGGCCGCGAGCGCGACGGCGGTGGGCTTGGCGTCCCCGCCGGTGGTCGAGCCTGTCGAGACCTCGCTGAAGGTGCGCAGCCGGTCGATGGCGCCGGAGGTGCCGAACTGCGCGGCGCCGAGCCCGCTGACGAAGTAGCCGCGACGGCAGCGCCCGGAGTCCTCGAACGCGCTGAGCACCTTGTAGACGGCCGCGAAGCCGCCCGGCACCCGCTCGCTGACGACGGCGCCGCGGATCACGACCCCGTGGCGGTCGAGCAGCCGCTCGGCGGTGGCGTGCGCGCGCCGGGTCGGGTCGGTGTCGATCTCAGGGAGCAGCGCCCAGCGCCCGGCCGTCTCGGGGGGACCGGTGCGGGCCGGCATCCGGCGGCCGCCGGTCGTCGACGCCATCCGCACGCGGGGTGGTGGCCGGCGCGACCGGTGGCTGGGGGTGCCGCCGCGGGTCAGCGCGCGCAGGGGCGTGAGGGTGTCGTTGCTGATCCGGCCCGACCACACCAGCTCCCAGAGGGTGGCCGAGAGCGCCTTGTCGTCGGTCGAGCCGACTGCGTCGGACAGCTGCCGGAAGAACCACGCTCCGCCGGGAGCCAGGGCATCGAGCACTGCCTGGTGGAGCTCGGAGTGCTCGAACGGGCTGGGCTCGGGCAGGGTCAGTGCCGCCTGGTCGGCGAGGTGCAGGCTCACCCAGCCGTCGGCGCCCGGGAGGCTGCCGTGGCCGGCCCAGATCACCTCGCCCGACGCGGTGAGCTCGTCGAGGTAGGACGGCTCGTAGTCGCGGACCCGGGAGGAGAGCACCAGCGGCTCCAGCGCCGAGGCCGGGACGGGGCAGCCGGCCAGCTGGTCGATCACCGACAGCACGCCGTCGACGCCCCGCAGCCCCCTGGTCGTCGAGCCTGCCGAGACGTGTTGCCACGCGGCGAGGAAGCGGCCCAGCGACTCGGGCTCGACCGGCTCGACCTCCTTGCGGAGCCGGGCCAGCGAGCGGCGCCGGAGCTTGCGCAGCACCTCGGCGTCGCACCACTCCGAGCCCGCCCCGGACGGCCGGAACTCACCGTCGAGCACCCGGCCGTGGGCGGCGAGCCGCTGCAGCGTGTGGCGTACGACGGCGGGCCCGAGCCCCAGCCGCGCCGCGACGTCCTCGGTGGTGAAGGGTCCGTGGGTGCGAGCGTGGCGCGCGACGAGGTCGCCGAGCGGGTCCTCGACCGGGTCGGTGAACGCGTCGGGGGTGCCGGGCGGGACGGGCACGCCGAGACCGTCGCGGAGCCGGCCGATGTCCTCGATGCCGGCCCAGCGCTCCTCGCCGGCGACCCGGACCTCGACGATCCGGCGGCTGTCGGCCAGCGCCGCGAGCCAAGAGCCGACCGGAGCACCCTCCTCGCTGCGCAGCGCGACCTCGTCGGTGGTCAGCGGACCGAGCAGGCGCAGCATGTCGGCGACGCCCTCGGCGTCGCGGGCGCGGCGGTCGGGGGCCAGCCGCTGGAGCTCGGCCTCGACCTCGGCGAGCACCTCGGGGTCGAGCAGCTCGCGGAGCTCGGCCCGGCCGAGCAGCTCGGCGAGCAGCCCCTGGTCGAGGGAGAGGGCGGCGGCCCGGCGCTCGGCGATGGGGGAGTCGCCCTCGTAGACGAACTGGGCGACGTAGCCGAAGAGCAGGCTGCGGGCGAACGGCGACGGCGACTGGGTGGCGACGTCGACGACCTGCACCTCGCGGCGGTCGACCCGACCCATCAGCCCGACGAGGGCGGGCAGGTCGTAGACGTCCTGGAGGCACTCGCGGACGGCCTCGAGGACGATGGGGAAGGACGGGTACTTGACGGCGACCTCGAGCAGTGCGGCCGAGCGCTGGCGCTGCTGCCACAGGGGGCTGCGGCGACCGGGGTCGCGGCGGGGGAGCAGCAGGGCGCGGGCCGCGCACTCCCGGAACCGCGCGGCGAACAGCGCCGAGCCGCCGACCTCCTGGGTGACCAGGTCGTCGACCTCGCCCGGCTCGAAGACGATGACGTCGCCGGCCGGTGGCTCGGCGTCGGTGTCGGGGATCCGGATCACGATGCCGTCGTCGGAGGCCACGGCCTGGCCGTCGACGCCGTAGCGCTCGCGCAGCCGCGCGTTGATCGCCAGCGCCCAGGGCGCGTGGACCGGCGTGCCGTAGGGGGAGTGGACGACCAGTCGCCAGTCGCCGAGCTCGTCGCGGAACCGCTCGACCAGCAGGGTGCGGTCGCTGGGCAGGACGTTGGTCGCCTCGAGCTGCTCGGTGAGATAGGTGACGAGGTTGCCGGCGGCCCACTCGTCGAGGCCGTTGTCGCGGGCCCGCTGCCTGGCCTTGTCGGGGGGCAGGGCGCCGAGCTCGCGGGTGAACTCGCCGATCGCCGCACCCAGCTCGGCAGGCCGGCCGAGGCTGTCGCCCTTCCAGAACGGGAGCCGCCCGGGGATCCCGGGGGCCGGCGTCACCAGCACCCGGTCGTGGGTGATGTCCTCGATCCGCCAGCTCGTGGCGCCGAGCGCGAAGATGTCGCCGACGCGGGACTCGTAGACCATCTCCTCGTCCAGCTCGCCGACCCGTCGACCCGGCCCGCTCTGCTCATTGTTGGCGCCCACGAGGAAGACGCCGAAGAGGCCGCGGTCGGGGATGGTGCCACCGCTGGTGACCGCCAGCCGCTGGGCCCCCGGCCGGCCGGTGAGCGTCCCGCCGACGCGGTCCCACACGATGCGGGGGCGCAGCTCGGCGAACTCGTCGGAGGGGTAGCGGCCGCTGAGCAGGTCGAGCGTGGCGTCGTACGCCGAGCGCGGCAGCTGGGTGAACGGCGCCGCCCGCTTGACGACGGCGAAGAGGTCGTCGACACCCCAGGCGTCGAGCGCGGTCATCGCCACGACCTGCTGGGCCAGGACGTCGAGCGGGTTGGCCGGGACGCGCAGCGACTCGATTGCGCCGGTGCGCATGCGCTCGACGGCGACGGCGGTCTGGGCGAGGTCGCCGCGATGCTTGGGGAACAGCACGCCGCGCGAGACCTCGCCGACCTGGTGGCCGGCGCGGCCGACGCGCTGGAGGGCGCTGGCCACGCTGGGCGGCGACTCGATCTGGATCACGAGGTCGACCGCGCCCATGTCGATGCCGAGCTCGAGGCTGCTGGTGGCGACCACGCAGGGGAGCCGGCCGCGCTTGAGGTCGTCCTCGATGAGGGCGCGCTGCTCCTTGGAGACCGAGCCGTGGTGTGCCTTGGCGATCACGGTCGCGCCCGGATCGTTGATCGAGCTTGTCGAGATCCCGGACTGCGCCATCACCTGGGCCGGCGGCCGGCTGAACGCGTGGTCGACGGCGTCGCCCACCTCACCACCGGCCCGCTGCGTCGCGATCTCGTTGAGCCGCGCGGTCAACCGCTCGGCGAGGCGCCGCGAGTTGGCGAAGACGATCGTGGAGCGGTGCTGCTCGACGAGGTCGACGACGTGCTCCTCGACGTGCGGCCAGATCGAGGTGGACCGCTGCGGGTCGCCCGACTCCGAGCCCTCCTCGTCGAACGCAGCGTCGTCGGGGGCGGTCATGTCCTCGACCGGGACGACGACCTTGAGGTCCCACTGCTTGGCCGAGGGCGGCGACACGATGTCGACCGGGGCGCTGCCGCCGAGGAAGCGAGCCACCTCCTCGAGAGGGCGGACCGTGGCGGAGAGCCCGATGCGCTGGGCGGGCCGCTCCAGCAGCGCGTCGAGGCGCTCGAGGGTCACGGCGAGGTGGGCGCCGCGCTTGGTGCCGGCCACGGCGTGGACCTCGTCGAGGATCACCGTTTCGACGCCGCGCAGCGACTCGCGGGCCTGGCTGGTGAGCATCAGGAACAGCGACTCGGGCGTGGTGATCATGATGTCCGGCGGGCTGGTGACCAGCTTGCGCCGGTCGGCCGCGGACGTGTCGCCCGACCGGACCCCGACCGTGACCTCCGGGACCGGCGAGCCCAGCCGGTCGGCGGTATGGCGGATGCCGGTCAGCGGGGCGCGCAGGTTGCGTTCGACGTCGACGCCCAGCGCCTTGAGCGGGGAGATGTAGAGGACGCGGCAGCGCCTGGTCCGGTCCTCCGGCTTGGGCGTCGTCAGCAGCCGGTCGAGGGACCAGAGGAACGCGCTCAGCGTCTTGCCGGAGCCGGTGGGCGCGACCACCAGTGCGTGCCGACCGGCCCCGATCGCGTCCCACGCCCCCACCTGGGCGGGCGTCGGCTCGGCGAACGCCGCACCGAACCAGGTGCGGGTCGCCGCGCTGAAACGGTCGAGGGGACTGGCCACCTACCCATCCTTGCGCACGGCACCGACAAGCCGTGGTCGAGTGGAGAGCCGTTGCCCGGACTCTCGCCGGGTGGGACCCTCGCGAGGTGCGCGTGCTGTGTGCGACGACGGCCAACGACGGCCACTTCGGCCCCCTGCGGCCCTTCGCGCGCGCGTGCGCGGACGCGGGTCATGAGGTGCGGGTGGCGGCGCCGACGTCGTACGCCGCGGCGGTGACGCGTGCCGGGTTCGCGCACGAGCCCTTCGCCGACGCCCCGCCCGAGCTCGTCGGGCCGGTCATGGCCCGGTTGCCGACGCTGTCCTTCCAGGAGGCCGACGACCTGGTCGTCGGCGAGGTGTTCGCCCGGATCGACGCGCAGGCCGGGCTGCCGGCGCTGGTCGACACCGTGGAGCGGTGGCGACCCGACGTCGTGCTGCGGGAGTCGGCGGAGCTCGCGTCGCTGGCGGCCGCGGCACGCGCCGGCGTACCGACCGTGCACGTCTGCATCGGGATGCACGAGGTGGCCTCCCACTTCGCGGCGATCATCGGCGACCCACTGGAGGAGCTGGGGCGGCTCGCCGGGCTCGACGAGGGACGGCTGACGACGGCGCTCGCGGGCGAGACCATGTTCAGCCTCGTGCCCGAGGCGCTCGACCACCCGGACGGCATGGTGCCCGCGGGTGGCCCGCGGCGGTTCCACGAGCCGGCGCCAGACGTGCCCGCCCAGGGGCTCCCGGACTGGGGCGACCCCGAGGCCCCGTTGGTCTACGTCACCTTCGGCTCGGTGACCGGCTCGTTGCCGCCCTTCGCCGGTGTCTTCCGGCAGGCGCTCGACGCCCTCGCCGGGGCCGATGTGCGGGTCCTGCTCACGGTCGGACGGACCCGGGAGCCGGTGGAGCTCGGAGCAGTGCCGGCGAACGCCCTCGTCCTGCCGTGGTTCCCCCAGGACGCCGTGCTCGCGCGGGCCGCCGCGATGCTCGGGCACGGTGGCTTCGGCACGACGATGGGTGCCCTGGTCGCGGGCGTGCCGCAGGCGGTGGCGCCGCTCTTCTCCTTCGACCAGGTGGTCAACGGCGACCACGTCGCGGCGGTGGGGGCCGGCTACACCGTCGGCCAGGGACCGGGCTCCGTGGCGCAGGCCGCGGCGAAGCTTCCCACCCTCCTGCAGGACCCGTCGTACGCCGCCTCCGCCCGACGTATCGCCGGAGCCATCGCCGAGCTGCCACCTCCGGCTGAAGCCGTGGCCGCCCTGGTCGACCTCGTGGGCTGACGGCGGTGGCGGTGGGCCCACGTACCCTCGGAGGCGTGAGCGTCGTACCTGCCCCGACCGTGACCCTGGGCTCCCGCTTCGCCCGGGAGCTGCCGGAGATGGCCGTGCCCTGGCAGGCCGAGGACGCGCCGGACCCGCGCCTGCTGGTCCTCAACGAGCCGCTCGCCGTCGAGCTCGGCCTCGACCCCGAGGCGCTGCGTGCCCCCGAGGGCGTGCGGCTGCTGGTCGGCAACGCGGTGCCGGAAGGGTCCTCGCCGGTGGCGCAGGCCTACTCCGGGCACCAGTTCGGCGGGTTCTCGCCGCGGCTCGGTGACGGGCGGGCGCTGCTGCTCGGCGAGCTCACCGATGCGGACGGCCGGCTGCGCGACCTGCACCTCAAGGGCTCGGGTCGCACCCCGTTCGCCCGCGGCGGCGACGGGCTCGCCGCGGTGGGTCCGATGCTCCGCGAGCACGTCGTCAGCGAGGCGATGCACGCCCTCGGGATCCCGACCACCCGGTCGCTGGCCGTCGTCGCGACCGGACGTCCGGTGCGTCGCGAGAGCATCCTGCCGGGTGCCGTGCTGGCGCGGGTCGCGAGCAGCCACCTGCGGGTGGGGAGCTTCCAGTACGCCGCTGCCACCGGTGACCGCGACCTGCTGCGCCGGCTCGCCGACCACGCGATCGCGCGCCACCACCCGGGCGCCGCGGCCGCGGAGGCGCCGTACCTCGCCCTCTTCGAGGCGGTCGTCGCCGCACAGGCCTCGCTCGTCGCGCGGTGGATGCTCGTCGGCTTCATCCACGGCGTGATGAACACCGACAACATGACGATCTCGGGGGAGACGATCGACTACGGGCCCTGCGCGTTCCTCGACGCCTTCGACCCGGCGACGGTGTTCAGCTCGATCGACGAGCAGGGCCGCTACGCCTACGCCAACCAGCCGCTCATCGCCGAGTGGAACCTCGCCCGGCTGGCCGAGGCTCTGCTGCCGCTCCTGCACGACGACCAGGAGCAGGCGGTCGAGATCGCGGTCGCCGCGCTGGGGGAGTTCCGTGTCCACTACTCCGCCGCCTGGTCCGCCGGGATGCGGGAGAAGCTCGGCCTGCCGGCCGGCCTCGACGCCTCCGTCGTGTCGCCGCTCGTCGAGGAGCTGCTGGGCCTGATGAAGGCCGGCCACGTCGACCACACGTCTGGCTACCGCGCCCTCGGCGTGGCGGCCCGGGGTGACGTCGAGCCCGCCCGCGCCCTCTTCCTCGACCTCGCGGGGTTCGACGCGTGGGTCGCGCGCTGGCTGGCGCTCTCGCCGTCGGCCACGGCGATGGACGCGGTCAACCCCGTCTACGTGCCCCGCAACCACCTCGTCGAGGAGGCCCTCGCCGCCGCCACCGCCGGCGACCTCGCGCCGCTCACTGCTCTCCTCGACGCCGTCACCGCGCCGTACGACGAGCGTCCCGGGCTCGAGCGGTACGCCGCCCCTGCCCCCGGCGACTTCGGGGCGACGTACCGGACGTTCTGCGGGACCTGAGCATCGAGGCCGATGGCGCTCAAGGAAGCGGCCTCGCCGCCTTCACCCGAGTCAGTCATGCCGGGAGTATCCACTGCACCGTCCGCTCATGCCGGGTGGTGCGCGGTCGTGCCTGGTTGAGTGCGCGCGTGGGTCCGGCCGCCCGGGAGACGACCCGATCGGTTCGGCGGGAGCAGAACCAGGTGAGGGTCGGGCCTTCCCAGTGTCGGCAGTCAAGCGTATAATCGAAGACATGTTCGAACAGGCGGCGACCCCCGAGGTGGCGATCGACCACGCCTCGATGTGGGTGGGCCTGCTCGGGGACATCGAGCCGGCTGAGCTGTCCGACGCCCAGATCGTCGACGAGCTCGCCGCGCAGGAGCGGCTGACCTCGGCATCGGCCGCCGCGAAGGCCCGGCTGACCGCCGAGCTGCACCGCCGGCGCGTCACTGCGGAGCGCGCCGTGGGAGTGCCGGCCGAGCGGCTGGCACGCGCCGTCGGGCACGAGGTCGCGATGGCCCGCCGGGAGTCCCCGCACGCCGGCCGCGAGCACCTCGCGCTGGCCCTGGCCCTGCAGGACATGCCGCACACCTACGCGGCGCTGGCCCGCGGCGACATCAACGAGCAGCGCGCCCAGATCGTCGTCCGCGAGTCCGCCGACCTCAGCCGCGAGGCCCGGGACTGCCTGGACGCCACCCTCGGCCCGCAGCTGGCCGGGCTGGGGAACCACGACGTCCTGGTCGCGGCCCGCCGGATCGCCTACGAGCTCGACGTCGCCGGCGCCGAGGAGCGCGCCCACCGGGCCCGCACCCGACGCCGCGTCACATTGCGGCCGCTGGGCGACGGGATGGCCCGGATCTCCGCCGACCTGCCTGCCGCCGACGCGCACTGCGCGATCACCGAGCTGCGGCAGCGCGCCGCCGTGCTCCGCGCAGCCGGGGATGACCGCAGTCGCGACCAGATCATGGCCGACGAGCTCTGCAACCGCCTCGACGCGCCCGCGCTGGCCGGCACCCGCCGGGTCGGGGTCCAGCTCGTGATGAGCGCCGACATGCTCCTCGGCCGCGACCGGACCACCCCGCCCCACCTCGTCGGCTACGGCCCGATCACCCCCGGCACCGCCGCGGACCTCATCGCCGAGGCCGAGGAAGACGTCCTGGTCCGCCGGATCTACGCCGACCCCTGGACCAACACCCTGGTCGCGATGGACTCCACCGACATCGTCTTCACCGGCAACCTGCGCCGCCTCCTCCACGCCCGCGACGGCGACACCTGCCGCACCCCGTGGTGCGACGCACCCCCACGCCACGGCGACCACGTCACCCCCAGGGCCGCCGGCGGCACCACCTCCCTCGACGGCGGCCAGGGACTCTGCGAGGCCTGCAACTACGCCAAGGAACAACCCGGTTGGCGACATCGCACGACCAGCACCTGGCCCGACCAGCACACCGTCGAGATCACCACCCCCACCGGACATCGACACCACTCGCGCGCCCCCGCGCTACCCGTCGAACCCAGCACCACGGACACCGCACGAGCGATCGTCGTCGAGCTCTACACCAGCCACATCGACGTCGACCTCGAGCTAGTGGCCTAGCAGCACTCACCGACGCGGCGCTGCGAAGTGCTGGTAGTCCGGCTCCGCCCAGGCGCCGCCCCACTCCCACCCGATCGCGGCGAACGCCTCGACCACGACGTCGCCGTCGCGGATGGCGCCGCGCGGGACGGGCGACCCGCGGGACCGGTCGAGGTGCGCGAAGCGGCGACCGCCCGGCGGCCGGACCGACCCGTCGAGCAGGTAGGGGTTCTCCACCGGGTTGATGTCGACCGCCGCCCCGAAGGCGTGGGCCGACCAGGCGTGGCTCCCGGCGACGCGGCGGCAGTTGTGGCCCGAGGTGTTGTCGGCGGCCATCGACCGGTCGTCGTCGCCGCCGAAGTCGCCGACCGGTCGCATCTGCCGGATCGGCCACCGCGCGTCGTACAGGACGGCGAAGGCGGCCACCACGTCGCGGGCGTAGCGGGCGGCGACGACCAGCTCGCCCCGGTGGCGACGCCGGTCGAAGCCCACGTAGGACAGCCGCAGGGCCCGAAGGTCCTCCCTCCCCACGGGACAGCGAGCATCGACCACGGAGTCGACCCGGTGCACCGATCCGCGGAAGGCCGGCAGGTCGTCGGGTCGCGCCGCCAGGCCGGCGCACGCCCGGAGCGCCCGCCACCGGGTGACCGCCGCGGCGCGCTCGCGACCGTGCCGGGGGAGGGGCCGCCCGAACAGCTGGATCTCCGCCGGCACCCAGTCGTCCGACACGGCGTGCCCGTCCTCCAGCCGCACCCGGAGCACGCCGGTGTCGGGGTGGTGGTTGACGTACCAGACGAAGTTGCCCAGGCCGTAGGCGACGTAGGTGTCGCCGAGCCACCCCGCGCCCTGCTGGACGTGGGTGTGCGCTCCCACGACCACGTCGGCGCCGGCAGCCGCGAGGGCGTGCGCCATCCGTCGCTGGGTCGAGCTCGGACAGGACTGTTCCTGGACGCCCCAGTGCAGGTAGACCACCGCCACCTCGTCCGGGTCGGCGGCGCGCAGCCCCCGCAGGAGCCGCCGGAACGACTCCCGGTCGCGGACGGCGGCGATCCCGGGGGTGTGGGCGCCGGCCTCCCACACGGAGCTCGCGCCCTCGCGCGGCGTCGCGTCGGCGGCGAAGACGGCGAGACGGGTGTGGTGGAGGGAGACGCGGTACGGCGTGAAGGCCGCGGCGCGGTCGCGGCCGATCCCCACCACCCGCACGGGGCCGTGTCTGGCCGCCCGCAGCGTGTCGGCGAGCCCCTCGGGGCCGTAGTCCGCGCCGTGGTTGTTGGCCATCGTGACCACGTCGACGCCGCTCCGAGCGAGCAGGTCGAGGGCCCGCGGCGGTGCGCGGTACCAGTAGCGCTGGTCGGGCACCTCGAGCTCCTTGGGGTCCCGGACGCCGTCACCGGTGATCGCGGTCTCGAGGTTGACCATCGTCAGGTCGGGGTCCCGCAGGGCCGGCGTGATCGGGCCGAGGGTGTCGTCGTCGAGCAGCGACGTCAGGTTGAGCTGGAAGTGGACGTCGCCCGCGAAGCCCAGCGTCACCACGCGTGGAGGTCGCGGGGCCGGCGAGACCGACGGCGTCGGGCTGGCCTCGTCCGCGTCCGCCCGCGGCGCACTGGCGTGATCGTCCCGGCAGCCCGCCGCGGCGACGCAGGACAGGACGACCACCAGGGCGAGCGCAGCGGTGGCGCCCCGGCCGGGCACGGCCTCAGCCGATCTCCGGCATGACCGCCGCCTCGGGCACCTCGAGGGCCAGGTCGCACGCCCGGGTGGAGACGTGGCACTCGATCAGGTCGTCCTGGCCGTGGGCGTTCGCGACGATCACGACGGTGTCGTCGTCGAGCCACTGGGTCAGCCAGTCGACGCCGGACTCGGGCTGGCCCGGGGGAGGCGTGAAGGTGAAGGGCGCGCTGGTCCCCCCGTCGCGGGCGTCGAGCGGCTGGGCGCCCGCGGGCTCCACTTTGTGCTTGCCCACGCCGAACTGCCAGAAGATGCCGTCGCTGACCGCGTACCGCACCGGCTCGTTGCCTTGGGCGTGGCTCACCATCATCGTGCGGGGCGTGTTCTGCACCTGCGTCTCGGCGGTGAACTGGTGCGTGTCGTCGGGGCCCTGCACGCCCGTGGCCAGGTCGATCCGCGCGTCGGGGACGAGCACGTCGTACTCGCCGAGGCTGTCGGGCTCGTGGCTGGTGTACCAGTACGCCGAGGTGTCGGTGACCGCGGCGAGCACGGCGTACCCGGCCCTGCCCACGTCGACCGGCGTCCGCAGGGACTCCTCACCCGTGTGGGTGTCGAACACCACCAGCTCCGGCTTCCCCGGCTCCGGGAACTCGAACCACGCGGCCTGCGAGCCCGTGTTGGGGGAGACGACGAAGCCCGGAGGGACGTTCGGCGGGCCTTGCGGCATCTCCGTGAACGCCGGTGTCGGCTGCCCGAGCGTCCCGACCTGCTCGAGGTCGGTCCCGTCGGTGAACCAGATCCCGCCGTCGTCGAGACGGGCGAGGACGCCGTCGTCGGTCACGTCGAGCTCGACCACGGCACTGGCGGCGGTGACGTCCTGGTCGCCGTAGTGGATGATCGCGCCCTCCGCGTAGGTCAGCGGATGGGTGATGATCTTCGGCGGGCCGACCGGCGTCGGCCGGCCGTCGTCGTCGGAGAGGGCCAGGAAGGTCGCGCCGGCGACGAGCGCGAGCGCCGCAGCGGCGGCGACGACCGTCGTGGTGGCCGTACGACGCGTCCGCCGGCGGGCGGTCGTGACGAGGGCGTCGAAGTCGGGCGGGACGAGCTCGTCGCCCAGGCCGCGGAGCAGGTCCAGCTCAGACATGACGGTCCTCCTTCTCGTCGAGGAGGGGCGCCAGCCGGGACCGTGCCCGGGCCAGCCGGGACTTCACGGTGCCCTCGGGCACCCCCAGCTCGGTGGCGATCTCGGCGATGCCGAGGTCGGCGAGGTAGTGCAGCACCACCACCTCGCGCTGGTCGCGCTCGACCTGCGCCAGCGCGGTCACGATCGCGACCCGGTCGGGGCCGGCCTCGACCGGCGCCTGCGGACCCGGCACGCGCGGCTGGTAGCGGCGGACGACCGAGGAGTGCCGCCAGGAGTGCCGCAGCCGGTTCAGCGCGGCGGTGCGGATCCAGGCCTCGGGGTTGGCGACCTCGCGGAGACCCCGGCCCTTGCGGATCGCGGTCACGAAGGCCTCCTGCACCGCGTCCTCGGCGTCGGCCAGGTCCCCGCACACGGCGTAGAGCTGGACGACCAGGCGCCGGTACGACGCGTCGTACAGCTCCGCCAGCTCGGCTGTCTCGTCCATGCGTCCCTCCTTGCCACCAGGTCCTGAAGAATCGAGCACTGAAGACACGAGCCCCGAGCGATCCGTCCGGTTCCCGGCTCCGGCCCGCGATTCCTCTGCCTTTCTGGGTTTTTCGGTGGGGACTGTCGGCGGGAACAATTAGGGTCTCGTGACGTGGCTGACACCGATTCCATGATCCATGCCCAAGGGCTCCGCAAGAGCTTCGGCGACTTCGAGGCCGTCAGGGGCATCGACGTCGACGTCCGTCGCGGTGAGGCCTTCGGCTTCCTCGGTCCCAACGGTGCCGGCAAGTCCTCGACGATGCGGATGATCGCGGCGGTCTCGCCGGTCAGCGGGGGCGAGCTCCGGGTGATCGGTCTCGACCCGGACACCGACGGCCCGGCCGTGCGCAGCCGACTGGGGGTCTGCCCGCAGGAGGACACCCTCGACACCGAGCTCACGGTGCGCGACAACCTCTTCGTCTACGGCCGCTACTTCGGCCTGCCGCGCAAGGAGGTCCGCTCGCGCGTCGAGGAGCTGCTGGAGTTCGTGCAGCTGACCGAGAAGGCCGACGCGATGGTCGAGGACCTCTCGGGCGGCATGAAGCGGCGCCTCACCATCGCCCGCAGCCTGATCAACAAGCCCGACCTGCTGCTGCTCGACGAGCCGACCACCGGCCTCGACCCGCAGGCCCGCCACGTCGTGTGGGACCGGCTCTTCCGGCTCAAGCAGCAGGGCGTGACCCTCGTCCTCACGACCCACTACATGGACGAGGCCGAGCAGCTCTGCGACCGGCTGGTGGTCATGGACAAGGGCCTGATCGTGGCCGAGGGCTCCCCGCTCTCGCTCATCCGCGAGCACTCCACCCGGGAGGTCGCCGAGCTCCGGTTCGGGGTGGCGGCCGAGGGCGACAGCCACGAGCAGCTGGCCGAGAAGGTCGCCGACCTCGGCGACCGCGTCGAGGTGCTGCCCGACCGCCTGCTCGTCTACAGCAACGACGGCGAGGAGGTCATCGCCAAGGTCCACGAGCGCGGTCTCGAGCCGGTGGCCGTCCTGGTGCGGCGCTCCACCCTCGAGGACGTCTTCCTGCGCCTCACCGGCCGGACGCTGGTGGACTGATGAGCGTCGAGGTCCAGCCCCAGACCAACGTCTTCGCGGGCGCGGCCCGCCTCTTCGACTACTGGGCGATCGCCTACAAGCGCACCTGGAAGGGCAGCGCGATCTCGTCCTTCGTGACCCCGTTGCTGTACGTCGTCGCGATGGGCGTGCTGCTCGGCGGGTTCATCAAGGGTGACCCCGCCAAGCTCGAGGGCGCGACGTCCTACCTCGCGTTCGTGGCTCCCGGCATGGTCGCGGCCCAGGCCATGACGACCGTGTTCGGCGAGGTGACCTACCCCGTCATGGGCATGATCAAGTGGCACAAGTCCTACTACGGCATGATCGCCACCCCGCTGGGCGTGCCCGAGGTGATCCTGGCCCACCTCGGCTTCGTGGCGTTCCGCGTCGCGACGACGTGCGCGGTGTTCTTCGCGGTGATGGCGCCGTTCGGCGTGTTCGCCTCGGTCCCCGGGGTGATCGCGGCGTTCCTCGTCCAGCTCCTCATCGGGATGGCCTTTGCGACCCCGATCTACGCCTTCACCGCGGGCCTGAAGGACGAGTCGGCGTTCTCGCTGGTCTTCCGGCTCGGGATGATCCCGCTCTTCCTCTTCTCGGGCGCCTTCTTCCCGATCGCCAACCTGAGCCCCTTCCTCGAGGCGGTCGCCAAGGTCACCCCGCTGTGGCACGGCGTCGACCTCACCCGGATGCTCACCCTCGGCCAGGTCGACGGGTCGATGGTGCTGGTCCACCTCGTCTACCTGACGGTGCTGGCCCTGGCCGGTTGGTTCGCCGCCGTCCACCGACTCCAGAAGCGGATGATTCTCTGATGGCGATGCTCACGACCAGCGTCGGCCGCGCCGCCGCCTCCCCGGTCTCGGCCGGCGAGGCCACCGGGCTGCTGCTCTACCGCAACTACCTGGCCTACCGCCGTGCCTGGTACATCTTCGTCTCCGGCTTCCTCGAGCCGGTCTTCTACCTCTTCTCGATCGGCGTCGGCGTCGGCCAGCTGATCAGCGGCTTCGAGTTCAACGGCCAGACCATCCCCTACGCCGAGTTCGTCGCGCCGGGCATGCTCGCGGCCTCGGCGATGAACGGCTCGCTGCTCGACTCGACGTTCAACTTCTTCTTCAAGCTCAAGTACAACAAGCTCTTCGACCAGATGCTGGCCACGCCGCTGACCACGATGGACATCGCGCGCGGAGAGCTGAGCTGGTCGCTGCTCCGGGGCGGCATCTACTCCGCGGGCTTCCTGGTCGTGATGCTGGCGATGGGGCTGGTCAGCTCCTGGTGGGCGGTGCTGGTCGTGCCGGCCGCGCTCCTGATCGGGCTGGCGTTCGGCGGGGTCTGCATGGCGCTGACGACCTACATGCGGAGCTGGCAGGACTTCGAGTTCGTGACCCTGGCGACGCTGCCGATGTTCCTGTTCTCGGCGACGTTCTTCCCGGTCACGGCCTTCCCCGGCGCGGTGCGCTGGATCGTCGAGCTCACCCCGCTCTACCGCGGCGTGGTGCTCTGCCGCGAGCTGACCACCGGCGCCCTGTCGTGGGGCTCGGCCGCCTCGGTCGTCTACCTCGTCGTCATGGGCCTGGTCGGCCTGATGGTCGTGCGCCGCCGCCTCGACAAGCTGCTGCTCACCTGACGCTCATCTGACCTGGGCGAACCCCTGGATCAGCTCGATCTCCTCGGCGAGCTCCAGCGCGCTCCCGGGCCGTCGCTCCGGCTCCGGCGCGAGGCAGCGGCCGACGAGGTTGGCCTCGTCGTCGGTGAGCGACTCGGAGAGCCTCGGGGGCTGACCGAGCACGCGTCGTACGGCGAGGAGCGGGTCGTGGACGGGCAGCTCGCCGTGCACGCCGGTGCCGGTCAGGGCCCGGTGCAGGGTCACGCCGAGCGACCAGATGTCCGAGGCCGGGGTGGCGACCTCGCCGGCCAGCACGCCCGGGTCGAGGTACTCCACCGACGTCGCGGGTCCCAGCCCGGTGACCGACGCGGACGGGTCCAGGGCCTGGGCGAGCCCCAGGTCGGCCAGCCGTGCCCCGTCGTCGGCGAGCAGGATGTTGCCCGGGTTGATGCCCCGGTGCACCAGGCCCGCCAGGTGCAGGGCGTGGGCGCCGCGTGCCGCCCGGGCGACGGCCAGCAGCCGCTCGCCACGGGTGAGCCGGTGGTTCGGCGACTCCAGCGAGCCGCCCGCGCAGTGCTCCACGGCGTAGAAGAAGGTCGGGCCGTCGCGGCCGGCGTCCAGCAGGGTCACGAGGAAGGGCGAGCTGACCGCGGCGAAGGCCCGGAGCTCGCGCGTCGCGCGTCGCAACGCGTCCTCGTCGGTGGCCCCGGAGAACACCTTGACCGCGACCCAGGGGGCACTCACACCGAGCCGCGCGGGTGTCCTCGCGAGGTAGCGGCTGCCGTGACCTGCGGCGCCCAGGAACTCCACGAAGGTGTAGTCAGCCACCCCGTCCATCAGTCCTCCGAACCGTCCCCCTGGGGGAAGCATCGCACCGCTCGGCGGACGCCGACGACACCGATTCAGGTGATCCCCGCGCCCGAGTCGCCGGGGTACTTTCGAGATCTCGGCGGCCAAGGTGTGCCAAGAGACGGGGGGAGCGCTGATGGCTGCTCACGACACGCAGGAGACCATCGCCCT
The DNA here is from genome assembly GCF_003865225.1 of Nocardioides sp. LS1. NCBI lineage: Bacteria > Bacillati > Actinomycetota > Actinomycetes > Propionibacteriales > Nocardioidaceae > Nocardioides > Nocardioides sp. LS1. Next base: position 761,066 of record NZ_BIFF01000001.1, read on the forward strand.
GGTCTTCCTCGACATCGCCGTGATCGTGCTCGTCGCGCGCCTGCTGGGCCCCCTCGTACGCCGCCTCCGCCAGCCGACGGTCGTCGCCGAGATCCTGGCCGCCCTCGCCCTGGGGCCCTCCCTGCTGGGCGCGCTGCCCGGCAACCCGACCGACGACCTGTTCCCGCCCGACGTCCGGCCCTACCTCGCCGTGGTGGCGGCCCTGGGCCTGACCATCTACATGTTCGTCGTGGGGCTCGAGCTGGATCTCGGGCTGATCCGCGGCAAGGGCGCGACGGCCGGCACGATCTCGGCCTGCTCGGTGGCGCTGCCCTTCGGTCTCGGCACCGTCCTCGCGCTGTGGCTGCACGGCCGCCACGACACGGTGGCGGGACAGCACGTCGACCTGGTGCCGTTCGCGCTGTTCCTCGGCGCCGCCATGTCCGTGACCGCCTTCCCGGTCCTGGCCCGGATCCTGCAGGAGAGGCGCATGCAGCGCACGCCCACCGGCGCGCTCGCGCTGGCCTGCGCGGCCGTCGACGACGTGCTCGCCTGGATCATGCTCGCGGTGGTGCTCGCGATCGTGCGCTCCTCGGGTGGCGCCGACCTGGTGCGGATGGTCGCGGAGTCCGTCGGGTTCGTGGTCGTGATGTTCCTGGTCGTGCGTCCCCGGCTGCGTGTCCTGGTCGACCGACGTGACGCGGCCGGCGGACTGACGCCGGACATCTTCGCCGTCGTCCTGGTCGGGGTGCTCTTCTCGAGCTTCCTCACCGACCGGATCGGGATCCATGCGATCTTCGGGGCCTTCCTCTTCGGGGCGGCCATGCCGCGGCGCGGCGCCGAGCGGCTCTCGCAGGAGATCCTCGAGCGGGTCGAACAGGTGACGGTGCTGCTGCTGCTCCCCGTCTTCTTCGTGGTGACCGGTCTCAACGTCGACGTGACGGCCCTGGGCCGTTCGGGACTGGTCGAGCTGCTCGCGGTCATGGCCGTGGCCTGCTTCGGCAAGTTCCTGGGTGCGGCCGCGGCCGCCCGGGGGCTGGGTATCCGGTCCCGGCGCGCCGCCGCCATCGGCGTGCTGATGAACACCCGCGGCCTGACGGAGCTGGTCGTGCTCAACGTCGGCCTGAGCGTCGGTGTCCTCGACGAGCGCCTCTTCACCGTCATGGTCCTGATGGCGATCCTGACCACGGTGATGACCGAGCCGCTGCTGCGGCTGATCTACCCGGACCGGGCCGTCCAGCGGGACATCCTCGAGGCCGAGCGGGCCGCGCTCGGGCTGTCGGCCGAGCACCGGGTGCTGGTGCTGGCGGAGGGCGCCGACGCTCCCGACGGGCAGCTCGTCGACTGGGGCGTTCGGCTGCTCGGCACCGGCGAGGACAGCGAGCTGGTCATCAGCCGGATCGAGGCCCGCCCGCTCCGCCGGGTCGAGGTGGGCTCGGGGCGCCTGGCCGACCTGGCCGCGTTCGCGACCTCGCTCGAGGCGACCCAGTCCCTGGCCCGGCGGGCCACGGCCGCCGGCGCCGTCGTGCACGTCCACTCCGAGCTGGCCGACGATCCCGTCGCCGAGGCGCGGGTGCATGCCGAGGCGACCGGCGCGGACGTGGTGCTGGCGGCGGCCGGATCGGCCCTGGCCGCGGCGGCGGCCGAGCACGACGACGCGGTCGTGGTGACGCTGCACGTCCCCGACGCGGCGACCACCGTCACCGGCGTCGCCGCACGGGTCGGCACCACGGCGGACGGGACGGCGGCGGTCGAGCAGGCGGCCCGGGTGGCCGAGCGGCTCGGCGTACCCCTGCAGCTCGTCACCCGCGGCGGCCGTCGCGAGACGCGCCGGGCGAGCACCCTCGAGCGTCGGCTGGAGGAGGCCGGCATCGCCGCCAGCCAGACCACCGAGGACGATCTCCTCGAGCGGACGGGCCTCGACGGCGGCTCCCTCGTGCTCGTGCGCGGCGTCGCGGACGGGCCGCACCCCGCGGCGGGGACGGGGCCCGTGCTGGAGGTCCGGGGGAGCGCGCACGACAACGACGAGCGGCTCGACGCGATGCTCACCCGGCGTTGCGAGCGCCCGCGGGTGGATCAGCGCGAGGGACAGCGGTAGCGCACCGCCCGGCTCGCCCGTACGTCGCTCCCGACGACCACGACGGTGACGTCACCGGTGATCGGCCGCGGCCCGCTGAGGTCGAGCCGGAGCGTGCTCCGCACGGTGTGCTGCCCCGACCGGCCCGCGACGCGCCGCTCGGAGAGCGTCGTCCCGTCCGGCCCGGTCCAGCGGACGGTGAACGACCCGGTGCCCCCGTTGGTCGCGAACGCGGCGTCCAGCCGCACCGTGCCGTCGGGGCACACCACCGAGGCGGGGTCCGGGTCGCTGGTGAGCCGGACCGAGTCAACCGTGATCGCGGGGGCGGGCCGGTGGGTCGCCCAGGCGACGCCGCCGACGCCCAGCAGCACGGCGAGGCCGGCCGCGCCCACGAGGAGGCGGCGCCGTGGCCGGCGCCGCGGTGGCGGTGGAGCGGGGGCCGTGGGCGCCTCGACCCGGACGGTCGGGGCGCTGCGTTGGGTCGCGCGAGGTGGTGCCGGCCGGCGCTCGACGGCCGGCCACGCGGAGGTCGGGATCGCCTCGAGCCGGGCGACCAGCTCGTCCGGGAGCGGCCGGCCCGCGGGGTCCTTGGCGAGGCCGGCGAGCAGCACGCTCGCCGCCTTGGCCGGCAGCCCGGGCAGGAGGCTGCGCGGGTCGGGGGGCTCCAGCCGCCAGTGCGCGCTGATCAGGGCCAGGGCGTCGGGGGCGTCGTACGGTCGCCGTCCCGTGAGGGCCTCGTAGGCCACGATCGCGAAGCTGTAGGCGTCCGAGCGCGCGTCCGGCTCGCCCTGGCCGAGCCCCAGCTCGGGCGGGAAGTACGCCGGGGTGCCGATCGCCGACGCGGCGTCGGTCCGGAAGACCGACGGGTCCGAGACGGCCCGGGCGAGCCCGAAGTCCCCGAGCTTCGCGTGCCCGTCGGGGAGCACGAAGACGTTGTGCGGCTTGACGTCGCGGTGCACGATCCCGTGCCCGGCGGCCGTGGTGAGCGCGTCCGCCACGTCCCGCAGCACCGGCACCGCCTCGGGGCCCGGGAGCGGCCCGCGGGCGACGATGTCGGAGAGCGCCTCGCCGGGCACGTACTCCATGACGAGGTGGGCCTGCCGCGTCCCCACGGTCAGGTCGTAGACGCGCACGACCGAGGGGCAGTCGAGGGAGGCGAGCAGCTTCGCCTCCCGTTGGAAGCGGGCCACGCTGTCGGCGTCGGCGAGCGCCACCGCGTGGATGCGTTTGACGGCCACCATCCGGTGGAGTGCGGTGTGCCGGGCCAGGACCACCTCGCCGAAACCACCGGCGCCGAGGACGCGGACGAGCTCGTACCCGGCAGGCACGGCCCCCTCGTCCATCCGGCGATCGTAGAGCCGTCACGGCCCGGCTCGAGTCCCTGCGGAACGGCGTACCGCGATTGGGGGAACGGTCGCGCACGACCGCCGATCAGGCGCCGCGCGCCCTACCTTCGGATCGGGCGGCCCGTCCCCGAACGGCCGCGCACTCAATCATTCGGGGGCGTCAGGGGGGACGCAATGAGCGAGATGTACGGGCCTTACGAGGTCCTCCAGCGAGTGGCCGAGGGAAGCACCAGCACGGTCTACCGGGCCCGGCACGTGGCCCTGGACCGGCCCGCGGCGATCAAGGTCCTGTCCGAGGCGATCTCCCGGTCGGCCGAGATGCGCGAGCGACTGCGCGCGGAGGCCGAGATCCTGGCCGGGCTCGAGAGCCCGCACGTCGTCGAGGTCTACGACTTCGTCGAGGAGGACGACCGCGCCTGGCTCGCCGAGGAGTGGGTCGACGGCGCCTCGCTCGACCGCATCCTCGAGCAGCACGGCACCCTGACCCCCGAGCAGTCCGTGGGCGTGATCCGCGAGGCGGTGCTCGGGCTGGCCTTCGCCCACGACCGCGGGCTGCTGCACCGCGACGTGTCGCCGCGCAACATCCTGGCCGACCTGCAAGGCACCTCGAAGCTCGTCGACTTCGGGCTGGCCGCTCCGACGGGCGAGGCCGGCTTCGTCGGCACCCCGGCCTTCATGAGCCCCGAGGCGGGCGTCGGGGGCAGCCTCAGCCGCGCCAGTGACGTCTACTCCACGGCCGCGGTCCTCTACACCTTGCTGGCCGGCCACCCGCCGTACGCCGGCTCCGACCTGGCCACGACCGTGCGCCGGCACGTCGAGGAGGAGGTGCCGCTGCTCGACGGCCACGGCGCCGACCTGCAGGACCTGCTCCGGCGCAGCATGGCCAAGGACCCCGCCCAGCGACCGCAGGACGCTCGCGCGTTCCTCGCGGAGCTGGAGGAGGCGGCTCGCCGCCGCTTCGGCCCGGCCTGGCTCCAGCGGGCCTCGATCGCGGCCCTGGTCGCGGCCACCGCGCCGCTGGCCGCTGCGGGCCTCGGCTCCACCGCAGCGCCGACCGTCCTGGTCGACACCGCCTCGATCGTGTCCTCGCAGGCGGTCAAGGCCGCGAAGTCCGGCACCAAGCGGCTCGCCCTCATCGGCGGCGTCGTGGGGGCAGTGGTCGTCGCCACCGTGGCCACCGTGGCGGCCAAGACCGGGGGCGGACCCGACCACACGGCGACGCCGCCGGCGGCCAGCGACTCGCCGTCGGCCCAGCCGGTCGACGACCCGTCGCCCACGCCGAAGACCCTGGAGGAGCTGACGCCCTCCGGCAAGTACGACTTCACGCGAGTGCTGCTGTCCAGCACCTACACCCCGAAGGGGCCCAAGAAGGAGCACCGCGTCTGGACGCTGGACCTGAAGAAGTGCAAGCACCAGTCGTGCGCCGGCGTGATCCACTCCTCGAGCGGCTCGGTGTTCCGCTACACCTACGACGGCAAGCACTTCGTGGTCATCCCGCCCAAGGGCGGCAAGTCGGTCTTCGAGGGGGTCTGCCAGGACACCCAGACGGGCAAGGACGTCCCGGGCACCAAGGGGCGCGACACCTCGACGATCGTGTGGTCGCCCCTGCGGGTCGTCCGCAAGGACGCCGACGGGCTCCCCGTGCGCCTGGAGGGCACACAGCGCCTCACCGACGTCTACGAGGGCCTGATCAACTGCGACGGCTCGCCCACGGACCACGCCCGCTACCGCGAGTACATCGTCCGACGCTGACCTCGCGACGCCCTGACGGCTCGGGCCGTCGGGGCATCGCTCAGAGCTTGTGGTGCGACTCGAACGTCATCGTGCGCGCGCCCATCCGCAGCCGCGAGCCCGCCGGGATCGTGGTCGGCACGTCCGCCTCGAGCCGGCGCCACTCCTCGGAGCCGGGATCGGCGACGTAGGTCCCGTTGACCGACCCGGCGTCCTCCACCCGCACGTCCCAGCCGTCCAGGACGAGGCGGGCGTGCACGCGGGACAGGGACAGGTCGGGGTCCTCCAGCACGAGGGCCGTGGCGCGCCCGTCCCGTACGTCGTCCGCGGCACCCGGGTCGCGGCCGATCACGTAGTCGCGGATCAGCGCGTGCACGGAGCCGTCGTCGAGGACCAGCACCCCCAGCGGGGGCCGGTGACCGGTGATGACGTTGTGGGTCTGCTGGACCGTGGAGATCCCGCAGCGCTCGCAGAAGCGGGCGTCCGGTGGGTTGAAGTGGCCGCGGGAGCAGACGATGCCGCGCACCAGCGGGCCGTCCTCGTCGACGTCCGGCATGGGCACGGGCGTCGGAGCAGGGGTCGGCGCAGCTGCTTGGGGCTGGGGCTGGGGCTCGGGCTCCGGCTCCGGCTCGAGCGAGAACGTGGTGAACGTCGGTGGCTCGGGCAGGGGCTCGGGCTCCGGCTCCGGCTGGGGCACGGGCTCCAGGTCCACGAGCGTCTCGTGCAGGTGCCCGTCCTGCGCCACCGGCGCGGTGGGCTCGAGGAAGACCCCGCCGGCGCGGACGACGCCGCCGGAGAGGTTGCTGCGACGGTCGGGGTCCAGGCGACCGGGGTCGGGTCCGACGACCACGCGCATGACCCCGGGCCGCAGCACCCGGTTGACCGGCAGCAGCGAGTCGTCGGTCGAGACCAGGTCGCTGGTACCGTCCGGGCCGGTCACCGCCATCCGCATGCCGTCGGTGAGGGTCACGACCAGGTGGTCCCGGTCGACGGTCACGACCCCGAGCGCCGGCACGTCGGGCGGAGCGCTGTTGGCCAGGAGCATCGCGCACGCGCGGACCAGGTCCCGGGCCGCGCCGGGGGCCACGGACCTGCCCACCTCGGTGCACAGCTCCTGCAACCGGTCGACGACCGACTCCTGGCCGGGGGTGCGTGGGTCGGCCACGAGGATGGCCAGGCCCTCCCGGGCGACCACGAGGTCACCCGGCGCCAGCACCACCCGCATCGAGGTCCACGACGACGTTGAACCCGCCGTCGGGACGGACATCTCGGTCACACCAGTCTCCCTCCGCGGAACCGCCAGTGGACGGTCAGGGCGCGCATCGGCCCGCTCACGACGAGCCAAGTCACCAGCCAGGTGGTGCCGAAGCCGACGACGAACGCCGCCGGCGTGATGTCCTCGGCCCAGGACAGGACACCGCTGCGGGCCACGGCGTACGCCGCCAGCCCCTCGGGCACGCCCACGAGGAGCGCGAAGAGTGTCGGCCAGTCCTTCTCCCAGCGGAACTGCTGGAGCAGGTGGTAGACGACCTCCCACACCAGGCCGAGGACCAGCACGATCGCGAGCACGGCGTACATCGCGCGGTAGCGGTCGGTCAGCGTGCCGCCGCCGGGCAGCAGCGGGGCGATGACCAGCGCCCACAGCCCGCCCACGACGGCGATCAGGAAGACGCGCGTCTGGAGACGCCCGAGGAGGGTCGGCAGCATGCTCAGACCGCCTTCCCGCGCGCCCAGCGCAGCCACTGGACCACCGAGCGGACCGGGCCGATCCGCTTCCCGAAGCCCTGGCGGGCCAGGTCGTCGGCGATCTCCTGCGCGGCGATCTGGAGACCCAGGAACGTGTCGACGCCGGGGAAGTAGCCACCGAGGGTGGCGGTGCCCGACGCGTACAGGCGACCGTCGCCGTTGGCGGTGCCGCGGACCTCGAAGGTGCGCTCGACATCGAGGCGACCCAGAGGGTTGCGGCCCGCGCCGGTGTGCTCGAGCAGGTCGGCGAACAGCCGGTGCTCGCCGATGTCGGCCTCGAGCCCGGTGCAGTCGATGACGTAGCCGGCCTGCAGCTCGAGCACGCCCTGGTCGGTCATGATGCGCGTGACGGTGCCGCCGCCCGCGCCGTCGCCGGCCGGCACGACGGACTGCACGGTGCCGGTGACGGTGCGGTACCAGCCCTCCTTGCGGCCGCGGGACTGCTGCTCCTGCCACAGCGAGCGGACCGGCGTGTTGGTCCCGCCGATGGTCTTGTAGAGCGCGGCCCGGTCCTCGCCCTCCAGCCGGCGCATCCGGCTCTTCAGCTGGCCGCCCCACACCGACTTGGGGTAGTTGAAGCCCTGGTAGGCCCACCCGTCGCCACCGCGGCGCCGCATGAAGATGCTCGGGCCGTGCGAGCCGGTCACGTAGGTGCGGAAGACGTGCACGATGGTGGTCTGGCTGCCGTGCCGGTCGCGGTCGTCGATCAGCCGCTGCAGGATCCGCGACGCCACGATGCCGCTGCCGCGGATCACCACCGTGGTCGGGCGGCGCAGCAGCTCGGCGTACAGCCCCTCGTGCGGCTCGTAGGCGTTCACGACGCTCGCGTAGTCCTGGTAGGTGTCGCGGTAGTCCTGGAGGTCCTGCAGGAACTTCAGGCCGGGGTAGCCGACCGCGACGTGCACGAAGCGGCTGCGGTAGGCGACCCGCTTGGTCGGTGACGTGCCCGCCGGCGGCGTCAGGATGGTGAAGTAGCCGCCCCCGTTGCGACGGCGCACCACGCGGACCAGGCCCTTCTCGAGGCACTCGTAGTAGCCGATCCGCGCCGCCTCCTTCTCCAGGGACTCGAAGACCTGGCCGGCGCGCGGGGTCCAGTAGTCGGAGAGGATGGGCTCGGTGAGCACGTTCCACAGCGGCGCCAGCTTGGCCCGGAGGCCCTTCGCTGACCAGGCCTCGCGGATCGCGTAGCTGGGGAAGCCCCAGATGCAGTCCGGGCAGGACGCGGAGTCCGAGCGGAGCCGCTCGTTGCGCGGGATCTGCGAGTTGCGGGTGAGGTACTCGTACGTCGACCACGGGGTCTCGTTGTTGCCCAGCACCTTGATGCTGGACGCCGGGACGCCCGCGATGCGCAGGTAGTCGACCGTCACGAAGGAGCCGATGCCGGCACCGACGGTCACGAACGGCACGTCGCGGACCGGGATGCCCACGGCCGCGAGGTCGGAGTCGTCCCACACGTCCTTCGCGAGCAGTGCCGGGGTGAGGTCGCCGCCCCCGGTCGCAGGCGGGCTGACGCGGACGGTCTCGTCAGTCGACATCCACGCCTCCCCTCACCGCGCGCGCCCGTTCGGCTCCCCGATCGGCACTGTGACACGCAGCGACGACGTGGGGACCGGTGAGCGAACCCGGATACCCCAATCAGGTGAGCAGCAGCTCGAACAGCTCGGTGTCGATCCACCGGCCGAACTTGTGGCCCACGTCGTGCAGCACGCCGACGCTGCTGAAGCCGCACGCGCGGTGCAGGGCGACGCTGGCATCGTTGGGGAGCGCCACCACGGCCACCACCAGGCGCATCCCGTCGGCGCGCAGGGTCGCCAGGAGGGCGTCGTACAGGGCCCGGCCGGTGCCGCGGCCCCGGGCCGCGTCGGCGAGGTAGACCGAGGTCTCGCGGGTGCGGGCGTAGGCGTCGCGGGGACGGTAGGAGCCGGAGTAGGCGTAGCCGACCACCGCGCCGTCGGACTCGGCGACGAACACGTGGTCGCCGGTGGCGGGGGAGTGCAGCCGGCTCTCCCAGTAGTCGATCCCCGGCGGGACGGTCGCGAAGGTCGCGATCCCGCCGAGCACCTCCGCGTCGTAGATCGCCGCGATCGCGGGCAGGTCGGCGGATGTGGCCAGACGGATCTCCATGGGGGCAGACCTTGCCAGAATGGGCGCATGGAACCTGTCACCCCCGACACCAAGGACTGGACCTGGGTGCTCGACCGGCCCTGCCCCGAGTGCGGCTTCGTGGCCGCAGACGTCCCGGCACGTGACCTCGCGGGGCGGCTGCTGGCCAACGCCGCGTCGTGGGCCCGCGTGCTGGACGGTGGGCCCGGCCTGACGAAGCGGCCGGCGCCGCAGGTGTGGTCGCCGACGGAGTACGCCTGCCACGTCCGCGACGTGCACCGGGTCTTCGACGAGCGGGTCCGCCTGATGCTCGAGGAGGACGTCCCGCACTTCGCCAACTGGGACCAGGACGAGACCGCCGTCCAGCAGCGCTACGACCTCCAGGACCCGGTCGTCGTCGGGCGCGAGCTGACCGTCGCGGCGAACGCCGTCGCCGAGCGGTACGCCGCCGTGCCCGACGACGCGTGGGGGCGCGCGGGCATCCGCAGCAACGGCAGCGGGTTCACCGTCGAGAGCCTCGGTCGCTACCACCTGCACGACGTGGTGCACCATCTGCACGACGTGAGTGGAGCAATGCGGAAGGACACATGAGGCACACGGAGTTCTGGGAGCGGATGGAGCTGGCCCTGGGGACGGCGTATGCGAAGGCGTGGGCGGGCCAGTTCGTGATGGCCGACCTCGGCGGGCGCACCGCCGCCGAGGCGCTGGACGCGGGCGTCCCGCCCAAGCAGGTCTGGGCGGCCGTCTGGCGCGCGCTGGACCTCCCGGCGTCCGACCGTTGAACCCAGCGGTGAATCTCGAGCAGGCCCAGCGCCGCACGATCCGCACGCTGATGGCCGCCCAGGTCGTCGGTGCCGTCGGCATCACGATCGGCATCGCCACCGCGTCGCTGCTGGCCCGGGACCTGTCCGGCTCCGAGAAGCTCGCCGGCCTCAGCCAGACCGCGCAGGTGCTCGGCACGGCCGGGTGGGCCTTCCTGCTCGCCCGGCTGATGTCGCGGCGGGGGCGGCGGGTCGGCCTCGTCACCGGCTACCTGCTCGGGGCCGCTGGCGCCCTGCTCGCGGTGGTGGCGGGCGTGCTCGGCTCGATGTCCCTGCTGCTCGTCGGCGCGGTGTTCCTGGGTGCGACGTCCGCGGCCAACAGCGGCTCGCGGTACGCCGCCACCGACCTCGCGCCGGCCGCCCACCGCGCCCGGTCCCTGTCGACGGTCGTGTGGGCCACCACCATCGGCGCGGTCGCCGGCCCCAACCTGACCGGGCCCGCCGGCGCGCTCGCGGACCGGCTCCACATCCCCGAGCTCACCGGGCCGTTCGCGCTGGGCAGCATCGGCATGCTGGCGGCCGCGCTGGTGGTCGGCGTGTTCCTCCGCCCCGACCCGCTCCTGCTCAGCCGCGAGGCCGCCGGCGTCGCGGCCACCCCGCCTCAGGGCACCAGCTGGGGCCGGGCGATCGAGGCCGTCCGGGAGCGGCCGATCCTCGGCCAGGCGATGGCGGCGATGGGCTGCGCGCACGCCGCGATGGTCGCGGTGATGGTGATGACGCCGCTCCACATGGCGCACGGCGGCGCCGAGCTCCGGGTGATCGGCATCGTGATCAGCGTGCACGTCCTCGGCATGTTCGCGTTCTCGCCGGTCGTCGGCTGGCTCGCCGACAGGTTCGGCCGCCCGCAGACCCTCGCCGTCGGCGGTGTCCTGCTCGCGATCTCGCTGGTCGTCTGCGCGGACTCCCCGGACGGCTCCTCGTGGCAGATCTTCGTCGGCCTGTTCCTCCTCGGCCTCGGCTGGTCCTTCGCCACGGTGTCCGCCTCGACGATGGTCGCCGACCACGCGCCGCTCGACGCGCGCACCGACGTCCAGGGCGTCTCGGACCTCGTCACCGGCGTGACCGCGGCGGCCGCGGGTGGCCTCGCCGGCTTCGTGGTGGGGGAGTGGGGCTACGCGGTCCTGTCGCTGCTCGCCGGCGCCCTCGTGCTCGTCGTGCTCGGGGCGGCGCTCAGGACCCGGCTGGCAGGATCGCCGGCATGAGCGCCCCCTCGCCGGACAGCGTGGCCGACGTCGCCGTGATCGGCGGCACCGGCTTCTACTCCTTCCTCGACGACCCGACCGAGCACGTCGTCGAGACGCCGTACGGCGCCCCCTCGGCGCCGATCGCGGTCGGGACGGTCGCGGGTCGCAGGGTCGCGTTCGTCCCCCGGCACGGGCCGCACCACGACCACGCGCCGCACTCGATCCCCTACCGCGCCAACCTGTGGGCGCTGCGCTCGCTGGGCGTTCGGCAGGTGCTCGCCCCGTGCGCGGTCGGCGGCCTGCGCGACGAGGTGGCGCCGGGCGACATCGTCGTGCCGGACCAGCTCGTGGACCGCACCTGGCGTCGCGTCCCGTCCTACGTCGAGCGTGGCGCGGTGCACGTGCCGTTCGGCGACCCCTACTGCGCGCGGCTTGCCGCCGCCGTGACGGGGGCCAGCAACGACATCAGCATCACCCACGGCGGCACCATGGTCGTGATCGAGGGCCCGCGCTTCTCCACCCGGGCCGAGTCGCGTGCCTACGCGGGCGAGGGCTGGACCCTGATCAACATGACCGGTGCTCCGGAGGCGGCGCTGGCCCGGGAGATGCGGCAGTGCTACACGCCGATCGCGCTGGTGACCGACATGGACGCCGGCGCCGAGAGCGGCGTCGGCGTCGGGCAGGAGGAGGTGTTCGCCCTGTTCAAGGCCAACCTCGACCGGCTCACCGGGCTGCTGACCACGACCATCGCGTCCCTGCCCGATCCCGACGGCTGCACCTGCTCCACGTGGGCCGACGGCCTCGACCTGACCTACGCGATCCCGGGCGTCAGCCCGTGAGGGTCCTGCTCACCGGCTCGGCCGGGTTCATCGGCAGCGCCATCGCCCGGCAGCTGGCCGAGGCCGGCGACGAGGTCGTCCCCGTCGACGTGATGCTGCCGATGGCCCACGGCTCCGCCGTCGCGCCGGCCGGCACCCACCGCGTCGACGTCCGCGACGCCGAGCAGTGGCGCGACCTGCTGCGCGGGGTCGACGTGGTCTGTCACCAGGCCGCGCTCGTCGGGGCGGGCGTGAAGGTCTCCGACCTGCCCGACTACGCCGCGCACAACGACCTCGGCACCGCCGCGCTGCTGTCCGCGATGCACGGCGCGGGGGTCGATCGGCTCGTGGTCGCCTCGTCGATGGTCGTCTACGGTGAGGGTCGCTACGCCTGTGCCGACCACGGCGACCAGGTGCCGGCGCCGCGGTCCCGGGAGGCGCTGGACGCCGGCGACTTCGACAACCACTGCCCCGTCTGCGACGGCCCCCTGGGCTGGGCGCTCGTCGACGAGACGGCCCGTCTGGACCCGCGCAGCACGTACGCCGCCAGCAAGGTCGCGCAGGAGCACTACACCTCCGCGTGGGTGCGGCAGGCCGACGCCGCCGCGATCGCGCTGCGCTACCACAACGTCTACGGGCCGGGCATGCCCCGCGACACTCCCTACTCCGGCGTCGCGGCGATGTTCCGCAGCTCGCTCGAGCGGGGTGAGGCGCCGCAGGTCTACGAGGACGGCGGCCAGATGCGCGACTTCGTGCACGTCGACGACGTCGCGCGCGCCAACGTCGCCTCCATCCGGGCGGTGGCGGGGGAGCGGGGCGGCCACTACGCGGCGTACAACGTCGCCTCGGGTCACCCGGTCGCCATCCGCGAGGTTGCCGAGCGGGTCGCCGAGGGCACCGGTCGCGACCTCGCGCCCGAGGTCACCGGCGGTTACCGCCTCGGCGACGTCCGGCACATCGTCGCCTCGCCCGAGCGGGCGCGGGCCCACCTGGGGTTCAGCGCGCTGGTGCGACCCGAGGAGGGGCTGCGGGCGTTCGCGACCGCGCCGCTCCGCCGCTAGCTACCAGCTGGTGTACAGCAGGTGCTGCACGAGCAGCGCCGTGACCAGCTGGAGGGCCAGCGCAGGCCGGCGCCACCGCTCGGGCAGCAGCGCCGTGGTGAGCAGCAGCCACGGGACGAACGGCAGCCAGATCCGCTCGACCTCGGCCTTGCTCATCCGCGACGCGTCGGCCAGCAGCACGGCCGCGACCGCCGACCCCGCCAGCCAGAGGACGAGCCGGTCGGTGGTGCGACGGAGGTTCGCGAGCCCGGCGCCGAGCACCGGGCCCGCGGAGATGACGAGCGCGGCGAGGTTGCCCCACATCCAGTACGACGCGGGGCGGACCGCCGCGATGCCGGCCCAGTAGCGGTCGGCCAGCACGGGGTAGGCCTCCCACAGCCGGAAGCCGCCGGCGGCGAAGGCGAGGACCACGGCCAGCGCGAGGACTGCGGCGACCGGCAGCGGCCGCCACGAGCGGGCGAGGACGAGGACGGCCACGGCGAGCAGGCCGACCAGCGGCAGCCCGTAGGACATCAGGCACGCGTAGCCCAGCAGCAGCCCGGCCAGTGTCGACCAGGCGACCATCCGGCCGCGTGAGGCGGCGGTCGCGCCGGCGGCCAGGGCGGCAAGACCCCAGGCCACGACGGCGCCCATCAGGGCGTCGGCCGAGACGGCCATGAAGACCGCGGCCGGGCCGAGCACGAGGAAGGGGGCTGCCCGACGGGCGACCGCCTCGCCCCCGAGCAGCCGCAGGGTGACCATCACCGCGAGGGCGGTGGTCGCCGCGAGCACCGTCACGACCAGGCCTGCCGCGTAGTCGCCGCCGAGCCCGATCCGGTCGAGCAGCACGAAGAACAGCAGCGTCCCCGGCGGGTGGCCGGCGACGTGCACCGGCCACTGACCAGCCGATCCTTCCGGGATGCGGTCGACGTAGACCTGAAGGAGCGTGTGGACCGACGTGACCTGCCGCGCCGTCCGCAGGTACTCGTAGTGGTTGCCCAGCACCCGGGAGATCCCCGCGGCGCCGTCGACGTACGCCAGCGACAGCAGCCACCCCAGCCCGGCGGCGTACGACGTGACGAGCAGGCGACGCCACGGGAGGCAGTCGGCCAGCGCCCGGGCGTGCCGCCACCCGAGCAGGGCGAGCACGAGGGCCGGGATGGTGCCGGGGCCGAGCTTGGCCTGGACGTAGCCGTGCAGGGGCGGGAAGACGTCGGCGCCGGTGTCGCGGGCATGCACGTCCCAGCCGGTCAGTGGTGGGATCACGGTGGCGGCCAGCACGAGCACGAGCGCCGCGGACAGCCCGACGCCCGTGGACCGCTCCGTCGCCATGACGGCAAGGCTAGGGGGCGGGTGAGCGCGAGCGGTGCCAGCGCGCGCACCGTCATTCCTTCGTAAGCCTTTGGCCCGTCCCGTGGCCGGACCCGCCCCTACGGTGCACACATGGAGACCGTCTGCGACCTCGTCCTGCCCTGCAAGGACGAGGCCGCCGCCCTGGCGGCGCTGCTGCCGCGCGTGCCCGCGGAGTTCGCCGTGATCGTCGTCGACAACGGCTCCCGCGACGACACCGCGGCGGTCGCGCGCCGGCTGGGCGCCGCCGTCGTGCACGAGTCGGTGCCCGGCTACGGCGCCGCTGTTCATGCCGGGCTCGAGGCGGCGACCAGCGACCACGTCGCCTTCATGGACGGCGACGGCTCCTTCGACCCCGACGAGCTCCTGCCGCTGCTGGAGGCAGTCCGCGCCGGCCGCGCCGACCTCGCCGTCGGTCGCCGCCGCCCCGTCCGCGCCGGCGTCTGGCCCTGGCACGCGCGTGCCGGCAACGCGCTGATCGTGTCCTGGCTGCGCCGCCGGATCGACCTGCCGGCCCACGACATCGCCCCGATGCGGGTCGCCCGCCGGGCCGAGCTGCTCGCCCTCGACGTGCGGGACCGGCGCTTCGGCTACCCCGTCGAGCTGCTCCAGAAGGCGACCCGTGCCGGCTGGCGCTTCGAGGAGCACGACGTGTCCTACCACCCGCGCGCCGAGGGGACCCGGTCCAAGGTCTCCGGGTCGGTCCGCGGCACGCTCCGCACGGCCCGCGACTTCGCGAAGGTGCTGGCGTGAGCACCGCCCGGATGCTGGTCGTGGCCAAGGCGCCCGTTGCCGGCCGGGTCAAGACCCGGCTCGGCGCCGTCATCGGCATGGCCGCCGCGGCCGAGGTCGCCGCCTCATCCCTCCTCGACTCGCTGCTCGCCTGCACCGCGGCCGCCGGGGCCGGGCGCTGCCACCTCTCCCTCGACGGCGAGCTCGCCGGGGCGGTCCGCGGCGCCGAGCTCGCCGACGCGGTCCGCGGCTGGACCGTGCACGTCCAGCGCGGGGACGGCTTCGCCGAGCGGCTGGTCAACGCCCACCACGACGTCGGCGCGGGCCCGGTCGTCCAGATCGGGATGGACACCCCGCAGGTCACCGCCGGGATGCTGCTCGAGGCAGCGAGCGGCACCGACGGTCACGACGCGGTCCTGGGACCCGCCGAGGACGGCGGCTGGTGGGTGCTCGCGCTGCGCGACCCCCGCGCCGCCGGTGTGCTGGCCCGGGTGCCGATGTCCACGCCCACGACGTACGACGACACCCGCGCGGCGCTGCTCGGCGCCGGCGCCAGTGTCGGGACGACCGCGATGCTGCGCGACGTCGACACCGTCGCCGACGCGCACCACGTGGCGGCGACGGTCCCCGACAGCCACTTCTCCCGGGCCTGGTCGGCGGTGACTGCGCGATGAGCATCGACAGCCTGCCCGAGCTCTCCTTCTCCGAGGTGTTCTCGCGTGCCCTCCGGGGCCACCCGTGCTCGGTGGTCGGCATCGGGGCCGAGCCGCTCCCGCTGCCGGTCGCCGACTGGACCCGCGACGCCGACGACGTCGACCACTCGCTCCTGAGGCACTGCATCGGCGCCACGCTCGACGTCGGCTGCGGCCCCGGCCGGCTGACGGCCCGGCTCGCCGAGCTCGGCCACGTCGTGCTCGGCATCGACGTCGTCCGTGAGGCCGTCCTGCAGACCCGTGGCCGCGGCGTCGCAGCGCTGGTCCGCGACATCTTCGACCGGCTGCCCGGGGAGGGTCGCTGGCAGAGCGCGCTGCTGGCCGACGGCAACGTCGGCATCGGGGGAGACCCGGTCGCGCTGCTGCGCCGGCTCCGCGAGGTGCTCGACCCGCGTGGCCGGATCGTCGTCGAGCTCGCCGGGCCGGGCGTGGGCGTGGAGTCCGTGTGGGCGGCGCTGGAGTGCGGCGACGCCCGCAGCCGGCCGTTCCGCTGGTCGGTCGTCGGTATCGACGCCATCCACGAGGTCGCCGCCCGGGCCGGGCTCGCGGTCGTCGGCACGCACGCCCACGGCGAGCGCTGGTCGGCCGTCCTGGAGGAGGCGGCGTGAGGATCCCCTCGGACCGCGACTTCACCAGTCGGCTGCGCAGCGCGGCCGTCACGGCCCGCGTCGGCCTGTGGCTGGGCATCTGCTTCGGCCTCGCGTTCGTGACGGGACTGATCAGCCACTACGCGCAGCTGCCCGACCAGCCGATCCCGTTCCCGACCAGCCCCGCGTGGGGCTACCGCGTCACCCAGGGACTGCACGTCATCAGCGGCACCGCAGCCGTCCCACTGCTGCTGGTCAAGCTCTGGACCGTCTACCCGCGGCTGTTCCTGCGTCCCCCTCGCGCCCTGAGGGCCGCCGTGGTCGATGCCACCGAGCGGGCCTCCATCGGCGTCCTCGTCGCGGGAGCCGTCTTCCTGCTCGCCTCGGGTCTGGCCAACTCCGCGCAGTGGTACCCGTGGGCCTTCTCGTTCCGCACCACCCACTACGCCGTCGGCTGGATCACCATCGGCGCGCTGGTCGTGCACATCGCGGTGAAGCTGCCGGTCATCCGGCACGCCCTCGGCGCGGACGTCGAGGACACCGTCCACGACCGGCCCACCTCCACCGAGCCCGGCGTGCTCAGCCGCCGCGGCCTGCTCCGCACGACCTGGCTGGCGACCGGGGTCGCGGTCCTGGTGACCGCCGGCTCCACGGTGCCGGTGCTCCGCCGGGTCTCGGTCTTCGGGGTCCGGTCCGGCGACGGCCCGGCCGGGATCCCGATCAACAAGTCGGCCCGGGCCGCGGGCGTGACCGCCACCGCGACCAGCTCCGCCTACCGGCTCGAGGTCGTCCGCGGCGCGTCCACCCTGTCCTTCACCCGCGACCAGCTGCTCGCCATGCCGCAGGTCACCCACGACCTGCCCATCGCGTGCGTCGAGGGCTGGAGCGCGAGCGGGTCGTGGACCGGCGTGCCGGTCCGGTCGCTCCTCGACCTCGCGGGTGTGCCCGAGGGGAGCGACGTACGCGTCGTGTCGCTCCAGCAGTCCGGCCACTACCGCGAGACGCTGCTGCAGGCGAACTTCGCCGACGACCCGCGCACCCTGCTCGCGCTCGCCCTCGACGGCGAGACGCTCGCGGTCGACCACGGCTACCCGGCCCGGCTGATCGCCCCGGACCGGCCCGGTGTCCTGCAGACCAAGTGGGTCACCCGGCTGGAGGTGGACGCATGATCCGGCGCCTGCTCGGCGCACTCGGCGCCCTCCTCGGCCTGTACGGCGCGTGGCTGCTGCTCAGCCGCCAGGACCTCGGCCAGCTCGTCGCGGCGGGGACGTGGCTGGCCGGCGGTGTGGTCCTGCACGACTTCGTCCTGGCGCCGGTCGTGCTGGTGGTCGTCGCCCTCGGGGCGCGGCTGCTCCCGGGACCGGCCCGCGCCCCTGCCGTCGTCGGCCTGGTCGTGCTGGGCGCGACGACCCTGCTCGCCGTGCCGGTGCTCGGCCGGTTCGGCGCGCGGAGCGACAACGCCACCCTGCTGGACCGCGACTACACGACCGGGTGGCTCGTGCTCGCCGCACTAGTCTTGGCAGCAGTGACGGTCGCGTCGCTGGTCCGGTGGCGGACCGCGCGCGGGGAGAGGAGCGCCCGTGGCCTGCGTCCTGGTCGTTGACGACGACCACACCGTCCGCGAGGTCGTGGTCTCCTACCTGCGCGCCCACGAGCACCAGGTCCTCGAGGCCGGTGACGGCGAGACCGCGCTGCGCACCATGCAGGAGACCCCGGCCGACCTGGTGGTGCTCGACCTGATGCTGCCGGGCATCGACGGCCTCGAGGTGTGCCGGCGGCTGCGCCAGTCGAGCAACGTGCCGGTCATCATGCTCACCGCCCTCGGCGACGAGACCGACCGCGTGGTCGGCCTCGAGCACGGTGCCGACGACTACGTCACCAAGCCGTTCAGCCCCCGCGAGCTGGCGCTCCGCGTCGACTCCGTGCTCCGTCGTACGGGCGAGCCGGGACCGCAGGTCCCCGAGGTCCTGACCGACGGCGACCTCCGCGTCGACAGCGTGCGGCACGAGGCGACGCGCGACGGCGCCGTCCTCGCCCTGACCGGCCGCGAGTTCGACCTGCTGCGCTTCCTGCTCGCCCACCCCGGCACGGCGTTCTCGCGCGAGGACCTGCTCCAACAGGTGTGGGGCTGGTCGATCGGCGACCGCTCGACGGTGACCGTCCACGTACGCCGCCTGCGCGAGAAGATCGAACGCGACCCCACCCGGCCCGAGCGCCTGCTCACGGTCTGGGGAGTCGGCTACCGCTGGGAGGCATCATGACGTCGGACCAGCTCCAGATCGCCGGCGTGGCCGCCGCGTCCGCGGTCGCCGTCGGTGCGCTCGGCCTCCTCGCCGCCTGGCTGCTGCGCCGGCGCTCGATCCGGTGGCAGCTCTCGCTGGTGGCCGTGGTCGCGACGTTCTCGGTGCTCGTCGGCGTGGTCGCCGCCTCCCGCCTCATGTTCATCTCCGACCACGACTGGGGCGTGGTCAGCCTGGTCGCGGTCGTGTCCGGGCTCGTGTCGGTCGTGGTCGCGCTGGCCCTCGGCGCCGCCGTCGTGCACTGGTCCCTGTCGCTGCGGGAGGACGCACGCCGGCTGGCGACGCCCGGCTCGTTCACGGCCGCGCGGCGCGGTCCCACGGAGTTCCAGGCCCTGTCCGACGAGCTGGCCCGAACCAGCCAGCGGCTCGAGGAGTCGCGGGTCCGGGAGGCGCGGCTGGAGGAGTCGCGCCGTGAGCTGGTCTCCTGGGTCTCCCACGACCTGCGCACCCCGCTGGCCGGGATGCGGGCGATGACCGAGGCGCTCGAGGACGGGATGGCCCCGGACCCGGAGCGCTACCGCCGCCAGATCCGCGCCGAGGTCGACCGGATGGTGCGGATGGTCGACGACCTCTTCGAGCTCTCCCGGATCCATGCCGGCGTCCTGCGGCTCTCGCCCGAGACCCTGATGGTGGGCGACCTGGTCAGCGAGGCGATCGCGGGGGCCGACCCCGTCGCCCGGGCCCGGAGCGTGCGGCTCGGCGGCAGCGTCGAGGAGGGCATCGAGGTCTGCGCCGACCCGGCCGGCCTCTCGCGGGTGGTCTCCAACCTGATCATGAACGCGATCCGGCACACGCCGGCCGACGGGGTCGTGGAGATCCACGGCCGCTCGGTGGCCGACGGGATCGAGCTGAGCGTCACCGACGGCTGCGGCGGGATCCCGCCCGAGGACATGGAGCGGGTCTTCGACCTGGCCTGGCAGGGGAGCAGTGCCCGCACGCCCGAGCACGGCCCCGCCGAGGTGGGACGCGGGGCCGGCCTCGGGCTCGCGATCGTCAAGGGCATCGTCGAGGCCCACCGGGGCCGGGTGCTGGTCGAGAACGTCCCCGACGCCGAGGCGGCGTTCGGCTGCCGGTTCCTGGTGCGGCTGCCGCTCTCCTGAGTGGGTCCCCGCGACACGCCGTACGTCGTGCGCGAGTCGAACACGTGTTCGGGCTACTGTGTGTCCACAGGTGGCGCGCAGGTCGACGTTGTCCCCAGCGAACAGGTGCGGAGCAGGCTCCGTCCCGGTTCTGTCGGAGGTCTCCTCTAGCGTCTCTCACGACGATGACTACTCAGACGAAAAGACCACGACCCGGCGGCGCGAAGCCCCAGAAGAAGGGAAACACCATGGCTGGTGCAGACCGCGAGAAGGCCCTGGACGCGGCCCTCGCCAACATCGAGAAGCAGTTCGGCAAGGGCTCGGTCATGCGGCTCGGCGACGAGGTGCGCGCGCCGCTGCAGATCATCCCGAGCGGCTCGATCGCCCTCGACGTCGCGCTCGGCCTCGGCGGCTTCCCGCGTGGGCGGGTCGTGGAGATCTACGGCCCGGAGTCCTCCGGCAAGACGACGGTCGCCCTGCACGCGGTGGCCAACGCCCAGCGTGCCGGCGGCATCGTGGCCTTCATCGACGCCGAGCACGCCCTCGACCCCGACTACGCCAAGAACCTCGGCGTCGACACCGACGCCCTCCTCGTCTCCCAGCCCGACTCCGGTGAGCAGGCCCTGGAGATCGCCGACATGCTGATCCGCTCCGGCGCGCTCGACCTGATCGTCATCGACTCCGTCGCCGCGCTCGTGCCGCGGGCCGAGATCGAGGGCGAGATGGGCGACAGCCACGTCGGCCTGCAGGCCCGCCTGATGAGCCAGGCGCTGCGCAAGATGACCGGTGCCCTCAACAACTCCGGCACCACCATGATCTTCATCAACCAGCTGCGCGAGAAGATCGGCGTCATGTTCGGCTCGCCCGAGACCACCACCGGTGGCAAGGCGCTGAAGTTCTACGCCTCGGTCCGCCTCGACGTGCGCCGCATCGAGACGCTCAAGGACGGCACCGACATGGTCGGCAACCGCACCCGCGTCAAGGTCGTCAAGAACAAGGTCGCCCCGCCGTTCAAGCAGGCGGAGTTCGACATCATGTACGGCAAGGGCATCAGCCGCGAGGGTGGCCTGATCGACGTCGGCGTCGAGGCGGGCCTCGTCCGCAAGGCCGGCGCCTGGTACACCTACGAGGGCGACCAGCTCGGCCAGGGCAAGGAGAACGCGCGCAACTTCCTGCGCGACAACCCCGACCTGGCCGACGAGCTGGAGAAGAAGATCCTCGAGAAGCTCGGAGTCGGCCCGACGGTCGACCAGCCGGCCGACCCGATGGCCGACCCGCTGGGTGTCGATGACTTCTGAGGACGGACGCGCCAGCGGACGTCCTGGTGGTGGTCGAGCGAGCCGTCACCGCCTGAGCCCGCGAAGGCGGTGAACCGGCGTGTCGAGACCTGATGAGGCGAGAGACATGGCGGCGGAGCGCGAGACTCGTCCAGCCCCTGGCTGGCTGGGCGACGTCGCGGACGGCGTGGCGGCGTGGACGCGTGGTGCATCCACGCCCCTCCCGCCGCCGCCCGTGGACGAGCAGGCGCTCGGCCCGGACGCCGACCCCGAGTCGGTGGCCCGCAAGATCCTGCTCGACCAGCTCACCGGGCAGGCGCGCAGCCGCAAGGAGCTCAGCGACAAGCTGGGCAAGAAGGGCGTCCCCGACGAGATCGCGACCCGCCTCCTCGACCGGTTCGAGGAGGTCGGGCTCGTCGACGACGACGCCTTCGCGCGGTCCTGGATCGCCAGCCGCCAGCCGGGCAAGGGCCTGGCCCGCCGGGCCCTCGCCCAGGAGCTGCGCCGCAAGGGCATCGACGACGAGGTCGCCAAGGAGGCGCTCGACGAGATCGACCCGGCCGACGAGGAGACCGCGGCCCGGGTCCTGGTCCGCAAGAAGCTGCGCACCCTGTCCCGCGTCGACGACACCGTCGCCACGCGGCGGCTCGTCGGACTGCTCGCGCGCAAGGGTTACCCCTCGGGCCTGGCCTTCGCCGTCGTCCGCGAGGAGCTGGCCGCGTCCGGCCGGCAAGAGCCCGACGTCCCCTAGTCTCGGGGCGTGGCCCAGCATCCGGAGCACGTCGTGGTGCACGACCGTGGTCGTGAGCTCGCGGGCGTCGTGCATGCGGGGGAGTCGTGGGCGGCCGCGGCCCGACGGATGGCCGCCAGCCGGCACGCGGAGCCGGTGCCGCTGGACCTGTCCGGCGAGGTGAAGCACTTCGCGGTCGACCACGACTGGGTGGTCACCGTGCGGGCGATGACCCGCGGCGACCTGCCGGCCGTCACCCGGTGGCGCCAGGAGCAGCACGTCCACAAGTGGTGGGCCTCCGACGGCGCGGCCACCGTCGAGACCGTCGCGGCCAAGTACGGCCCCAGCATCGACGGCATGACCCCCACCCGGATGTGGGTGGTCGAGGTCAACGGCCGTTCCGTGGGCTTCGTGCAGGACTACCGGATCGGCGACTACCCCGACTACGCCCTCCTGGGCCCGGACCCGGCGGCGATCGGCGTCGACTACGCGATCGGCGACCCGGTGTGGACCGGCCGCGGGCTCGGCGTACGTGTCCTGTGGGCCTGGATGCTCCGCGCCCACAAGCGCTTCCCCACCTCCGAGCAGTTCTTCGCCGCCCCCGACCACCGCAACGCCGCGTCGTTGCGGATCCTGGCCAAGGCCGGCTTCACCGAGGGGCTCTGGTTCGACGAGCCCCAGGAGGACGGCAGCGTCGACACCGTCGTCGGCTGCACCCTCGACGTGCGGCGGGTCCTCGGCTAGCTAGGACATGATGTGCCCATGACCGAGCACCAGCACCGACTGCCGGCCGGCCCGGTCGACCTGAGCGCCCTCGAGACCAACACGGCGCCCGGCTTCGACGGGGGCAAGAAGAAGGGGAAGGCAGCGCTGTTCGCGCTGGGTGACGACCTGTCGACCCTGCAGGAGCGCCTGTACGCCGAGGGCAAGGGCGGCTCGCAGCGCCGGATCCTGCTCGTCCTCCAGGGGATGGACACCTCGGGCAAGGGCGGGGTGCTGCGCAAGACCGTCGGCCTCGTGGACCCGCAGGGCGTGCGCATCACCTCCTTCAAAGCGCCCACCGACGAGGAGAAGGAGCACGACTTCCTCTGGCGGATCCGCAAGGCCCTGCCCCAGCAGGGGATCGTGGGCGTCTTCGACCGGTCCCACTACGAGGACGTGCTGATCGCCCGGGTGCGGGGGTTCGCCCCGCCCGAGGAGATCGAGCGCCGCTACGACGCGATCAACGACTTCGAACGCGAGCTGGTCGAGGGCGGCACGACGATCGTCAAGTGCATGCTGCACATCTCGGCCGAGGAGCAGAAGACCCGCCTGCTGGCGCGGCTCGACGACGAGACGAAGTACTGGAAGTTCAACCCGGGCGACATCGACGAGCGCCAGAAGTGGTCGGCCTACCGGGAGGCGTACGAGATCGCCCTGGAGCGGACCAACACCGAGCACGCGCCCTGGCACGTGATCCCCAGCGACAAGAAGTGGTACCGCAACCTCACCATCGGCAACCTGCTGCACGACACGCTCAAGGCGATGCGTCCCCGGTGGCCCGAGGCGGACTTCGACATCGAGGCCGAGCGCGAGCGACTGACCACCGAGGCGCCCACGCGATGATCGAGACGGTCGGCGTCACGCGCTACGTCACCCCGCTGCGCGAGGGCGGCAGCCTGCCCGGGATCGTCGAGGCCGACGACCTCGGCACCTACGTGTGCAAGTTCCGCGGTGCCGGGCAGGGCGTCCGCGTGCTCGTCGCCGAGGTGGTCGTGGGCGAGCTCGCCCGGCGGATCGGCCTGCGCACCCCGCGCCTGGTCGCCCTTGACCTGGATCCCGAGATCGCCCGCTACGAGGCGGACGAGGAGGTCCAGGACCTGCTCAACGCCAGCCCCGGCCTCAACCTCGGCGTCGACTTCCTGCCGGGGGCCTTCGGGTTCGACGGCGACCTGCCCACCGCCTCGGGCATCGCGGCCAGGGTGCTGTGGCTCGACGCGTTCTGCGCCAACGTCGACCGCTCCTGGCGCAACCCCAACCTGCTGTTCTGGCACGGCGCCCTGTGGGTGATCGACCACGGCGCCTCGCTGTACTTCCACCACGCCTGGCCCGGTGGCGCGCTGCTCAAGGACGGCGCGGCCGAGCGCTTCGCCGCACAGCCGTGGGACCCCTCCGACCACGTCCTGGGGACCCACGCCCACGGGCTGCCCGCCGCCGACGACGCGATCCGCGCCCTGCTCGGGCCGGACACGTTCGCGGAGGTCCTGGCCGAGGTGCCCGACGCCTGGCTCGAGCCCGTCCCCGGTGCGGAGACGCCCGACGCCGTGCGGGCGGCGTACGTCGCGTTCCTCACCGCGCGCCTCGCCGCGCGCGCCTGGCTGCCGGTCGAGGCGTCCGCGTGAGCGGCCACCTCGCCTACCAGTACGTCGTCCTGCGCTGCGTGCCCCGGGTCGACCGCGAGGAGTTCCTCAACGTCGGGGTGGTCCTCTACTGCCAGGCCTCGGACTTCCTCGCCGTCGCGTGGGCCGTCGACCGTGACCGGCTTGCTGCCCTCGACCCGGGCATCGACCTCGACCAGGTCTGCGACGCGCTCGACTTCGTCGACGGCGTCTGCGCCGGCGACGCGCGCGGGGGAGTGGCGGCCGGCAAGCCGATCGGGCAGCGGTTCGGCTTCCTCCGCGCGCCCAAGAGCACCGTGCTGCAGCCCGGCCCGGTGCACGGCGGGCTCACCCTCGACCCCGCCGGCACCCTCGACCACCTGCTGGCGCGACTCGTCGGCTGAGAAGGCACTCGCAGGCACTCTCAGCCGCGTGAGGCGGCACTCGGAGGCACTCTCAGTCCTGCGAGAGTGCCTCCAAGGGCCCTCTCGGCGCGTTCAGAGTGCCCCCAAGTGCCCTCTCGCGACTCAGACGGGGACGAGCTCGACGGCGCCGACGGCGTAGCGGGCCAGGATCGTGCGGGCCACCTCGGGGTGGGCGCCGAGCGGCTCGGACACCGCGATGGCTCCGGCCTCGACGGCGAGCTCGGCGGCCCGGTCCGGGAGGAAGCCCGGGGCCAGGAAAAGCGAGGCGACGGCGATGTGGCGGCGGCCCTCGGCACGGAACTGGCGGACCGCCTCACCCGTCGCCGGCGGGGCGGCGGAGGCGAACGCCGCGGTGACGGGCAGCTTGTGGCGCTGGCCCCAGACGCGGGCGAGCCGTGCCACGGCCTGGTTGGCCAGCGGGTCCGAGGAGCCGGCGGCCGCGAGGACCAGGGCGTCGAGCTCCCGCACGCGGTGGGCCTTGAGGGCCTCGCGCATCCGGACGTCGAGCACCTCGAGGAAGCACGCCTCGAGGCCGAGGATGCTGGTGGCCCGGATCTGCAGACCCTCGTGGCGGGCAGACGCCTCGGCGACGGCCGAGGGCACGTCGACCTTGGCGTGGTAGGCCTCGGTGAGCAGCAACGGGACGACGACGATCTCGTCGTGCCCGGCCTTGACGAGCCTGTCCACGACCGTGTTGAACGACGGCTTGGAGAGCTCGAGGAACGCCTGCTCGATGCGAAGGTCCGGGCGCAGCGCGCGGACCTCGTCGACCAGGGCCTTGATCGTCGCGGCGGACCGGGGATCACGACTTCCGTGAGCCAGGGCCACCAGTGCAGGAGCTGCCATCAGTGCGGCCTCCTCGTGTTGCCGGCAGGTGCCGGGGTGGTGATGTGGTGTCGACCGACAGCGCTGTCGATCTCGGGGGAGAGGGTGGGAGTCGGGGTCATGAGTGGATCCCGCACTCGGTCTTGTTGGTGCCGGCCCAGCGCCCGCTGCGCGGGTCCTCGCCGGGCGCGACGCGGCGCGTGCATGGCCAGCAGCCGATCGAGGGGTAGCCGTCGTAGACGAGCGGGTTCACCAGGATCCCGTTGTCGGCGATGTACTGCTCGACCTGCTCGTCGGACCAGCGCGCCAGCGGCGAGACCTTGACCTTGCCCTTCTTGGCGTCCCAGCCGATGACCGGCGCGATGACCCGGTTGTGGGTCTCGGCGCGGCGCAGCCCGGTCGCCCACGCGTCGTACTGGTCGAGCGACTCGGCCAGGGGCGTGACCTTGCGCAGCTTGCAGCACAGGTCGGGGTCGGTCTTGTAGAGGTCCTTGCCGTACGCCGCGTCCTGCTCGGCCACGCTCTGCACCGGCGTGATCGTGATCAGGTTGACGTCCATCGTCGCCTCGACGGCGTCGCGCGTGCCGATGGTTTCGACGAAGTGGTAACCGGTGTCGAGGAAGACCACGTCGACGCCCGGCGCGACCTTGGCGGCGAGGTGGGCCAGCACCGCGTCGCCCATCGAGGAGGTCACGCAGAAGCGGTCACCGAACGTCGCGACGGCCCATTCGATGATGTGCTCCGCCGGGGCCAGCTCGAGCTCGGCGCCCGCGTGGGACACCAGCTCGCGCAGCTCCTCGGGCGTGCGGCCCTCGGTGTGGGTGCCGCGGAAGGCGCGGGCCTTGCGGGTGGTGGCTGCAGTCATTCGGGGGCTCCCAGGCTGGGTCGGATCAAGCCGAGCATCTTCAGGGAGAAGGCGCGCAGGCACGACCGGCATTCCCACGTACCGTGCGGGGAGGTGGTCTCCCCGGTCTCGGACACGACCTCGTGCGGGCGCAGGTCCTCGTCGCCGCAGAAGGGGCAGTGGAAGGGAATCGCGCGCTCCGACATCTCAGACCGCCGCGACTTCGGGCACGTCGACGCGCTCGCCGCGCAGCAGGTCCTCGTCGGCGCGCGCCACCCAGGTCGCGAACGACTCGCCGTCCTCGCGGTCGGCCAGGAAGGCGTTCACGACGTTGGTGATGTAGTCGTCGAGGCCCTTGCTGGTGACCTTGTGGGCGCGGAGCTTGCGGCCGAAGTTGGCGTTGAGGCCGGTCGCGCCGCCGAGGTGCACCTGGAAGCCCTCGACCTGCTCGCCGTCGGACATCACGAGCTGGCCCTTGAGCCCGATGTCCGCGACCTGGGTCCGGGCGCAGGCGTTGGGGCAGCCGTTGACGTTGACGGTGATCGGCACGTCGAGGTCGGGGAAGCGCTTCTCGAGCTCGGCGACCAGGTCGCGGGCGCGGTTCTTGGTGTCGACGATGGCGAGCTTGCAGAACTCGATGCCGGTGCAGGCCATCGTGTTGCGGCGCCAGCCCGACGGACGGGCCGACAGGCCGATGCCGTCCAGCGCCTCGACCAGCGCGTCGACGACGTCGGGGGAGACCCCCACCAGCACGATCTTCTGGTACGGCGTGAGCCGGGCGCCGGCGACGCCGTACTGCTCGATCAGGTCGGCGAGCTGGACCAGCATCGTGCCGGAGACACGGCCGGCCGTCGGCGCGATGCCGACGTAGAGGTTGCCGTCCTTCTGCTCGTGCACGCCGATGTGGTCGCGGTGCCCGACGGGCGACGGCGGAGAGGGGCAGGAGACGAGCTTGCGGCCGAGGAACTCGTTCTCGAGCACCTCGCGGAACTTCTCGACACCCCAGTCCTGGACGAGGAACTTCAGGCGGGCGCGCGAGCGCAGCCGGCGGTAGCCGTAGTCGCGGAAGATCGACGCGACGCCCTCCCAGGCGTCGGCCACCTCGTCCAGCGGGATCCAGACGCCCATCTTCTGGGCGAGCATCGGGTTGGTCGACAGGCCGCCGCCGACCCACAGGTCGAAGCCGGGGCCGTGCTCGGGGTGGACGGTCCCGACGAAGGCGATGTCGTTGACCTCGGGCGCCACGTCGTGCGAGGGGTGCCCGGTCAGCGCGGTCTTGAACTTGCGGGGGAAGTTCGCGAAGTCGGGGTTGCCGATGTAGCGGCGCTTGATCTCCTCCAGCGCCGCGGTGCCGTCGATGATCTCGTCCTTGGCCACGCCGGCGACCGGCGAGCCGAGGAAGGGGCGCGGGCTGTCGCCGCACGCCTCGAGGGTGGACAGGCCGGCGGCCTCGAGCCGCTCCCAGATCGCGGGGACGTCCTCGATGCGGATCCAGTGGTACTGGATGTTCTCGCGGTCGGTGACGTCGGCGGTGTCCCGGGCGAAGTCGACGCCGATCGTGCCCAGGGCGCGGACCGCGTCGTGGGAGAGGAGGGCGCCGTCGCTGCGGACCCGCATCATGAAGAACTCGTCGTCGAGCTCCTCCTCCTCGAGCATCGCGGTCTTGCCGCCGTCGAAGCCCGGGGCGCGCTGGGTGTAGAGGCCCATCCAGCGGAAGCGGCCGCGCAGGTCGGCCGGGTCGATGGAGGCGAAGCCGCGCTTGGAGTAGATGTTGAGGATCCGGGCCTGCACGTTGAGCGGGCCGTCGTCCTTCTTGGACTGCTCGTTCTTGTTCAGCGGCTCGGTGTAGCCCAGCGCCCACTGGCCCTCGCCGCGCTTGGGGCGCGGGATCTCGGTGTGGGCCGGTCGCTTGGCGGTGTGGCGGAGGTCGGTCATGGGAAAGGCATTCCTTGACGGGTGGCGCGCGACGCTCGGTCGGGGGGAGTCCACGTCCTCGGGGACTCGGGCCCGGCCGGGTCAGCTGCGCGGTGGGCGGCTGGTCAGGAAGGCCAACACATCATGCTGCGGGTGCGCCCGAAGTCCACGTGGCGGCGTACCACGAGGAAGGCGGACGTTGCAGCGCTGATCATGTCAAGGAGTCTCACGGGTCGGACGCCCTTCCCACAAGGTGAAATCCCATGATGTGGACACGACGACCACGATGCGAGACGCGGTACGCCGTCTCCCGCCTGCCACGCCCCGGGGTGCGGTCCACGTCACACGGGCCGCAGCCCTAGGCTGTGCCCATGAGCGATCTCTCCCAGCTGACGAGCAGCGCCTACCAGCAGGCCCTCGAGGTCATCGCCTCGGTCGAACCCCGCATCGCCGAGGCCACCCGGCAGGAGCTGGCCGACCAGCGGGCCTCGCTCAAGCTGATCGCGAGCGAGAACTACGCCTCGCCCGCGGTCCTGATGACGATGGGCACCTGGTTCAGCGACAAGTACGCCGAGGGCACCGTCGGGCACCGCTTCTACGCCGGCTGCCAGAACGTCGACACCGTCGAGGCGCTGGCCGCCGAGCACGCCCGCGAGCTGTTCGGCGCCCCCTACGCCTACGCCCAGCCGCACTCCGGCATCGACGCCAACCTGGTCGCGTTCTGGTCGATCCTCGCTCATCGCATCGAGGGACCCGCGCTGGAGAAGCTGGGCGCCAAGAACGTCAACGAGCTGACCGACGAGGACTGGGAGACGCTGCGCCACGAGCTCGGCAACCAGCGCCTGCTCGGCATGTCCCTGGACTCCGGCGGCCACCTCACCCACGGCTTCCGCCCCAACATCAGCGGCAAGATGTTCCACCAGCAGCAGTACGGCACCGACCCGGAGACCGGCCTGCTCGACTACGACAAGGTCGCCGCGAAGGCCCGCGAGTTCAAGCCGCTGGTGCTGGTCGCCGGCTACTCGGCCTACCCCCGGCGCGTGAACTTCGCCAAGATGCGCGAGATCGCCGACGAGGTCGGCGCGACCCTGATGGTCGACATGGCGCACTTCGCCGGCCTGGTCGCGGGCAAGGTCTTCACCGGCGACGAGGACCCGGTCCCGTTCGCCCATGTCACCACCACGACCACCCACAAGTCGCTGCGCGGCCCGCGCGGTGGCCTCGTCCTGGCCCAGGAGGAGTACGCCCCGTCGGTCGACCGCGGCTGCCCGATGGTGCTCGGCGGCCCGCTGTCGCACGTGATGGCCGCCAAGGCGGTCGCCCTCGCCGAGGCGCGCCAGCCCGCGTTCCAGACCTACGCCCAGAAGATCGCCGACAACGCCAAGTCGCTGGCCGAGGGCTTCCTGACCCGCGGCGCCAACCTGGTCACCGGCGGCACCGACAACCACATCGTGCTGCTGGACGTCTCGTCGTTCGGCCTGACCGGCCGCCAGGCCGAGTCGGCGCTGCTCGACGCGGGCGTGGTGACCAACCGCAACAGCGTCCCCAACGACCCCAACGGCGCCTGGTACACCTCGGGCGTCCGGCTGGGCACGCCCGCCCTCACCACGCGCGGCTTCGGCCACGACGAGTTCGACAACGTGGCGGAGCTGATCGTGCACGTCCTCAGCAACACCGAGGCCGGGACCACCAAGGCCGGGACTCCCTCGCAGGCCAGCTACACGCTGGGCGAGGGCATCGCCGCCAAGGTGCGCGACGCCAGCGCCGAGATGCTCGACAAGCACCCGCTCTACCCCGGTCTCGAGCTCAGCTGACCTAGCGCCAGCGGTACTCCACCTCGGGCCGGCCGCTGCCGCCGTAGCGCGGCCGGCGCTCGGCCCGCCCGGTGTCGGCGAGGTGCTCGAGGTAGCGCCGCGCGGTCACCCGGGACGCCCCGACGGCCTCGGCCGCCTCGCTCGCCGACAGCGGCTGCGGGGCGGCCCGCAGGGCCTCGGTGATGTCGCGCAGCGTCTCGGCGCTCATGCCCTTGGGGAGCTCCCCGCCGGGGGTGTGGCGCAGCGACCCGAAGAGCCGGTCGACCTCGTCCTGCACGACCTCGGCGGGTGCGGCGGCGAGCTGCGCGCGGTAGGCGGCGTACTGCTCGAGCTTGGCGCGGAACGTCGCGAAGGTGAACGGCTTCAGCAGGTAGAGCACGACGCCCTGCGCCATCGCGTGCCGCACGACGTCGGCGTCGCGGGCGGAGGTCACGGCGATCACGTCGCACAGGTGCCCGGCGGCGCGGAGCTTCTGGAGCAGGCCGAGCCCGTGCCCGTCGGGCAGGTGCATGTCGAGCAGGAGCAGGTCGACGTGACGGTCGGTGTTGAGCAGGCGGGCCGCCTCCTGGGCGGAGCGCGCGACGCCGGCGACCTCGAAGCCCTCGACGCGGGCGGTGTACGCCGCGTGCGCCTCGGCCGCCAGCTGCTCGTCCTCCACGACGAGCACCCGGATCGTCATGCGGCACCACCGGTCGCGCGCAGGGTGACCCGGAACTCCGCGCCGCCCAGGGGCGACGTGCCGATCTCGACGCTGCCGCCGTGCCGGCGTGCGACCTGTCCGACCAGGGCCAGTCCGATGCCGCGCCCGCCGACGGCACGGGTGGCCTTGGTGGTCCAGCCGCGCTCGAGGACGCGGGCTGCCTCCGCCTCGGTGAGCCCCGGGCCGCTGTCGCCGACGACGACCCGGACCGTGTCGCCCGAGCCGTCGAGCCGGACCGCCACGCGACGGACCGGCTCGCCCGCGACGGCATCGAAGGCGTTGTCGACGAGGTTGCCCAGGACGGTCACCAGGTCGCGGGCCGGCACGGCTGCCTCGGCGGACAGCTCACCGTCGATGGCCAGGTCGATGCCACGCTCGGCGGCGTCCGAGCGCTTGCCGAGCAGCAGGGCGGCCACGACCGGGTCGCCGACGGCGCCGACCATCCGGTCGGTGAGCAGCTGGGCCACCTCGAGCTCCTCGGTCGCGAAGGCCACCGCCTCCTCGGGACGTCCCATCTCGATCAGGGAGACCACGGTGTGCAGCCGGTTGGCGGCCTCGTGGTTCTGCGAGCGCAGCGAGTCGGTGAGCCCGCGCACCACGTCCAGCTCGCCGGTCACCGACCGCAGCTCGGTGTGGTCGCGCAGGGTCACCACGGCGCCGACCTCGCGGCCCTGCCAGGTCGCGGGGGCCGAGCTGACGACGAGCACGTGCTCGCCCGCGACGTAGATGTCGTCGCTCTCCGCCGTCCGACCGAGTGCCGCGGCGACCAGTCCCGGCGGCAGGCCCAGGTCGTGCACGGACCGGCCGATCACGTCGGGCGGCAGGTGGAGGAGCCGTGCCGCCTCGTCGTTGGCCAGCTGCACGCGCCCCTGGTCGTCGAGGAGCAGCAGCCCCTCGCGGACGGCGTGCAGGACGGCGGAGTAGTACTCGTACATCCGGGTGATCTCGCGCTCACCCATCCCGTGGGTGGCGCGCCGCAACCGCCGCCCGACCAGCCAGGTGCCGGCCAGGCCGACCGCCAGCACTGCCAGCGCGGCCAGCCCGATGAGCAGGACGTCGCCCCGGAGGTCCCGGTCGATCCGGTCGATGGTGATGCCGACCGACACGAGGGCCACGACGTCGCCCGAGCCGTCCCGCACCGGCACGACCGCGCGCATCGACGGGCCGAGCGTGCCGGCGTACTCCTGGGTGAAGGTGCGGCCCTCGGGCGCACCGCCGACGTCGCCGACGAAGTGCCGGCCGATCTGGGACGGGTCGGGGTGGCTGTAGCGGATCAGGTCGAGGTTCATGACGGTGACGAAGTCGACCTCCGCGTCGTGCCGGACCCGCTCGGCCATCGGCTGGATCGCGACGCTCGGGTCGGCGTCGTCGAGGGCGGCGAGGAGCGCGGGGGAGTCGGCCAGCGTGGTGGCCACGGCCACCGCCCGCTCGGTGGCGGTCGCCCGGGCGTGGCGCCGGGCGTCGTACGCCGCGAGCGCCAGTGAGGCGACCACCAGCACGAGGACGACCGCCACCTGCAGCACCAGGATCTGGCGCGCGACGGACGGCTCCCTCGCTTGCATGGGCGCATTGTGCCGCACCGCGCGGCCGGTCAGCGGGTCGTGAACTCAACGACCACAACGGTGACGCCCGTCACAGCCGTCGACACAGTGAGCGCATGACCACTCCCTCCACCACGAACCGGGCGGTACCCCGCAGCCGGACGCACTACCTCTACGTCGCCGTCATCGTCGCCGTCGGCCTCGGCATCCTGGTCGGCCTCGTCGCCCCGGACTTCGCCGTCCAGCTCAAGCCGCTGGGCACCGCGTTCGTCGCGCTGATCAAGATGATGATCCAGCCGGTGATCTTCTGCACGATCGTGCTCGGCGTCGGCTCGGTCCGCAGCGCCGCGCGGGTCGGCAAGGTCGGCGGCCTCGCGCTCGGCTACTTCCTCGTGATGTCGACCGTCGCCCTCGCGATCGGCCTGGTCGTCGGCAACGTGCTGCACCCCGGCTCCGGGCTGCAGTTGACGGACGAGGTCGCCAGCGCCGGCGCGGAGCAGGCGGCCGGTGCGCACGGCTCCACGGTCGACTTCCTCGTCGGGATCATCCCGACGTCGATGCTGTCGTCGCTGACCTCGGGTGAGGTGCTGCAGACGCTGCTCGTCGCGCTGCTCGTCGGCTTCGCCGTGCAGGCGATGGGCTCCACGGGGGAGCCGGTCCTGCGTGGCGTCGGGCACCTGCAGAAGCTCGTGTTCCGGGTCCTCTCGATGATCATGTGGGCCGCCCCGGTGGGCGCGTTCGGCGCCATGGCCGCCGTGGTCGGTGAGACCGGCGTGGACGCCCTCAAGAGCCTGGCCGTGCTGATGCTCGGCTTCTACATCACCTGCGCCCTGTTCGTCTTCGTGGTCCTCGGCACGATTCTCAGGGTGACCACGGGGGTCAACATCCTCAGCCTCTTCCGCTACCTCGGCCGCGAGTTCCTGCTGATCCTGTCCACCTCCTCCTCGGAGTCGGCGCTGCCGCGGCTGATCGCGAAGATGGAGCACGCCGGCGTCGACAAGCCGACCGTGGGCGTCGTCGTCCCGACGGGCTACTCCTTCAACCTCGACGGCACCGCGATCTACCTGACGATGGCCTCGCTGTTCATCGCGGCAGCCACCGGCGACCCGCTGAGCCTCGGCGAGCAGATCAGCCTGCTCCTCTTCATGATGATCGCCTCGAAGGGCGCCGCCGGCGTCACGGGCGCCGGCATGGCCACCCTGGCCGGCGGGCTCAGCTCTCACCGCCCCGAGCTGGTGGACGGCGTCGGCCTGATCGTCGGCATCGACCGCTTCATGTCCGAGGCCCGGGCGCTGACCAACTTCGCCGGCAACTCGGTCGCCACGGTGCTGGTGGCGCACTGGACCGGTGGCCTCGACCGGGCGCGCCTGGACCGGGTGCTGGCCGGGGACCTGCCCTTCGACGAGACCACGATGGTCGACGACCACGAGCCCCGGCCGGCGGTCGAGCCGCAGCGGGATCCCGCGCTGGTCTGACCCGCTCGCTCAGAGGGCGGGGGTCGCGCGGTCCACGATGGCCCGCAGGTCCCCGCTCTCGAGCGCGCCGAACACCCCGTCGTACGACGTGCCGAGCCGCGAGGCGCAGAACGCGTCGGCCACCTCGGTCGGCGCGAACTGCACGAGCAGGGCACCCTGCAGGCACGCCGCCATCCGGCCGGCGAGCCGGCGGGCGTTGACCTCGAGCGTGGCGGAGTCGCCGAGCATCGCGAGGGTCTCGTCGACGGCGCGGTCCAGGCGGGCGTCGGCGCCGCGGGCCCGGCCGACCTCGGTGATCCAGGCCGTCAGCACCTCGGGCTCGCGGGAGAGCGCGCGCAGGACGTCGAGTGCGTTGACGTTGCCGGAGCCCTCCCACACGGAGTTGAGCGGGGCCTCGCGATAGAGCAGCGGCATCACCGACTCCTCGACGTAGCCGTTGCCGCCGAGGCACTCCAGGGCCTCGGCCACCATGAACGGGGTCCTCTTGCAGACCCAGAACTTCGCCAGCGGCAGCGCGATCCGGCGCAACGCCGCCTCGTGGGCGGCATCCCGGTCGTCGAGCTTGTCGAGACCGTCGACGGCGGCGGCCAGCCGCATCGCCAGCGCCGTGGCGGCCTCGGTCTCGATCGCGAGGTCGGCCAGCACGTTCTGCATGAGCGGCTTGTCGATGAGCAGGGAGCCGAACGCCGAGCGGTGCGCGGCGTGCCAGGACGCCTCGGACAGCGCGCGGCGCATCAGCGACGTCGAGCCGAGGACGCAGTCGAGGCGGGTGGCCGCGACCATCTCGATGATGGTCCGCACGCCGCGGCCCTCGTCGCCGAGGCGCTGCCCGATCGTCCCGTCGAACTCCAGCTCCGAGGAGGCGTTGGAGCGGTTGCCCAGCTTGTCCTTGAGGCGTACGACGTCCAGTCGGTTGCGGCTGCCGTCGGCCAGCACCCGCGGGACCACGAAGCAGGTCACGCCGTCGGCCGCCTGGGCCAGCACGAGGAACATGTCGTTCATCGGGGCCGAGGTGAACCACTTGTGCCCGTGCAGGGTGTACTCGCCGTCGACCGAGGTCGGCCGCGCCTCGGTGACGTTGGCCCGCACGTCGGAGCCGCCCTGCTTCTCGGTCATCCCCATGCCGGCGAGGGCGCCGCGCTTGGTGGCGGGGGGACGCAGGCCGGGGTCGTAGGTGGTGGAGGCGAGCAGCGGCGTCCACTCCTTGGCGATCGCGTCGTCGGCGCGCAGCGCCGGCACGGAGGCGTAGGTCATCGAGATCGGGCAGCCGTGGCCCGGCTCGGTGTGCGACCAGGCCATGAACCCGGCCGCGCGGCGCACGTGGGCGTGGGGGGAGTCCTGCTCCCACGGCGTCGCGGCGAGCCCGTGGCCCACCGCCCGCTCCATCAGCCAGTGCCAGGACGGGTGGAAGCGGACCTCGTCGATCCGGTTGCCGTAGCGGTCGTACGGCGTGAGCTGGGGGTGGTTCTCGTTGGCGAGGATGCCGTGCTCGCGGGCCTCGGCCGACCCCGCCTCGGCACCCAGCGGGGCCAGGTCCTCGACGACGTCGGCGGAGCCGTGACGGGTGATCGCCTCGACGAGCGCCCGGTCGGCGGTGACGACGTTGTGACCGACCAGCGGCGGCGCCTGGTTGGTGGATACCCGGATGTCAGTGCCCATGTGGATACCGTAGAGCCATGCCGCCCTCGGAGAACCAGCCGTCCGAGGCGGCCCCGGACGATCGCCTCCACCGGGCGCTCGACACTCTCTGGCGCCTGGTCGTCACGACGGTGAGCTCGTGCCTGCGCCACCGGGTGACCGGACTGGCCGCGGAGGCGGCGTTCTTCGCGGTCCTGAGCGTGCCGCCGCTGATCTTCGCGCTCGCGGGTGCGATCGGCTACGTGACCGACCAGTTCTCGCCGGCCCAGGTCACCGACGTCCGGGCGGCCCTGATCGACCTGTCGCGGCGGGCCCTGACCGAGACCGCGGTCAACCGGATCATCATCCCGACCCTGGACGACGTGCTGCGCGGCGGACGGTTCGACGTGATCTCGCTCGGCTTCGTGCTCGCCCTGTGGTCCGGCTCGCGCGCCCTCAACGTCTTCGTCGACACCATCACGATCATGCACGGCCTCGGCGGGCACCGCGGGATCATCAAGACCCGCGCGCTGTCCTTCGGCCTCTACGTGCTGGCCATGGTCACCGGCGTGCTGTCGATCCCACTCGTCGTGGCGGGTCCGGGCCTGGTCGACGACTGGCTGCCGCCGAGCTTCGACTTCGTCCTGCACTTCTACTGGCCCGTGGTCGTGGTGATCTGCGTCTGCTTCCTCGCCACGCTCTACCACGTGTCGGTCCCGGTGCGGACCAACTGGAGCTTCAACCTGCCCGGCGCGACGTTCTCGCTGGTCGTGTGGGTGCTGGGCTCCTACGTCCTGCGCGCGATCCTCACCGTCACCGCCGCCGACTCGAAGTCGATCTACGGTCCGTTGGCGGCGCCGATCGCGGTGCTCATCTGGCTCTACCTCGTCAGCATCGCCGTGCTCATCGGTGCCGCGGTCAACGCGGCGTTCGACACGGTCTTCCCCCAGACCACCACGACCACCGCCCGGTTGACCCGGTCGGTCGACTAGATTCTCGACCGTGCCTGACGACCCGAGCGACCTGATGGCAGGGCGCGCCAGCGGCAAGGTCTCCCTGCCCGAGCCCGTGCGGTCCCCGTGGTACGCCCTGACCCGCCGGCTCCTCGCAGCCGTCATCATCCTCGTCGGCACCGTCGTGATCGTGTACGCCGATCGCAGCGGCTACCGCGACGGCAACGACCCGACCGGGGTCGTCGACCTCGCCGACGCGATCTACTACACGACGGTCACGCTCAGCACGACCGGCTACGGCGACATCGCCCCGGTCTCCGAGCGCGCCCGCCTCGTCAACGCCTTCGTCATCACACCCGCCCGCATCGGCTTCCTCGTGCTGCTGATCGGAACCACCCTGGAGGTGCTCGCCTCGCAGGGCCGCGAGCTCTTCCGGGTCGCCCGCTGGAGGAAGACCATGGGTCACCACGTCGTCATCATCGGCTACGGCACGAAGGGTCGCAGCGCCGTCGAGACCCTCGTCAACAACGGCCAGGACCGCGACGGCATCGTCGTCGTGGACCCCAGCAAGATCGCGCTCGAGGACGCCCACTCCGACGGCCTGGCCGTCGTCACGGGCGACGCCACCCGGCGCGAGGTGCTCCGCCGCGCCGGCGTCGCCGAGGCCGACCAGGTCATCATCACGACCAACCGCGACGACTCCAACGTGCTCGCCACCCTGACGGTCCGCCAGCTCAACCCCGACGCGTGGATCGTCGCGGCGGTCCGTGAGCAGGAGAACGCGCCGCTGATGAAGCAGTCCGGCGCCAACTCGGTGATCACCTCCTCCGACGCGGTAGGCCGGCTGCTCGGCCTGTCCTCGATGTCGCCGATGCTCGGCTCGGTCATGGAGGACCTGCTGACCTACGGCGAGGGCCTCGAGGTCGCCGAGCGCGACCTGCTGGTCAACGAGGTCGGCCAGCAGCCGCAGGCGCTGCCCGACCAGGTCATCGCGGTGGTGCGCGACGAGAAGGTCTACCGCTACTTCGACCCGGTGGTCACCCAGCTGGCGCGCGGCGACCGGCTGATCGTCGTCCGCCCGGCGCGCGAGCTGCCCTGGGCGCCGCGGCCCGGCACCCACGACGAGGACTTCGCCTCCGACGACTGAGCCGGACCACTCGCGCGTTTCCCCGACGGGTCCGGGATTTCCCACTAGCCTCGGTCCGGGGTGGGGGCCCAGTAAGGGGAAACTCATGTCGGGGACCCGACGACAGGGCGTCGTGGACTCGTCACCGACCGTGGTGGCGGGGTTCGTGGCGGCCTACGTCGCACTGGGGTTCGTCGGTCGGTGGACGATCGGCGAGGGGACGACCTTCGCGCTGATCTGGCCGGCCGGCGGTCTTGCCGTGCTCTGGTTCCTGCTCCGCGGCGCCGGACCCCGATCGGTCGACACGGCCCTGCTCGCGATCGCGACGTACGCCGTCAACGTGGTCACCGGGGCGCCGTACGACATCGGCCTGCTCCTCGTCGTGACCAACGTGGCGCAGACCCTCGCCGCCGTGGCCCTGGTCCGGCGCTACTGCCCGGAGCTGTGGGGGGCCGGGGGCGACCGCCCGCTCGACTCGCCCGGGGTGCTGGTGCGGTTCCTGTCCACCGCCGTGGTCGCGACGGGCCTCGGGGCGGCCCTCGGGGCGGCCGGGACCTCCCTGCTCGCCGGAGGCTTCGACGGCACCGGCGCGGTGCTCTGGCTGGGCCGCAACCTGTGCGGCGTGCTGATGGTCGTGCCCGCCGGGCTCCTGGTGGCCCGACTGCGTTCCGTGCCGGCCGACGAGCCGGTGATCGGACCCGCCGGCCGTCCCGAGCTCGCCACCGCTGGGGCCTTCACCATCGCGATGTACGCGCTCGCGTTCACCTTCGACGACCTGCCCCTCGCCTTCCCCCTCGTGGCCGGTGTCGTGTGGGTCGGCATGCGGTACACGACGGTGGTCTCGGCGGCGTACGCGACCCTCAACGGCATCGCCACGATCCGGCTCACGCTCAACCACATCGGGCCGTTCGCCGCGGTCGAGGATCCGCAGGTCGGGGCGTTGCTCGCGCAGTTCTACATCGTGACCATCGTGGTCACGGGGCTGAGCCTCTCCACGGGCCTCGACGAGCGCCGCCGCCTCGAGGCCGAGGTGCGGCGCAACGAGCAGGAGGCGGTCTACCAGGCCGAGCTGCTCAACTCGGTCATCACCTCGATGACCGAGGGCCTCACGGTCATCGACGACACCGGTGCCTTCCTGATGCGCAACCCCGCCGCGAGCGAGGCGATGGGCAACGGCCCGGACGGTCCGCTGCCCGGGCTGCCGAGCCTGGCCGGGACCTTCGCCGACGGCTCACCCATCCCGGAGGGGCAGCGTCCCTCCCAGCGTGCGCTGCGCGGCGAGACCGTGCGCAACGTCGAGGTGCTCGTCGGCGACGACGGTCAGGGTCGCGTCCTCACCATCTCGGCCGTCCCCCTGCCGCGGGACGAGGACCAGGACCGCGCCCGGGCGATGCTGCTCTTCCACGACGTCACCGACGACTACCGCCGCCGTGAGGACCTCACGAACTTCGCGGGCGTCGTCGCCCACGACCTGCGCAACCCGCTGGCCGCCATCGACGGCTGGACCGAGCTGATCGGTGACGAGATGGAGGCGGGGGAGTTCGACCCGTCGCTGCTGCGCGACTTCGTCGACCGCGTCCGCTCCTCGGCCGGCCGCATGGGGGAGCTGGTCCGGGACCTGCTGGCCTACGCCACCAGCGACGCCGCCGACCTCGAGCTCGCACGCGTCGACCTGGCGCCGATCGTGCGCGACGTGGCCGCCTCGCGCGAGGTCGAGGGGCTCGTCACCGTGCGCGACCTGCCGCCCGTGCACGCCGACCCGGTCCTCGTGCGTCAGCTGCTCGACAACCTGATCGGCAACGCGGTCAAGTACGTCGCCCCCGGGGTCGAGCCCAAGATCGAGGTCTTCGGCCGGGTCGAGGACGGGCTCGTCGTGACCGCCGTGGCCGACAACGGCATCGGGGTGCCTCCCGGCGAGCACGAGAAGGTCTTCACGGAGTTCCACCGCGCCAACACCGGCGCCTACGAGGGCACCGGGCTCGGACTCGCGATCTGCCGTCGGATCGTGACCCGGCTCGGCGGGAGCATCGGCGCCCGCGACAACCCGGGTGGGCAGGGCACCGTGTTCGAGTTCACGCTGCCGTCGGGCGGACCGGACTGATCGTCACCCGTTCGGGTGTGTCGCCGCCTCGGGCGGGGACGTCACGATGGTCGCGCCTGCAACGGCACTGCTCATCGTCCCCGATCCACGGGGGTTTCGGGGACGGTGAGCGAGCCCAGACCCAGCACCGTGTCGATCCCGGTGAGGGCGCAGAGCCGCTCGAAGCTCGGGCTCACCGACGTGAACTGCATCGACCCGGACTCCTCCGTGAGCGCGCGGAGCGTCCGGATGAAGACCCCGAGCGCCGACCCGTTGACGAACGTCACCCCGCCGGCGTCGACCAGCACCTGGTGGCACCCCTGCTGGCGGGCGCGGTCGATGCGCATGCCCACCCGTCGGGCCGAGAACAGGTCGAGATCGCCGCGCACCTGCACGCGGACGGTGGGGGGACTCATCGAGGAGCGAACGGTCAGGGTCACGGGCGCCGCGATTCTGGGGCATTGGTCCGGGAGCGGAGGCGCCTTGGTGGCGGGACACGAGAAGCGCCCGGATCCTTCGACGGTACGCCGGGGTCCGCCGTACCGTCGCATTTCCGCTGGAAACTTCACTTTCGGAACCTTGAGGGTTTCTTGAGGGAATCCCGAGGCTGGCTTGCAGGACCGGCCGCTAACGTAGTCATCAGAACCGCCGGTGACCCGAGACGCCGGCGGTTCTGCTTATTTCCGGACGATGTGTGTTCTGGTCCCCACCTGCAATTTTCCTGTGGTTCACCTAGTCCGTTCGGGTCACGTCCCGTATCTTCGTGCCATCGCGGTCGTGCCATGCGGGGCCGTCTCGGACGCGGTCATCACGGGGGACAATGATGAGCTCTGATCCAGCCACGCACGGGGGCTTCTTCACCTGCGACCGGTGCTTCTGCATCGTCGCCGAGAGCGGTCGCGACGGGCACGCCTGGTGGCACGCCGGGCTGATCGAGCTGATGCTGCTGATGGACCGTCAGGAGCGCGCGGCCCGCGCTGCTGCGACGGACACCGCGGTGCCTGTGCCCGACTGACGCCCGGACGTGGCTCCGTCGGCCCGCTCTGACATGCTGGGCGGTCGGACAAGGCCATGGAGAGGTGTCGATGAGCGAGGTCGCGGGTGAGCTCGCCCGGGTGCGTGGGGCGTTCTCCCAGCCGACGCTGACGCTGCTGCACCAGCGTCAGGCACCGGTGGTGATCGCCATCTTCCGGGCGGCGTTCGGGCGCAACAACAAGCCGATCCCGACGGCGCGGTTGCACGCGCAGGTCGAGGAGCACCTCGCCCAGGTGCGGCGCACGGGGGAGTCCGACGTGCCTGTCGGCAGCGGCCACGAGGTCTGCCGCCGGTGGATGCGCGGCCAGTGGCTGGTGCGCTCGCTCGACGAGCGCGACAACGAGGTCTACTCCCTGACCTCTCACGCCCAGCAGGCGCTCGAGCTGGTCAAGAGCCTCGCCCGCGACCGGGCCACGCTGAGCGAGCACCGGATCGCGACCATCCTCGGCAGCGTGCGCCGCTTCAACTCCGAGGCCAACCCCGACCGCACGGCCCGCGTGACGATCCTCAACGAGGAGATCGCCCGGCTCCAGGCCGAGCGGGACCGGCTGGTCGACGGGGCCGAGATGGTCGGCGCGACCGAGGACTTCATGGCCGAGGGGTTCACCGAGCTGCTGAGCCTGATCTCGGCCCTGCCCAGCGATTTCGCCCGGGTCGAGGAGCGCTTCGCCGCGATCCGCGGGGAGGTCCTCGCGGCCTTCCGCGCCGAGGACCGACCCGCCGGCGAGGTCATCGACGACTACCTCGCCCGCGCGGACTCCCTGATGACCTCCACGCACGAGGGCCGGGCCTTCGAGGGCGCGTTCGCCCTCCTGCGCGACGACGCCCTGGTGGCGCAGCTGCGCGAGGACCTCACCGCGCTGCTGGACCACCCGCTGTCCGACGGGATCCTCAGCGACGCCGACCGGGCGGAGCTGCGCGGCACCGTCCACCTCGTGCGCGACGGCCTCGACCGGGTGCTGACCCAGCGGTCCCGGGTCACCGCGACCCTGAAGGACTACATCGTCTCCCACGACGCCGTCCGGGACCGCCAGCTCGAGCAGACCCTGCGGCAGCTCGAGTCCGAGCTGATGGGCTGGCTCGCCACGACCGGCCCGCGCGCGACCCACGACGTGCCACTGCTCCCGCGGCGGGCCACGGTCGAGCACCTGCGCGAGCGGTTCTACGACCCCGCCGACGACGTGCTGCCCGACCCGATCGAGGAGTCCGACCCCAGCCAGGCCCCGCCGGTCTCGCTGGCCGACCTGATGGCCCAGGGCGGGCCCCAGCTGGCCGAGCTGCGGCAGCGCCTCGACGCCACGCTGTCCTCGCTGCTCCCGGCCGGGTCCCTCGGCGAGCTGTTCAGCGGGCTCGAGCCCTCGCTGCGGCGTCCGGTGGAGATCTTCGGCCTGCTGCACCTGGCGGCGGGCCGCGACTGGGGCAGCGAGGAGGACCTCGAGGCCTACGACGCCGTACGCCCCGACGGGTCACGGCGCGCCTTCGCCGTGCCCCGCACCCGACTGCCCGACCCCGACCGACCCGAGAGCGACACCGGAGCATGACCATCGACACCGAGCACGACGCCGACACCGACCTGGAGGGCGAGTTCGACGACCGGTCCGTCTCGCTGTTCGAGGGGGACGAGGGCGGCCTGGAGTACGCCCAGCGGCACGCCCTCGTGACGCTGCTCCGGCAGCGGTTCATCAGCAGCCGCACGCATCCCCGCGACTGGCGGATCCTGGTCGAGCACGAGCGGGTCCTGCGCTCGCGGCTCAACGACGTGTTCCTCGACCTCGCCGTCGACCGCGTCCGAGAGGTCGCGTGGAAGCGGCAGGCCGTCTCCGAGACCGGCAGCAAGTTCCCGACGCTGCTCTACGACGCGGCTTGGTCGCGTGAGGAGACGCTGGTGCTGGTGCACCTGCGCGACCGGCTCCGTGCCGGGCACGCCGGGGGAGACGGCAAGACCTACGTCGACCGTGAGGACCTCGTCGAGTACGTCGCCAGCTTCCGCCCCGCCCACGCCACCGACGCGGCCGGCGACGAGCGCCGGGCCCGCAACGCGGTCGCCGGCGTCGTGAAGTCGGGGCTGCTGATCGGCTCCGTCGGGGACGACCGCTACGAGATCAGTGAGGCCGTCGAGCCGCTGCTGCCGCTCGAGCTGCTCCGCGAGCTGCTCGAGGCGTTGCGCGCGGCCAACGACGCCAGCGCCGGGCGCGGCGAGCTCGACGAGGAGCGCGAGCTCTTCGGCTACGCCAACGAGGGGGCCGACGACGAGACCGGGGGGACGGACGCATGAGCGAGGGCCTGTTCGAGCAGGGGATGGTCGACCACCCGACGGACGACACCGTCCAGTGGCGCGCCACGCTGCTGCAGCTGGTCAACTGGGGCGGCTTCGTCGGGCTGACCACGATCCCGCTGCGGGGCGAGGCGACGATGATCTCCGGCGCCTCGGGCGTCGGGAAGTCCACCATCCTCGACGCCTACACCGCGCTGATGATGCCGTCGGACACGAAGTTCAACGGCGCCTCCAACGACGCCGTCGGCGGTCGCGCCCGCAGCGCGGGCCAGCGCACCCTCCTGTCCTACCTGCGCGGTGCGGTCGACGTCGTCGACGACCCCAAGACGGGACGCCCCGTCGAGCAGCTCCTCCGGGGCAGGGGCACCGACACCTGGGGTGCCGTGGCGATGACCTTCGTCAACGACCGCGGTGGCCGGTTCACCGCGCTCCGCACCTACTACGTGCCGAGGCGCGCCGTCCGCTCCAGCGACGTGCAGATGCAGCTCGCGACCCACGAGGGCTCCCTCGCGCTCGAGACGCTCGAGGTCGCCGTCCCGGAGCGCTTCCACGCCAACACCCTCAAGAAGCTCTTCCCGGGCATCCGCGTCCACCGCACCTACGCCGACTTCTCGGCGGTGCTCCACGCCCGCCTGGGGATCGGCGCCAACGGCGACGGGGCCAAGGCGCTGCGCCTGCTGGCCCGGATCCAGGCGGGCAACCACGTCCGCAGCGTCGACGAGCTCTACAAGGACATGGTCCTCGAGCAGCCCTCGACGTACGCCGCCGCCGACCGTGCCATCGAGCACTTCGACGACCTCGACACCGCCTACACCGCGATGCGCACCGAGGAGCAGAAGCTCGAGCTGCTCGACCCGATCTCCGACCTCCACCAGCGGCAGGTCGCGGCCCGCGCCCGCCTCGCCGAGCTCGACTCCTACGGCGTCACGCTGCCGGGCGACAGCCCGTTGCGGCTCTGGCTGCTGCGCACCCACGCCCGGCTGCTCGGCGCTGCCGTCGCGGACAACCGCGCGGCCCGGGCGCGGACCACCGAGGAGCTGTCGGCCTCGGTCTCGACCGAGACCGAGCTGCAGGCCGACCTGGAGGCGGCCAAGGAGGAGCACCGCGCAGCCGGTGGCGGCACGCTCCAGTCGCTCGCGCTGTCGCTGGAGCAGGAGGCCGTGGTCCGGGAGGACCGGCTCGGCCGTCGCGCGGTGCTGCAGGAGCGACTGCTGCCGCTGATCGACGCCGCGGACGACGACGCGGCCAAGGTCGACGAGGCCCTCATGTCGGTGGAGGCGTTCTCGGCCCTGCAGGAGCGGGCCCGACGCTGGCTGAGCACCGCCGCG
Source organism: Nocardioides sp. LS1 (assembly GCF_003865225.1). Taxonomy (NCBI): domain Bacteria; kingdom Bacillati; phylum Actinomycetota; class Actinomycetes; order Propionibacteriales; family Nocardioidaceae; genus Nocardioides; species Nocardioides sp. LS1. Next base: position 804,988 of record NZ_BIFF01000001.1, read on the forward strand.
GACGACCTGGCTCGCCTGACCCACGAGCGCGACGCCACCCGGGACAAGGGGTTCCCGCTCAGCCAGCGGCTGAGCGAGCTGCGCCGCGAGCGGGCCTCCCTCGAGGGTCGCGCCGGCCGGATGCCCGCCCGCATGCACGAGCTGCGCGCCGAGGTGGCGCGCGCCAGCGGGCTGGACGTCGAGGAGCTGCCGTTCGTGGCCGAGCTGGTCGACGTCGCGCCGGAGGAGGCGCGCTGGCGGACGGCCGTCGAGACCGTGCTGGGTGGCTCGGCCCGGGTGATGCTCGTGCCGCTCGACCGGTTCGAGGAGTTCTCCCGGGGCATCGACGGGCTGCGGCTGCGCGGTCGGCTCACCTTCGAGGGCGTGGCGCTCGACCTGCCCGACCGCGGCCCCGGTGACCCTGAACGTATCTCCGGCAAGCTGCTCCACAAGGACTCGCCGTTCTCGGGCTGGGTCCAGGCCCACGTCGCGGATCCCGCGCGCGATGCGCTCTGCGTGGAGACGGCGTCGGACCTCGACGGCGACGGGCTGCGGGTGACCCTGGCGGGGCAGACCCGCAGCGGCCGCCGCGGCGCCCACGGCCGCAACGACGTCCGCGACATCATCGGCTTCTCCAATGAGGACGCGATCGCCGACATCGACCGGGAGATCGCGGCGTTGGAGCAGCGGCTCGGCGCGATCGAGGACGACGTGCGCGAGATCGACCGCACCCGCAGCGTCCACGAGCGGCTCCGCGCGGCGTACGACGCCGTCGCCGCGGCGCGCTTCGACGACTTCGACGTCGAGGGCAGCGACCGCCGCATCTCCGAGCTCGAGCGTCGCCGCGAGGAGATCCTCGCTGCCGACGACCGCCTCCAGGTGCTGCAGGGACAGATCGACACGCTCGTGGAGCGGCTGGACCGCGCCCAGCGGGCCCGCTTCGAGCTGGACCGGCGTCGCGAGGAGCTGACCGCCCGCCACGGCGAGCTGGTCGAGTCCGAGGACCTCGTGAACGACCGGATCGAGGCGCTCGAGCGCGCCGGGACGGTCACGCTGACGGACGAGCAGGACGCCTCGCTCGCCGTCGAGCTGGCCGCCGCGGTCACGCCCGACGACCCCGACGACATCGACCGCTTCCAGGCCAACGCCCACCGGCTGACCGAGCGCCTGCAGGCGGCCGTGTCCGATGCCCAGACCGAGATCCGACGGGCCGAGGAGGACCTGGTCGCGATCTTCCGGGTCTACACCTTCCACTGGGACTCGCCCAACCTCGTGGCGAGCGCTGATTCCTACCCGGACTTCGCCCGCATCCTCGAGGAGATCCGCGGCAAGGGGCTGGCCCAGCGCCGCGCCGAGTGGCGCCGCCGGCTCACTGAGTGGAGCGGCCAGGACCTCGTGCCGCTCGTCGGCGCCATGGCCGCCTCGATCGAGGAGATCGAGGACCGTCTGGAGCCGATCAACGCGATCCTGCGGCGGCTGGAGTTCGGTGCGTCCGGCCACCGGCTGCGGATCCGGCTGCGCCGCCTCAGCCCGGCCCACGTGCAGGTCTTCATGAAGGACCTGCGCGCCCTGGCCGCCGAGTCGACGACCGACCTGGCCGAGGCCGACCTCGAGCAGCGGTTCACCGACCTGAGCCGCTTCATGCAGCAGCTGCGCAAGCCCACCCAGTCCGGCGAGCAGCCCGTCGGCGGCTCCGACCGCGACCGGCTCCTCGACGTACGCCGCCACGTGGAGATCAGCGCCGAGCGCTACGACCACACCACGGGCGAGATGAAGGCGACCTACCGGACTCTGGGGGAGAAGAGCGGCGGCGAGAGCCAGGAGCTGGTCGCGTTCATCGTGGGGTCGGCGCTGCGGTTTCGGCTCGGCGACGAGATGCGGTCACGCCCGCGCTTTGCACCCGTCTTCCTCGACGAGGGCTTCGTGAAGGCCGACTCGGAGTTCGCCGGCCGCGCCGTCGAGGCCTGGAAGGGGCTCGGCTTCCAGCTGATCATCGGCGTCCCCCTCGACAAGGTCACCGGCCTCGAGCCGCACGTCGACGAGCTGCTGGCCATCACCAAGAACGCCGCCACCCACCAGTCGTGGATCACGCCGATCCTCGCCGTGGACGCCTGAGCCTCGAGTCGGCCCCTGGTCGGGTGGAGCGGTGAGGTGTGAACCGCTTCACCGACCGAAAGGGTTCGTGCCTCACCGCTGGGCCGGCCGGGCGGTGGGGAGCGAACCTTTCGAGGCGGTGGTTCGGTTCATGGGTCACCGCTGAGGCGCGATCGGCCATGCCGCGCGGGCGGCGCCGCCAGCCGGCCTGAGCCCGCCGTCAGCCACCCAGGTGGAAGGCGACCCACCACGCGGCCGCGGCGACCGCCGTGCCCACCAGGAGGGCCGCGCCGAACCGCTCCCATCCGGGTGCCGCTGACAGCACGCACGCGATGAGTCCCAGGGCGACCCCGGCCACGGCGATCCCGAGCAGGTGGTCGTTGAACCAGGCCGCGAAGACCAGGCTGCCCGCGAGGAGGCCGAGCAGCGCGCCGGAGGTGGGGCCGGCGGGCCGGCTCCCGACGACGTGCAGCGGCTGGATCACGACCCGGTCACCGCCGGGCCGGGGGAGTTGGTGGCCATGCCTCCAGTATCCGCTCGGCCGGGTGTTCTGGTCACCCGTGACGGTGGTGGCCAGCAGGCCAGGGAGCGGCCAGCCGCACCAGCTCGGACGGATCACGGACTGCCGTGATGACCCATCATCCAGCGTCGACCGGGTGGGCACGCGTCAGCAGGGGCCCGATGGCCGTACGGGACAGCCTCGCCACGAGGGCGGCAATCGGCCTGTGGAACAGCAGGTAGCCGAGGGTGGTCACGGCCGCTCCGAACAGCAGGCCGACCACGACGTCCAGGGGCAGGTGGACGCCGACGTAGACCCGCGTGAACGCCATGAGCACGGCGGCGACCGCGGTGAGCGTCCCCAACCGGCGGTGCGCAAGCAGTACACCGGCAGCGACCGCGCCGGCCATCACGGCGTGGTCGCTGGGGAACGCGAAGTCCTGGCTGCGCGAGACGAGCAGCAGTGCGTGGGGGAAGAGCGTGTAGGGCCGGGCCTCATGGAAGTGCCCGACCAACGGCTGGTTGAGCCCGACGGCGACCAGGGTGCCCACGGGTGCCCACAGGGCAGCGGCCATCACCCGTGGCGACTCACGACGAGCCAGCCACCAGGACAGCAGCAGCGCGGCCGCGAAGAGCGCGACGCCGTACTTCGCGTAGACCTCGAAGGGAGCGTGCAGCAGCGGGGTGTACCGGGCGAAGTGGTTGACCGACAGGAACCAGTCGCGCTGGAAGGAGAGCCACATCGGCATCAGCCTCCGACCGGTTCGTCGGTTGCGGTCGTCACGTCTGACCTCCCTCGGCGTACCTCGGCGGACCTTGGCGTCTGCCGAGCGCCGGTCGTTGAAGACTCAGCGTAGGTGGGGCGGATGAAGCCACGATGAAGCCGCGTCGCAGGGGTCGCCGCTCGGCAACAAGAAAGCCCCTCGGCCTGATCGGCTGAGGGGCTTCTGTGTCTCTGATCTGCTGAAACTCTGGTGGGCGATACTGGGTTTGAAAGTGAATCCACGTATGCGGAGTGACCTGCGGAAAGGCCCTCTGACCTGCGGAAACGCGGTGGAACCGGCAGGAACCAAAGGGAACGGAAGGGTACACTTAGAGGGCACATAGCGGGCACGAGGAACGGAGACCTAGCCCATGCCGAGAGCAAGCACGGGGACGCTTCGCAAGATGAAGTCGGGGCGGTGGCAGGCGCGCTACACCTTCCCCGACGGCGTACGCCGCCCGGCACCTCAGACGTTCCTCACGAAGCGCGACGCGAACGCCTGGCTGGCGATGATGCACGCCGACGTGAGCCGGGGGAAGTGGTCACCGGTCGAGGCGACGATGGCCGTTCGGTTCGATGAGTACGTCGCCCGCTGGCTCAAGGAGCGCCGCGTGCGCGGTCGCCCGTTGGCGGCTCGGACGGTCGAGGGGTACGAGTCCTTGCTGGCGACGTACATCAACCCGACGTTCGGCAAGCGCCCGGTGCACACGATCACCAAGGCCCTCGTGAACGAGTGGTACAAGACGCTGCCCGAGGACAAGGAGACGACCCGCGCCCGTGCCTACTCGCTGCTCCGAGCGATCCTCGCGACGGCGGTCGAGGACGAGCACCTGACCGCGAACCCGGCGAAGGTCCGGGGCGCGGGCTCGGTGGACCGCAAGCACCGCGTGACCCTGCCGACCGATGCCCAGTTCGATGCCCTCGTGGCGGCGATGCCCGACCGTTACAAGGCGATGATGCTGCTGGCGTACTGGTGCGGGCTGCGGTTCGGGGAGTTGACCGAGTTGCGCCGTGCCGATGTGGACACCAAGGACGGCATCGTGCACGTGCGTCGGGCTGTGGTCCTCGTGCGCGGTGAGTTCGTGGTGAAGTCCACCAAGAGCGCGGCGGGGGAGCGCGACGTGTGGATTCCCTCGCACGTCCTCCCGGCACTGCGCGAGCACCTGTTGCAGCACGCCGGGCCGGAGTTGCTGTTCCCGTCGAAGGACGACCCGGCGAAGCACCTGCGCCAGTCCACCCTCGCGAAGGTGTTCTACAAGGCTCGGGCGAAAGCGGGGCTGCCGACGCTGCGGTTCCACGACCTGCGCCACGCGCACCTGACGAAGTTCGCCCAGACCGGCGCGACCACGGCTGAGGTCATGCGGCAGGCCGGCCACTCGACCACGGTCGCGAGCCAGAGATACCAGCATGCGGCCGAGGACCGGATGAGGGAGATCACCGAGCGCATGGCGGCGGGCTACGGCGGGTCGAAGCAGTGACTCCGCAGGAGGTAGCGGCCAGCCTGCCGCCCCTGACGGATGAGCAGTGCGAGAAGGTCGCCGCGCTGCTCCTGCTCGCGATGGAGAGCACCGGGTGATGGGGCGCGAGGACCTCCGCTGGTGGTGGGACCTCGCGCCGACGTTGAAGTGGCGGTTCGCCAAGTCCATGCCCGACGTGCCGCATTGGTACGTCCGAGGAGGAACGACGCCCGGCTTCACTCGTGACGACTCATTGCGGGTCGCGAGGCTGGTCCGCACCTTCGGGGAGCCGGGCAAGTTCTACCGGGCGACGAATCTGTACCTCTACACGCCGGACCGGGTGCGCAAGGTCTGGTGCATGTTCGGTGATCCGATTCGAGAGGACAAGGTGAGGATCGTGAATCTAGCGTTCGCGGATCAGGTTTACGGCCCGCAGGAGAACTTCGATCAGGCCCGGCTCGACGCCCTCGCGTTGCCACCGGACAGGCTGTCGAGCCCGATGGTCGATTGGCTCAGCAGGGACCTGTACGACGAGATGCCGGAGGGCCTGCCCGACCTCGATCCCGAGGACGACCAGTAGCCCGAGCGTGCTGTTGAGGTGACCCGGACGGCCAGGAACGTCGGGTAACCTTGGAACCAGCAACATCGCGCTGCCTCTCCTACATGAGCGGGGAGGACGGTAAGACCACCGCAGACGACGACCTCTGTAGTCCCGCACTCGGCGGGGGAACACGTCGGCCCCGTAGCGGACAAGGTGCCGTCACGAGATCAAAGGCGCTTCTCATCTTCACTTGAGGAGCAGCAGCATGATCTTCATCCGTTTCCAGGCCCTGCTCGGGGCCTTTCTCATGACCATGCTCGGCATGCGTCTGATCACGCAGCAGGCCGGGGCCGACATGCTCGGCGTCACCGACCGCACCATCCGCAACATGATCAGCCGCGGGGTCATCACCGGTTACAAGATTCCGGGCGTCCGCGCGGTTCGCGTGGACCGCGACGAGATCACGTCGAAGTTGAAGGCGATCCCGACTGGCGTCGCACGCCAGGAGTTCGTCTACGGCCAGCCGAAGTTCAACGGCAACGTCAAGACGGCTCCGGTCGGCGCGTCCGTCGTGGCCGAGGTCTTCGAGGACGACCAGTGAGCGAGGACCGGGCCAGCGACCCGGCCCCCGCGACTTCACCGCCCGCCCAGCCTGGCACGGCAGACGCCTTCGTGTGCGAGACGTGCGGTGCCCCGCTGGGGCGCGGCTACCGCTTCTGTTCTCAGCCCTGCTGGCACCAGTGGCAGCGCGAGCACCCGCCTCGCCTCGAACGCGAAGAACCCACCCACGAGGAAGTCATGGCCGAGATGCGCGAGGCGTACGCCCGCGCACGGAAGGAGGCGACGGCATGAGCAACGTGATCTCGCTCCGCAAGGAGGGCGGCTGGCTGGACGACTTCATCGTCGAAGCCCGCGACGTGGCGAAGGTGATCCTCGCCGGGCTCAAGTCGGCTGGCGTCCGGGCCGACTTCGCGAAGGCGTGGCGCGGTGGGAAGTACCCGACCACCCTCGACCTCGCGATCGACATCGACTGCCCGTGGTCGCACGTCTCGAACGACGGGGCGTCCTTCGCGAAAGTGCGTCTGCTGGTGGACCCGCACCACGGGACACTGACGGTGAGTAAGGACGAGGGCCGCGACGCCGGATGCTCTGTGTGCAGTCAGAAGATGATCGACTGCTGGCTCGTGACCTGCCGGGGCCACGAGGACAACGGCCACCCCGATCACAAGCCGGGGTGGATCGACGTGGATGACTTCCCCGACGACACGCCGGACGAGGTGATCGACCGGATCATGAAGGACGGCGACTCCGACCCCTTCTGGGAGGCCCGCCCGGATGACAGTCCGATGGGCCACATCTTCCGTGAGATGGAGAAGGCGACTCGTGAGTTCATCGCTCGCTACGAGGTCACGCACCCGGAGTACGTCGAGAAGCAGGTCCGCAGATCGTGGTCGGGCGCGAGTGAGGAGTTCGTCCGGCACAAGGTGGCCGAGCAGATCGAGCGGGCGAAGGCGGTGCTGAGCACCGGCAAGAAGTTGATCGGCTCGACAGAAGTCGAGGTCGAGGTCGAGGACTGGACCCCGGAGACGGTGCGCGCCTGGCTGGCCGAGAACGACATCTCCACCGACCTCACCTACCGCGAGGCGTGGGCGAAGGCGAAGGAGATCGCCGGGCACCCGCCGAAGGCGATGGTCGAGGCGGGCCACCGGCTGCGCAAGGGCCAGTAGCGGAATCGGCTATCTGAGGGCATCGGGGCGAAGGGTGGCACCGACACCCGTCGGCACGCTGGCAGGCCGGTCCCGTCCCTGTCCCGGCGCGGGACGGGCTCGGGAAGCCGGTCCCGTCCCGGCATGGGCCGGGCTCCGGTCCTGTGCCCCGTGTCTCGCGTCCCGGCCTCCGTACCTTTAGGTACGGGCCGGGACACGGGACGTGGGACACGCCGGAAGGTCCCGGCCCGGTCAGTGGGACAGGCGACGGCCCTCGGTCGCGGCCTTGAACTTTGCGTACTGGTCGAACAGGCGGACGGGGCTGCCCTGAGCAAGCAGCGCCTGGCGCTTCTCCTCGTAGGTCAGAGTGTGGGACTTCGCGATGGTCGCGGTGGTCATGTGTCTCCGATCGGTGTCACTCGCGGTTCTCTCTCGCGGCCAGTCTCCCACCAACCCTCAACCACTACTAGAGGGTTGGCCCGATCTACGTAGTACGGTGCGCGCCTTACTAACGTGCGCTCTCGACCGGTCAGCACCCGCGGAGTCCGCTCAGCGTTCACTCTCTGGAGGGCCGAAGTACTTACAGTCAGGCTGGTATTCATGCGGGTCGAGTTCGACGTAGAGACCGTCACCCTTCGGGGGGCAGTCGAAGAGCACCTTGCTCTTCCAGGGAACCTCCCAGCCGTTCACAAAGCAGGCGAATACAAAGACCATGCCCGCGACCGCGAGGGCGATCCAGACCTTGTGTGCGGTGTCGCTAACACGTGCTTCGCTCATGCGCGGATGCTAGGGCTCGACACGTCTCCTCCAAGGTGATTTCCTTGCCATGACTTCAACCGCCGCTGGCAGATGGGCCGGGCCTGAGAGCACCGAGGGGTGCCCATGCCCGCACCGAACCGCCGCAACGTCGGCGCATCGCTCGCCCACCAGATCGGCGACCACGCCGGTCCGCGCAGCATCGACAGCCGCCGCGACCGCCTCGTCGCGCAGCGCAGCCGGACGGACACGAAGTGGGCGGAGGCCGCTGGCCGGCTCGGCCCTACTGCCGTCCTCGACCGCCACCAGGTCAACGAGGACCAGCGCGAGGCCCTGCGCATCGAGAACGCCCAGCGCGCGTCGTCCGCCGCCTTCCGCCGCGTCCTCGACACCGCGTGCCCGGCTCACGGCGTGAAGTCGGGTGAGCCGTGCTGGTGGCCGCTCGATCACGCGGCGGTGTGCAACACCCGAATACGGTCGGCGGGGTTTTCGGGCGTGGTCGCGACCCGATCGATGGGTGACAAGCGATGAGAGCCCGCGAAAGATGACTACCGAGCGCGCCGAACATCTGCGGTCGCAGGTCCCCGACGACCCGATCCCGCTCCCGGTTGGACACCTGGCCTGCGAGGTCTGCGGCGTGGCCGTGCCGGTGGACGTATTCGCTGAGGTGATCGAGCCGAAGAAGACAAGGCGCGCGCCGTACGCCCGCTGTCATGACTGCCAGGCGTTGCACGGGCACGCCGTGGAGTTGGCTGATGGGCACCCGTACCTCAATAGCCGCCTCGGCATCCCGGTCGTCATCGACCGCATCGAGTGGACGCTGTGGGGGCTGGCCGTCATCGGGCAAACCATGCGGGCTGTCGACGTTCCCGTGATGCTGGCGCGCCTCCAGAGCCTCGGCCAGAACGTCGGTTTCCGTGGTTCAAACCACATAGCGCGACGCGAGTGCTCGCCTTACGCATGGGCGCACGTGGGGATGTCGGATCGCGCCGCGCTACGGGCTGCCTTCGGCGCAGCCCTTCGCGACCGCCTCGCGTTGAAGGCGGGGCCGGTGATCATCGCCTCTCCCTCGACCGCATGCCTGATGTGCGGCGTCGCGACGATCTCCCGCCCGGCGATCGAGGTGTCGCGACGTGGGAGCGTCGGGGCAACCCAGTTGGCGACCTGGCGGGCGGTGCTCGTCGATCGGACGTCCCTCGGCGGCATGCCCAGCCCGGACCGCGTCGAAGGCCACGTATGCCCAGACTGCACCGATGCCATCGACGAGGTCGGCGGAGTTGGTTGGCGTGCCCGCTCTCGGGCGGTCGTTTCCTATCTCAGGCACTCGTCACCACAGAAGGCGCAGCGTTTGCGATCGATGATCGACAGCGACTTCCCGCCGACGCTGCCCGCTTGGTGGGCCTCGCGTCAGCCGCCGAGCGCAGAGCCTTGGTCTCACCTGCGACGTCTGATCGATCGCCTGTGACGGGCCGCGTGAGTCAAGGAATGTCGGTTGGGCTCGTTACGGTTGCAGACGTGAACAGCCGAACTGACTCGCGCCCCCGCCTCCTGGTGACGGACCTCGACAACACCCTGTGGGACTGGTTCGCTGCCTGGCACGCGTCCTTCTCGGCCATGCTGGACCGGTTGACTGAGATCAGCGGGGTGCCGGCCGAGGTGTTGGAGCCGCAGATCCGCGCGGTTCATCAGGCTCGCGGCACAGCCGAGTACTCTTTCCTTCTGGATGAGGTACCTGCATTAGTCGAGGCCAGCGGGACTGTGCCGCCGTCCCAGCGGTACGACGAGGCCCTCCACCAGTTGCACTCCCGTCGGCGCGCCATGACCCGCCTGTATCCAGGGGTACTGGACACCCTCACAAGCCTGAAGGCGGCTGGGATTGCGGTTGCTGCCTACACCGAGTCCCTCGCGTATTGGACCGAGTGGCGCATCCGATGGACCGGACTGGATGGACTGATCGACCGGCTCTACTCTGCGCCTGACCACGACCTACCGAACGGTCTGACCCGTGAACAAGTCCGAACCAAGGCGGACGACGAGTACGGCCTCAGGCACACAAAGCACCTCCCGCTTCCGCGGGGAGTCATGAAGCCCAACGCCGAGATCCTTCGCTCGATCCTTGATGACTGCGGTGTACAGCCGGACCAGGTGGTCTACGTCGGCGACAGCCTGATGAAGGACATCGCGATGGCGCAGTCCGTCGGTGTCCTCGACGTGCACGCGAAGTACGGCGAAGCCCACGAGAAGGCGGAGTACGAACTGTTGCGACGCGTTACGCACTGGACTGACAAGGATGTTCAGCGTGAGAAGGAACTGAGTCTGAGGCCCGAGGTACGTCCGACGGTTGTCCTTCAACGGGGTTTTGCCGAGTTGCTGCCGGTCTTCGGCCTCGATCGGGTGTCGGCGTGAGTGAAACGCAGATGCCTGGAACGAGCGCGAGTGAGACCGAGCCCGACGCGACGGCGCTCAGCGACAGCGAGCGAGTGGGGCACTACATCGAGATGTGGAAGCAGGCCACGCAGGTCAATCAGCACTTCAACGAGATCGAATGGCGCATCCGGGGCTTGGCACTGACGGTCGCGACATTCAGCATCGGCGCGGCGGGCGTCGCCTCGCGAGAAGGTGCGACGGCGTTCGGTGTGAGCGTTGGTTCGCTGCTCCTAGTGGTTGGCCTCCTGCTCTGGTATGCCTTCTACTTCGTGGACCTGGCCTGGTACCACCAGTTGCTACGCGCCTCCGTGGGTCAGACGGAGAAGATCGAGCAAGAGATAACCAAGGTCCTCCCGGTTGGCGGGCACGCGACGGCTATCACTGCCGGAAGCGCGTACCAGCCGAACGGCCTGGTCCGATTCCTCAGCCGACGCGAGACGATGCAGTCGACAGACAAGTTGCAGTGGTTTTACCGGGTGGGTGCCTTCGCCCTTGTTCTGGTCGCGGTCGGCCTGCAAGTTTTCAGCATGCAAACGGTGCCAACTCCGGAGCCAGCGCCTCACGTGACTGTCGACCTCGATCGCGGCGGCAATCGATAGCGGTACGAAACCAAGTCCTCTGTAGGCATCAGTCCGCGATCACAAACGATGCGAGCACCTGATCAGTCGTGAACTGCCGCCAACTTCGCGGATCGCGTGGATTGCCGGACCGCCCGCTTCATCGATCAACTGTCTGGACGGCGCAGCACCCGGTTCATCACTCGTCGCCACCTAGGCGGTTGCGGCTGCTCCGGCTGGTAGCCGGGATAGACCTCAGGGGCCTGTTCTATCTCATGGGCGAAAATCGAAAGCAACCGAGAAGTCTCGCTTGAGTCGATCTGGAATCCCTCATTGACCAGGAGCCCCTGACGGAAGACAACGCGCCTGTGCCCGAACTGAGGGAGCGACGCTAGGTCGCCGAGTAAGGGAGGGTCACGTAGTAGTTCCCAGGCTTCCCCGCGCTCGACCAGTGGGTGAACGATTGTCATTCCGGGGTGCGAAACGACCGCAACCGCCAGGTCCGGCGTCGCGATCTGGAAGACGTGGCTCACCGACACTGAGCCGTCAAACCTTTGCACATGTTCAGGTACACCCAGAACCGCTTCCGTCTCACCTGCCTGCATGGAGGTGTGATGCACAAAGACAGAAAGGTGATTTGGCGGCGGTGAACCGTCCACCATCCATGAGTAGTCAGGTGGTCGGCCTTCAAAGCGGATCATTTGGTCATTCAGATCGCGATGATTGTACGAAGCAGCGGTATGACCGAGCATCAATCCAATCTTCGCCCACCACATGCCGACGGCCCGCCACTCGGTGGCGCTATGGGATCCTGCCCAGCGGTTTGCGGCCAACTGCTTGATAGCCGCAACTGCGGGGTCCTCGAACCTCGCGCCCAGTTTGTTGTTGCAGGGGATGCAGACAGGCAAGAAGACTCGCGTTCTTTGGGGCAGTTTCACCTGTTGTCCGCCGGGCTTGAGGATCGGCTTGCCGTTCCGGGACCAGGCATTCGGCGGCTTTCCCGACGCGTCCATTTGCTTGAGGAACCACTTGGGCCACACGTGCTCGCCGACCCCGCTGGCGTCGTTCACGCCACAGATGGCGCACTTGGCCTCGGCCATCAGTCGGTGATCTCGAAGGCCGCGAGCACCTGCTCGATGGTGAACTGTTGACGCAACTTCGCCGCACTGTTCTGGTTGGCGAACATGCCGGTCTTCCAGAAGCCCTGCTCGCGGGGTACTGCCCGAGTCCACTGGACTGGGACGGCCCACTCGGCGAACTCGTCTGCCTCGTCTCCGTCGTGGCTGTAGTTGCCTACCAGGTCGAGGTCCGCGAGGCGCTTCTCCACGCCGTCGACTTCGACAGTTGCCTCGTCGAACCGCTTCGCCTCCGCAAGCACGTGGCCCACCCCCACGTAACCGACCTTGGGGATGCAAGCAAAGACGCGCGCCCCGACGGGCAGGTTCTTCAGGGTCCGGGAGAACCACTTATCGCCGCCGGCCGACACGAAGCCGTACTTCATCGCATCGACCCACTGGCGTCCGTTGGGGAACTCGCCGAACGAGACGTACCAGTCGTGGCCGTTCCAAGGCTCCTTCGACTTCTTCTTCGCCGAGCCGCCCGCTGGGGCCTGAGTCTCGCGTTCGACGAGCCAAGTTCGGGCCAGATAAGACACACCCCCGTCCTCGAAGTGACGGAAGAAGACCACGTTGATCGGCACGCCGAAGGACTCGTTGAGAAACCGGACGATGCGCTCCGTCGCGTTGTCGACCGATGCGGCGACGATGGTGAACACCTGAGCGGCGTTGAGTTCTTCAGGCGGAGCCTCGCCGAACTGCTCGGCGAAGGCCTCCTCGAAGGGGACCCCCGGCTTGTAGACGGCAAAGATCTCGGTGATGTCAGAGTGGCCGAGAGAGGACACCCATGACCCGTAGTCGATGGTCTGCGCGGTTACGTCGCGTGGTGTCTTGTCGCGCTTCAACTCGATGACGTGGACGTTTCCGGAATCGTCCACGGCGAGCAGGTCGATGAACCCGCCGTGAGCCGTTGGCACCTGTCGTCCCACGATGAGCAAGCCTTCGCCGAGCATCGACGGGTCTGACTCGATGTAGTTCTCCAACTGCGACTCCAGGCCAACGGCAGTCGGTGTGATCCGGCTGAGTTTGTCGCCGTCAGCCCGCCACAGCCCCATTTCGAGTGCCATCAGCCGACCGCCTGCTCGGCTTCAAGCATCTCGTCGGCGTCGACCGTGGTGTCCCAGAGACCGACCTTGCCATGCAGGTCGCCAACCCCGTCGACGTCGGCGTAGTGAAGGGATGCGTTCTCGAAGGAACGGAACTGCCAGATTGCTGCGTCCATCTGACTCGCGTTGAAGACGCCGATCTTGTTGAGCAGTCGGAAGTCCTCGACCGTGAGGCCAGTTACTCGGGTGAAGAGGTCGGAGTCGAGCGACTCAATGATGTCCTTCAGCGCCTCTTCCCGGAAGTCGGTCACGTACATGAAGACGGGGATCTTGGCGAGGAACTTCTGCAACTTCTCGCGGATCTGCTTCTTGACGCTGTTGGACTCCTTCTTCTCCTTCTTCTCGTCGTCGTCGAGGTTCTTCTTGCCCTTATCGCGCTCGGCCTTCTTCAACTTCTTGGTCGATGTCACAACCTGCTCGGCCATGTTCGCCAGGTTGCGGAAGTCCTCGATCTGCTCCAGTGCTTCCAGCAGGTCGGGCTGGTCGAGCAACGCGCTGAGCGTGTGCTCGTTGACCTCCACCAAAAGGGGGTCGTTCCAGCGGCGAGCCAGTGCAGACGCGCCAACACCTGTTGTGGCGATGTTGAGCACGTCCGCAGCGTCGAGTTGCAGCATGGCCCCGCCAGAGAACTGGAAGATGGGGAGATAGTTGATGAGTTCGCCGATCGCCTGCTGCGGCGTGGTGTCGCCGGTTGTACCCAGTTTCAGGCCGTACTCGGCGACGAGGCCGAGGGCGCGGTTGGGGTCGAACTCGAAGACCAGCACAGGGTCCTTCAAGACGACCACGCTGCCGTCCGGCTCTCGATAGGACCACGGCGACTGAACCCTGAATGCGGCCTGGAAGTAGGACTCCGGAGACTTCAGCGAACGCAGCATAAGGATCGCACCCCACTCGCGGATCGTTACGCCCGTCATCAACTTGCCGCACGACAAAGTGATGGAGCCGGACTTGTGCTGCTTGGATGCCCGGTCGATCGCCTGCTCGACGGGTGGCTTGGCCGCCGCCCCCATGCCCGCCCCGGACCCAGCAGCGACGACGATCTCGAAGCCCTTGAAGTAGGGGTGAGACTGCAAGAGGTCACGCATCGCAAAGCATGCCGCGACGTCGGCCATGTACCAGACCGAGTGCTTGATGGCGTCTGTGAAGTCCGGGGACTCGTAGGGGAAGGGGGCCTTCTTCCCTGACCCGCCGAGGACCTGGCTCTTCATCTGGTCGGTCAACTTGCCGCGCAGCATCTCTAGGAACTCCGAGACGCGTGTGGGGTCATCGAACACATAGGTACCCGTCTCGACCCTGCGGGACTTCGACTCCGGGTCGGCCCTGCGGGCGCGGAAGTACTCGCTGAGGGAGAAGCCGTTGAACTCACCGTCTTCGGCCCAGTGAGCAGCGCTCGCTCCCATCTCGTAGGCGTACATCCGCATCTGCGGCAGGTCGATGTAGGGGTTGCTGTCGCCTTCCCACTTGGCCTTCTCGCGCTGTTCGTCGACGTAGGTCCAGTTGAAAATTTGGTCCTCGGTGAACTCCCCGCCGGTGATGGCCCGAAACGGAGTGCCTGACAAGTAGAGGACGTGTTTGGTGTCCAGCCCCAAGTCGTCTTCCGCGGTAACCCAGTCGTCCGGCTCCTCCACTTCGGCAAGGCCCTTGTCGGCCGGGTCGTAGAGTTCTCGCGCTCCCTCGCGCCATGCCCCGAAGTGGTACTCGTCAAGGACGATGCAATCCCAATCGGTCAGATGGATCGTCTCGTTGCGCTCCTTGATCGCACCCTCGGCATCCTTCCCTCCCAGATCCTGGAACGAGGCAAACCAAACCAGAGGCGTCTGCTCGTCGTTTGCCAGTGCGGTCGCCTGCGCCACCGGAGTGTCCCTGTCGACGAACTGCCAGCCTTCGAAGTCGACATGGCTGAGCAGGTCATCCTTCCAGGCCGTTTGCACCGCGGGCTTGTAGGTCAGGACGAGGACCCGTTTCCAACCCATCTCGCGGGCCACCTGGTACGCCGTGAAGGTCTTGCCGAACCGCATCTTCGCGTTCCACAAGAACTTCGGGGTGTGCTTGTCGTCCGCGTGCGCTGCGAAGTACCCGGCCGTAAGCGCGACCGCGTCCTCCTGTTCCGGGCGCATTGGGAAGTCCAGAGTTCGGCTCGACTCAAAGGTTGTGCCGTTTCGCACCGCGACGATCGCGGCCTTCACCTCGTCGAGCGTTGCTTCGAACTTCTCGGAGTCCTTCTTCGGCCCCCGGATCGCCTTGATGCCTTGCGCCTTCAGGACGGCATGGACGTCACGATCCCCGAACCATGTGCCGTCCGCGCGCTGCGCGGGCTCGTCGATCAGTATCTCCACCCCGGCCAATCCCGGATAGGCGGTGCCGAGTTGCTGGTAGATCCGCTCTCTAGCCGTCGGCTTGGTGGTTTCGCCCACCTTCAGCAAGCCCCGCCCGGTCGACTTGGTTGAGCCGACGTGGCGCTCCCAGTCGACGTCGTTCTCGTTGATGATCCGGTAGACGTAGATGCGTTTCTGCGACGCCGGAGATGCGACGGTTTCAACCTCGGCCGAGTCCAAAGGTTCACTCATCGGCGTCGCTCCCCTTGGGCT
This sequence comes from Nocardioides sp. LS1, assembly GCF_003865225.1. NCBI lineage: Bacteria > Bacillati > Actinomycetota > Actinomycetes > Propionibacteriales > Nocardioidaceae > Nocardioides > Nocardioides sp. LS1. The sequence goes on from NZ_BIFF01000001.1 coordinate 820,575, forward strand.
TGTACTTGGCGCCGCCTGGCAGATGGCTGGCCGGGATGGGGGAGTCAAGCGACAGATTCACCGACCGAGGCTTGATGGTCCGCTCGATGTAGGCCCGCTCATCCTCGGTGAGGTCGAAGCGGTCGTAGAGGTCCTCATCGGTCCACAAGCGGGTCATGTCCAACATCGGCACAAATCGGAACCGCTCGTCGAAGATGTCTTGGCTGGCCTTGCGGGGTTGTACAAGGAACCGGACGAACTTTGTGGCGAGGTAGTGGGCGTAATTCTCGGTCTCCTCGCGGGTGTCGAATAGGCCAGCGACGATGTACGTCTGCGTGCAGGCGGAACCTGGAGCCAACGCGATTGGCTCGCCCAAGACGAACGACTCTTCGCGTCCGTGGCCGTCCCCTGCCTTGGGCATCAGCACCTTCCATTGGTCCACCCAGTCGTGGTTCTTGTCGATGACATCGGGAGAGATGTAGCCGCCCCGAGATCCGAGCACAAGGGCCACGTCACCGGGCTGCTTGACAGGGTGATCGCCCGAGAAGTTGGTGCGCATGTGCCCGAACGGCATCTGCGGGCCGCACACGTCCTCAACCCAGCGGCCCTCATGGCGTTCCTTGACCTTGTGAACGATCTCAGCGGCCCTGTTGTCGCGCATGAGCACGCCGTCGCCCTCGCGAAGGTCTCGGGTCACGGTCGACCTGATGACCCCTTCGATGCGTGTCGAGAACTCGCAGTCGCCGTTGTGGTTGCGATCCCAAAGGAAGTACGAGACCCCGCCCTTGATCTCGACACCTGGGAAACAGTCGAACAGTTTCGGATTGTCGACCATGACCCGCAGTCGCCGGTCCGCCAGCATCCGCTTGCGGTACTCGTTCAAACCCCAGCCTCCGGTGAACCACCGCGAGGGGGTCACCATGACGACATAGCGCGGGTTCATATCGATGGCCTGGGTCACGAAGCGGTCGTACACCGGGGCGGCCCGATCATCCTCGTTCTTCTTGTCACCAGCCTGGTAGGGCGGGTTCCCGACGATCACGTCGAACTTCATGTTCTTCATCTCCTCGGTCGGGTAAGCCCCGTGAATGAACGAGTAGGCGTAGTTCTCACGGCTCTCGCCGCGTTCCAGGCTTAAAGGAGCGCCGCATCGCGTGCAGCCGCCTGTCACGGTGCCGTCCTTCTTCTTTGGGAAGGTGTGTTCGGCGCGGACATACGGCAGGTGGCCCTGCGAATGGTCGAACTTGATCACAGAGACAGGCCCGCTGCCATCGCGGCTGTAGTAGAGCGAGCGACGCGAGATCATCCCAGTCATCTCTGTGATCGACGTCCCCCAGAGCATGTCGCGGTAAATGTGGTCACGCCGCTGGTTGAAGTCTGGGATCTGTTCGCTCAGCCCTTCGAGTAGCCGTGCCGCCACTTCACGGAGGAAGATGCCCGACTTGCAGAACGGGTCGAGCCATACGTAATCGATCTTGCTCCAGACCTCGTCCGGGAGAATGTCGAGCATCGCGCGTGCCAACTTGGGCGGCGTCGGAACCTCGTCGTTCGACAGTTGCGCCAGGCAATCGAGGATGTCCGGGATGTGCTGCCCCGTCCTGATCTGTCTTGCCAACTCGTGGACGCTCATTTGGTCCTTCCCCCGTGCCTCTCGACCCTGACTGCCTCTGGACTGTCCGCTAGCAGGCTGTAGTGAATGGCTACCTCATCGCGCTGGCACTCGTCAGGGACTTCGCCGAATAGGTCGAACTGTGCGTTGGGCTCCTCCAATGGCGACCAGTCCCGGATGACATATCCGGTCTTGCGCTGCCAGTGGTACTCAACGAGGCGAATCCTCTGACCGTCCTTCAAGGTGTCGGCTCGGATGACGTTCGTGCCCAGGATCGCCTCCACCGCGAGCCAGAAGCCGTCCGAAACTGGGACGGTGTTGAGTTGAAGATTCATGTGGTGCGCGATGTCGGCCTTGAGAAACTGGCGCGACTGCTCCACGTTCTCTGGGTCGATGTCGATTCCGTAGATGGAGGAGAGTGCCCTCAACACGGCTGTCTCGAAAGTTGCGACGCTGCGGTAGAGCCCGCCGAACTTCACGTAGGCCAACTTCCGATCGAGGATGCCGACCAGAAAGTTCCCAGCCCCGCAGGCTGGCTCAAGGAATGTGCGGCCTATGTCTCGCGGGCGATCAAGTGAAGGGAACATGTCGGACACCAGGTCGAGCATGGCGGTGACTTCTCGCTCATGCGTGTACACCTCGGCGAGATCCCGGACGCGCTGGCGGGTCTTGGTCTGCGAGATGATGACTTCTCGGTGTCTGGCGGTCGGCGAAACCACGCCCGCGTCCCCTCGGCTGCTGTGATTGAGCATGACGACGCCAGTCTTACGTACACCACCCTCAGACCCGAGTATTCGGGTCGGAACGGCGACCCGGCGGGCACATAGAGGGCACAAAGAAACCCGCTGGCCGAGGAATGTGCCTCTGACCAGCGGGTTTGGAAGTGGGCGATACTGGGTTTGAACCAGTGACCTCTTCCGTGTCAAGGAAGCGCGCTACCACTGCGCCAATCGCCCGAGAGCAACAACGATCCCACAAGGGGATCGATGATGTTCGAGGTGGAGACGGGATTTGAACCCGTGTAGACGGATTTGCAGTCCGTTGCCTCGCCTCTCGGCCACTCCACCGTGGAGGTCAAACCAAGAGAGAGACCTCTCCGAGCGGACGACGAGGCTCGAACTCGCGACCTCAACCTTGGCAAGGTTGCGCTCTACCAACTGAGCTACGTCCGCTTGCGATCCGCGGCCCGGGGGCCTCGGTGCGAAAGGAACATTAGCCGAACCCCACGGGCGTGCAAAATCGGCCCCCCTCGGGCGTGTTCGCCCGCCGTGCACGGCTCGTTCACCCTCCTAGAGTGGGCGCCATGCGCGCCTGGATGAACGGTGAAGTCCTGTCCGACCCGACCGCCCCGGCCGTCGGAGTGACCGATCACGGGCTCACCGTGGGCGACGGAGTCTTCGAGGCGGTCAAGGTCGTCGACGGCCAGCCGTTCGCCCTGACGCTCCACCTGGAGCGGCTCGCCCGCTCCGCCGCGGGCCTCGCGCTGCCCGAGGTCGACACCGACGCCGTACGCCGTGGGGTGGCCGCCGTGCTCGAGGGCCAGGACCTGCCGCTGGGCCGGATCAGGATCACCTACACGGGCGGACCGGCGCCGCTGGGCTCCGGCCGCGGCGACGCGCCCCCGACCCTGATCGTCGTCGCGGACGCGATGGGGGAATGGCCCGAGACGACGCGCGTGGCGACCGTGCCCTACCCGCGCAACGAGCGGGGCGCGCTGGCCGGCCTGAAGACCACGTCGTACGCCGAGAACGTCGTCGCGCTGGCCGCCGCGCACGAGCGGGGGGCGAGCGAGGCGATCTTCGCCAACACCGCCGGCAACCTCTGCGAGGGCACCGGCACCAACGTCTTCTACGTGCTCGACGGCGAGCTGCGGACGCCGACGCTGGCGAGCGGCTGCCTGGCCGGCGTGACGCGGGCGCTGCTGCTCGAGTGGTACGGCGGTCGGGAGGTCGACGAGCCGATCGAGGTCGTCGAGCGGGCCAGCGAGGTCTTCCTCGTCTCGACCACCCGCGACGTGCAGGCGGTCTCGCACTGGGACGACATCGAGCTGCCCGCGCCCGGGCCGGTCACGCTCGAAGCGATGGCGACCTGGCGCAAGCGCGAGCCGGAGCTACTGGGCCGCTGAGCCGAGCAGGGCCGCCACGAGCCCGTCGAGGTCGAGGTGATCGCTCTCGGTCCCGGCCGGGACCAGGGCCAGGGAGCGGGTCAGGAACTGGTGCACCGCGTCGGTGTGGGCCTGGGCGACCAGTCGGCCGTCGGGGGAGTGGAACTCGAGCACGACCACGGCGCGGCCGTCCTCGTCGATGCTGGGCCACGCCTGGAGGTCGCCCTGGCCGGCCGGGTCGGTCATGCCGCGGCGCAGCGTGGAGCGGCTCATCGCCCACCGCACGTCACCGGCGGGGTTGGGGAACGTGATCCACACGGCGTACGGGTCGCGCGGGTCGTAGCCGAACGATGCCGCGAGCTCGAGGCTGCGGCCGCGGCCGTCGAGGCAGTGCAGGGTCAGCTCCTGCGACAGTGCCTGGGACATCGGTTGCTGCGGGACGGGCTGCTGGGTCATGTGGGTGCTCGGTTCCTCGGTCCTGCCGGCCCCCGTGCACCGGTCTGTCGAGGAGACGCACCAACCCGCCACTCGTGACGGCGATCCCGGAATGTGATGGCGGCGCGGGCATACGCTAAGGTTTCGCACCGCACCGCAGGGGCGATTGGCGCAGTGGTAGCGCGCTTCGTTCACACCGAAGAGGTCACTGGTTCGAACCCAGTATCGCCCACCATCAGGACCCGCAGTTCGGGGGAGAAGTCCCCCACCTGCGGGTCTTTTTTCTTGCCCTGGGTCAACGCCACACCCCAGGACGCCCGTGGCCCGTGAGGGCCATGTCGTGGCCCGCCGTGCCTTCCTACCCTCGTGGGCACGGGGGACGAATCCAAGGGGGATCCATGTCCAGACTCACCAAGCTCGTCGTGCTCGCGGTCGCACTGACCTTCGCGCTCGCCACCGCCGCGTCGGCCGCGCTCCCGAAGGCGGGGGCGACGTACGCCGGGGGGACCTCGGACGGCGACGGCACCATCAAGATCGCGGTCGAAACCCAGCACCTGATCACGTCCATCAAGGTGGTCGACTCGTGCGGGACCACCACGACCTTCAAGAACGTGAAGGTCAAGGACGACGGCACGTTCCGCAACGTCATCAAGCACCCGGACTACGACATCGTCGTGGCCAAGGTGAAGGGCACGTTCACCTCGAAGACGGTCGCCAAGGGCACGTTCTCCCAGGTGGCGTGCACCGGCGCCGACGCGACCTTCAAGGCCACCAGGCGCTGAGGTGGGGTGGCACCGACCGGGCCCGGTCGGGGGTCGGGCCCGGCCGGTCGTCCAGCGCGTACCAGGTACGCGCGCTCAGCAACCAGGAATGAGCTGCGGACCCGGAGCCGGTGTGAACCTGGACGCGCGCGGCGCGGCTACGGTGCGCGCCAGCCTGGCCAGCACCTTCAGCCACCAGCGGCGGCCCGCTCCCGGTCGGAATCCTTTGTCCAGCGTCGCGTCACACATGTGTCCCCCGGCCACTAGCACGTATTCCTCCCACGCGGGGGAGATGAGGTGGTCACCATCCCCGGTCGAGGGCGAGTGGCGCGGGCAGACGCGGCACCGGGTCATCGGGATTGGGTAGGACCGGTGACCCGAAACCGGGGGGCGACGGCCCGGAGCCGACGGATACGATCGCGGGGTCCGGCTCGACCGAGCCGTGTCCACCGATCCAAGGAGCACTCCTGTGTCCGACATCAAGGTCGCCCTCGTCCACGCCGATGCGCGTGAGGAGAAGACCGTGACGACGGGCACGAAGGCGTGGGAGCTCTTCGCCGACGACCCGTCGATCATCGCTGCCCGCGTGGACGGCGCCCTGCGCGACCTGGCCCACGAGCTGGCCGACGGCGCGGAGGTCGAGGGTGTCGCGATCGACAGCAAGGACGGCCGCGACATCCTGCGGCACTCCACCGCACACGTGATGGCGCAGGCCGTCCAGCAGCTGTGGCCCGAGGCCCGCCTCGGCATCGGACCGCCGGTGGAGAACGGCTTCTACTACGACTTCGATGTCGAGACCCCGTTCGTCCCCGAGGACCTCACGAAGATCGAGAGCGCGATGCGCAAGATCATCAAGGAGGGCCAGAAGTTCGACCGGCGCGTCACGACCGACGCCGACGCGCTCAACGAGCTCAAGGACGAGCCCTACAAGGTCGAGCTCATCGGCCTCAAGGGCTCCGGCAAGTCCGACGACGCGGCCGAGGGCGCCAGCGTGGAGGTCGGCGCCGGCGAGCTGACGATCTACGACAACATCAACCGCAAGGGCGAGGTCGCGTGGAGCGACCTGTGCCGCGGCCCGCACCTGCCCACCACCAAGCGCATCCCGGCTTTCAAGCTGATGCGCTCGGCGGCGGCGTACTGGCGCGGCGACGAGAAGAACAAGCAGCTCCAGCGCATCTACGGCACGGCCTGGGAGTCCAAGGAGGCGCTCGAGCAGCACCTCTTCCGGATCGAGGAGGCCGAGCGCCGCGATCACCGCAAGCTCGGTCGCGACCTCGACCTCTTCAGCTTCCCCGACGAGATCGGCTCCGGCCTCCCGGTCTTCCACCCGAAGGGCGGCGTGATCAAGCGGGAGATGGAGGACTACGTCCGCCGCCGGCACATCGAGGAGGGCTTCGAGTACGTCGGCACGCCGCACATCGCCAAGGAGGGGCTTTTCTACACCTCCGGTCACCTGCCCTACTACGGCGAGGGGATGTTCCCTCCGCTCGACGTCGACGGCATGGACTACCGCCTCAAGGCGATGAACTGCCCGATGCACAACCTGATCTTCCGGTCGCGCCAGCGCTCCTACCGCGAGCTGCCCCTGCGGCTCTTCGAGTTCGGCTCGGTCTACCGCCACGAGAAGTCCGGTGTCATCCACGGCCTGACCCGCGTGCGCGGCTTCGCCCAGGACGACTCGCACTCCTACGTCACCAAGGAGCAGGCGCCGGCGGAGATCAAGCACCTCCTGGACTTCTGCCTCGGACTCTTCCGCGACTTCGGCCTCGACGACTTCTACCTCGAGCTGTCGACGCGTGACGACTCCAAGCCCGACAAGTTCATCGGCTCGGACGAGGACTGGGAGATCGCGACCAAGGTGCTGGAGGACGTCTGCATCGAGTCGGGCCTCGAGCTCGTCCCCGACCCCGGCGGCGCGGCCTACTACGGACCGAAGGTGTCGGTCCAGGCGCGCGACGCGATCGGCCGGACCTGGCAGATGTCGACGATCCAGTACGACTTCAACCAGCCCTCCGCTGACCGGTTCAACCTCGAGTACGTCGCCCCCGACGGCTCGCGCCAGCAGCCGGTGATGATCCACTCCGCCAAGTTCGGCTCGATCGAGCGGTTCATCGGCGTGCTGGTCGAGCACTACGCCGGCGCGTTCCCCCCGTGGCTCGCTCCGGTGCAGGTGCAGGCGATCCCGGTCGCCGAGGCGCACGTCGACTACCTCTACGACGTCGCGAAGCAGCTGCAGAAGGCCGGCATCCGGGTCGAGGTCGACGACTCCGACGACCGGATGCAGAAGAAGATCCGCAACGCGCAGCTGCAGAAGGTGCCGTTCATGATGATCGCCGGCGGCGACGACATCGCGGCCGGAGCGGTGTCGTTCCGCTATCGCGACGGCCGGCAGGAGAACGGCGTCTCGATCGAGGACGCGATCGCCCGCGTGGTCGCCGCGGTCGAGTCGCGCGAGCAGGTCTGAGCCTTGCCCGACGAGGGGCTCTTCCAGGACGGCGTGGGTGACCCCGACGCCCTCGACCGGCTGTGGACTCCCCACCGGATGGCCTACATCCGGGGGGAGAACAAGCCGGCCGACGGGTCGTCGGGGGAGTGCCCGTTCTGCCGGGTGCCCACGCTGTCCGACGAGGACGGGCTGGTGGTGCACCGGGGTGAGCTCGCCTACGTCGTGCTCAACCTCTACCCCTACGCGCCGGGCCACCTGATGGTCTGCCCCTACCGCCACATCGCGGACTACACCGAGACCACCGACGAGGAGGCGGCCGAGATCGCCGACCTCACCCGGCACGCGATGCAGGTGGTCCGGTCGGTGTCCGGGGCCGGAGGCTTCAACATCGGCATGAACCAGGGGTTCGTCGCGGGAGCCGGCATCGCCGCCCACCTGCACCAGCACGTGGTGCCCCGCTGGCCCGGCGACCAGAACTTCATGCCGATCATCGGGCGCACCAAGACCCTGCCCGAGCTGCTCGGCGACACCCGCGGGCTGCTGGCGAAGGCCTGGACGGCGTGAGCGACCTCCTCGACGACGCGGCGCTGGCCGCCGACCTGGTCCGCGAGGCCGGCCGGCTCGCCCAGCGGATGCGCGCCGAGGGGCTGGCCGCCGAGCACAAGACGTCGATCTCCGACATCGTGACCGCGGCCGACAAGGCCGCCGAGCGGCTCGTCGTCGACCGCCTGGCCGCCGAGCGGCCGCACGACGCGATCGTGGGCGAGGAGGGCACCGACCGGGCCGGCACCAGCGGTCGCACCTGGGTCATCGACCCGGTCGACGGCACCTACAACTTCCACCGCGGACTCACCTGGTGGTGCTCGGCCCTCGCCCTGGTCGACGAGGACGACGTGCTGCTGGGCGCGGTGTTCCACCCGCACGACGACGACCTCTTCGTCGGCGGCCCGGAGCTGCCCTCGACGCGCAACGGGCACGAGCTGCCCGCGCTGGTCGACGTACCCCTGGGGGAGACGTGCGCGACCACCTACCTGCACCCGCCCTTCGACGACCCTGCGATCGCGGCGGCCTTCGCCCGGGCCGCGGCCGGGGTCGCCACCCTGCGGATGCTCGGCTCCGGGACCATGGACGCGATGGCGATCGCGCAGGGGCAGATGGGGGTGAGCTTCCAGCACACCGTCGCCGACTGGGACCGGCTCCCGGGGGCCGCGATCATCCGGGGCGTCGGGGGCGTGGCCCGCCAGGTCGAGGCCGGCGGAGTCGTCTGGTCGGTCGCCGGGGCCCCCGCGTCGGTGGCCCAGGTCTGCGACGCCCTCGGGGCGCCCTGACCCGTCCGGGCCATTGCCCATCGGGGTGGTCGGGAGCATCGTGTCGAGAGCGGCGGCGCCGTCGGGGTGCCGCCCCCGATGCCCCCAAGGAGGCCTACTGATGTACGCGCGCTCCACCACGATCAAGGGCGAACCCGGCAACATCGACGCCGGCATCGCCTACATCCGCGACGAGGTCATGCCGGCGATCACGGCCATGGACGGCTGCGCCGGCATGTCGCTGGTCGTCGACCGCTCCTCCGGCCAGTGCATCGCCACCAGCTCCTGGCACGACGAGGCCTCCATGCGCGCGAGCGGCGACCGGCTCGCGTCGTACCGCGCCCGCGGCGGCGAGGTGCTCGGCGGCACCCCCACCGTCGAGGAGTGGGAAGTGGCCGTGATGCACCGCGACCACCAGACCTCACCGGGCGCCTGCTGCCGGATCACCTGGACCCGGGCGAGTGACCTCGACGGGACCGTCGAGTTCTGGAAGTCCCGTGTGCTGACGCAGCTCGAGGGGATGGACGGTTTCTGCAGCGCCAGCTTCCTCATCGACCGCGCGGGCGGCCGCACCTGCGGCACCGCCGTGTTCGACTCGCAGGCGGCGCTCGACGCCACCAGTGAGGACGCGGCCCGGATGCGCGAGACCGCCACCCGCGAGATGGGTGTCGAGTTCCTCGACATCGCCGAGTTCGAGCTGGCCATTGCCCACCTGAGGGTGCCCGAGCTGGTCTGACCCGGCGACCCGGCCGGCCCCCTCCCCGTGCGGGGGGCCGGCCGTGGCCCGCCAGCCCCTTCATGACACCGGAGGACCCATGTACGCACGTTCCATCACGTTCCACGGCGACGCCGACCGTCAGGACGAGGGAGTCGACTTCGTCCGCGACGAGGTGCTGCCGACCACCTCCCGTCTCGACGGCTGCATCGGCCTGTCGATGGTCGTGGACCGCGACACCGGCCTGAGCATCGTCACCAGCTCCTGGGACTCCAAGGAGGCCATGCGGGCCAGCCTGCCGCGGCTGGCCAACGCCCGGCTCCGGGGCGCGGAGATCCTGGGCGCGACGCCCGAGCTCGCCGAGTGGGAGGTCGCGGTCATGCACCGGCGGCACATGGTCACCGCGGGTGCCTGCTGCCGGGTGACGTGGCTGCGGGTCAACCACGGGGACGTCGAGCGCGGCATCGGGATCTACCGCGACGCGATGATCCCCGAGATGGAGTCACTGGCGGGATTCTGCAGCGCCAGCCTGCTGGTCGACCGGGAGAACGGCCGCGCCTGCAACACCACCGTCTACGACAGCGCCGAGTCGCTGGCGGCCAGCCGCGAGCGCAGCTGGGCGATCCGCGACGCGGGACTCCGCGACGCGGGGGTCGACGTACTGGACGTGGCCGAGTGTGACGTCGTCGTGGCCCACCTGAGGCTGCCCGAGCTGGTGTGAGCCGTCAGGAGACCAGGTGGGGGTGCGCCGCGAGACGCCCCTGGAAGTCGAGGATCCGCGGGTTGACGATGCGTCCCTCGCGGATCTCGATGGCCCGGCTGAGCGTCTCGTTGGCGTCCCACGACGCCCCGCCCTCGAGCACCGGCCGCAGGAACGGGATGAGAGCGTTGCTGTTCTCCCAGGTCGCCGAGCTCCAGAGGTACGACGGGGTGTGGTCGACGGCGTAGTAGTGCACGTTGCCGACGTCGAAGGTCGGCTCGTCGAACGTCGTCGGGCGCGCGAAGGTGAAGCCCATCGCCAGGTCGCAGGAGACGTCGACGATCAGGCTCCCGGGCCGGAACGCGCCGAGGTCCTCCTCGCCGAGGTAGATGAGCGGAGCCGCGGTGTCCTGCAGGGTGCAGTTGACGATGATGTCGTTCTCCGCGAGGTACGCCGCCAGCGGCTCGCGGCCGCGGTCGGTGATCACGTGGCTGACGCGGGGGGAGTCGGGGTCGTGGTCGAACTGCCGGATCCGCACAGAGTGGATCGGTGAGCCGACCGCGGCGACCTGGCGGTTGGTGAGCACCGCGACGTCGTGGACGCCGTGCGCCTTGAGCGCGGTGACCGCCCCGCGCGCGGTCGCGCCGAAGCCGATCACGACGGCGCTCAGCCGTCGGCCGTAGTCTCCGGTGATGCCCGCCAGCTCCATCGTGTGGAGCACCGAGCAGTAGCCGGCGAGCTCGTTGTTCTTGTGGAAGACGTGGACGCCGACGTTGCCGTCGCGGGTCCAGTGGTTCATCGCCTCGAAGGCGATCAGCGTCAGGCGCCGGTCGATCGCGAGCTGCGTGAGCTCGGTGTCCTGGACGCAGTGCGGCCAGCCCCACAGCACCTGGCCGGGGCCCAGCGCGGCGACGTCGGCGTGCTGCGGCTTGGGGAGGAGCACGACGTCGGAGCCGGTCAGCAGCTCCTCGCGGGAGGCGAACCCGGCGACCACGTCGGCCAGGTCCTCGTCGCGCACGCCGAAGCGCGCGGCGTACCCGTGCTCGAGCGTGATCCGTGCGCGCAGGTCGGCGTCGAGGAGCGCGAGGTGGTCCGGGTGGAGCGGCAGCCGGTGCTCGTTCTCCTTGGCCGAGGACCCGATGACCCCCAGCGACAGGAGCGTCACTTCTTCTTGGTGACGAGCTTCTCGGAGAACGTCTCCTCGTGGCCCTTGGCGCGCTTGTCCGCGCGTTTCTCCTTGATGGACTTGCCGGTCTTCTTGGTCATGCCCTGCCGCGGCGACTTGTCGCTCATGTGCGGTCCTCTGATCGGAAGCCTGAATGGCTCCGTACTGGTGACACTACGCCTGATCACCAACCCCGGGACCGGCTACGGGTAGCCTGCTCGCGCCATGATGGAACGTTTCCGCGCCTTCTGGACGAAGGTCATCTCCCCGGTTGCCCACCTGCTCATCAAGCTCGGCGTCAGCGCCGACGCCGTCACGCTCGTGGGGACGCTCGGCGTCTGTGCCGGCGCGCTGGTGTTCTTCCCGCAGGGGAAGCTGCTCACCGGTGTCCTGGTGATCACCGCGTTCGTCTTCAGCGACCTCATCGACGGCTACATGGCCCGGCTGACCGGCAAGTCGAGCAAGTTCGGGGCGTTCCTCGACTCGACGCTCGACCGGGTCGGCGACGGTGCCATCTTCGGCGGGCTCGCGCTCTACTTCGCCGGGCCGGGCGACAGCACGCTCTACCTCGTCCTGGCGCTGGTCTGCACGGTCATGGGCTCGGTGACGTCGTACGCCCGGGCCCGCGCCGAGGGCCTCGGCTTCCAGGCCAAGGTCGGTATCGCCGAGCGCGCCGACCGCCTCGTCGCGATCCTGGTGATGACCGGCCTCAGTGGCCTGTTCGACCTCCCGATCCTGCTGTACGTCGCCCTGTGGGCCCTGTCGGTCGCGAGCACCGTCACGGTTGCCCAGCGGATCTGGGTGGTGCGTCAGCAGGCGCTGGCCGAGGCGGCGTCCTGACCGCTCCCGATGCGAGACGCCCGGGCGTGTCGCACTAGGATCGAGGCATGGTCGAGAACACCCCCGCAGACGGAAACACCGGCACCACGCGCGTGAAGCGCGGCATGGCAGAGATGCTCAAGGGCGGCGTCATCATGGACGTGGTCACCGCCGAGCAGGCCAAGATCGCCGAGGACGCCGGCGCGGTCGCCGTGATGGCCCTCGAGCGGGTGCCCGCCGACATCCGCGCTCAGGGTGGCGTGTCCCGGATGAGTGACCCGGACATGATCGACTCGATCATCGAGGCCGTCTCCATCCCCGTCATGGCCAAGGCCCGGATCGGCCACTTCGCCGAGGCCCAGGTGCTCCAGTCCCTCGGTGTCGACTACATCGACGAGTCCGAGGTTCTGACCCCCGCGGACTACGCCAACCACATCGACAAGTGGGCCTTCACGGTGCCGTTCGTGTGTGGTGCGACCAACCTGGGTGAGGCGCTGCGCCGGATCACCGAGGGTGCAGCGATGATCCGCTCCAAGGGCGAGGCCGGCACCGGTGACGTGTCCAACGCCGTCACCCACATGCGCACCATCCGCGCCGAGATCCGGCGGCTCGCGGCGCTCGAGGGCGATGAGCTCTACGTGGCGGCCAAGGAGCTGCAGGCGCCGTACGAGCTGGTCAAGGAGGTCGCCGCCAACGGCAAGCTCCCCGTCGTGCTGTTCACCGCCGGCGGCATCGCGACCCCCGCGGACGCGGCGATGATGATGCAGCTCGGCGCCGAGGGCGTCTTCGTGGGCTCGGGCATCTTCAAGTCCGGCAACCCCGAGCAGCGCGCCGAGGCGATCGTGAAGGCCACCACGTTCTTCGACGACCCCGACGTGGTCGCCAAGGTCTCGCGTGGCTTGGGCGAGGCCATGGTCGGCATCAACGTCGAGGAGCTGCCCCAGCCGCACCGCCTCTCCGAGCGCGGTTGGTGACCTCACCCCGTTAGACCTTTCGACCGTGGCCCGATGACCTCATCGGGCCACGGTCTTTACTTTGGCGTGGTCCGTCCGGGTCATTTGCCATTCCTTTTCGCAAGATTTCCTCAAGTCTCGGCTTTCGTAGCGCTCGGTTCCGGGGCCGAGAGGGCGACCCCGGGTTCTCACGGGGGTGAAACCAATGAAGGTCGCACGCGGCGCCGCAGGCGCCAGATTCGCACCGGTCGCCTGGGGGACGGGGGCGCTCGCGTCTCTCGTGCTCGTGCTCGGCGTCAACGGGACGCTGTCCAGTTGGACGCAGGCCGTCATCAACAACGGCACCAACAACGCGGAGTCGGCGCTCGCGGTAGCGCTGTCGGAGACCGACGGCGTCGCGACGTGTGACACGGTGGCCGATTCGGACAACTCGATCACCTGCTCGATCAACAAGTTCGGCGGGACGACGACCAAGCTCTCGCCCGGCGACACGCGCGACGTGGACGTCACGTTCACCAACACAGGCTCGGGAGATGCAGCGCGGCTCAAGCTCACTCCCGGCACCTGCGTCGATCCCGACCCGGGCACGACCCTGTGCGCGGACGACAACTTCCAGGTATCCGTGACGTGCAGCGACGGCGCGACGTACGACGACCAGAACCTCTACACCGACCTCGTGTGGGCGGCTGACGATCCCTCGCACCAGGCCGAGGACGCCCACGTCGCGACCATCTCACCGGATGACCAGATCACCTGTCGGATCACGGTTTCACTGGCGGCGACTGCGCCCGCGAGCGTCTCCAACACCACCGTCAGCCAGCCATTGACCTGGACGCTCAGCGCGACCTGATCCGGCTCCGGCCACCTCGGGGGAGGATTGACATGGGCCGACCACGCTTCCTGCCCGGCGTCTGGGCAGTCTGCGGAGTCAGCGCGCTCGCGCTCGCGCTGTCGGTGAACGGGACGCTGTCGTCGTGGACCAGTGCGGTCGTCAGCAACGACACGAACACTGCCGCCACCGCGACGGCGGTGATCCTGAAGGAGAGCTCGGGCGGCGTTGACTGCTACTCCAGCACCAACGCGACCAACAGCTCGACCTGCACCACGATCAACGTCTACGGCGGCACGGGCACTCCGCTCACCCCTGGCGGGAGCCAGACAGTCGACGTCACGTTCGCCAACGTGGGCGCGGCGGCCGCGACCAGCTTCGCGGTCGCTCCCGGCACCTGCACCCAGTCGCCGGTCGCCGGCACCGGGACACCGGCCGTCGCCAACGTCTGCACCAATGGTGACCTCACGGTGGCGATCAGCTGCTCGGCCGGATCGACGTACAGCTCGGGGACTGCGTGGACCGACCTCGTGCAGTCCGCCGTCGCCCCGGCCAGCATCGGCGCCACGCTGACGCACACGGGTGCCCTCGCCGCGAACGGATCGGCGACCTGCCGGCTGACCGTGGCGCTCAGCGGCTCGGCCAACGTGCTCGACCAGGCCGTCACCGTCACCCAGCCGATGACCTGGACGCTGGTGAAGTGACTCAGGTCCGGCTGCCGAGTCCGTTGCGGGCCCTCGTGGTCGCGGCGGTGGTCGCCCTGCTCACCGCGTGGCTCGCCACTGGGACGACCCGGTCGGGCTGGACCGTGTCCACCCTCGCCAACGACCCGGGCTCCGCGAGGGCAGCCTCGCTTGCCTTCACCCACGCGTACGGATCGACGTCCTGTTCGGCCGGGCCTCGCGTGTCGGGGACCCAGACCTGCGCCGGCTCGATGGTCGGGTCGGACACCATCAGCAACTTGGGCGACTTGGGGAGCGGCCGGCTCTCGGCTGCGGTGAAGGCGTCCTCGTGTGCGCCGGTGCAGCTCGCCAATGCCAAGGCATCGAACGCCAACCCCCTGCTCCCGCGCTACGCCACGAGCTTTCAGGCGGCGGGTCCGTGGACCGGATCCAGGGCGATGTCCCTCGATGGCTCGACTGCCTTCGCGGCGGCCGTGACTCAGCAGTCGACCCCCTCGGGCTTCAGCCTCGGAGCTGCTTACGGCTGGGGTGTCTGGTTCAAGACCACCAGCACAGCCGGGGGAGCCCTGTTCGGGTTCACCGACAAACCCGACACCACGAGCACGGCCAACGTGGATCACCTCCTCTACATGGACGCAGCCGGCCGCCTGGGCTTCGGCTACAGCGCGACGTCCGCCACGGGCTCCCCACCGGGCACCTTCAACGACGGCGAGTGGCACTTCGCCTACGCCCGGGTGGACGTCACCTCCGTGCTGACTGTCACCACCACCACATGGAGGCTCTACGTCGACGGCGTGTCCGGGAGCCCGAGTGCCGGCGTCGGCCTCGGAGGAACCTCTTCGACCGGCTACTGGCACCTCGGCTGGTCTCCGCTGGCCGCGCGCCCCTACGGGACCGGGCTGAGCAACTACTTCGCGGGATCGCTGTCGAACTTCGTCGTCTTCCACACCAGCCAGGCACCGAACGCACCGTCCACCAATCCCGCCTCCCAGACGGCCTTCGACACCTTCGCGTCCTCCGCCACCGAGCAGTGGAAGCTCGACGACACCGGCACCACGACGTTCGCCGGCACCGTCCCCGGCACGACCGCCTCGCCGTGCACGATGTTCGACGTCACCTGGTCGTTCACCTCGCCGGCGTCGACACCGGTGTCGGGTCTCGGGCTCGGGACCTTTGCCGACAACTCGTCGCGACCCGTCGCCGCGCCAGCCGCCGGTGGGAGTCAGTCGTCGACGCTGACGATCAGCCGCGGCTCGACGTACGACCCCGACGCCGCGGGGCTGCGCCTCTACGTTCCGATCAGCTGGACCGTCGAGTCCGTGCCGACCGGCAGCCCGTGGTCGCTGGCCTTCGCCTGGACCGGCGCCGACGCAGTGGTCGTGGCATGAACTCGCGCCGCGTCAGTCGGGTCGTCAGCCGCTTGCTCCTCGCGGTCGTCGTCCTCGGGCTCGCGTCCGTCGTGGGATGGCGGGTCACCGGCGGCCACCTCGAGCGGGTCGAGTCTCCGTCGATGGGCACCCGCGCGCCGGTCGGGTCGCTGCTGTGGGTGCGCCCCGTCGACGCAGGCGACCTCCGAGCCGGTGACTTCATCACCTTCCACCCTCCCGGCCATCCCGAGCAGACCTACAGCCACCTGGTCCGCGCCGTCCACGACGACGGCACGCTGTCGACGCAGGGCGCCATCAGCGGCAAGGACCCCTGGCGCGTGGAGCCGTCCGACGTCGTCGGTCGGGTGGTCCATGTCTGGCGCGGCATCGGCTGGATCGTGCAGGCGGCTCCGGTGCTGCTGCTCGGCGCCCTCGTGATCGCCCTCCTCGTCCGTGTCGTGCGACGGTCGTGGCGGCTCTCGGTCGTGGTGGGCGGTGCGTCCCTGGCGCTGACCGCGGCACTGATGATCTACCAGCCCCTCGTCCAGGCCGAGCAGCTCGCGTTCGTGCCGATCGACGGGGGAGGGGCGCGAGCGTCGTACGTCGGCACCGGTGTCTTCCCCATCCGGATGAGCAGCTGGGACGGCGCCGACTCGGCGGTGGTGCGGAGCGGGCAGGTCGCCAGCGTCGACGTCCGTCGTGCGGACCCGCACGGCAGCTACGCGGTCAGCATGGACCCCCAGATCCCGGCGTGGTTCTGGGCGCTCCTCGTCGGCCTCAGCTTCCTCCCGGCGGTGTGGACGACCGTCGTCGGGGCTTCGTCACGCGAGTAACACCCGTCCCACGCCCCGGCCACGCGTGGACAAGTCTTCTCCACAGGAGATCCACGTCTGAGTAACAACTATGTCTTTTCCCTCGCGTGCACCCGAGAGTCGCCGATAAGGGGCCACCACTCGGTGAGCTCCTCGGGGACACCGGTGAGGGGCAACCACCATGAAGAAGGCAACCAAGGGCGCACTGGCGGCCGCTGCGGCAGGTTCGCTGCTGCTGGGCGGAGCCGGGTCGCTTGCCTACTGGACGGCTACGGGCGATGTCAACGGTGGCTCGTTCGCGTCCGGAACTCTGAGCCTGACCAACCCGACGTGTGACACGAACTGGGTCTATAACGCTGGCGCCGCGAATGCAGGTGCAACCGTTGCTCTGATTGTGCCGGGCGACGTGCTCACGAAGCAGTGCACGACGACGTTGGACGCGACAGGCGACAACCTCTCGGCAACGTTGGATGCACCCACCACCGTGACCTACACGCCGTCCCCGGCCTCACCGAGCCTGGATCTTGATGTGGTCACGACGTACAAGCTCGGCACCGCCGATCTGGTCGACGGCGACCACGTGACGTCCGCCGACGACAACAAGGTGATCACGATCAAGTACGTGGTCACTGTGCCGTTCGGTACCGACGAGGCCGGTATCCCTCCGGTGAATGCCAATGACACGCAGGGAATCACGTCCACGCTCGACACCCTGACCGTCACGCTCACCCAGGACAACCCGAACTGATCGCCGTTCGCACCTGTAGGGGCAGCAGCGTCACGATCCGGGTCGGTGATGAAAGGGTGAGCCATCCATGAGCAGAGTTGCTGAGACCGCTCGGTGGTCGCTGACGGTCCTGTCGTGGTTCGTCATGTTGTTTGTCGCTGCGGTGCTCGCCGCGGCGCTGATCGTGCCGCGTCTGGCCGGCGCCACGCCCTACGTCATTGAGACGTCTTCGATGACGCCCACGATGCCTCCCGGCACCCTGGTGGTGGTTCGCCCAGTTGCTCAGGACCAGATCAGACCGGGTGATGTGATCACCTACCAGATCAAGTCCGGAGACCCGACGGTCGTGACCCACCGCGTCGTTGCTCAAGGCATCGACGCCACCGGACAGGCCCGGTGGCGCACCCAGGGGGACGCCAACGATGCGATGGACGCCAGTTGGGTGCTGCCCGTCCAGGTCAAGGGCGAGCGCTGGTACTCCATCCCGTACCTCGGATACGTCACCTCGTTCGTCACCAGCCAGCAGCGCGAGGCATTGAGCATCCTGGTGGTGCTTGGTCTGATCGGATATGCCGGAGCGAACTTCCGCGGCGCGATCAAGGAGCGACGGCGCAAGCCGGTCGTGCTCCACATCGAGCAGCCGGTTGCCGCCGGGCAGTCAGACCAACCGGTGGATGTGAGGACATGACCCCCCGGGTGGCCGCACTCCTCGCCGTGGTGATGGTCGCCCTCAGCCTGACGCTGGCGCCGGCCACGGCTGCCAAGAGCTGGCCCAAGCTGGTCCTGAGCAGCACCGGCAGGATCTGGGCGACCGACCTCACCAAGCCGTTGTTCTCGCGAGGAGCGCGCTGGGTGCCTGGAGACGACGAGACCCGGACCTTCTATGCCCGCAACCAGAGCGGCGAGGACGCCCGTCTGCGGGTGACGTTCACCGTCAGCGACCCGACCAGGTGGCTCGAGGCCGGCCGGCTGCGCATGAGCGTTTTCGCCAACGGAGCGTGGACCCCGGTGCGCGTCGCCGGCCGGACCGGTGTGGTCCACATGCTCGCTCACCGTGGCGAGGTGGTGCCGGTGAAGGTTCGTGTCCGGTTGCTGCCCGACGCTGGGGCGAGATCGATGGATCGCTCTTTGCGCTTCGACATCGCCGTACGCCTGACCGAGCTGGCTTCCTGGAAGGAGGCGCGGGCATGAACAAGTTCGCGACCAACGTGTGGTCCCTGGTCTCGTCGGTCCGGGTCCGGGCCTTCCTCAGCCTGGGCATCGTCGCCGGTATCGGTGCGGTGGGCACCACGGCGTACTGGACCGACAACGCCACCCTCCAGGGCGGCAGCTTCACGTCCGGCAGTATCGACCTCAGGCTCGACGCGGCGACCAACACGACCACCGACGGCACGGGCGGGACGTACAGCCCGGTCGGCTTCACGGTCTCCAACCTGATCCCCGGGGAGAGCTACGCGTGGGCGGTCAAGGTCAGCAACTCCGGTGTCACCCCGCTGACCTACAAGGTCTCGGGCCTGGCGACGGGGGCGCTGAACGGCGCCGTCCAGTTCGCCGTGTACGACGGCGCTCAGGATGCCACCACCCCGGCGACCAACACCGGCTCGGCTTTGCTGGGCACCCGAACCGGCTCCTGCACGGGCGGCACTCCCGCACCGACCCAGACGTTCACTGCCGCGCTTCTGGACACGAGCAAGACCGTCGTCTCCACGGCTCGTCCCCTCCTGGCGAGCGCCGCTGAATGGATGTGCGTCGTGGCGTCCCTGCCGCTCGCCACCGACAACTCCTTCCAGACCAAGACCACGTCGGCAGCGTTCTCCTTCACCGCTGCCCAGGTCGGAGTGACCCTGCCGTGAAGCGCCCTGACTGGCGCAGGGTCGGCGCCACCTCGCAAGAGGTGGCGCTGACGGTCGGCGCCGTCCTTGGCACGGTCTGCCTGCTCTTCCTGCTCGCGGGGCTGGTCCTCCACGTCAAACCGCTGATCGTGCGGTCCGGCTCGATGGAGCCGACGATCGCGACGGGTGCCCTCGCCCTGTCGCACACGGTGCCGGCGACTGATCTCGAGGTCGGGCAGATCGTGAGCGTCAAGACCCTGAACGGCACCCGGGTCACGCACCGCATCGTGGAGATCCAGCCCAAGGGCGCACACGCTCTTCTCACGCTCAAGGGCGACGCCAACGGCACGGTTGACCAGCAGGTCTACGACGTGGGGCAGGCCGAGCGGGTCGTCTTCGACGTGCCGTACGCCGGCTACGTCGTCGCCTGGACCTCCGGTCGCGCGGGTGTCTTCCTGGGCGGACTCCTCGCGGGTGGGCTGGTTCTCCTCGCGCTGCGTTCCCCGTCGCGACGCCCCGGTGCCGGCAAGGGCAATGCGCTGGGTGCTGGAGTGGCCCTTGTCCTCGTGGGGACGGTGCTTCACGGGACCACGCCTGCCCAAGACACGGGGGCCTACTTTAGCGACGACGCGGGTTTCAACGGTGTGACCGCAGCCAGCTACACAGTTCCCGCACCCACCTACAGCCAGACGTGCGCGTTGGGCACGGACTCGACCGGCCAGACAGTTGCTTACACCTGGCCGGCGAACGCCGCGCCCACGCTGGGCTACGACATCACGATTTCTCCCATTGTGGCGACGTCAGCGATCACAGACGTTGGCACAGACAAGAAGCTCACGATCAGTTTCGCCACTCCGGTGGGCAACCGAAACAAGTTGGTCACCGTCACGGGCGTGGGGTACCCAACCGCCTACACCGCCTGGAAATCGAACGCCACGACAACGTGGAAGTTCAGGACCAATGGCAACAATCAGGCTGCAACCTGCGGAGAGATCGACTTGCCCGTGCTCGCCTTTACCGCGCCTGTCGACGCGGCAAGCGTCCCAAGGAACGCGACCAGCGTTGGCACCTCGTGCGCCGCCGCGCCCGCCTGTGGCACCAGAACCGATGTGTCGGCGCCCATCACGACGCAGTTCGACTTCCGTCGGACGGTCGGAGCGACGACCACGTGCTGGAACAACGGATGGAATGCTTCGAACTGCTCCACGCAGTGGCGCAACGCGACTGTGGTGGGCAACAACTGGTCGGTCAACGGGACCGCCACCGCAGCGTATGGTGCGGCCGGCTCCTACACCCTCAGCATCCAGGTCACTGACAACTTCGGCAATGTGACAACACAGAGCATCACCTTCACGGTTGCGTAGGGCAGCACCCTACGATCCACGGGTGCCTACGACCCCACGGACCATCGGCGTCTTCGCCCTCCAGGGCGACGTCCGCGAACACCTCCGGATGCTGACGGAGATCGGCGTCGCCGCGATCGGCGTACGTCGCCCGTCGGAGCTGGCCCAGTGCGACGGGCTGGTCATTCCCGGTGGTGAGTCGACGACGATGGCGAAGCTGGCCCGGACGTTCGAGCTGTTCGAGCCGCTCCAGGAGCGGATCCGGGGCGGGATGCCGACGTTCGGGACCTGCGCGGGGATGATCATGCTGGCCGACCGGATCGAGGACGGCGCGCACGACCAGGAGACCCTGGGCGGCCTCGACATCACCGTGCGGCGCAACGCCTTCGGGCGGCAGGTGCACTCGTTCGAGGGTGACCTCGACTTCGACGGCTTCGACGCGCCGGTGCACGCGGTGTTCATCCGCGCGCCGTGGGTCGAGCAGCTCGGCCCGGGTGTCGAGGCCCTCGCGACGATCCAGTCGGGGGAGGCCGCAGGTAGGATCGTCGCGGTTCGAGCCGGCCACCTGATGGCCACCTCGTTCCACCCCGAGGTCGACGCGGACGATCGCGTCCATCGCTACTTCGTCGATCTCGTCCGGCAGTCGTAAGCGCAAGCAGCTGAGGTAGGGAAGCATGTCCGGCCACTCCAAATGGGCGACCACGAAGCACAAGAAGGCGATCGTCGACGCCAAGCGCGGCAAGATGTTCGCCAAGCTGATCAAGAACGTCGAGGTCGCGGCCCGCATGGGCGGCGGTGACCCCACCGGCAACCCCACGCTCTACGACGCCATCCAGAAGGCCAAGAAGTCCTCGGTCCCCAACGACAACATCGACCGCGCCGTCAAGCGCGGCTCCGGTGCGGAGACGGGTGGCGCGGACTACCAGACGATCATGTACGAGGGCTACGGCCCGGCCGGCGTCGCGATGCTGATCGAGTGCCTCACCGACAACAAGAACCGCGCCGCCATGGAGGTCCGCACCGCCATGTCCCGCAACGGCGGCTCGCTCGCCGACCCGGGCTCGGTGTCCTTCCTCTTCAACCGCAAGGGCGTCGTCGTCGTGCCGGTCGAGCAGGACGGCAAGACCATCACCGAGGACGACCTCCTCGAGGCCACCCTCGAGGCCGGCGCCGACGCGGTCAACGACCTGGGTGACTCCTTCGAGGTCGTCTCCGAGGCCACCGACCTGGTCGGCGTCCGCACGGCGCTGCAGGCGGCCGGCATCGACTACGACTCCGCCGACGCGCAGTTCGTCCCGGACATGCAGGTCCAGCTCGACAAGGACGCCGCGGCCAAGATGTTCCGCCTCGTCGACGTCCTGGAGGACCTCGACGACGTCCAGAACCTCTACGCCAACTTCGACGTCTCCGACGAGATCATGGAGCAGTTGGAGGACGCCTGAGCCGCGTGTCGCCCCGCCGTACGCCGTCCGTCACGGTTAGCGTGTTCTCCGAACAGATGTTCGGACGGAAGGCGGCAGGATGCGACCGATGCGCGTGCTGGGGATCGACCCCGGCCTGACCCGCTGCGGGCTGGGCGTGGTCGAGGGCATGGTCGGTCGTCCGCTCACGCTCATCGACGTCAACGTCGTGCGCACCTCTGCCCAGCTGCCGGTCGCGCAACGGTTGGTGACGATCGAGAAGGGCATCGACGCCTGGCTCGACGAGCACCAGCCCGACGCGGTCGCGGTGGAGCGAGTCTTCGCGCGCTCCGACGTGAGCACGGTCATGGGGACAGCCCAGGCGAGCGGCATCGCGCTGGTGTGCGCGGCCCGGCGTGGCCTGCCCGTCGCCCTGCACACACCGAGCGAGGTGAAGGCCGCGGTCTCCGGCAACGGCCGCGCCGACAAGGCGCAGGTCGGGGCGATGGTGGCCCGCATCCTGCGCCTCGACGCCCCGCCCAAGCCCGCCGACGCCGCCGACGCGCTGGCGCTGGCCATCACCCACATCTGGCGGGGTGGCGCGCAGGCCCGCATCGACGCGGCGCTCGCCGCCGCCGGAAGGAGAACGTCGTGATCGCGTTCGTGCGCGGCCAGGTCGCCGCGGTCACCCTCAACAGCGCGGTGCTCGAGGTCGGGGGAGTGGGGCTCGAGCTCATGTGCACCCCCGGCACCCTCGCGAGTCTCCGGCCCGGGCACGCGGCGACGCTGCCGACGAGCATGGTGGTCCGCGAGGACTCCCTGACCCTCTTCGGCTTCGCGGACGAGGACGAGAAGCAGATCTTCGAGCTCGTGCAGACCGCCTCGGGGGTCGGACCCAAGGTGGCGCAGGCGATCACGGCAGTGCTCGCACCCGACGACCTCCGCCGCGCCATCGCCTCGGACGACGTCAAGACCCTGACCCGGGTGCCCGGCATCGGCCAGAAGGGCGCCCAGCGCATCATCCTCGAGCTCAAGGACCGGATCGGCGTCCCCACCGGCGGTCGCTCGATCGGCGCTCACGCCGGCGCCGCGCCCTGGCGCGACCAGGTCCACCAGGGCCTGGTCGGGCTCGGCTGGCCCGCGCGTGACGCCGAGAAGGCGGTCGAGTCCGTGTCCGACCTTGCCGGCCCCAGCCCCGACGTACCCTCGCTCCTGCGCGCCGCACTCCAGTCGCTGAGCAAGGCCTGATCCATGTACGACGAGGACCTGGACGCCGCCGAGGAGCAACACCTCCGGTCGCTGACCGCCGCCGAGGCCGAGGGCGACGAGCGTGCGGTCGAGGCGGCGTTGCGCCCCCGCACGCTGGACGAGGTCGTGGGCCAGTCGCGGGTGCGGGAGCAGCTCGGCCTGGTGCTCGAGGCGGCCCGCCAGCGCGGCCGCGCCCCCGACCACGTGCTGCTCTCCGGTCCGCCCGGGCTCGGCAAGACCACGCTGGCGATGATCATCGCCCACGAGATGGCCACGCCGCTGCGCCTGACCAGCGGCCCGGCGATCACCCACGCGGGCGACCTCGCCGCGATCCTCTCCGGCATGAACGACGGCGACGTGCTGTTCGTCGACGAGATCCACCGCATGTCCCGGCCCGCCGAGGAGATGCTCTACATGGCGATGGAGGACTTCCGGGTCGACGTGGTCATCGGCAAGGGGCCCGGCGCCACGGCCATCCCGCTGGAGATCCCGCCGTTCACCCTCGTCGGCGCGACCACGCGGGCCGGGCTGCTGCCGGGGCCGCTGCGCGACCGGTTCGGGTTCACCGGCCACCTGGAGTTCTACGAGCCGCACGAGCTCGACCTCATCGTGCACCGCTCCTCCGGACTGCTCGGGGTCGAGCTGACGTCCGACGGCGCCGCCGAGATCGCCTCGCGGTCACGCGGCACGCCCCGGATCGCCAACCGCCTGCTGCGTCGCGTCCGCGACTACGCCCAGGTGCGCGCCGACGGCG
The DNA here is from genome assembly GCF_003865225.1 of Nocardioides sp. LS1. Lineage (NCBI taxonomy): Bacteria > Bacillati > Actinomycetota > Actinomycetes > Propionibacteriales > Nocardioidaceae > Nocardioides > Nocardioides sp. LS1. Next base: position 844,563 of record NZ_BIFF01000001.1, read on the forward strand.
TCGTGACCCTCGGCGTGGCCCGGTCGGCGCTCGACCTCTACGAGGTCGACGAGCTCGGTCTCGACCGGCTCGACCGGGCGGTGATCGACGTGCTCTGCCGCCGCTTCGGCGGGGGACCGGTCGGCGTGTCGACCCTCGCGGTCGCCGTCGGCGAGGAGCGCGAGACCGTCGAGGAGGTCGCCGAGCCCTTCCTGGTGCGCAACGGCTTCCTCGCCCGGACCCCCCGCGGTCGGGTCGCCACGGCCGCCGCATGGCTCCACCTCGGCCTCACGCCGCCGGCCTCGACCGCCCCGCAGGCGGTCGAGGAGCCCCTGTTCGAGGAGTGATCCGGGGTCGTTCACAACGACTCTGCAACGGGCAGGCACCGATAGCGGCCCAGATCACAGTCGCGGCTATGCTTGCCCGTCGGTCGGCCCGTCCCGGCTGCCCACACCCATTTCTGCACGGTCGAGAGGTTGTTTCGTGCCGGAGATCGTCTCCCTGCTGCCCCTGGTGGGCATCGCCCTCCTGTTCTGGTTCCTGCTGATCCGGCCCCAGAGCAAGCGTCAGCGGGAACTCGCCACGATGCAGCAAGCGTTGAAGACCGGTGACGAGGTCATGCTGACCTCGGGCATTTTCGGCACCCTCCGCGAGACGGAGGAGGACCACGTCCGGGTCGAGATCGCCGACGGGGTGACCATCAAGGTCGCCCGCGGCGCCATCGGATCGGTCGCCAACCCAGGGCTCGAGCACCTCGAGCCGGAGGAGAACTGACATGGCACGCAAGACCGCTCGCCCGGGACGCACCCTCGCGGTGTTCTTCCTCGGACTGGCGATCTCCTACGGTCTGGTGGCCCTCGGTGGCGCCTGGAAGCCCGCCCTGGGCCTGGACCTGCAGGGAGGCACCCGGATCACCCTGACGGCGACCGGCAACCCCACCCCGGAGAACCTCAAGGAAGCCGCGAACATCATCGACCAGCGGGTCAACGGCTCCGGTGTCTCCGAGGCGGAGGTGACCACGCAGGGCAACCAGTACATCGTCGTCGAGATCCCCGGCGAGAGCCGGCGCGACCTCGTCGAGACCGTGAAGCGCCAGGCGCAGCTGCGCTTCCGCCTCGTGGCCTGCTCGACGCGTGACGCCTCCTGCGGCGGCGCCCCGGCGACCGACCCCGGCGCCGGCGTGACCACGCAGCCCACTCCCAGCACTTCGGGCAGCGCGAGCCCGTCGGCGAAGGCCTCCCAGAAGCCCAAGTCCAGCGGCAAGAACCGCGCCCCCTTCCTGCTCGACGGGAAGAAGAAGGCCGGGTCGTCCGCGAGCCCCTCGGCCAGCGCGTCGGCCAGCCCCTCGGACAGCGCCTCCTCCACCCCGTCGGCCACGCCGGCGCCGGACGGTGGCGACCTGGTCGGCGACCCGCTGAAGTGGAAGGACAACCCCGACGCCGCGTCGGTGGCTGCCTACAACAAGTTCCAGTGCCCGACCGACGGCTCCGCGCCGATCGTCGAGGACGACTCCTCCAAGCCGCTGATCACGTGTGACGACCAGGGGATCAAGTACCTCCTCTCGGCCGCCATGATCGAGGGCACCGACCTGAAGAGCGCGTCCGCGCAGATCCCGTCCAACCAGGTCAACTGGGTCGTCTCGCTCGCCTTCAACGGCACCGGCACCGACGAGTTCACCAAGATCTCCAAGGCTCTCTACGGCACCCAGGACCAGTTCGCGGTCGTGCTCGACGGCCAGGTCCTCTCGGCCCCGACGATGAACGGCCTGATCACCAACGGCCAGGCCCAGATCGAGGGCAACTTCACCGAGTCGACCGCCCAGAGCCTCGCCACGTCGCTGAAGTACGGCGCGCTGCCGATCGCCTTCGACAAGAACGGCACGTCCGTCGAGACGGTCGGTCCCTCGCTCGCGGGTGATCAGCTCTCCGCCGGCATCACGGCGGGCATCGCCGGCCTGATCCTGGTGATGCTCTACTGCCTCGTCTACTACCGCGGCCTCGGGCTCGTCGTCATCGCCTCGCTGCTGGTGGCCGGCGCCACGACGTACTCCATGGTGCTGCTGCTCTCGAAGGGTGCCGGATTCACGCTGTCGCTCCCGGGCATCGCGGGCCTGATCGTCGCGGTCGGCATCACGGCCGACTCGTTCATCGTGTTCTTCGAACGCATCCGTGACGAGATGCGCGACGGCAAGTCGATGCGCGTCGCGGTCGAGGCCGGCTGGGTCCGCGCGCGGAACACCTGCCTGGCCGCCGACAGCATCTCGCTGCTGGCCGCCGTCGTCCTGTACATCTTCGCCGCCGGCGTCGTGAAGGGCTTCGCGTTCGCGCTGGGCCTCTCCACGGTCATCGACCTGGCGATCTTCTTCTGGTTCACCCATCCGATGGTCTCGCTCCTGGCCCGGCGCCCCTTCTTCAACAAGGGACACAAGCTCTCCGGCCTGGACGCAGAGAACCTCGGTATCGACCGCATCACCGTGGGAGGGAGGGCCTGATGGGCAAGTTCTCGCGTCTCGGCAACGACCTGTACACCGGCCGCCGCTCGATCGACTTCATCGGTCGCAAGTGGCTCTGGTACGCCCTGTCCGGGGTCATCGTCCTGCTCGCCGTCGGGGGCCTGTCCCTCAAGGGCCTCGACATGGGCATCGAGTTCGTCGGTGGTGCCCAGTACAAGGTCAACCTGGAGAGCAGCCAGGTCACCCAGGACAACGCCGACAAGCTCCGTGCCGCCGTCGCCGACACCGGCATCGACAACGCCAAGTCCCCGGTGGTCACCACCTCCGGCACCAACACGATCATCGTGCAGACCGAGCCGCTCACCGACGCGGAGAGCGCCACGGTCTCCAAGACGATCCTCGACACCGTCGACGCCAAGCCCGACGCCCTGTCGCAGGACGAAATCGGCGCGAGCTGGGGCAAGGAGGTCGCCAAGCGGTCGCTGATCGGCCTGGTGGTCTTCCTGGTCCTCGTGGTGCTCTTCATCTGGGCCTACTTCCGTGAGTGGAAGATGTCCGTCGCGGCGATCGTCGCGCTGGCCCACGACGTCCTCATCACGGTCGGCGTCTATGCCCTGTCCGGGTTCGAGGTCACCCCGGCCACGGTCACGGGTGTGCTCACCATCCTCGGTTTCTCGCTCTACGACACGGTGGTGGTCTTCGACAAGGTCCGCGAGAACACCAAGAACCTCCGGGAGCGCCGTACGACGTACGCCGCCGCGGCCAACCTCGCCGTCAACCAGACCCTGGTGCGCTCGATCAACACCTCGTTCGTGGCGCTCATCCCGGTCGGCGCGATCCTGTACGTCGGCGCCGTCCAGCTCGGGTCGGGCTCGCTGAAGGACCTCGCGCTCGCGCTGTTCGTCGGCATGGCCGCGGGCGCCTACTCCTCGATCTTCATCGCCACCCCGCTGCTCGTGCAGATGAAGGCGGGGGAGTCCGAGGTCATGCAGGCCGAGAAGCGCGACGCGGCCCGCAAGATCAAGGAGGCCGACCGCTACGCGTCGGTTCCCGCCTTCACCGAGGACATGCCGGTCCAGGCCGAGCCCGGCTCGCCGGAGGAGCGGCGCGGCGCGGTCCGGTCCGAGGAGGCCGCTCCCGTGGCAGCACCGCGCACCCCCGAGGCCGCCGGTCGTGGCCGGATCACGCCGCAGGCCCGTGGGCCCGTGCGTGACAGCGGTGCGTCGGGTCGCCAGCAGCCGAGCCGTCAGACGAAGTCCAAGCGGGGCAAGAAGTGAGCGACGGACTGGCCGCGGCGCGCGCGTCGCTCGAGCGGCTGGTCCTCGACGTCCACGACTTCCCCGAGCCGGGGATCGTCTTCAAGGACATCACGCCGCTCCTGGCCGACCACGACGCGTTCCGGACCGTGATCGAGGCGCTCGCCTCGGCCGGTCGGGACGCCGACGGCAACGTCGTCGTGGACAAGGTCGCCGGCATGGAGGCCCGCGGGTTCATCCTCGCCGCCCCCGTGGCACTGGCCCTCGGTATCGGCTTCGTCCCGGTCCGCAAGGTCGGCAAGCTGCCCCGCGAGACCCACGCCGTCTCGTTCGCGCTGGAGTACGGCGAGGCGACCCTCGAGCTGCACCGCGACGCCGTCGCGCCCGGAGACCGGGTGCTGATGGTCGACGACGTGCTCGCCACCGGCGGCACGGTCCGGGCGACGCGCGAGCTGATCGAGGCGTGCGGGGCCACGGCCCACGCGGTCGCGGTGCTCATGGAGCTGGGTTTCCTGCCGGGACGCGAGACCATCGGTGACCTGCCGGTCACGACCCTGATGACGGTCTGAGCCGCGGGCACTGGCCCCTAGACTGCAACTGTGACCGAGGAACGCACCGCTCCGCAGCAACAGCAGGAGCCGGAGCGCGCGCCCGAGCCTCCTCCGGCCACCCGTAGCGTCCGCGCCCGGCTGGCCCGGATGGGCTCGCGCAACCAGCCCGGCAACCCGGTGCTGGAGCCGCTGTTCCGCGCCGTGAAGGCCAACCACCCGAAGGCCGACCTGGCGTTGCTCGAGCGCGCCTATCTCATGGCCGAGAAGATGCACGGCTCGCAGATGCGCAAGAGCGGCGATCCCTACATCACCCACCCGCTCGCGGTCACCACGATCCTCGCGGACATCGGCATGACCGAGCCGACGCTGGTCGCCTCGCTGCTCCACGACACGGTGGAGGACACGCCGTACACCCTGGAGGAGGTGCGCCGCGACTTCGGCGACGAGGTCGCCCACCTCGTCGACGGCGTCACCAAGCTCGACAAGGTCAAGTACGGTGACTCCGCACAGGCGGAGACCATCCGCAAGATGATCGTCGCGATGTCGCGCGACATCCGGGTCCTGGTCATCAAGCTCGCCGACCGGCTCCACAACATGCGCACGCTGCGCTACGTCCCGCAGGCCAGCCAGGAGCGCACCTCCCGCGAGACCCTCGACATCTACGCGCCTCTGGCCCACCGGCTCGGCATGAACACCCTCAAGTGGGAGCTCGAGGACCTCGCGTTCGCGACCCTGCACCCGAAGATCTACGACGAGATCGTGCGGATGGTGGCCGAGCGGTCGCCCTCGCGCGACCAGTTCCTCGCCGAGGTGATCGCCCAGGTGCAGACCGACCTGCGCGAGGCGAAGGTCAAGGCGACCGTCACCGGCCGCCCGAAGCACTACTACTCGATCTACCAGAAGATGATCGTCGGCGGCCGGGAGTTCTCCGACATCTACGACCTGGTCGGCATCCGTGTCCTCGTCGAGGAGGACCGCGACTGCTACTCCGTGCTCGGCGTCCTGCACTCCCGCTGGAACCCCGTCCTCGGGCGTTTCAAGGACTACGTCGCGATGCCGAAGTTCAACATGTACCAGTCGCTGCACACGACGGTCATCGGCCCGCAGGGCAAGCCGGTCGAGCTGCAGATCCGCACCTTCGCGATGCACCGTCGCGCCGAGTACGGCGTCGCCGCGCACTGGAAGTACAAGGAGGACGGCCGCAACGGCGTCGACACCGACCGCCGCGCGGCCGACTTCGAGAACTCCGGCGACATGACCTGGGTCCGGCAGTTGCTCGACTGGCAGAGCGAGGTCGAGGATCCGGGCGAGTTCCTGGAGTCCCTGCGCTTCGAGATCAACCGGGCCGAGGTCTACGTCTTCACCCCGCGCGGTGACGTGATCGCGCTGCCGACCGCAGCGACGCCGGTCGACTTCGCCTACGCCGTCCACACCGAGGTCGGCCACCACACGATCGGCGCGCGGGTCAACGGCCGCCTCGTCCCGCTGGAGTCCACGCTGGACAACGGCGACGTGGTCGAGGTGTTCACCTCCAAGTCGGCGACCGCCGGCCCGTCGCGCGACTGGCTGACGTTCGTGAAGTCGCCGCGCGCCCGCTCCAAGATCCGCCAGTGGTTCACCAAGGAGCGGCGCGAGGAGGCGATCGACCAGGGCAAGGAGCAGATCGCCAAGCTCATGCGCAAGGAGGGGCTGCCCCTCAAGCGCCTGATGTCCCACGAGTCGCTGACCCTGGCCGCCGTCCACTTCAAGCTCGCCGACGTCTCCGCGCTCTACGCCGCCGTCGGCGAGGGCAACGTCAGCGCCCAGGCCGTCGTACGCCGGGTGGTGGACCTGCACGGCGGCAACGACGGGGCCGCGGAGGACCTCGCCGAGGGCGTCACCATCACCGGTCGCCGCAGCCGTTCACGCGTGCAGGCCGGCGGCGACTCCGGGGTCATCGTCAAGGGCGCCGCCGACGTGTGGGTCAAGCTCGCCAAGTGCTGCACCCCCGTCCCGCCCGACGCGATCCTGGGCTTCGTCACCAAGGGCGGGGGAGTCTCGGTGCACCGCCAGGACTGCACCAACGCCTCCGCGCTGAAGGAGCAGCCCGAGCGGCTGCTCGAGGTCGAGTGGGCCCCGACCGGCCAGTCGACGTTCCTGGTCAACATCCAGGTCGAGGCGCTCGACCGCGCACGGCTGCTCTCGGACATCACGATGGTCCTCTCGGACGCCCACGTGAACATCCTCAGCGCCTCGCTCTCCACCACCCGCGACCGGGTCGCCAAGAGCCGCTTCACCTTCGAGATGGCCGAGGCCAAGCACCTCGACAACGTGCTCCGGGCCGTGCGCTCGGTCCCCGGCGTGTTCGACGCCTACCGCGTGACGCAGTAGGTCAGCTCGAGAACTCGTCCGAGGCGCGCTTGGCCATCTCGAGGAACGCCTGGCGCGAGGCGATGTTCTCCTCGAGGTCCTTGACCTTCTTGTCGTTGCCGGCGGCGCGCGCCTTGTCGAGGTCGGCCTGCACCTGGGCGATGGCGGCCTCGAGCTTGCTGACCATGTCGTCGGCGCGTGCGGACTTCTCCGGGTCGGACTTGCGCCACTGCTCGTCCTCGAGCCCGCGGATCGCCTGCTCCACCTTGCGGATGCGGCCCTCGAGCTCCTTCATGCGGTCGCGCGGCACCTTGCCGGCCGCGTCCCAGCGGTCGGCGATGTCGCGGAAGGCCCGCTTGGCGGCCTCGAGGTCGGTGACGGGCACCAGGGCCTCGGCCTCGACGAGGAGCTTCTCCTTGACCTCGGCGTTGGCGGCGAACTCCTGGTCCTGCTCGGCCGCGGCGGCGTCGCGGGCGCCGAAGAAGGCGTCCTGGGCGCCGCGGAAGCGCTTCCACAGGGCGTCGTCGACGTCGCGCGGCGCGGGGCCGGCGGCCTTCCACTGCTTCATCAGGTCGCGGTAGCGGCCGGCGGTCGGGCCCCACTCGGTCGACCCGGCGAGGCTCTCGGCCTCGGTGGCCAGCTTCTCCTTGATGACCCGGGCGCCGTCGCGCTTCTCGTGCTGCTCGGCGAAGTGCGACTTGCGGCGGCGGGTGTAGGCCGTGCGGGCGGTCGAGAAGCGACGCCACAGCGCGTCGTCGGAGGACCGGTCGATGCGGGGGAGTGCCTTCCACTGGTCGAGCAGCTCGCGGAGGCGGTTGGCGCCGTTGCGCCAGTCGTTGCTCTCGGCCAGCTTCTCGGCCTCGGCGACGATCTTCTCCTTCTCGGCACGCGACTCGGCGGCACGCTGTGCCTTCTCGACCTTGCGGGCCTCGCGCTGCTCCTCGATGACCGGGGTGAGCGCGGTCAGACGGGTGTCGAGCGCGGCCAGGTCGCCCACGGCGTTGGCGTCGCTGACCTGCGTGTGCACGGTCTTGACCGACTCGACGGCCTCCTCCGGGGAGAGCACGCCGGACTTGATCCGCTGCTCCAGGAGCTCGACCTCGAACGCCAGCGCGGCGTACCGCTCGGTGAAGAAGGCGAGGGCCTCCTCGGGCGTGCCCTCGGGGTACTGGCCGACGGAGCGCTCACCCTCGGCGGTCGTCACGTAGACGGTCCCGTCGTCGTCGACTCGACCCCACTGGTGGCTCGTCACAGGTGTACTCCGCTCGATCTTGTTCGCTCGCTGTCCGGACGCAGGCCCCATGCTAGTCAGAGATCGGCCCAGCGCTCGCCGCACACCCGCCGCGGCGGCCGGCACTGCGGGCCCGCACCGGTGCGACGAACACCGTCCCGCATGGATAGTGTGGTGCGGTGCTGATCGCAGGATTCCCCGCTGGGCCGTGGGGGACGAACTGTTACGTCGCCGCCACCGGCCCGGGTGCGGAGTGCGTGGTCATCGACCCCGGCAAGGACTCCGCCGACGGCGTCGCCGAGGTCGTCCGCGAGCACCGGCTCAAGCCGGTCGCCGTCCTGGTGACCCACGGCCACGTCGACCACATGTGGTGCGTGGCCCCCGTCGCCGGCACGTACGACGCCACCGCGTGGATCCACCCCAGTGACCGGCACCTGCTGACCGACCCGATGGCCGGCATGTCGCGCGAGACGTCCCAGATGCTGCTCGGCGGCAACTACCAGTGGGCCGAGCCGGACGACGTGCAGGAGCTCGCCGACGACCAGCACCTCGAGCTGGCCGGGCTGCGCTTCGTGGTCGACCACACCCCGGGGCATACCGAGGGGTCGGTCACCTTCCGCACGCCCTACCCGGAGCAGGACATCTCGGAGCTGATGTTCTCCGGCGACCTGCTCTTCCAGGGCTCGATCGGCCGCACGGACCTCCCGGGCGGTGACCACGCCACGATGCTGCGCAGCCTCACGACCAAGGTGCTGCCCCTCGCCGACGACATCGTGGTGCTCCCCGGCCACGGCGACCAGACGTCCATCGGTCGCGAACGCGCGACCAACCCCTTCCTGCTCGACCTCCAGCGTGAGGGCGATGCGGGTCGAGTGACCCGAGGTCTCTGACACACCATGAACGCCAAGCCGACCCCGCTCAGCGGGTTCCCCGAGCTGTTGCCCGCCCAGCGCTTCGTCGAGCAGCAGGTGATCGACTCCCTGCGCCGCACCTTCGAGCTGCACGGCTTCGCCGGCATCGAGACGCGCGCCGTCGAGCCGCTGGACCAGCTGCTCCGCAAGGGAGACACCTCCAAGGAGGTCTACGTCCTGCGCCGCCTGCAGGCCGACGACACCACCAGCGACGCGGGGCTCGGGCTGCACTTCGACCTGACCGTGCCGTTCGCCCGCTACGTGCTCGAGAACGCCGGCAAGCTGGAGTTCCCGTTCCGCCGGTTCCAGATCCAGAAGGCGTGGCGTGGCGAGCGGCCCCAGGACGGCCGCTACCGCGAGTTCACCCAGGCCGACATCGACATCGTGGGCCGCGACGCGCTGCCGTTCCACCACGACGTCGAGATCGCCCGCGTCATGATCGACGCCCTCAAGGCCTTCGACTTCCTCCCGGCCTTCCGCCTGCAGGTCAACAACCGCAAGCTGATCCAGGGCTTCTACACCGGCCTCGGCGCGACCGACCTCGACGAGGTCATGCGCGTGGTCGACAAGCTCGACAAGCTGCCGGTCGAGGCGGTCCGCAAGCTGCTCGTCGACGAGGTCGGGCTCGACGACTCCCAGGCCGACCTGTGCCTGCGGCTCGCCACGATCCAGGCCACCGACGACTCCTTCGTGGAGCAGGTCCGCGCCCTCGGCGTCAGTCACCCGCTGCTCGACGAGGGCCTCGAGGAGCTCGCCGCCCTGGTCCGGGGCTGCGCGCCGCTGGTCAGTGACACCGTCACGGTGGTCGCGGACCTCTCCATCGCCCGCGGCCTCGACTACTACACCGGCACGGTCTTCGAGACCCGGCTGGTCGGCAGCGAGTCGCTCGGCTCGATCTGCTCCGGCGGTCGTTACGACGCGCTGGCGAGCGACGGCCGTACGACCTACCCCGGCGTCGGCATCTCCCTCGGCGTCAGCCGGGTGCTGGTGCCGCTGTTCAACAAGGGCGTCCTGGGGGCCGACCGGTCGGTGCCCAGCGCCGTCCTCGTGGCCCTCGCCGACGAGGAGTCACGGTCCGCCTCCGACGAGATCGCCGATGCGCTCCGCGCCCGCGGCATCCCGTGCGAGGTCGCGGCCAGCCCGCAGAAGTTCGGCAAGCAGATCCGCTACGCCGAGCGGCGCGGCATCCCCTACGTCTGGTTCACCGGCCCCGAGGGCGGCCACGAGGTGAAGGACATCCGCACGGGGGAGCAGGTGACCGCCGATCCGGCGGCCTGGACCCCACCCACCGAGGACCTGCGCCCGCAGGTCACCAAGGAGAAGCAGCAGTGATTCGCACGCATGACGCCGGCGCCCTCCGCGCCGAGCACGTCGACCAGACCGTCACCCTCGCCGGGTGGGTGGCCAGGCGCCGCGATCACGGTGGGGTGGCCTTCCTCGACCTGCGCGAGGCCAGCGGCCTGGTGCAGGTGGTCGTCCGCGACGAGGAGGTGGCCCACTCCCTGCGCAGCGAGTACTGCATCCGGGTCACCGGCACCGTCTCCAAGCGTCCCGCGGGCAACGCCAACCCCAACCTCCCCTCGGGCGAGATCGAGGTCATCGCGACCGACCTCGAGGTGCTCAGCGCCGCGGCTCCGCTGCCCTTCCCCATCGACGACCACATCGACGTGGGGGAGGAGGCCCGGCTCAAGCACCGCTACCTCGACCTGCGCCGCACCGGCCCCAACCACGCCCTGCGCCTGCGCAGCAAGGTCAACAAGGCCGCGCGCGACGTGCTGGACAACCACCGGTTCGTCGAGATCGAGACGCCGACTCTGACCCGCTCGACGCCCGAGGGCGCCCGTGACTTCCTGGTGCCGGCCCGCCTGCAGCCCGGCAGCTGGTACGCCCTGCCGCAGAGCCCCCAGCTGTTCAAGCAGCTGCTCATGGTCGCCGGCATGGAGCGCTACTACCAGATCGCGCGCTGCTACCGCGACGAGGACTTCCGGGCCGACCGGCAGCCGGAGTTCACCCAGCTCGACATCGAGATGAGCTTCGTCGAGCAGGACGACGTCATCGAGCTGATGGAGGACGTCCTCGCCGCGATGTGGAAGCTCATCGACGTCGACATCCCGCGCCCGATCCCGCGGATGACCTACGCCGACGCGATGGAGAAGTACGGCTCCGACAAGCCCGACCTCCGGATGGGCAACGAGCTCGTCGAGTGCACGGCGTACTTCAAGGACACGCCGTTCCGCGTCTTCCAGTCCGAGTACGTCGGCGCCGTCGTCATGCCCGGCGGTGCGAGCCAGCCCCGCAAGCAGCTCGACGCCTGGCAGGAGTGGGCCAAGCAGCGCGGCGCCAAGGGACTGGCCTACGTGCTCGTCCAGGAGGACGGCGAGCTCGGGGGACCGGTCGCCAAGAACATCACCGACGAGGAGAAGGCCGGCCTGGCCGCCCACGTCGGCGCGAAGCCCGGTGACTGCATCTTCTTCGCCGCCGGTCCCACCAAGTCGAGCCGGGCGCTGCTCGGCGCGGCGCGCCTCGAGATCGGCCGCCGCTGCGGCCTGATCGACGAGAGCGCCTTCGCCTTCACCTGGGTCGTCGACGCCCCCATGTTCGAGCCGAGCTCCGACGCCGTCGCCAGCGGTGACGTCGCGGTGGGTGCGGGCGCCTGGACGGCGGTGCACCACGCGTTCACCGGTCCGAAGCCGGAGTACGCCGACACCTTCGACACCGACCCGGGCAGCGCCCTGGCGTACGCCTACGACATCGTCTGCAACGGCAACGAGCTCGGCGGCGGCTCGATCCGGATCCACCGCGAGGACGTCCAGAAGCGCGTCTTCGCGGTCATGGGGCTCACCGAGGAGCAGGCCGAGGAGAAGTTCGGCTTCCTGCTCGACGCCTTCAAGTTCGGCGCGCCGCCGCACGGCGGCATCGCCGTGGGCATGGACCGGATCTGCGCCCTGCTCGCGGGCACCGACTCGATCCGCGACGTGATTGCCTTCCCCAAGTCCGGCGGCGGGTTCGATCCGCTGACGGCAGCTCCTGCCCCCATCACGGCGGAGCAGCGCAAGGAGGCCGGCGTCGACGCCCGGCCCCTGAAGAACACGCCCACCGAGGGCTGAAAAACAACAAAACGTACGCCGTTGGTCGAGACCAGATCGTTACGCGTAGGTGATCGCTCGTGCGGTCCGCGTCACATAGAGTCTCGCTTCGGCGCACACGGCGCAGGCCGGGAAATCCCCGGCCTCTGACGATGATGGGGAGAGCATGTCGGCACAGACAGCCGGGCCCGAGACGCTGGGACACCTGAGTGACGAACCCTCCAACGAGGGTCCTGAGAAGAAGGCGCAGGGCATCACCGGCAAGTCGCCGATGCGCATCGCCATGGGCCGACTGGTCCGCGACAAGATCGCGGTCGTCTGCGCGGTGGTCACCCTCTTCTTCGTGATCGTGGCGGTCTTCGCCGGCCCGATCTGCGCGCTCTTCAACGTCTCCACGGAGACGGTGCTGCCCAGCCAGTACCTCGACACCCTCGGCGGCGGCCTGCCCCTCAAGGGCCCCCCGCTCCACGGGTTCGACCCCAACCACCCGTTCGGCATCGCGCCGCAGTCCGCGACCGACAACCTCGCCTACTGGGTCTACGGCGCCCGCACCTCGCTGGAGATCTCCGCGACCGCGACGCTGTTCAGCTCGGTCTTCGGCATCCTCATGGGCTTGGTCGCCGGCTACATGGGCGGCATCGTCGACAAGACGATCTCGTTCGTCATCGACTTCTTCCTGACGATCCCGTTCCTGCTCGCCGCCCTGGTGATCGCCCCGATCATCAACCAGCGCTTCAACGCCAGCGACAACTACCCGCGCATCCAGTTCTGGGCGCTGATCGTGGTCCTGGCCGGCTTCGGCTGGATGGGCGTGGCACGACTGATCCGCGGCGAGGTGCTCTCGCTGCGTGAGCGGGAGTTCGTCCAGGCGGCACGCGTGATCGGCATGCCGACCTCGCGAATCCTGATCAAGGAGCTGCTGCCCAACCTCACCGCCCCGATCGTCGTCAGCGTCTCGCTGGCGCTCCCCGCCTTCGTGGCCGCCGAGGCCGGCTTCGCCTTCCTCGGCATCGGCGTCACGTCCGGCATCTCGTGGGGCCAGACGATCAACAAGGCGACCCCGTTCTTCGAGAGCTACCCGCTCTACCTCTGGGAGCCCATGATCGGCATCGTCGCGCTGGTCCTGGCTCTCAACCTCTTGGGTGACGCCGTGCGCGATGCGCTCGACCCCAAGACCCGCCGCTAGCGGCGACTCCTCGACGTCGTCCCCGATTCTCCTCGGGGGCGCGAACTCAGAAAGAAAGGCTGGACAATGAGACGGAGCAAGCCGCTGGCGGTAGTCGCCGGTGCTGCGCTGTTCGCCCTTGCCGCGTGTGGCGGTTCGGGTGGCAGCAGTAACCCCTCTTCGAGCAAGAGCTACACCAAGGCTCCTGAGGTCGGGAAGGACGCCTCCCGCCAGGCGCCCGCCGCCGACGTCGAGGGCGCCACCGCTGGTGGCACCATCACGGTGTACCTCCCCGGCGACCCGGGCCCGGACTCGATGGACCCCACCGACGGCTGGTCCGTCACGGGCAACTCCATCCAGCAGGCGCTCACGAGCCGTTCGCTCACGCAGTACGCCCGTGACCCGAAGACCGGCGAGATGACCCTCGTCCCGGACCTCGCGACCGACCTGGGCAGCCACAACGACGACTACACCGAGTGGACCTTCACGCTCCGTGACGACGCCAAGTGGGAGGACGGTTCGCCGATCACCCCCGAGGAAGTCGCCTGGGGCATCCAGCGCTCGATGGACTCCGACACCTTCCCGGCCGGTCCCGGCACCGAGTACTCCCAGACGTACTTCCTGGACGCTGGCAAGTACAAGGGCCCCTACACCGACAAGGGCAAGAAGTGGGACGGCGTCTCCGTCTCGGGCAACGACATCACCATCAAGATGGCGAAGCCGTTCCCGGACATGGACTACTGGGGCGCCTTCATGGCCATGGGCCCGTCGCCGCTGGGCAAGGCCAGCCAGCCGCCGGACTACGGTCAGCACATCATGTCGAACGGCCCCTACAAGGTGGAGTCCTTCCGCCCCAACGAGGAGCTCGTCCTGGTCAAGAACGACCAGTGGGACCCCAACTCTGACCCGGCGCGCCACCAGTACGCCGACAAGTGGGTCTTCAAGTTCAACCAGGACCAGGCCAAGGTCGACCAGATCATGCTGAGCGACAACACGGAGTCGCAGACCTCGCTGTCGACGGCTCTCGGCTCGAACAACTACGACCGCGCGAACACCGAGCTCGGTGACCGCCTGGTCCAGCAGTCGGCCCAGTGCACCAGCTTCCTGTCGCCCGACTACACCAAGATCACCGACATCAACGTCCGCAAGGCGATCGCGTACGCGTACCCCTACGAGGACATGTGGCTGGCGACTGGTGAGGTCCCGGGTGTCACCCGTGTCCCCGCGAACTCCATCATGCCTCCGGGCATGGCCGGCAAGCACGAGTACTTCGCCGACGGTGAGCAGTTCAAGTACGACCCGGAGAAGTCCAAGGAGCTGCTGAAGCAGGCCGGCTACGAGCCGGGCGAGTTCAAGCTCACGATGGTCTACTACGAGCCCGACCCGCTGGCCGTCGCCGGCCAGAAGGTCCTCGTCAAGGGCATGGCCGAGGCGGGCTTCACCGTCAAGGGCATCCCGGTCCAGGACTCGCCGTACAACATCTGGCTGAACCCGGACGACAAGATCAACAAGACGCTGAACCTCCGTGGCGTCAACTGGTGCTCCGACTGGCCGTCGGGTCTCACCATGCTCCCGCCGCTGGTCCGCACGGGTGCTGCTTACAACACCGAGCAGTTCTCCGAGAAGTCCATCGACGACGAGATGGCCGCCATCACCACGAAGCCGCTCGACCAGCAGGCTGACGCCTGGGGTGCGCTGGACGAGGAGATCGGGACGAAGTACTTCCCGATCATCCCCACCGCGTTCCGCAACGAGCTCTTCGTGTACGGGTCCAAGATCGGTAACCCGGTCGGCGACGGCGAAATTGCCGCCCCCGACTACAAGGACCTGTTCGTGATGCAGTGATCGACATCCCAGTCGGTTTGAAGTAGTACTGACGGTGGGGGCTCCTGGATCCCAGGGGCCCCCACCGGTCAGCCCAGAGTTTGTCTACGCGGAGAGAGTCCCCCGATGTTCGCCTACGTCGTCAAGCGCCTGCTTGCCGGAGTGGTGGTGGTCGCCCTGGTCTCCATGGCGATCTTCCTGCTGTTCTGGTATGGCCCCTCGAGCCCGGCCCAACCCATCTGTGACCGCGAGACCAACAACCGGTGCAGTCCTGCCCGGCTCGCGACCTTCGAGCACTCGCTCGGGTACGACAACCCGGTCTACGAGGAGTACGGCAAGTTCGCCAAGGGCGTCTTCGTCGGCCGCACGATCAAGATCGGCCCGACGGCCTACGACTGCCCGGCGCCCTGCCTGGGCTACTCCTACCGCACCAAGGTCCCGGTGTGGACCGAGATGAAGGGCCGGCTCCCCGCCACGTTCTCCGTGGCCATCGGCGGAGCCTTCCTCTACCTCGCCTTCGGCGTGCCCATCGGGGTCGCCGCCGCGCGGAGACGCGGCAGCGTGTCGGACAAGGCCCTGGTCTCGAGCTTCCTGTTCCTCAGCTCGATTCCCTACTACCTGTTCGCCCTGCTCGCGTGGCTCTACTGCACCGTCATCTTCGAGGTGCCAGGACTGAGCAATCCGGGGTACCACCCGATCACCGCCAACCCGGCCAAGTGGTTCTCCGGGATGTTGCTCGCCTGGATCGCGCTGGGCATCTACGGGTGCACGCAGTACACCCGATACAGTCGCGGCGCCATGGTCGAGGCGCTCAGCGAGGACTACATCCGCACCGCGAAGGCCAAGGGCCTGCCGCCGCGGACGGTGGTCTACAAGCACGGCCTGCGGGCTGCCCTGGTGCCGATCGTGACCATCTTCGGCATCGACTTCGGCACCCTGCTCGCCGGTACGATCTTCACCGAGCGCATCTTCGACATCCAGGGCATCGGCTTCTGGAGCCTCCAGGCGGTCGGCGCTCGCGACCTTCCCGTGGTGTCGGCCACCGCCCTGTTCAGCGCCGCGGTGCTGATCATGAGCAACATTCTTGTCGACGTCATCTACAGCATTCTTGATCCGAGGGTGAGGCTTTCGTGACCGAGCAGACCAGCACCGTCGCCACTCCTGGCCGCGGTGCCGATTCCGGCGAGCCCTTCCTGGTCGTCGAGGACCTGACGGTCAAGTTCCCGACCGAGGACGGCCTGCTCACCGCGGTGTCGAACCTCAGCTACTCCGTGAAGATGGGCGAGACCCTCGGCATCGTGGGCGAGTCCGGTTCGGGCAAGTCCGTGTCGAGCATGGCCGTCCTGGGCCTCCACGACGCCAAGTCGAGCCGGATCTCCGGCTCGATCCGCGTCGGGGGCACCGAGGTCGTCGGGCTGTCCGAGGCGCGCATGCGCAAGCTGCGCGGCAACCAGGTCGCGATGATCTTCCAGGACGCCCTGGCCGCGCTGCACCCGTTCTACAAGATCGGGGGCCAGCTGGCCGAGGCCTACATGGTCCACCACCCGAGCGCCTCCAAGCGGGACGCCCGGCGCAAGGCCATCGAGATGCTCGACCGGGTCGGCATCCCGCAGCCCGACCGTCGCGTGGATGACTTCCCGCACCAGTTCTCCGGCGGCATGCGTCAGCGCGCCATGATCGCGATGGGCCTCATCAACGACCCGTCGCTGCTCATCGCCGACGAGCCGACCACCGCGCTGGACGTGACGGTGCAGGCGCAGATCCTCGACCTGCTCCAGGACCTGCAGCGCGAGTTCAACTCCGCCGTCATCATCATCACCCACGACCTCGGCGTCATCGCCGAGATGGCCGACGACGTCCTCGTGATGTACGCCGGTCGCTGCGTGGAGTACGGCAAGGGCAAGGACATCCTGACTCACCCGGAGATGCCCTACACGTGGGGCCTTCTCTCCAGCGTCCCGGACGTCCAGGCCGACACCAACGCGCGCCTGATCCCGATCCCGGGCAACCCGCCGAGCCTGCTCAACCCGCCGACCGGTTGTGCCTTCCACCCCCGTTGCGTCCACACCGACAAGGTGCCGGCGAGCCTGTGCTCGACCGAGCTGCCCGAGCTGCTGCCCGGCTCGCGCGGTGAAGGACATGTCAAGCGATGCCACCTGGCCAACGCCGACGCCGTCTACCAGGCCGAGGTGCTGCCGGAGATCGCTCCCGATCTCGTCGAGGAGAAGAACTGATGTCCGACGTGAGGCCCGACCGCGGCCAGGCCGACCCCGAGGGCGAGGTCGTCGACACGCCGATGCAGCCGGAGGGTTCCGGGCGACTGACCTTCGAGGAGATCGCCGCCCAGGGACACACCGCGACGCAGCTGGACCCCCACGCCAAGCCGGTGCTCGAGGTGGAGAACCTCAAGATGTACTTCCCGGTGAAGTCCTCGGGCGTCATCCGCCGCACCATCGGCCACGTCCAGGCGGTCGACGGCATCTCCTTCCAGGTGCCGTCCGGCGGCTCGCTGGGCCTGGTGGGGGAGTCGGGTTGTGGCAAGTCCACGACCGGTCGCCTCATCACGCGGCTCTACACCCCGACCGCGGGCTCGATGAAGTTCGGTGACATCCAGGAGGACATCGCGCACATGTCGCCGCGGCAGCTCAAGCCGCTGCGCCGCAACGTGCAGATGATCTTCCAGGACCCCTACACCTCACTGAACCCCCGTCACACGGTCGGCTCGATCGTGGGTGCGCCCCTCGAGGTGCACAAGATCGTCCCGAAGAAGCAGATCCTGGGCCGCGTCCAGGAGCTGCTCGAGGTCGTGGGCCTGAACCCCGAGCACTACAACCGCTACCCCAACGAGTTCTCCGGCGGTCAGCGCCAGCGCATCGGCATCGCCCGCGCGCTCACGCTGAACCCCAAGCTGCTCGTGGCCGACGAGCCCGTGTCGGCGCTGGACGTGTCGATCCAGGCGCAGGTCATCAACCTGCTCCAGGACCTGCAGCGCGAGTTCAACATCGCGTTCCTGTTCATCGCCCACGACCTGGCCGTCGTCCGGCACTTCTGCCCCGAGGTCGCGGTCATGTACCTCGGCAAGATCGTGGAGATCGCGGACCGCGAGACGATCTACAACCGGGCGCACCACCCCTACACCCAGGCGCTGCTCTCCGCGGTGCCCGACGTGAAGCAGGCCGCCATCGGTGGTCGTCGCGAGCGCATCCGGCTCGAGGGTGACGTGCCCAGCCCGATCAACCCGCCGTCCGGCTGCCGGTTCCGCACCCGGTGCTCGCTGGCGCAGGAGATCTGCGCCAAGGTCGAGCCGCCGCTGCTGCAGATCGGTCCCCGCCACAAGGTCGCCTGCCACTTCGCGGGCGAGCTCGGCAACCACCCGGACAACCCGGTCACCGGCAACCTGCTCGGCGTCGACCGCACCGGCAGCCCCGTGCCCGGCTCCACGCCGATCCCGCTCCACGAGGGCCCCGGCTACGCCGGCGAGTGGTTCGACGTGAAGTCGCAGTCGATGGTCTCCGCCTGATCCGGCACTGACCGAGCACGTCCCTCGAACAGGCCGTCCCACGCACGCCGTACGGTGTGCGCTGTGGACGGCCTGTTCGCCGTTCCCGGCTCGACCGGGGGCGGCTCCCTCAACACCAACACGCACGCGTCGGCACCGCTGGCGGTGCGGATGCGACCGCGCACCCTCGACGAGCTCGTGGGCCAGGAGCAGCTGAGGGCGCCCGGCGCGCCCCTTCGGCGCCTGATCGAGGGCGACCAGTCGATGTCGCTGCTGCTCTGGGGGCCGCCCGGCACCGGGAAGACCACGATCGCCTCGATCGTCAGCCAGCAGACCGACCGCCGTTTCGTGGAGGTCTCGGCCGTCTCGGCGGGCGTCAAGGAGGTCCGCGCCGCCATCGACCAGGCGCGTGCGGAGCTCGTCAACGGTGGCCGCGAGACCGTCCTGTTCGTCGACGAGGTGCACCGCTTCAACAAGGCCCAGCAGGACGCCCTGCTGCCCGGCGTGGAGAACCGCTGGGTGACGCTGGTCGGCGCCACCACGGAGAACCCGTTCTTCTCCGTCATCTCCCCGCTGCTCTCGCGCAGCCTCCTGCTGCGGCTGGAGTCGCTCACCGACGACGACATCCGGGGGGTGCTGGCCCACGCGCTCGCCGACGAGCGCGGCCTCGGCGGCACGGTCACGGTGGAGGACGACGCCCTCGACCACCTGGTCCGGCTCGCCGGCGGGGACGCCCGACGGTCGCTGACCTACCTGGAGGCGGCCGCAGGCGCGGCCACGTCGCAGGGTCTCGCCGTCGTGGACCTCGCGACCGCGGAGACCGCCGTCGACCAGGCCGCGGTCCGCTACGACCGCCAGGGGGACCAGCACTACGACGTGACGAGCGCGTTCATCAAGTCGGTGCGCGGCTCCGACGCCGATGCGGCCCTGCACTACCTGGCCCGGATGATGGAGGCGGGGGAGGACCCCCGCTTCATCGCCCGACGGCTCGTGATCCTGGCCAGCGAGGACATCGGGCTCGCCGACCCGACCGCGCTGACGACCGCGGTGGCCGCCGCGCAGGCGGTCCAGCTGATCGGGATGCCCGAGGCCGGGCTCAACCTGGCCCACGCGACCATCGCGCTGGCCGTCGCGCCCAAGTCCAACGCCGTCACGACGGCCATCGCGGCCGCGAGCGCCGACGTGCGGGCCGGCAAGATCGGCCCGGTCCCGTCCCACCTGCGCGACGCGCACTACGCGGGGGCGAAGAAGCTGGGTCACGGCTCGACCTACCAGTACAGCCACGACGCGCCGTACGGCATCGCGGAGCAGCAGTACGCCCCCGACGTCGTCAAGGACGCCGAGTACTACCGGCCCACCGCCCTCGGCGCGGAGGCCGGCATCAAGGACCGGTGGGAGCGGGTCCGCGGCCTGATCCGCGGGACCGGGCCGAAGGGCGGAGGCCGCCGGGACCCGCGATAGGGTCGGTCACCATGCAGCAGTGGATCGTGCCCGTCGTCGTGGGTGTGCCCGCGCTGCTCGCCGTCGTGCTGCTCGTCGCGCTGCTGCGCGTCCGGGCCGGCACTGCACGGGAGCTGGCGTCGGCGCGTGCCGAAGCCGCCGCGCTGCGCGCCCAGGTCGAGGAGATCGAGCGCCGGTTGACCGCTCCCGAGCGGACCCGGCCCGTCCTGGAGACCGGCTACGTCATCACCCACCTCGGCGAGGCGGATCCCGCCGCGGCTGCTCCGGGCACGTCGGTCGAACGCATCGACGGCGCGCTCTTCGCCGACCTGGTGCTCCGCGAGACGGTCGTGAAGGCGGCCTCGCTCGCCCACGGCGTACGCCGTGCCCTGGCTCCCGAGGTGCGCAACCGGATCCGGTTCGAGATGCGCCGCGAGGTCAAGCGCGCCCGCAAGCAGCGCCGTGCCGACGTTCGCGAGGCCCGACGCGACTGGGAGGCCCGCCAGCGGTCGACCATCACCGATGAGGGGTCCGCGGCATGAGGCGCGGCTTCTGGTTCGCAGCGGGCGCGGGCGCCGGCGTCTACGCGATGGTGCGCGGCCGTCGCGCCGCCGAGGTCCTCACCGTGGACGGCCTCAAGGACCGGCTCGCCGGCCTCGAGGTCGGCGCGCGGCTGCTCCGCGACGAGGTCGCCCAGGGCCGCGTCGAGAAGGAAACCGAGTTGCGCGAGCGCTACGGGCTCGTGCCTCATGGGACACCTGAGCTGACGGGTGGCCGGCACCGTGCCGTCACCACCCCCACCCGCCAGCATCTGGCCACCCAGAATCTGGCCACCGAGAAGCAGGAAGGCACCACCTGATGGACACCGCGGAGATCCGACGCCGGTTCGTCTCGCACTTCGAGGCGGCCGGTCACACGGCCGTGCCGTCCGCGAGCCTGCTGGCCGACGACCCCAACCTGCTCTTCGTGCCCGCCGGGATGGTGCCGTTCAAGCCCTACTTCCTCGGCCAGGAGACGCCGCCGTACACCCGCGCCACCAGCGTCCAGAAGTGCGTGCGCACCCCCGACATCGAGGACGTCGGCAAGACCACGCGCCACGGCACCTTCTTCGAGATGTGCGGCAACTTCTCCTTCGGCGACTACTTCAAGGAAGGCGCCATCGAGCTGGCCTGGGACCTGATCACCAAGCCGGTCGCCGACGGCGGCTTCGGCCTCGACGAGTCCCGCCTCTACCCCTCGGTGCTGATCGGCGACGACGAGGCGGTGGGCTTCTGGCGCAAGGTCACCGGGCTGCCCGACGAGCGCATCGTCCGCCTCGGGCGCAAGGAGAACTACTGGTCGATGGGCGTCCCGGGCCCGGGTGGCCCGTGCTCGGAGATCCTCTACGACCGCGGGCCCGCGTGGGGTCCCGACTTCGACCCGGCGACCCTCGGCCCGGACATGCCGGTCGCGCTCGAGGACCGGCTGCTGGAGTTCTGGAACCTCGTCTTCATGCAGGACGAGCTCAGCGCTGTGCGGTCCAAGGAGGACTTCGACATCGCCGGCTCGCTGCCGAAGAAGAACATCGACACCGGCATGGGCCTGGACCGGGTCGCGTTCCTGCTCCAGGGCAAGCAGAACATGTACGAGATCGACGTGATGTTCCCCGTCATCGAGCGGGCGATGGAGCTCAGCGGCAAGAAGTACGGTGCCAACCACGAGGACGACGTCCGCTTCCGCGTCGTGGCCGACCACGTCCGCTCCTCGATGATGCTCATCGGTGACGGCGTGACGCCCGGCAACGAGGGCCGCGGCTACGTCCTGCGCCGCCTGCTGCGCCGCGCGGTCCGCTCCATGCGGCTCCTGGGGTACGACGACCGGGCGCTGCCCGAGCTGATGCCGGTCAGCCGCGACAAGATGGCCGAGACCTACTCCGACCTCTCCCGCGACTGGGACCGCATCGCGCGGGTCGCGTACGCCGAGGAGGACGCGTTCCGCAAGACGCTCCAGGCCGGCACCCAGATCTTCGACCTCGCCGCGCAGGAGGTCAGGTCGAGCGGCGAGACGCGGCTGTCGGGGGCCAAGGCCTTCGCGCTGCACGACACCTACGGGTTCCCGATCGACCTCACGCTCGAGATGGCGTCCGAGGCCGGCCTCAGCGTCGACGAGGACGGCTTCCGCGGGCTGATGGCCGAGCAGCGCCAGCGCGCCAAGGACGACGCGCGCTCCAAGAAGGGCCAGCACGCCGACACCGGCGTCTACCGCGGCATCCTCGACGAGCACGGGCCGACCGAGTGGCTGGCCTACGAGACCCTCCAGACCGAGTCGAAGGCGCTGGCGCTGCTCAGCGGCGGCGCGCCCGCGACGGTCCTGGCCCAGGGCGACATCGGCGAGCTGGTCCTGGACCGCACGCCGTTCTACGCCGAGTCCGGCGGCCAGGTCGCCGATGCCGGCACCATCGAGTTCGACGGGGGACGCCTCGAGGTCCTCGACGTCCAGCGCCCGGTCCGCGGCCTCGTGGTCCACCAGGTGCGGGTCGTCGACGGCGAGTTCCACCCCGGCTCGAGGCTGCTCGCCCAGGTCGACCCCGAGTGGCGCACCGGCGCCCGCCAGGCGCACTCCGGCACCCACGTGGTGCACGCGGCGCTGCGCGAGGTGCTCGGCCCCAGTGCGCTGCAGTCCGGCTCCTACAACCGGCCCGGCTACCTCCGCCTCGACTTCGGCTGGACCACCGGACTGTCCGAGCAGCAGGTCCGCGACCTCGAGACGGTCTCCAACAACGCGCTGCGTGCCGACCTGCCCGTCGGCTGGCAGTACATGACCCTGCCCGAGGCCAAGGAGTGGGGCGCGATCGCGCTGTTCGGCGAGACCTACGACGACAGCAAGGTGCGCGTCGTCGAGATCGGCGGCCCGTGGTCGCGCGAGCTCTGCGGCGGCACGCACGTGGAGCACTCCTCCCAGATCGGGACGATCGTGATCACGGGCGAGTCCTCCGTGGGCTCGGGCAACCGGCGCATCGAGGCGCTCACCGGCGTCGAGGGCTTCGGCTACCTCGCCAGGGAGCGCGACGTCGTCGCGCAGCTCACCGGCCTGCTCAAGACCCAGCCCGACGACCTCGTCGGCCGCGTGGGCGACCTGGTCGAGCGGCTCCGCCAGGCGGAGAAGGAGATCGAGAAGGCCCGCGTCGGCCAGCTGCTGGCCGCGGCCGGCCAGCTCGCCGCGTCCGCCGTCGACGTCAACGGCGTGCAGGTCGTGGCCCACCGGGCCGACGGCGCCGGCGGGGGCGACGTACGCACCCTCGCGCTGGACGTCCGGGGCCGGCTCCCGCAGGGCGCGCCCGGCGCGGTCGTCATCATCGGGGCGGCCGACGGCAAGGTGTCGGTCGTCGCGGCGGTCAACGACCTCGCCCGCGAGCGCGGCGTCAGCGCCAACGACCTGGTCCGCGCGGTCGGCCCGCTGGTCGGCGGCAAGGGCGGCGGCAAGGACGACGTCGCCCAGGGCGGCGGCACCGACACCTCCCGGATCGACGAGGCGCTGGCGGCCGCCGTCGCCACGGTGAGCAACGCCTGATGCGCTTCGGCGTCCGGCTCGGGATCGACCCCGGGGACGCCCGGATCGGCGTCGCGCGCAGCGACCCGTCCGGGTTCCTCGCGACCCCTGTGGAGACGGTGCGCCGGGGGAAGGGCGACCTCAAGCGGCTCGCGCAGATCCTCGCCGAGGAGGAGGCGGTCGAGGTCGTCATGGGGTTGCCCCGGTCGCTCTCCGGCGGCGAGGGGCCCGCGGCCGCGAAGACCCGGGAGTTCGCCGAGCGGCTGGCCGCGCGCATCGCGCCGGTGCCGGTGCGGCTGGTCGACGAGCGCCTGACCACCGTGTCCGCGGAGGCTATGCTGCGCGACCGAGGCCGCAAGGGCGGCAAACGACGTGCGGTGGTCGACCAGGCCGCCGCCGTACTGATCCTGCAACACGCACTGGACACCGAACGCGCGACGGGGGCCGCGCCGGGCGAGATCGTCGAGGAGACGCCTGTGACTGAGAGTGATGACGCATGAGTGAGCGCCCCACCGAGCCCGAGGGCCCCCACGACGGCGCCGATGAGCAGGAGGACGATCTCCTCCCGCCGGTCGGCGGACGACGACGCAAGGGACGCGGGCTCAAGGGCTGCCTCGCCGTGCTCGTCGCGCTGGCCGTCGTCGTCGGCGGCTTCTACTTCGTCGTGACCAGGGGCGTCGACTTCATCAGCAGCCACTTCAGCTCGGCCGAGGACTTCAACGGCCCCGCCCACGGCAAGGTCTCCTTCGAGGTCCACGACGGCGACAGCATCGCCGCGATGGGCCGCAACCTGAAGGCCGCCGGCGTGATCGCCTCGGTCCAGGCGTTCACCGACGCCGCAGCCGCCGAGCCCAGGTCGACCGGCATCCAGGTCGGCTTCTACCAGCTCCAGAAGGAGATGCCGGCGGCCGACGCCCTGGCGGTCCTGATCGACCCGGCCAACATCGTCAAGGACACCGTCACGATCCCCGAGGGCCTGCGGGTCGTCGACATCGTGGCGCTCCTGGCGAAGAAGACCGACTTCTCGGCCGGCCAGTTCCAGAAGGTGCTGGACAACCCCGACCAGCTCGGTCTGCCCGACTACGCCCAGGGCAACCCCGAGGGCTACCTCTTCCCCTCGACCTACGACTTCGGCCCCACCGAGAAGCCGGCGCAGATGCTCACCGACATGGTGGACCGCTGGAAGCAGGCGGCCGACGACGCCGACCTCGAGGGTGCTGCCCAGCGCCTGGGCTACACCCCCGCCCAGCTGATGACGGTGGCCAGCCTCGTGCAGTCCGAGGGCCGGGGCTCCGACATGCCCAAGATCGCCCGGGTCATCTACAACCGGATCACCGGCACCGAGACCAACGGCCTGCTCCAGATCGACTCGACGGTCAACTACGCCACCGACAACCAGCTCGGCGCGGTCCCGACGACCGACGACCTGCAGATCGACTCGCCGTACAACACCTACGTGCACCCCGGCCTGCCGCCGACCCCGATCGAGGCACCCGGAGACGCCGCGATCGCTGCGGCCACGCACCCGGCCGACGGCAACTGGTACTACTACGTCACCGTCAACCTCGCGACCGGCCAGACCAAGTTCGCCGAGACCTACGACGAGTTCCTGCGCTACAAGGACGAGCTGAGGCAGTACTGCGAGACCGAGTCCGCGGGTGCCTGCTGACCTGCCACCGGCCCTGCCAATGGCGATGAGGTGCGGGGTCCTCGGGGACCCCATCGCGCACTCGTTGTCGCCCGTCCTGCACCGCGCCGGGTACGCCGCCGTCGGCCTCGACTGGCAGTACGACGCGCACCTCGTCGCCGCCGACGGCCTGCCGGGCTTCCTGGCCGGCCTCGACGCGACGTGGCGCGGGCTGTCGCTGACGATGCCGCTGAAGCGCACGGTGCTCGACCTGGCACCGTCGGTCACCGACCGGGCCAGGCTCGCGGGCGCCGCCAACACGGTGCTGCTGGAGGACGGCGCGATCGTGCAGGTCGACAACACCGACCTGCCGGGCGCCGTCGCGGCGGTGCGCGAGCGCTGGGACGGGCCGGTCACGGCCGGCACCGTCCTGGGCGGGGGAGCGACGGCCGCCTCGACCGGCTTGGCGCTCGTGGAGCTCGGCGCCCGGACGGTGACCCTGATGGTGCGCTCCCCGGAGCGGGCCGCTGAGGCGGTGGCCGCCATCGCTCGGCACCCCGCGGGGCCGCAGGTGCTGGTCGGGTCGCTGGCCGGCGACCCGGTCACGGGCGAGGTCGTGGTCTCCACCATCCCGGCCGCTGCCCAGGACCCCGAGCTCGTGGCTCGGTGCGCCGACGTGCCGTTGGTCTTCGAGGCGCTCTACGACCCGTGGCCCACGCCGCTGGCGGCGTCGGCCGCCGACCGGGTGCTGGTCGGCGGGCTGGACCTGCTCGTCCACCAGGCGGTGCTCCAGTTCGAGCTCTTCACCGGTGTGGCCTGTCCGGTCGACGCCCTGCGTGCTGCCGGCGAGGCCGCTCTCGCGGAGCGCCACGCATGAGCACCCTCCTCGCCGTCGCGATCAGCGCCCTCCTCGCCGGCCTGGGCGGGGCCCTCGTGCCCCGCTGGGTCGCCCGGCTCCCCGAGCCCGAGCCGGATCCCGCGCTCGTCGAGAAGGAGGGGCCCAAGCCCCTCTACGTCGACCTGGCCGCCCGGCCCCACCTCGGGGCGTGGGCCGTGGCGATCGCGGCGCTGTCCGGTGCCCTCGTGGGCTGGGCCGTCGGCTGGGACTGGCCACTGGTCTACCTCGTGCCGCTCGTCCCCGTCGGCGTCCTGCTCGCGTACGTCGACCTCCGCACCCGGCTGCTGCCGTCGATCGTGGTCGTGCCGGCGACCGTCGTGGCGCTCGTCCTCGTGGTGGCCGTCTCGGCCGTCGAGGGCGACCGGGACGCCCTGGTCCGGGCCCTGGTCGGGCTGGTGGCCGTTCGCTCGTTCTTCTGGGTGCTGTGGTGGGTCCGCTCGGCCGGGATGGGCTTCGGCGACGTCCGGCTCTCCGCGGTGCTCGGCCTCGTGCTCGGGCACCTCGGCTGGGGCCAGCTGCTCGTCGGCACCTACAGCTCGTTCCTGCTCTTCGGCGTGCCGGGGCTCGCGCTCGCCGTCGCCCGGCGCGACCGGGCGCTGCTGAGGACGCCGTACCCCTTCGGCCCGGCGATGCTGGCCGGTGCCCTGCTCGGCGTGGTTGCCGGAGCACGGATCTGGAGCCATCTCGTGGCCGGGGGAGCCTGAATTCGGAGCGGTTCGGTCGTGAAAGACTGCCGGCATGCTTCGTTGGCTCACTGCAGGCGAGTCCCACGGCCCCTCCCTGGTCGCCATCCTCGAGGGGCTGCCCGCCCATGTGCAGGTCACCTCGAGTGACATCGCGGACTCGCTGGCCCGCCGGCGCCTCGGCTACGGCCGCGGCGCGCGGATGAAGTTCGAGCAGGACGAGGTCACCATCACCGGCGGGGTCCGCCACGGCGAGACGATGGGCGGCCCGGTCGCCATCCAGGTCGGCAACACCGAGTGGCCCAAGTGGGAGAAGGTCATGTCGGCCGACCCGGTCGACCGTGCCGAGCTCGACGCGCTGGCCCGCAACGCCGCGCTCACCCGGCCGCGCCCGGGCCACGCCGACCTCGTCGGCATGCAGAAGTACGACTTCGACGAGGCCCGCCCGATCCTCGAGCGGGCCTCCGCCCGCGAGACCGCCGCGCGGGTGGCCCTGGGCCGGGTTGCCTCCAACTTCCTGGAGCAGGCGACCGGGGCCCGGATCGTCTCCCACGTCATCCAGCTCGGCGCCGTCCGTGCCCCCGCCGGCGTGTGGCCGGCCCCCGACGACGTCGCCCGGCTCGACGAGGACCCCGTGCGGTGCCTCGACGCCGAGACGAGCGGCCGGATGGTGGCCGCGATCGACCAGGCCCACAAGGACGGCGACACCCTCGGCGGCGTCGTGGAGGTCGTGGTGCACGGCCTGCCGCCGGGCCTGGGCTCCCACGTCCACTGGGACCGTCGCCTCGACGCGCGCCTCGCCGGCGCGCTCATGGGCATCCAGGCCATCAAGGGCGTCGAGGTCGGCGACGGCTTCGAGCTCGCCGGCACGCCGGGATCGCTCGCCCACGACGAGATCGTCCCCACCGACGACGGCATCCGCCGGGTCAGCGGTCGCTCCGGCGGCACCGAGGGCGGCATGAGCACCGGCGAGGTGCTCCGTGTGCGCGCCGCGATGAAGCCGATCGCCACCGTCCCCCGTGCGCTGCGCACCGTCGATGTCAGCACGGGTGAGGAGGCGGTGGCCCACCACCAGCGCTCCGACGTGTGCGCCGTCCCCGCCGCCGGCATCGTGGCCGAGGCGATGGTCGCGCTGGTGCTGGCCGAGGCGGTGCTCGAGAAGTTCGGTGGCGACTCCGTGGGGGAGACCCGGCGCAACGTCCGGGGCTACCTGGACTCGCTGAGGTTCGCGTGACCCGCCGCTGGCCGGTGGTCCTGGTCGGCCCCATGGGTGCCGGCAAGACCACCGTGGCCCGCCTGCTCGCCGACGAGTGGGGCGTCCCGGTGCGGGACACCGACCACGACGTGGAGTCCCTCGAGGGGCGCTCGGTCGCCGACATCTTCGTGGACTCCGGGGAGGCGCACTTCCGCGAGCTCGAGCGGCAGGCGGTCGCCGCCGCGCTGGCCGACCACGAGGGCGTGCTCGCCCTCGGTGGTGGTGCCGTGCTCGACGAGTCGACGCGGGCGCTGCTGGCCGACCACCACGTCGTGTTCCTGCGCGTCGGCCTCTCCGACGCGGTCAAGCGGGTGGGCCTGGGCTCGTCGCGCCCGCTCCTGCTGGGCAACGTCCGGAGCCGGATCAAGACCCTGCTCGACGAGCGCTCGGCCATCTACGAGTCCGTGGCCACCCTCGTCGTGGACACTGATGGACGCACCCCCGGCGACGTCGCGGGGGAGATCGGGAAGGCCCTGGGTGAGCGAGCGTGAGTGAACGTGTCTGACACCGTCCTGCCGGTGACCGGCGCCGCGCCGTACGACGTCGTCGTCGGCACCGACCTCTCCGAGCGGTTGCCGCAGGTGCTCGGCGGTGGGGTGCAGCGCGTCGCGGTGATCTTCTCCGACGACCTCGGCGAGCTCGTGCGCCCCGTGCTCGAGTCGCTCGCCACGGCGTACGACGTCACGGTGCTGCCGATCCCCGACGGCGAGCGTGCGAAGGCCGCGACCGTCGTGGCGTCCTGCTGGGAGGCGCTCGGCGAGGCCGGCTTCACCCGCTCCGACGCGATCGTCACGTTCGGCGGTGGCGCCACCACCGACGTGGGTGGCTTCGTGGCCGCCACCTGGCTGCGTGGTGTCCGGGTCGTGCACGTGCCGACCACGCTGCTCGGCATGGTCGACGCCGCGGTCGGCGGCAAGACCGGCATCAACACCCGCAGCGGCAAGAACCTCGTCGGCTCCTTCCACGAGCCCGCCGGTGTCCTCTGCGACCTCGCCCACCTCCGTTCGCTGCCCCGTGCCGAGCTCGTTGCCGGCCTCGGTGAGGTCGTCAAGTGCGGCTTCATCGCCGACCCGCGGATCCTCGACCTCGTCGAGGCGGCCGACCCGGCCAGCCTCACCGCCGACTCCGCGGTGCTGCGCGAGCTCGTCGAGCGTGCCATCCGGGTCAAGATCGACGTCGTGGTCTCCGACCTCAAGGAGACCGGCGGCTCCGGGGGCCACCCCGGCCGCGAGGTGCTCAACTACGGCCACACGATGGCCCACGCGATCGAGCGCGCCGAGGACTACACCGTCCGCCACGGCGAGGCCGTCGCGATGGGGTGCGTCTACGTCGCCGAGCTCGCCGCCCGCGCCGGCACTCTCGCGCCCGAGGTCGTGGCCCGCCACCACTCGACCTTCGCCCACGTCGGGCTGCCCACGACCTACTCCGGTGCGTCCTTCGAGGAGCTGCACGCCGCGATGAAGGTCGACAAGAAGGCCCGCGGCTCCCAGCTGCGGTTCGTCGTGCTCTCCGACCTGGCCGTCCCCACCGTGCTCTCGGGGCCGTCCGAGGTCGACCTGCGCAGTGCCTACGAGGTGCTCGCGACCGGACGGGCGGTGTCGCGATGAGGGCCCCGATGAAGGTGCTCGTCCTCAACGGCCCCAACCTCGGGCGGCTCGGACGGCGCCAGCCGGAGATCTACGGCCACACGACGTACGCCGAGCTCGCCCACCAGTGCGTCGAGTGGGGACGCGAGCTCGGACTCGACGTGGAGGTCCGCCAGACCAACCACGAGGGCGAGCTGCTCGACTGGCTGAACACCGCGGCCGACGACGTCACGCCGGTCGTCCTCAACGCCGCCGCCTGGACGCACTACTCCTATGCGCTCTACGACGCGTGCGCGCAGCTCACCGCGCCCCTGGTCGAGGTGCACATCTCCGACCCGACGCAGCGGCCGGAGGAGTTCCGGCACACCTCGGTGGTCACCCCGCACGCCGTCGAGGTGGTCGCCGGTCGCGGCATCGACGGCTACCGGATCGCGCTGGGGCTGCTCGTCACCGACTGAGTGCCGGTGCGGTCCATCGCTCCCTGCTTGCGGAGCCGGGCCAGGCCCCGGTGCCGGTTGACCCGCACCGCGGTCGCGCTCATGCCGAGGGCCTCGGCGGTGCCGGCGACGTCGAGACCGACGACCTCCATGAGCGAGAGCACCTCGCCCTGACGCGTGGGCAGGGTCGCGAGGGTGCGGCGGACCCAGTCCTCACCGGCGACGTCGGTGTCCTCCTGGGCGCCCCAGATGTCGTGCTCGGTCACGTCGACCGGGTCGGTCGCGCGACGCTGGCTGCGACGCCGGGCGTTGGCCGCCTGGTTGCGGGCGATGCCGAAGAGCCAGCCGGCGAAGGCGTCCGCGTCGCCGTCGAAGTCCGCGATCCGGTCGGCCGCGACCAGCCAGGTCTCCATGACCAGGTCCTCGGGGTCGGCGGCGGAGTCGCCGCTGGGCCGGGCGCGCAGCCAGAGCAGCAGCCGACCGCTCAGGGACTCGTACAGCTCGCGCCACGCGGCGGGATCCCCCCGCCGCGCACGCTCGACCAGATCAGGCTCGGTGGACACCCACGTCCTCAGTCCTCGCCGCTTCCGTGCCCGGTGTCATCCTGGTCGCCCCCGCCGTGGTCTTCCCCGCCGTGGTCGCTCCCGCCGTCCCCGCCGTCCGTGGCATGGGTCGGGCCGCTGCTGGGCTGTTGCTGATCGGGCGGCCCGCCCTGGTCGCCGCTCTGGTCGCCGCCCTGGTCGTCCCCTTGGTTGTCGTCCTGGCCCTGGTCGCCGCCCTGGTCGTCCTGGCCCTGGTCGTCCTGGCCCTGGTCGTCCTGGCCCTGGTCGTCGGCACCGTCGCCGCCGTGGTCGTCGGGGCCACTCGATGCCGGCGGAGCCTCGGGCGTGGACGGGGGAGCAGCCGGCGCGCCGGCCGGACCCTGGTCGCCGCCGGTGTGCTCGTCCTGCGCGTCGTCGGGAGACGGGTCGGTCGTGCGACCGGGTGCCTCGGAGCGGTCCTTCGTGCCGTCATCGGTCGGGGAGCTGTCGTCGCTGGGGTTGCTCGCCGGCGGCACGTGGTGGTGCGGCGCCGGCCCGTTGATCCGGTCGGCAGCGTAGGCGCCACCCGCCGCGATGACGGCCACGCTTGCAGCCGCCGCGGCGATCTTGAGCGTCGCCGGCCGGACCGGCACGACGGCTGCCCGGGACGCGACCGCCAACGCCGCGAGGCGGGCGATGAAGACGTCGTCCACCGTGACCGACGGCGGCTCGAGAGCGAGCGGTCGCGGGGTGGCTTGCTTCATGGTGCTGTTCCTTCGGTCCGGGACGCTCCGACGGTATCGCAGGGGGTCGACACCCGTCGGAGCGTCCAGTGGTGAACCAGATCAGTCCTGGTTGTCGTCGCCCTGGTCGCCCTGGTCGTCGTCGCCCTGGTCGTCACCGTGGTCGGTGTGGTGGTCGCCCGAGCCCTGGTGGTCGGCGTGGTCGCCGTCGCCCTGGTCACCCTGGTCGTCGTCACCCTGGTCGTCTGCGTTCTCGCCCTGGTCGTCATCGCCCTGGTCGTCCGGGGAGTCGGTCTCGGTGGGCTCGGCCGGGTCGGGAGCCTCGGTCTCGTCCTGGTCGTCAGCGGGGTCGTCGGTCTCCGGCGGGTCGGTCGGGTCCTCGGTGGTGGCCGGCGTCGAGGGGTGCACCGGGTGAGCCGGGTGGGCCGGGTGCGTGGGGTGCGCGCCCTTGGTCGGGTGCGCGGGGTGCGTGGGGTGCACCGGGTGGGCCGGGTGAGCGGGGTGGGAGTGCTCGGTGACGGGTGCATCGTGCCCGTTGCTGGCGGCGTACGCGCCGCTCGCGCCGATCACGGCCAGGGCGGCCGTGGCTCCGAGCACCTTGGTGGCCTTGGTGAAGTGCATCGTGTATCTCCAGTCCCGGCGTCCGGTCGGTCGCCTTCACTGCGTACATGTCGGGAGCTGTGGGCTGCGTTACACGTTTTTGCCTTCGCCCGCTTCGCGGGCGGTTGCCGCTGCGCGGGGCTGCCTTCCCGGGACGTCGGGCTCCGGGGTGGGGCCGGCGTCCCGCTCCCGCGGGACGCGAGGCACGTCGCTTGGTCGGACGCGTCGCCGCCCCCGACGTCCGCGGTGGTGAGGGCCCGCTAGGGCGGCGCCGCGCGCGACTTTTATGCGACGCGCCTCGGCCCCGCGTGCGCGTCCCGCCGTCCCCGGGCCGTCCCCGGGCTCTCGGGCGGGCGGGGTGAAGGGTCGCCAGCTGACCCGTCCTGGGCTGACGCGGCATGTCCCCTGTCTTGCGGCAGCGCAGACCGGGTGGTCGACCGACCCCTTGATCCCCGCCCGCCCGGTGGCCGGGAAGCAGCCGGGACGGTGGGGCGCGGACGGGGACCCCACGCACGGCGCGTAAAAGTCGTGCGTGGCGCCGCCCCAGCGGGCCGTAACCCACCGCGGGCGTCAGGGGGCGGCGACGCGTCCGACCCTGCGACGTGCGTGGGGTCCACGGGAGCGCCCCACCGGCCCAGCCGGGTGGAGGACCCCCCGGGGAGGCTGCCCCGCGCAGCGGAATCCGCCCGCGAAGCGGGCGCAATGCGGACGCCAAGGAACCACGTCGCGAAGCCACCCGTCCCACCCGCGGACCGAGTCGAGGCGAGGAGCAGGGCGATGAACAGCAGGGTGAGTGTCAGCGTGAAGGGGTTGCTGGTGTCGGGGCTGGTGCTGATGGCGCTGGTGACGGCGTACCTCCTGGGCGGCAACGGCGGCAGCAGCCCCGCCCAGGCCGCACCCGCCGCGCAGGCGTCGACCCAGCACCGGACCCTGACGATGACCGGGACCGGCAAGGCGACGGCGATCCCGGACCAGCTCTCGTTCGGGCTGTCGGTGGGGGTCACCCGGCTCGACCTCGACACCGCGCTGACCGACTCCAGCGCCGTGATGGAGCGGGTGCTGGCGTCGCTGGCGAAGTACGGCGTGAAGCGGGGCGACGTGCAGACCACGGGGCTCTCCATGGAGCCGGTCTACGACTACCACCCGTACTCGCCGCCGACGATCCGCGGCTACCACGTCGGCCAGCGTGCGTCGGTGCTCGTCAAGGAGCTCAGGCTCGGTGGCGCCGCGGTGAGCGCGGCCGTGGCGACCGGCGGCAACGACGTACGGGTCGAGAACATCCGGCTGCTGGTCGGCGATCCCGAGGCTGCGATGGCGAAGGCGCGCAAGGCCGCTGTGGCCGAGGCGACCGCCAAGGCGCAGGACTACGCCGAGGCGGCCGGCGAGGAGCTCGGCTCGGTCGTGACGCTGCACGAGGTGCGCGCCTCCAACCCCGAGCCTCCGCGGCCGCTGGTCTACGCGCGGGCCGCGACCATGGACGCGGTCAGGGCCCTGCCGATCCGCACCGGTCACGACGACCTGTCAGTCACGGTCCAGGTGGTGTGGGACTTCCGCTAGTGCATTCGGCCAATGCCGCGCGGTGCCGATAGACTCGGCGGCTGTTGCCCGCACGCTGTGGGCAGCACCCCCACTCTCTCGATCAGTAAGGCTGAGACGCGCGCATGGCATCGACCAACGACCTCAAGAACGGCATGGTTCTCAACATCGACGGTCAGCTCTGGGCCGTCGTGGAGTTCCAGCACGTCAAGCCGGGCAAGGGCCCCGCGTTCGTGCGGACCAAGCTGAAGAACGTCGAGTCGAACAAGACCGTCGACAAGACCTTCAACGCCGGCACCAAGGTCGAGACCGCGACGGTCGACCGCCGCTCGATGCAGTACCTCTACAACGACGGCACGTCCTACGTCTTCATGGACGTCCAGAGCTACGAGCAGCTCGAGATCAGCCCCGAGATCGTGGGCGGCGCCGCCAACTTCCTCCTGGAGAACCAGGAAGTCGTGGTCGCCACCAACGAGGGCCGCGTCCTGTTCATCGAGATGCCCGCCTCGGTCGAGCTGGTCATCACCTTCACCGAGCCCGGCCTGGCCGGCGACAGCGCCACGGGCCGCACCAAGCCGGCCACCCTCGAGACCGGCCACGAGATCCAGGTCCCGCTGTTCATCAACCAGGGCGAGAAGGTCAAGGTCGACACCCGCGACTCCTCCTACATGGGTCGCGTCAAGTCCTGATGTCTGCCCGCACCAAGGCTCGCAAGCGCGCACTGGACGTCCTCTTCGCCTCCGAGCTCCGCGACGAGAGCCCGGTCGAGGCGCTCGAGCGTGCCATCGCCGACGGTGAGGGCCCGACCAACGCCTACACCGCGACGCTCGTGCGCGGCGTGGTCCAGCACCAGGAGCGGATCGACGAGCTGCTGTCGACGTACTCCCAGGGCTGGACGCTCACCCGCATGCCCGCGGTCGACCGCAACGTGCTGCGCCTGGGCGTCTTCGAGGTCCTGTACGCCGACGACGTGCCCGACGCCGTCGCGGTGACCGAGGCGATGGCCCTCGTGTCGGAGCTGTCCACCGACGAGTCGCCGGCGTTCGTCAACGGCGTCCTCGGCAAGATCGCGCGCGACAAGGCGACGCTCTAGCCCTGCCTGCGTCCTTCCTCACGGTTTCAAGTCCCCCTGTGAGGGGGACGAAGAGGTCATGGGAGATATGGGTGGGATTGCAGACCAGGCGGAGCGCGCTGGCCGCCAGGCGGAGAACAGCGACTGGCTGGACCACGCGGTCCGCATCGGCATGGTGGCCTACGGCATCGTCAACCTGATGATCGCGTGGATCGCCGCAGAGCTGGCGCTGGGCAACTCCTCCGGCAAGGCCTCGAGCCAGGGCGCGCTCCACAAGCTCGCCCAGCAGCCCTTCGGGGGCGTGCTGGTCTGGCTCGTCGCGGTCGGCATGGTCCTGCTCGTCATCTGGCGCCTCCTCGAGGCGGCCCTGGGCCACCGGGACGAGGAGGGCGGCAAGCGCATGCGCAAGCGGGCCGTCTCGGCCGGCAAGGCCGCGATCTACGGCGCCGTGGGGGTCTCGGCCTTCAAGGTCGCCACCGGCAGCGGGTCCTCCGGCAAGGGCGGGCAGTCGACGACCTCCAAGATCATGGACTGGCCGGGCGGCACCTGGATCATCGGCCTGGTCGGCGTCGCGATCGTCGCCTACGGTCTCAACAACATCCGCCGTGCCTGGACCGAGAAGTTCCGCGAGCACCTCAGCGCCGAGGGGCAGGGCGGCGACGCGGGCAAGGCCTACATCTGGTTCGGCAAGGTCGGCTACATGGCCAAGGGTGCGGCCTTCATCGTCATCGGCGGCCTGTTCGTCTACGCGGCGACCAGCCACAAGCCGAAGAAGGCGGGCGGTCTCGACGATGCCCTGCACAAGGTGCTGCAGCAGCCCTACGGGCCGGTGCTGCTCATGGTGATCGCCGCGGGCATCGCCTGCTACGGCCTGTTCTGCTTCGCGCGCGCCCGGCACCTCTCGCGCTAGTCACCAGCCGCCTGCGAGGCTGGCGGCATGAGCGATCACGGGGCTGAGCAGACCGAGCACGTCGACGTCGTCGTGGTGGGCCTGGGGCCCGGAGGCGAGCACGCCGCCCAGAAGCTCGCCGAGGCCGGGTTGTCCGTGGTCGGGGTCGAACGCGGCCTGGTCGGGGGCGAGTGCCCGTTCTACGGCTGCATTCCGTCCAAGATGATGATCCGGGCCGCCGACGCGCTCGCCGAGGCGCGGCGTGCCCAGGACCTCGCCGGCGACGTCGAGGTGCGCCCCGACTGGAGCAGGGTCGCCACCCGGATCGACAAGCAGGCCACCAACCACTGGGACGACGAGTCCCACGCCACCCGGCTCGCCGAGGCGGGCGTCCGGATCGTGCGCGGCCACGGGCGGCTCGACGGGCCGGGCCGGGTCCGCGTCGGCACGACCACGTACGTCGCTGCCCGCGGGGTGGTCCTCAACGCCGGCACCGAGCCGGCCACCCTCCCGATCGACGGCCTGGCCGCGACCCCCCACTGGACCAACCGGGAGGTGGTCCGGCTGGCCGAGCTGCCCGCGTCGCTGGTCGTGATCGGCGGCGGGCCGATCGGCGCCGAGCTGACCCAGGTCTTCGCCCGCTTCGGGGTCCGGGTCACCCTGCTCGAGGTCGCCGAGCGCATCCTCGGGCCCGAGGAGCCCGAGGCCAGCGCGGTGATCCACCGGGTCCTCGTCGAGGACGGGGTGGACGTCCGCACCGGTGTCACCATCGACCGGGTCGACCACGACGGGACCTTCCGCGTGCTCGTCGACGGCGAGATCGTCGTGTCCGAGCAGCTGCTGGTCGCGGCCGGTCGTCGTACCAACCTCGCCGACGTGGGTCTCGAGACCGTCGGCCTGGACCCGGCCGGCCGCGTGGTCGACACCGACGAGCGGATGCGGGCGGGGGAGCGGCTCTGGGCCGTCGGCGACATCACCGGCAGGGGCGCCTTCACCCACGTGTCGATGTACCAGGCAGCGGTCGCCGTCCGCGACCTCCTCGACCAGGACGGGCCGCTCGCCGACTACCGTGCGGTCAGCCGGGTGACGTTCACCGACCCCGAGGTGGGGTCGGTCGGGCTCACCGAGCGGCAGGCCCGCGACGCCGGGATCGCCGTCGTCACCGGGCACGCCGAGATGCCCGAGTCGAGCCGCGGCTGGATCCACCAGGCCGGCAACGAGGGGATCGTGAAGCTCGTGGCCGACAGCGATCGCGGCATCCTCGTCGGCGGCACCACGGTCGGCCCGTTCGGCGGCGAGGTCCTCGGTCTCGTCGCGGCCGCCGTGCACGCCGAGATCCCGGTCGCCACCCTCCGCGGGATGCACTTCGCCTACCCGACGTTCCACCGCGCGATCGAGGCGGCACTGGCGGACCTGGGCGTGTGACCGGCCCCGTGATCGTCCGCTGACCGGCGGTCTGGCGCGGGGTTTGGCCGCTCTCCGACCGGGGCACAGTCCGCTCATGTTCTCGGTGAGGGGCCTTCGCGTCCTCTGTGCGCGCCTGATCCTGTCGATGGGTGCCCCAACGCGTAGTTCGGCCGGCCGGTGACGCCCCCTCGGCGACGACCACCAACGGAGGAGACCCCATGACGCAGGACCCGTCCCACGGCGCCGCCGGACAGCGCGCCGAGCACGAGATGTCCGACACCAGCGACCGGCTGTACACGACCGAGGAGCTCGGCGCCTACGCCGCGCGTCGCCACGACACCCGGCCCGGTGGGCTGACGCCGCCTCCGGCCGGCCCGCCCCAGCGCACGGTGTACGGCGACCCCCTGACCGACCCGCTCGGGGGCCCCACGGGCAGCCACGCCCCGCGGCCGCCGAGCGGCCCCCCGGTCAACCTCCCTCCGGCCCAGGCGCCGGTCCAGCCTGCGGCCCAGCCGGTCTTCACCCAGCCACCCGTCGAGCCGGTCCGGGCCAGCGCGCCGGTCGCCACCGACGTGCTGCCCACGGAGGCGGAGCCCGAGGGCGAGGTGCGGCGGTTCATGACCGCCACCGACTTCCTCGACCGCCGTGACGGCGACAAGGAGCTCGGCCCGGCGACGTGGGGCTGGCGCGGGGGAGTGCGGCGCTGGAGCGGCGGTCTGATCAGCCCGAAGATGGGCCCGGCCGAGGTGGCCTACGAGCTGGACCGGCAGACCATCCAGAAGGACTTCGACGGCCCCCGCACGATCGCCTTCATCAACCCCAAGGGTGGGGCCGCCAAGACCACCGGTGTCCTCGCCGCGGGCTACACGTTCGGCACCGTCCGCGGTGGCGGCGTGGTCGCGTGGGACAACAACGAGACCCGCGGCACGCTCGGCATCCGGGGCACTCGCAGCACCCACCGCAACACCACGCGCGAGCTGCTCGAGGACCTCTCACGCTTCAGCGACGTCTACCAGTCGCGGATCGGCGACCTCGGCGCGTTCGTGCGCAGCCAGGGCGACGCCCACTTCGACGTCCTCGCCTCCGACGAGCGACCCGACGTGACCGGCACGATCAAGGCCGACGACTTCGAGGCCGTCCACAAGCTGCTCGAGCGCTTCTACCGCGTGATCCTCATCGACACCGGCAACAACATGCGGGCCGAGAACTGGCTGGCCGCGGCGGACTCCGCCGACCTGCTCGTGGTGACCAGCACCGTCCGCGAGGACACCGGCTACAGCGGGCTGTGGATGCTCGACGCCCTCCAGGACGCCGGTTACGCCAACCTCAAGCACAAGACGGTCACGGTCCTCTCCGACCCGTCGGCGCAGGTGGACGCCAAGCTCGCCAACGACCTGGTCGAGGTCTACGAGCAGCGCACCCGTGCCGTCTACCGGGTGCCCTACGACCCGGCGCTCGTGGCCGGATCGGTCGTGCCCTACGCCCAGCTCTCCCACCACACCCGGATGCAGTGGCTCAAGGCATGCGCGGGGATGGCCTCCGCGCTCTGAGAGGGCGGACCCGGGCCGGCCGGTGATGCGTCCCCCGACCGACCCTCGTGGTCCGTCAGGCGGCGGCTTGCGCCGGCCGCTCCAGTCGGAACCACTGGGGAGCCCCCGGCGGCCGGGCAGCGTGTGCACTGGCCTCCTGGGGGTCGATCTGGCGGATCTGCCAGCCGGGGAAGGCGTCCTCGAGGGCGGCGAGGTCCGCACCCCGCCGGCGCAGGAGACCGGCGCCGCGCGGCCTGGTGCAGATCAGGATGGCCGCGCCGGGGTTGGCCAGCTGGGTCACGCCGCGGCCCAGGGCCCGGCGACGTGCGCCGGTGAGGCCCTCGAAGCAGCCGATGTCGAGGTAGAGGTCGAAGTCCTGCCCGATGCCCGTCCCCGGGAGGTACGCGACGTCGCCGATGACGAAGCGGGTCTCGGGTCCCTCGCGGCGCATGGCGCGGTCGACGGCCGGTCGGGCCTCGTCGATGCCCACGGCGTCCCAGCCGCGCCGCGAGAGCTCCATGGTGTGCAGCCCCGATCCGCACCCGATGTCGAGGGCCCGGCCCAGCCGTCCGTCGCGCTCGGCCTGCTCGCGGTCGAGGATCGCGGTGAGCCCGAGCCGCTCGACTGCGCCGGCGCGCTGCCAGGGGGTGATGCCGAGACGGTAGGCGAGGCTGTAGGCGCTCCTCATGGGAGGCTCCTCAAATTGATTCGGGTAGAACTTGAATGAATCTCCTCCTAGAGTGGTCCCGATGTCCGAGCCTGTCAAACCCCGACGCCCCTATCGCTCCGCCGTGCGCGCCGAGCGGGCCCGACAGAGCCGCGACCGCATCCTCGACGCGGCCACGACGCGCTTCCTCGAGCTGGGCTTCGGCCGGGCGTCGGTGCGGGTGATCGCGGGCGATGCCGGGGTGAGCGAGGACCTGGTCTTCCACCTCTTCGGCTCCAAGCGCGGCCTGCTGGGCGCCGTGATGTCGCGCGAGCCCGATCCCGGTCTGGAGACCCTGGCGGCGAGCGGTGGCGCGGCCGTCGTGCGCGACGAGGAGGACCAGCGGCGCCAGGTCGCGCTCCTGGCCGAGCGTGTGGGAGCCGACCTGGCCCGGGTGCGACCGCTGGACGACATGCTCCGCGCCGCCGCCGCCGTCGACCCCGAGCTGGCGGCCGTGCGGGAGGACCTCCACCTGCGCCGGCGGCGCGAGGCGACGACGGCGATCACCCGGTGGATGCATGACCGCGGTCCGCTGCGCCAGGGGGTGGACGAGGCGTCGGCCCTGGTGTGGACCCTCACCAGCCCCGAGGTCCACCACCTCCTGGTCGAGGGGTGGGGGTGGTCGCAGGGCAAGTACGTCGACTGGCTGCGCACCAACCTCGAAGCGGGGCTCCTGTCCTGAGCTAGCGTCGGGGCCATGCGTGCTGTCGTCCACACCGAGACCGGTCCGTCGTCCGTCCTGCGCGTGGTCGAGCGCGACCTGCCCGAGCCCGGGCCGGGTGAGGTCCGGGTCAGAGTGGCCCGGGCCGGCGTCAATCCGACCGACTGGAAGTTCCGCACGGCGCCCCAGCTGGCCTACGACGAGGTCACCCCCGGCCAGGACGGCGCCGGGGTCGTCGACGCCGTGGGGGAGGGCGTCACCGGTCTGGCGGTCGGGCAGCGGGTGTGGCTGGTGCTGGCCCAGCACGGCCGCGCCCACGGGGCGGCTGCCGAGTTCACCGTCCAGCCGGCCGACCGGGTCGTGCCGCTGCCCGACGGTGCCGACTTCGACCTCGGTGCCAGCCTCGGCGTCCCCGCGGTCACCGCCCATCGCGCCCTGACCTCGGGTGAGGGCGGACCCACCCGGCTCGGCCCCGGCGCGCTCACCGGTCGCACGGTCCTGGTCCAGGGCGGCGCCGGCGCCGTCGGCAATGCCGCGATCCAGCTCGCCCGCTGGGCCGGGGCGACCGTCGTCACCACGGTCAGCAGCCCCGAGAAGGCCGCGCTCGCCACCGCCGCCGGCGCGCACCACGTCGTCAACTACCGGGAGGGACACCCCGAGGAGCAGATCCTGGCGGCCGCCCCGGGCGGCATCGACCTCGTCGTGGAGGTCGCCCCCGCGCAGAACAACGAGATCGACCTGGCCGTCACCCGCGTCCACGCGACGATCGCGATCTACGCCAACAACGGCGGCGACGAGCTCACCGTGCCGTTGCGGTCGACCTTCTCCAAGAACCTGCGCTACCAGTTCGTGATCCTCTACACACTCGACGAGTCGCTGCGACGGGCCGCGGTCGAGGATGTCTCCGCCGCGGTCGCAGCCGGTGCCCTCCGTGTGGGCGCGGACGCCGGTGTACCGCTCCACCACTACCCGCTGGACCAGCTGGCCGCCGCCCACGACGCCGTCCAGTCCGGCGTGGTCGGCAAGGTCCTCGTCGACGTCGCCGACTGGTAGGGTCGGGGCCGTTCGACATCCTTTAACGAGCCGTCCCGTGAGGCGGAGAAGGAGGTCTGCAGTTCTGTGACTGCGCCCCAGGCAACACCCGAGGCTTCACCCGACGCCGCGACCGATGGCCGCACCGTCCTCGACGCCCGTGACATCACCCGGGCCCTCACCCGCATCTCCCACGAGATCCTCGAGCGCAACAAGGGCGCCGGCGACCTCGTCCTCCTCGGCATCCCGAGCCGGGGCGTCCCGCTGGCCCAGCGGATCGCCGAGCGGATCGCCTCCGTCGAGGGGTACGACGTGCCCGTCGGCTCGCTCGACGTGACGATGTACCGCGACGACCTCCGCATGAAGCCGGCCCGCGCGCTGCTGCCGACGCAGATCCCCGCCGGCGGCATCGACGGCAAGACCGTCGTCCTCGTCGACGACGTGCTGTTCTCCGGCCGCACCATCCGCGCCGCGCTCGACGCGCTCAACGACCTCGGACGGCCCAAGGCGGTCCGGCTGGCCGTGCTGGTCGACCGCGGGCACCGCGAGCTGCCGATCCGCGCCGACTTCGTCGGCAAGAACCTCCCGACCTCGCTGGTCGAGCGGGTCAAGGTCCGGCTCGAGGGCATCGACGACGTCGACGCGGTGACCATCCACGGCAGCGTGACGACGGACGGAGCCGACGCGTGAAGCGACACCTGCTCAGTGCGGCCGACCTGACCCGCGACGACGCCGAGCTGGTGCTGCGCACCGCCGAGGAGCTCCGCTCGCTGGCCGACCGGCCGATCAAGAAGCTGCCGGCCCTGCGCGGCCGCACGGTGGTCAACCTCTTCTTCGAGGACTCCACCCGCACGCGCATCTCCTTCGAGGCCGCGGCCAAGCGGCTCTCGGCCGACGTCATCAACTTCTCGGCCAAGGGCTCCAGCCTGTCCAAGGGAGAGAGCCTCAAGGACACGGCGCTCACGCTCGAGGCCATGGGCGCCGACGCGGTCGTGGTCCGGCACGGCGCCAGCGGTGCCCCGCACCGGCTGGCCCACTCGGGCTGGGTGCGCTCCAGCGTGGTCAACGCCGGCGACGGCACCCACGAGCACCCCACGCAGGCCCTGCTCGACGCCTTCACCATGTGGCGCCACATCGGCGAGTCGAAGCCCGGCGGCCTCGAGGGCCGCAAGGTCGCGATCGTCGGCGACGTCCTGCACAGCCGGGTCGCCCGCTCCAACGCGCTGCTGCTCCGCACGCTGGGCGCGGAGGTCACCCTGGTGGCCCCGCCGACCCTCTTCCCGGTGGGGATCGAGGGCTGGCCGGTCGAGACGTCGTACGACCTCGACAGCGTGCTGCCCAAGGCCGACGCCGTGATGATGCTGCGCGTCCAGCGCGAGCGGATGCACGGTGGCTTCTTCCCCACGGCCCGGGAGTACTCCCGCCGCTACGGCCTCGACGGCAGGCGGATGGCGATGCTCCAGGACCACACGATCGTGATGCACCCCGGCCCGATGGTCCGCGGCATGGAGATCACCGCCGACGTGGCCGATTCCGACCGCTCGGTCATCGTCGAGCAGGTGACCAACGGTGTCGCCGTCCGGATGGCCGTCCTGTACCTGCTGCTCGGTGGTTCCGAGCCTTCGATCGGAGAGACCGAGTGACCAGCTACCTCATCCAGAACGTCGCCGTCCTCGGCGGCGAGCCGACCGACCTGCTCCTCGCCGACGGCGTGGTCAAGGAGATCGGGACGATCACCGCGGCGTCGCTCTCGTCGGTCGAGCCCGTCGAGACCATCGACGCCACCGGCCTGGTCGCGCTGCCCGGCCTCGTCGACCTCCACACCCACCTGCGTGAGCCGGGCCGTGAGGACGCCGAGACGGTCGAGACCGGCACCCGCGCCGCTGCGATGGGCGGCTTCACCGCCGTCCACGCGATGGCCAACACCGAGCCGGTCGCCGACACCGCCGGCGTCGTCGAGCAGGTCTGGCGGCTGGGCCGCGAGGCCGGCCACTGCGACGTCTATCCCATCGGTGCCGTCACCGTCGGGCTGAAGGGCGAGCAGCTCGCCGAGCTCGGCGCGATGGCCGACTCGGCCGCCCGCGTCCGGGTCTTCTCCGACGACGGCAAGTGCGTCAGTGACGCGGTGCTGATGCGCCGCGCGCTGGAGTACGTCAAGGCGTTCGACGGCGTCATCGCCCAGCACGCCCAGGAGCCGCGCCTGACCGAGGGCGCCCAGATGAACGAGGGCGAGCTCTCCGGCCGCCTCGGGCTCGCCGGCTGGCCGGCCGTCGCCGAGGAGGCGATCATCGCCCGCGACTGCCTGCTCGCTGCCCACGTC
Organism: Nocardioides sp. LS1; assembly: GCF_003865225.1. Taxonomy (NCBI): domain Bacteria; kingdom Bacillati; phylum Actinomycetota; class Actinomycetes; order Propionibacteriales; family Nocardioidaceae; genus Nocardioides; species Nocardioides sp. LS1. The sequence goes on from NZ_BIFF01000001.1 coordinate 887,336, forward strand.
GACTCGCGGTTGCACGTCTGCCACGTGTCCACCGCCGGGTCGGTCGAGATCGTCCGTGACGCCAAGCGCAAGGGCTGGAACGTCACCGCCGAGGCGTGCCCCCACCACCTGCTGCTGACCGACGACCTGGCCGCGACGTACGACCCGATCTACAAGGTCAACCCGCCGCTGCGCTCGCAGGCCGATGTGGAGGCGCTGCGCGCCGGCCTGGCCGACGGCACGATCGACATCGTCGCCACCGACCACGCCCCGCACCCCCACGAGGACAAGGACTGCGAGTGGGCGGCCGCCGCCTTCGGCATGCTCGGCCTCGAGACCGCGCTCTCGATCGTCCAGCAGACGATGGTCGACCCGGGCCTGCTCGACTGGGCCGGCGTCGCCGAGCGGATGTCGCACGCCCCGGCCCGGATCGGTCGCGTGACCGACCACGGTCGCCCGATCGAGGTGGGGGAGCCGGCCAACGTCGTGCTCTACGACCCCTCGGTCCGCCGCACCATCGAGGCGAGCGAGTCCGCGTCGCTCTCGCGCAACACGCCGTACGCCGGGATGGAGCTGCCCGGCCGGGTCGTCGCGACGTTCCTGCGCGGCACCGCCACGGTGCTCGACGGGAAGCTCCAGTGAGCGCCGGGGTGACGTCGGCCCTGCTCGTCCTCGAGGACGGCCGCGCCTTCCGGGGCCAGGCCTACGGCGCCGAGGGCGAGACCTTCGGCGAGGCGGTCTTCAACACCGGCATGACCGGCTACCAGGAGACGCTCACCGACCCGTCCTACCACCGCCAGGTGGTCGTGATGACGGCGCCGCACATCGGCAACACCGGCATCAACGACGAGGACCCCGAGTCGCGCCGGATCTGGGTCTCGGGCTACGTCGTCCGCGACCCCGCCCGCGTGCCCTCCAACTGGCGCTCCCGGCGCACCCTCGACGACGAGCTGCGCGAGCAGGGCGTCGTCGGGATCTCCGGCGTCGACACCCGGGCGCTGACCCGCCACCTGCGCGAGCGCGGTGCGATGCGGGTCGGGATCTCCACCACGGAGTCCGACCCGGCCGCGCTGCTCGAGCGCGTGCTGGCCTCGGCCGAGATGGCGGGCGCCGAGCTCGCCGGCGAGGTGTCCACGGACGCGGCGTACGTCGTCCCGGCGGTGGGGGAGAAGCGCTTCACCGTCGCGGCCCTCGACCTCGGCATCAAGTCGATGACCCCCTACCGGATGGCCGAGCGCGGGATCGAGGTCCACGTCCTGCCGGCCGCGTCCACCCTGGAGGACGTGCTCGCTGTCCAGCCCGACGGGCTGTTCTTCTCCAACGGGCCCGGTGACCCGGCGGCCACCGTCGGCCAGGTCGAGCTGCTCCAGGGCGCGCTCGCCCAGGGGCTGCCCTACTTCGGGATCTGCTTCGGCAACCAGCTCTTCGGCCGCGCGCTCGGCTTCGGCACCTACAAGCTGAAGTACGGCCACCGCGGCATCAACCAGCCGGTGATGGACCGCACGACCAACAAGGTCGAGGTCACCGCGCACAACCACGGCTTCGCCGTGGACGCGCCGCTCGACGGCCCGACGCAGACGCCCTACGGCGTCGCGACGGTCAGCCACGTCTGCCTCAACGACGACGTCGTCGAGGGCCTCGAGCTGCGCACCCCCGAGGGCGACCTGAGGGCGTTCTCGGTCCAGTACCACCCCGAGGCCGCCGCCGGCCCGCACGACGCGGCGTACCTCTTCGACCGGTTCGTCGAGCTCATGGAGAGGACTTCCTGATGCCCAAGCGCGAGGACATCAAGTCGGTCATGGTGATCGGCTCCGGGCCGATCATCATCGGCCAGGCCTGCGAGTTCGACTACTCCGGGACCCAGGCCTGCCGCGTCCTGAAGGACGAGGGCATCCGGGTGATCCTGGTCAACTCCAACCCGGCGACGATCATGACCGACCCGGAGTTCGCCGACGCGACCTACGTCGAGCCGATCACGCCGGAGTACGTCGAGAAGGTGATCGCCAAGGAGCGCCCCGACGCGCTGCTGGCGACCCTGGGCGGCCAGACGGCGCTGAACGCCGCGATGGCCCTCGACGCGGCCGGCGTCCTGGAGAAGTACGACGTCGAGCTGATCGGTGCCTCCATCGAGGCGATCGACCGCGGTGAGAACCGCCAGGTCTTCAAGAAGATCGTCGAGGACCTCGGCGGCGAGTGCTCCAAGTCGGTCATCTGCCACACGATGGACGACTGCCTGGCCGCCGCCGCCGAGCTCGGCTACCCGATGGTGGTGCGCCCGTCGTTCACCATGGGCGGCACCGGCTCCGGCATGGCCTACGACGAGCAGGACCTGCGCCGCATCGCCGGCGCGGGCCTCGCCGCCAGCCCCACCACCGAGGTGCTCCTCGAGGAGTCGATCCTCGGCTGGAAGGAGTACGAGCTCGAGGTCATGCGCGACACCGCCGACAACGTGGTGATCATCTGCTCGATCGAGAACCTCGACCCGATGGGCGTGCACACCGGCGACTCGATCACGGTCGCGCCGGCGATGACGCTGACCGACCGCGAGTACCAAGCGATGCGTGACCTCGCCATCGGCATCATCCGCTCGGTCGGCGTCGACACCGGCGGCTGCAACATCCAGTACGCCGTCAACCCGGCCGACGGCCGGCTGATCGTGATCGAGATGAACCCGCGGGTCTCCCGGTCCAGCGCCCTGGCCTCCAAGGCCACCGGCTTCCCGATCGCCAAGATCGCGGCCAAGGTCGCCATCGGCTACACCCTCGACGAGATCCCCAACGACATCACCCGCGAGACCCCGGCCAGCTTCGAGCCGTCGCTGGACTACGTCGTGGTGAAGGTGCCGCGGTTCGCGTTCGAGAAGTTCCCGGGCGCCGACCCGACGCTGACCACGCACATGAAGTCGGTCGGCGAGGCGATGTCGATCGGCCGCAACTTCACTGAGGCGCTCCAGAAGTCGCTGCGCTCGCTGGAGAGCAAGAATGCCGTCTTCGACTTCACCCCGCTCCCCGACGACCTGGACCGGGCGGCCCGCCTCGAGGAGCTCCTGGTCCGCGTCGCCACGCCCCACGACGGCCGGCTCAAGGAGGTCATGGACGCGATCCGCGTCGGTGCCACCCCCGAGCAGGTCTTCGACGCCACCAGGATCGACCCCTGGTTCGTCGACCAGCTCTTTCTCATCCACGAGGTCGCCGAGCAGGTCGCCTCCGCCACGCGGCTCGACGAGGCGACGCTGCGCCTGGCCAAGCGGCACGGCTTCTCCGACGCCCAGCTCGGCCAGATCCGTGGCATGCGCGAGGACGTCGTCCGCGGCGTCCGGCAGGCGCTGGGCATCCGGCCGGTCTACAAGACCGTCGACACGTGCGCGGCGGAGTTCGCCGCGACCACGCCGTACCACTACTCCTCCTACGACGAGGAGACCGAGGTCGCGCCGCGGGAGAAGGAAGCCGTGATCATCCTCGGCTCCGGGCCCAACCGGATCGGGCAGGGCATCGAGTTCGACTACTCCTGCGTCCACGCCTCCCTGGCGCTGTCCGAGGCCGGCTACGAGACGATCATGGTCAACTGCAACCCCGAGACCGTCTCGACCGACTACGACACCTCCGACCGCCTCTACTTCGAGCCGCTGACCCTCGAGGACGTCCTCGAGATCGTGCACGCGGAGTCGCAGGCCGGGCCGATCGCCGGCGTCATCTGCCAGCTCGGCGGCCAGACCCCGCTGGGTCTCGCGAAGGGGCTGGAGGCCAACGGCGTCCGCATCGTTGGCACCTCGCCCGACGCGATCCACCTCGCCGAGGAGCGCGGCGCCTTCGGCCGCGTGCTCGCCGAGGCCGGGCTGCCCGCGCCCAAGCACGGCATGGCGACGTCGTTCGCCGACGCCAAGCGGATCGCCGACGAGATCGCCTACCCCGTGCTGGTGCGCCCGTCGTACGTCCTGGGCGGCCGCGGCATGGAGATCGTCTACGACGACGTCGCGCTCGAGGGCTACATCGAGCGAGCCACCGAGATCAGTCCCGAGCACCCGGTGCTGGTCGACCGGTTCATCGACGACGCGGTCGAGATCGACGTCGACGCGATCTTCGACGGCGAGGAGCTCTTCCTCGGCGGCGTCATGGAGCACATCGAGGAGGCCGGCATCCACTCCGGCGACTCCTCGTGTGCGCTGCCGCCGATCACCCTCGGCGACGCCGAGATCCGCCGGATCCGCGAGGCCACCGAGGCCATCGCCCGGGGCGTGGGCGTGCGCGGCCTGCTCAACATCCAGTACGCCCTCGGCTCGGACGTCCTCTACGTCCTCGAGGCCAACCCGCGCGCCAGCCGCACGGTGCCGTTCGTGTCCAAGGCGACGGCGACGCCGCTGGCCAAGGCCGCGGCCCGGGTGATGCTCGGCGAGTCGATCGCCTCGCTGCGCCAGGCCGGCGTGCTGCCGGCGACGGGTGACGGTGGCTCGTTGCCGCCCCACCAGCCGATCGCGGTCAAGGAGGCGGTGATGCCGTTCAACCGGTTCCGCACCCCCGACGGCAAGCAGGTCGACACGGTCCTCGGCCCGGAGATGAAGTCGACCGGGGAGGTGATGGGCCTCGACGCCGACTTCGGCACGGCCTTCGCGAAGGCCCAGACCGCGGCGTTCGGCTCGCTGCCCACCAGCGGCAAGGTCTTCGTCTCGATGGCCAACCGCGACAAGCGGCACATGATCTTCCCGATCAAGGTGCTCTCCGACCACGGCTTCGAGATCATCGCGACCCAGGGCACCGCCGAGGTGCTGCGCCGCAACGGCGTGAAGGCGACCGTCGTCCGCAAGCACTTCGAGGGCGAGGGGCCGGGCGGTGAGCCGACCACGGTCGGGATGATCCTGGCCGGCGACATCGACCTCGTCATCAACACCCCGCACGGCTCCACCAGCGGTGGCTCGGCGCGCGTGGACGGCTACGAGATCCGCACCGCCGCGATCATGGCCAACATCCCGTGCATCACCACCGTGCAGGGTCTCGGCGCGGCCGTGCAGGGCATCGAGGCGCTGGAGCGCGGGGACATCGGCGTCCGCAGCCTGCAGGACTGGGCGCTGCGCAACGCGGACGGCGTGGGGGGCTCGTGACGGCCTACCGCCTGCTGTTCGACCACCTGCTGACCCGCACCGACCCCGAGCGGGCGCACCACGCCGGCTTCGGGGCCATCCGTGCGGCCGGTCCGGTCCTGGCCCGGCTGCCGCGCCACGGCACCCCGGTCGAGGCGATGGGGCTGACCTTCCCCAACGTCCTGGGCATGGCGGCCGGCTTCGACAAGAACGCCGTCGGCATCGACGGGCTGGCCGCGCTCGGCTTCGGCCACGTCGAGATCGGCACGGTCACGGGGGAGGGCCAGCCCGGCAACCCCAAGCCGCGGCTGTTCCGGCTGCCCGAGGACCGGGCGGTCATCAACCGAATGGGCTTCAACAACGACGGCGCCGAGGTCGTGGCCGACCGCCTGGCCGCCCGCGGACGTCGCAGCCGCGAGCAGGGCGGCCCGGTGCTGGGCGTCAACATCGGCAAGACCAAGGTCGTGCCCGAGGACGACGTCCCGGCGGTGCTCGCCGACTACGAGAAGAGCGCGCGGCTGCTCGCGCCGCACGCCGACTACCTCGTCGTCAACGTCAGCTCGCCCAACACGCCGGGACTGCGCAACCTCCAGGCGGTGGAGCGCCTCCAGCCCCTCCTCGAGCACGTACGCCGCACCGCCGACGCGGTCACCTCCGCCCGGGTGCCGCTGCTGGTCAAGATCGCCCCGGACCTGTCCGACGACGACGTGGTCGCAGTCGCCGACATGGCCGGGGCCATCGGGCTCGACGGGATCATTGCCACGAACACCACGATCTCCCGCGAGGGGCTCCGCACCGATGCGGCCAGGGTCGAGGCGATCGGTGCCGGCGGCCTGTCCGGCGCCCCGCTGACCGAGCGGGCCCTCGACGTACTCACCCTGCTGCGCAAGCAGGTCGGCCCGGACCTCACCCTCGTCTCGGTCGGCGGCATCACCACCGTCGACGACGCCCGGGCCCGGCTCGACGCGGGTGCGACCCTGCTGCAGGGCTACACCGCCTTCATCTACGAGGGCCCCCTGTGGCCCACGCGCATCCTCCGCGGGGTCCGTACGCCGTGAGCCCGGTCGCCGAGCCCACCACCGCGACGCGCACCCCGCTGCACGTCACGGGTGAGCTGCTCGCGACCAAGAAGGTCGGCGCCTACCGCCACCTGACCGTGGTGGCGCCCGGCGTGCCCGAGCGGTTCCGTCCCGGCAACTTCGTGGCCGTCTCGATCGGCGCCCCCGGGTCGGACACGACCCGGCTGGCCCGACGCGCGTTCTGGATCCACCAGGTCAAGCCCGTCGGCGGCTACGGCGCCACCCTGCAGCTCGTCGTCGAGCCGACCGGTCCCGGCAGCCAGTGGCTGGGGTCGCTGGCCCCGGGCGCCCGGCTGGAGGTCACCGGCCCGCTCGGTCGACCGTTCGCCCTGCCCAAGGAGCCGGTCAGCTGCCTGCTCGTGGGGGAGGGGTACGCCGCCGCGCCGCTGTTCCCGCTCGCGGAGCGGCTCCGTGAGCGCGGGTGTGCGGTCAACCTGCTCGTGGCCGGGGCCGACGAGGCACACCTGCTGTCCGCCCTCGAGGCCCGCCGCTCCGCCCGTGCGGTCACCGTCGTCACCCGCGACGGCTCGGTCGGTCTGCGCGGCGAGGTGGCCGACGTCGTCGACGACGTGCTCGGCCGGGCGCAGGCCGAGGTCGTCTACGCCGCCGGGCCGCTGCGCACCCTGCACGCGGTCGCCGAGGCCGCCGAGGCGCACGGCGCCTGGAGCCAGACTGCCGTCGAGCAGCCGCTGACGTGCGCCACGGGCCTGTGCCAGGGCTGCCCGGTGCCCGTCGTCGGCGAGGACGGCGTGGCCCGCCGCGTGCGCGCCTGCGCCGACGGACCGGTGCTCCGCGGCGACCGGGTGCGCTGGGCCGAGCTGCTCGGTGAGGCGGGCGAGCCGACGTGAGCATCGACCTCGGCGGGCTGACCCTGGCCAACCCCGTGATGGTCGCCTCCGGGTGCGGAGGCACCGGCCGCGAGCTCGCGGCGTACGTCGACCTCGCCGAGCTGGGCGCCTTCGTCACCCGCACGATCACCCTCAACCCCCGCGCGGGCGGACCGGTCCCGCGGATCCTGGAGACGCCGTCGGGGCTCGTGCACGCGGTCGGGCTCCAGAACCCCGGCCTCGAGCCGTTCCTGGCCAGCGAGCTGCCGCAGCTCGTCCAGCAGGGCGCCCGCGTCGTCGTCTCGATCGCGGGCACCACCCTGGGCGAGTACGCCGAGCTGGCCCGCCGCCTCGGCCGCGCGCCCGGCGTCGCCGCCGTCGAGGTCAACCTGTCCTCGCCCGACGCGGTCGCCTCGGGGGTGCTCGACGTCCGCGAGCCGTTCCACGCGGCAAACGTCGTCGCCGCCGTGCACCGGGAGCTGCCGCGCGGGCTCCCGCTCCTCGCCAAGGTCCGCCCCGACCTGATCCGCGTGGTCGAGTCGGCGCGCACCGTCCTGGAGGCCGGCGCCGCCGCCGTCGTGGTCGGCAACGCCCTGCCCGCAGCGATGCCCGACGGCCGCCCCGCCGGCCTCAGCGGACCTGCGATCCGGCCGCTCGCCCTGCGCTGCGTCACCGAGGTCCGCGACGCCCTGCCCGACGCGGCGATCGTCGGTTGTGGCGGCATCGCCGACGAGGCCGACGCCCGCTCCTTCCTCGCTGCCGGAGCCACCGCCGTGCAGGTCGGCACCGCCCTGCTCCACGACCCCACGACCGCCGCGCGGCTGGCCCGCGCCCTGACGACTGACCGGGAGGTCATCGGATGACACCGTTCGGAACCCGACTCCACGAGGCGGTCGCCGCCCGCGGCCCGCTGTGCGCGGGCATCGACCCGCACGCGGCCCTGCTCCGCGAGTGGGGCCTCGACGACGACGTGGCCGGTCTCGAGCGGTTCGCGATGACCGCCGCCGAGGGGCTTGCGCCGCACGTGTCGGTCGTGAAGCCGCAGTCGGCGTTCTACGAGCGGTTCGGCTCCCGCGGGATCGCCGTGCTGGAGCGGCTGATCGCCGCCTGCCGCGATGCTGGCGCGCTGATCCTCCTCGACGTCAAGCGGGGGGACATCGGCTCCACCTCGCAGGCCTACGCCGACGCCTACCTCGACCCCGCCTCCCCGCTCGCCTCCGACGCGATCACGGCCAGCCCCTACCTCGGCTTCGGCTCGCTCGACCCGATGATCGACACCGCACGCAAGCACGGTGCCGGGGTGTTCGTGCTGGCCCTGACCTCCAACAAGGAGGGCCCCGAGGTCCAGCACGCCACCGCCGCGTCCGGCGCCACCGTCGCCGGCACCGTCCTTGACCACCTCCGCCGGCTCAACGCCGACGCGTCACCGCTCGGCTCCTTCGGCGCGGTCATCGGGGCCACCATCGGCGAGACCGGGGAGGACCTCGCGTTCAACGGACCCGTGCTCGCCCCCGGGTACGGCGCCCAGGGCGGCACCGTCGCCGACCTGAAGCGGATCTTCGGCGCCTCGGCCGGGGCCGTGCTGCCCAGCTCCTCGCGCGAGCTGCTGCGCCACGGCCCGGATGCCGGTGCGCTCCGCGACGCGGCCCTGCGCACCAACGACGAGCTCGCCGGGCTGGCCGGCTGATGCGGCGCCTCACGCGGACGGCCGCGCTCCTCGCCGCCCTCACCCTCGTGCCGGTCCTGGCCGGCTGCCAGGACACCCAGGAGAGCTACTGCAGCGCGGTCAAGGACCACCAGGAGGAGCTCACCAAGATCTCCTCCACCGGGTCGCAGGACTCGCTGATCCAGGCACTGGGCATCTTCGAGGACCTCCAGTCCAAGGCGCCCAGCGACATCACCGACGAGTGGCAGCAGGTCGTCGGCCGCGTCCAGGCGCTGAAGAAGGCCCTCGACGATGCGGGCGTCGACCCCGCGACGTACGACCGGGCTCATCCGCCCGCGGGGCTCAGCGCCGACGACAAAGCCGCGATCGACGCGGCGGCACGCGAGCTCGGCGGCGGGGAGACCCTCGCGGCGCTCCAGGCCCTGGACCAGGAGGCCCGCGACGTGTGCCAGACACCCCTGACGCTCTAGCCCGGAGCGGCAAAAAGACCAGTTCAGGCCCGCAATTGCTGGACCCTCGCGGTTCTGACTAGTGTGACCCCTCACCGGCCCGCACGACTTCTCTCGACCTAAGGACCAGCGCCCGTGGCTCTGCCCCCGCTCACCCCCGAACAGCGCCAGGCGGCCCTCGACAAGGCCGCCGCCTCCCGTCGGGAGCGGGCCGAGGTCAAGAACCGGCTCAAGAACTCCGGGGCCTCGATCCTCGACGTGCTCCACGAGGGCCAGGTCAACGAGGTCATCGGCAAGATGCGCGTCGTCGACCTGCTCCAGTCGCTGCCCGGCCTCGGCAAGGTCCGCGCCCGGCAGATGATGGAGCGGCTCGGCATCGCCGAGAGCCGCCGCGTCCGCGGGCTCGGGACCAAGCAGGTCGCCGCGCTCGAGCGCGAGTTCGCCGGGCGTGGCTGAGCCCCGCTCGCGCCTGCTCGTCCTGGCCGGACCCACCGCCGTCGGCAAGGGGACCGTGGCCGCGGCCGTGCGTGAGCTCCACCCCGACGTCTGGATCTCGGTCTCCGCCACGACCCGCAAGCCGCGTCCCGGCGAGGTCCACGGCGTCCACTACTGGTTCATCTCCGACGAGGAGTTCGACGCCATGGTCGCCGACGGCCAGCTGCTGGAGTGGGCGGTCGTGCACAAGGCCGCCCGTTACGGCACGCCGCGCGGCCCCGTCGAGGAGGCGCTCGCCGCGGGACGGCCCTCGATGCTCGAGATCGACCTCCAGGGTGCGCGCCAGGTCCGCGAGACCATGCCGGACGCCCTGTTCGTCTTCCTGGCCCCGCCCTCGTGGGAGGAGCTCGTCCGCCGGCTCGTCGGCCGCGGCACCGAGACCGAGGAGGAGCGGGAGCGCCGGCTCGACACCGCGCGCGAGGAGCTGGCGGCCGAGCAGGAGTTCGACGTGACGATCGTCAACCACGAAGTTCACGCTGCAGCCGACGAGTTGGTAACCTTGATGGTGCACGACCATGCGCACCCATCGGTGCACCCCCCATTCGACAACTTGTGAGGCTCACGCGTGTCTTCGCCCAACATCGCCGCCGAGGGTGTCACCAACCCCTCGATCGACGACCTGCTCACCAAGACCGACAGCAAGTACAAGCTGGTCCTCTACAGCGCCAAGCGTGCGCGCCAGATCAACGCCTACTACTCCCAGCTGGGCGAGGGCCTGCTCGAGTACGTCGGCCCCCTCGTCGACACCCACGTGCAGGAGAAGCCCCTCTCGATCGCGCTCCGCGAGATCAACGAGGACCTGCTGACGTGTGAGGACATCGACCCCGCCGAGCTCGCCGCCGAGGAGGCTGCCGCCAAGGCCGCCCTCGAGTCGTCGTTCAGCGCCGGCGAGTGACCGAGCCGGTCCAGCGTTGACCAGCACCACCGACCCTGCGAGTGCCGTTCCCCCTGTCGGGGAGCGGCACTCTGCCGTCCAGAAGCGAATCGTGCTGGGGGTCTCCGGCGGCATCGCGGCGTACAAGTCCTGCGAGCTGCTGCGCCGGTTCACCGAGTCCGGCCACGACGTGACCGTCGTGCCCACCGCGGCCGCCCTGGAGTTCGTGGGCGCCCCGACCTGGGCGGCCCTGTCGGGCAAGCCCGTCTCCACCGACGTGTGGACGTCCGTCCACGAGGTCCCGCACGTCCGGATCGGCCAGGAGGCCGACCTGGTCGTCGTCGCCCCGGCGACCGCCGACCTGCTGGCCAAGGCCGCCCACGGGCTGGCCGACGACCTGCTCACCAACACGCTGCTGACCGCACGCTGCCCGGTCGTCTTCGCGCCCGCGATGCACACCGAGATGTGGGAGCACCCCGCGACGCAGGCCAACGTCGCCACGCTGCGCGCCCGGGGTGCGCTGGTGATCGAGCCCGCCGAGGGCCGGCTGACCGGCAAGGACACCGGCAAGGGCCGGCTCCCGGAGCCCGCCGAGATCTTCGACTACTGCCTCGAGGTGCTCACCCGGTCGTCGTCCGGTGTGGCCGCCGGTCTGAACGACCTGTCCGGCCGCTCGGTCGTGGTGTCGGCCGGCGGCACCCGCGAGTACCTCGACCCCGTCCGCTTCCTCGGCAACCGCTCCTCGGGCCTGCAGGGCTATGCCCTGGCCCGTGCCGCGGCCGCCCGTGGCGCCGAGGTCACCCTCGTCGCCGCCAACGTCTCGCTGCCCGATCCGGCCGGCGTCAAGGTGGTCCGGGTCGAGACGACGGCCCAGCTGCGCGAGGAGGTCGTGGCCGCCGCGGCCGCCGCCGACGCGGTCGTGATGGCCGCCGCGCCGGCCGACTTCCGGCCGGTCGACGTCAGCACCCACAAGATCAAGAAGGCCGCCGACGGCAGCTCCCCGGCGATCGAGCTGACCCAGAACCCCGACATCCTCCACGAGATCTCCACCCAGCGGGCGCGTTCCGGGAGCGTCATCGTGGGCTTCGCCGCCGAGACCGGCGACGCCTCCGGGTCGGTCGCCGACCTGGCCCGCGCCAAGCTGGCCCGCAAGGGCTGCGACCTGCTCGTGGTCAACGACGTGAGCGGGGGAGCGGTCTTCGGCAGCCCCGACAACGAGGCGGTCATCCTGGCCGCCGACGGCGCGACGGTCGACGTACCCCACGGGTCGAAGGGCGCGCTGGCCCACGTCATTTGGGACGAAGTGGCTCGCAGGCTGCAGGATTGAGACGTCGTCCCGCCTTGTGGGACGCCCGATATCGTTGCTGCACCACCAACTACGGGAGTGAGAAGCACAGTGCCTGGACGTCTCTTCACGTCGGAGTCCGTGACCGAGGGTCACCCGGACAAGATCGCCGACCAGATCAGCGACTCGGTCCTCGACGCCATGCTGGCGCAGGACGAGTACAGCCGCGTCGCCGTCGAGACCCTGCTCACCACCGGGCTCGTCGTCGTCGCCGGTGAGGTCGACACCACCGGCTACGTCGACATCAAGAAGGTCGTGCGTGAGCGCATCCTCGAGATCGGCTACGACTCCTCCCTCAAGGGTTTCGACGGCGCGTCGTGCGGCGTCATGGTCGCCATCGGCGGCCAGTCCGGCGACATCGCGCAGGGCGTCGACACCGGCCACGAGAGCCGCACCGGCTCCGTGGACGCGATGGACAAGCAGGGCGCCGGCGACCAGGGCCTGATGTTCGGCTACGCCTGCGACGACACCGCGGTGCTGATGCCGCTGCCGATCGTGATCGCGCAGCGCCTGGCCGAGAAGCTCTCCGAGGTCCGCAAGGACAAGACGCTGGAGTACCTCCGCCCCGACGGCAAGACACAGGTCACCATCGAGTACGACGCCGAGAACCGTCCGGTCCGGGTCGACACCGTCGTCCTCTCCACGCAGCACGCTGAGGAGACCGAGCTCGACACCCTCGAGGCCGACATCAAGAAGCACGTCATCGACCCGGTCCTCGACACCTTCGAGATCCCCTCCGAGGGCTACCGCCTCCTGGTCAACCCGACCGGCCGCTTCGTCGTCGGCGGCCCCATGGGCGACGCCGGCCTGACCGGCCGCAAGATCATCGTCGACACCTACGGCGGCATGGCCCGCCACGGCGGCGGCGCCTTCTCGGGCAAGGACCCGTCGAAGGTCGACCGTTCGGCCGCCTACGCCATGCGCTGGGTCGCCAAGAACGTCGTGGCCGCCGGTCTGGCCCGCCGCTGCGAGGCGCAGGTCGCCTACGCCATCGGCAAGGCCCAGCCCGTCGGCGTCTTCATCGAGACCTTCGGCACCGGCGCGGTCCCGGACGAGAAGATCCAGGAGGCCGTCCTGTCGGTCTTCGACCTGCGTCCCGCCGCGATCATCCGCGACCTCGACCTGCTGCGCCCGATCTACGCCAAGACCGCGGCGTACGGTCACTTCGGCCGCGAGCTCCCCGAGTTCACCTGGGAGCGGACCGACCGTGCCGAAGCGCTGAAGGCCGCCGCCGGACTCTGAGTCCCACACCGGGTCACCGGCGGCGGTCACCCCGCCGTCGGCCCCCGCTGGTAGAAAGTCGCGCATGACCAGCCCCGACGAGCACCAGCCCGAGCTGCTGCCGGGGATGGTCCGGGCGACGGTCAGGCAGAGCCAGGCCAAGGCGCGGGCCACGCGGGCCCGCAAGGCCGCCGAGCAGGAGACGGCGGCCACCGACCCGGTCGCACGGGTGCTGGTCGACGTGCCGCTGGCCCACCTCGACCGCCCCTTCGACTACTCCGTGCCGGCCGCGATGGCCGAGGCTGCGGTCCCGGGCGCCCGGGTCAAGGTCCGCTTCGCCGGCCAGGACGTCGACGGCTACGTCGTCGAGCGCGCGGCGACGACCGACCACCAGGGCCGGCTGTCCCACCTCAGGCGCGTGGTCAGCCCCGAGCCCGTGCTCAGCCCGGCCATCGAGCGGTTGAGCGCCGAGCTCGCGGAGCGCTACGCCGGCACCCGCTCCGACGTGCTCCGGCTTGCGGTGCCCGCGCGGCACGCGACGACCGAGAAGCAGCCCTCGCCGGCTCCCGACGGCCCCCCGCCCTACGACGCCACGGCCGCGCACGCCGCGTGGGCCGACCACGCCCACGCCGCCGCCTTCCTGGCCAGGCTCACCGAGGGCAAGGACCCCCGGGCCGTCTGGGCGGCCGCCCCGGGGGAGGACTGGCCGCTGCTCATCGCCCACGCCGCGGCTGCGACCGCCGCTTCGGGGCGGGGCACGCTGATCTGCGTCCCCGACGGCAAGGACGTCGCCCGCGTCGACGACGCCCTCACCCGGGTCCTCGGGCCCGGCCACCACGTCACCCTCACCGCCGACTCCGGGCCGGCGGCCCGCTACCGCGACTTCCTCGCGATCAGCCGCGGCGCCCGCAAGGTCGTCGTCGGCACCCGCGCCGCCGCCTTCGCGCCCGTCCACGACCTCGGCCTCGTCGTGGTCTGGGACGACGGCGACGACCTCCACGCCGAGCCCCGCGCGCCCTACCCCCACACCCGCGAGACGCTCCTGCTCCGCGCCGGCAACGAGGACGCCGGGGCGCTCCTCGGCGGCTTCGCCCGCACCGTCGAGGCCGAGTACCTCCTCCGCACCGGCTGGGCGGCCGAGCTCTCGCCCACCCGCGACGTCGCACGCCGCCGGGCGCGGGTCCACGTCGCCGGCGCGGCCGACCGTGCGCAGGACCGCGACGCCCACGCCCGCGCCAGCCGGGTCCCGCGGGAGGCCCACGAGACGATCCGCCAGGCCCTCGAGCAGGGGCCGGTGCTCGTCCAGACCCCCCGTCACGGCTACGTCGCCTCGCTCGCCTGCGAGCGCTGCCGCACGCCGGCCCGTTGCGCCGCCTGCACAGGCCCGTTGGAGCTCACCGGCCCCGCCACCCCACCCTCCTGCCGCTGGTGCGGCACGGTGGCCGACGCCTGGGCGTGCGGGGAGTGCGGCCACCGCGGCCTCCGCGCCCCCGTCATCGGCGACGCCCGCACGGCCGAGGAGCTCGGCCGGACGTTCCCCAAGACCCTCGTGCGCACCTCCAGCGGCGACCGGGTCCTGGCCACCGTCACGGACCGCAGCGCGATCGTGGTCGCCACACCCGGCGCCGAGCCGACCGCCCACGAGGGCTACGCCGCCGTCGTGCTCATGGACGCCTGGCTGACGCTCGGCGGCACCGACCTGCGCTCCGACGAGGAGGCGTTGCGGCGCTGGGCCAACGCCGCCGGTCTCGTCCGCCCCGGCGGCCAGGTGATCGTGGTCGGCGACGCCAGCCACCCCGCCCTCCAGGCGCTGGTCCGCTGGGACATGAGCGGGTTCGCGGCCCGCGAGACCCAGCAGCGCCTGGAGGCCCACCTGCCGCCGGCGAGTCGGCTGGCGACGATCGCGGGGGAGCCCGGGGCCGTGGACGACGCCCTCACCCTCCTCGCCGCCCCCGAGCACGCCGAGGTGCTCGGGCCGGTCGAGCGTGAGACCAAGGGCGGCACCGAGAGCCGCGTGGTGGTCCGCGTGCCACGTAACCAGGGCGCCGCCCTGTCCCGGGCGCTCGGCGACCTGCAGCGGCTCCGGTCGGCGCGCAAGCTCGATCCGGTCCGCATCCAGGTGGACCCCACCAGCCTCTGACCGTCGCCCGACAGGCCGTCCCTAGACTGTCTTCCGCATCCCCACCTGTGGCCCAGCGCAAGGAGTCCCGTGGCCATCCAGCCGATCCGCCTCTTCGGCGACCCCGTCCTGCGCAAGCCCGCGACCGAGGTCGTCGACTTCGACAAGGAGCTGCGCAAGCTCGTCGAGGACCTCACCGACACCATGCTCGACGCCCCCGGCGCCGGCCTCGCCGCGCCCCAGATCGGGGTGGGCCTGCGCGCCTTCACCTGGTACGTCGACGGCGAGCTGGGCCACCTGATCAACCCCGTCCTCGACCTCAGCGACGAGTGCCAGGACGGCCCGGAGGGCTGCCTGTCCATCCCCGACCTGGCCTTCGACACCAAGCGCGCACTGCACGTCGTCGCCCGCGGCTTCACCATGTACGGCGACCCCGTGACCATCGAGGGCTCCGAGCTGCTCGCGCGGGCCATCCAGCACGAGACCGACCACCTCGACGGCATCCTGTTCGTCGACCGCCTCGACGGCGACGCCCGCAAGGCCGCCATGAAGGCGATCCGCGAGAGCGACTGGTTCGGGCTGGAGAAGCCGACCGTCAAGGTCAGCCCGCACGCCACCAACGGATTCGGATTCTGATCCCGACATGAGACTCGTCTTCGCCGGCACCCCCGAGGTCGCCGTCCCCTCCCTCGACGCCCTCGCCGCCTCCGGCCACGAACTGGTCGGCGTGGTCACGCGACCCGACGCGCCCGCCGGCCGCGGCCGCAAGCTCGTCGCCAGCCCGGTCGGCCAGCGTGCCGAGGAGCTCGGCATCCCGGTCCTGAAGCCCGAGCACCCGCGCGACCCGGAGTTCCAGGAGGCCCTGAGGGCCCTGCAGCCCGACGTCTGCCCGGTCGTGGCCTACGGCGCGCTGCTGCCCCAGAGCGCCCTCGACATCCCGGTCCACGGCTGGGTCAACCTGCACTTCTCGGTGCTCCCGGGCTGGCGCGGTGCCGCCCCGGTGCAGCACGCGATCTGGGCGGGCGACGAGGTCAGCGGCGCGACGACGTTCCGCATCGTCAAGGAGCTCGACGCCGGCCCGACGTTCGGGGTGATGACCGAGCGGATCCGGCCCGGCGACACGGCCGGCGACCTGCTGGAGCGGCTCGCCGAGGGCGGCGCGGGTCTCCTGGTCGCCACCATCGACGGGATCGCCGACGGCAGCCTCGAGGCACGCGAGCAGCCGCCCGAGGGGCTCAGCTACGCCCCCAAGATCCTCGTCGAGGACGCCCGCGTCGACTGGACCGAGCACGCCGTGGCGGTCGACCGCCGCATCCGCGCCTGCACCCCGGCCCCGGGCGCCTGGTCCACCCACGAGGGCGAGCGGATCAAGCTCGGCCCGGTCACCCACACCGAGACGGCCCTGGAGCCCGGCGTGCTCGAGGTCGGCAAGAACCACGTCCTCGTCGGCACCGGCACGACCGCGGTGAAGCTCGGCGACGTCAAGGCCTTCGGGAAGAAGCAGATGGCCGCTGCCGACTGGGCTCGCGGAGCCCGTCTTGAGACGGGTGCGCGTTTCGGTGACGGCTGATCACCCGGCCGATACCGTCATGGTCATGACCCGCCGGGCCAGGGCCGAGGACATCGACACGATCTGCACGGGCCTGCCCGAGGTCGAGCTCGGCACCTCCTGGGGCGACCGGCCGACGTACAAGGTCCGCGGCAAGGGCTTCCTGCTCTTCCGGGCCCCCCACCACACGGCCGTCGACCCGGAGACCGGTGAGATGTACGACGACCTCGTCGTCATCCGGGTGCCCACGGAGGCCGACAAGCGCGCCCTCGTCGAGGACGAGCGGCTGCCCTTCTTCACCATCGACCACTTCAGGAGCTTCAACGCCGTGCTCGTGCAGCAGTCCCGTCTCGGCGAGATCGACCGCGACGAGCTGGCGGAGGTCATCACCGAGGCGTGGGCCACCATGGCGCCCAAGCCGCTGGCCAGGAAGTTCTTCGGGGATGTCTGATCCCCGCGCACGGGGTCAGCGGTCCAGCGGGGGCCAGGCGACCCGCTCCCGGGTCGACCCCGCACGCCTGGCCGCCTTCGACGTGCTCAAGACCGTGCGCGTGGACCAGGCCTACACCAACCTCGTCCTGCCGGCCGTCCTCCGCCACCACGGCCTGAGCGGACGCGACGCCGCCTTCGTCACCGAGCTGGCGTCGGGCACGATCCGGCGCCGGGGCACCTATGACGCCATCCTCGCCGCCTGCGCGGACCGTCCGCTGAGCAAGATCGAGGCCAAGGTCCTCGACGCGCTGCGCCTGGGCACCCACCAGCTCCTGGCCATGCGGGTCCCGAGCCACGCCGCGATCAGCACCACCGTCGACCTGGTCCGCGCCAAGGTCAGCTCCGGCGCGGGCGGCTTCACCAACGCGGTCCTGCGCAGGGTCTCCGAGCAGGAGCTCGCCGAGTGGATCGGTCGCGTCGCCCCCGACCCGCGGGTCGCCCCCGTGCGGTTCGCCAGCATCGCCTACAGCCACCCCCAGTGGGTCGTGGAGGAGCTGCGCAACGCCGTCGGCTGGCACGAGCTGCACGACCTGCTCGCCGCCGACAACGAGGCTCCCAAGGTCACCCTGGTCGCGCGTCCCGGCCGCGCCACGCGCGACGAGCTGCCCGGCACGCCGACCACGCTCTCGCCGTACGGCGTCGTGCTGGCCGCCGGCGACCCGGGCTCGATCCCGGCCGTCGCCGAGGGGCGGGCGGGCGTGCAGGACGAGGGCTCGCAGCTCGTGGCCATGGCCCTGGCGGCCGCGCCGCTGACCGGCCGCGACGAACTCTGGCTGGACCTCTGCGCCGGGCCCGGCGGCAAGTCCGCCCTGCTGGCAGCCCTGGCCGCACGTCGTGGCGCGGGGCTGGTGGCGGGGGAGCGGCAGCCGCACCGAGCGCGTCTCGTCCAGCGCAACCTGGAGGGCGCCGACGGCGTGATCGGCATCGTGGCCGCCGACGGCACCCGGCCGCCGTGGCGCCCCGGCACGTTCGACCGGGTCCTCGTGGACGCGCCGTGCACCGGCCTCGGCGCGCTGCGTCGCCGTCCCGAGGCCCGCTGGCGGCGCAAGCCCGACGACATGCTCCAGCTGGTGCTGCTCCAGCGACAGCTGCTCACCTCGGCGCTCGACCTCGTCCGGCCCGGCGGCGTCGTGGTCTACGCGACCTGCTCGCCGGTGCTCGCCGAGACCGAGGGGGTCGTGACGTCGGTGCTCAGTGCCCACCCCGAGGTCCGGCTCGAGGACGCGAGCCTGCTGCTGCCCGGCGTGCCCAACTGCGCGGGGCCGATCCCGGGGACCGTCCAGCTCTGGCCGCACCGGCACGGCACCGACGCGATGTTCGTGGCTGCGCTGCGCCGCGCGGAGGCCTGACCGGCCCACTACGGTGGGCGCATGCCCGCCTCGAAGCCGCCCGCTGTCGAGATCGAGGTCGACAACCGCGTGGTGCGCGTGAGCAACCCCGACCGGGTCTACTTCCCTCCCACAGATGCGAACCCGAGCGGCGCCACCAAGCTCGACCTGGTCCAGTACTACCTCGCCGTCGGTCCGGGCATCGTCAACGCGCTCTTCGAACGCCCGTGCATGCTGCACCGCTTCCCGAAGGGCCTCGCGGGCGACAAGGTCCACCAGAAGCGCCTCCCGGCCGGTGCGCCGGACTGGGTCGAGACCGTGCAGCTGCACTTCCCCCGGTGGAACCGCACCGCCGACGAGCTCTGCGTGACCGAGCTCGGCAGCGTGATCTGGGCCGTCCAGATGTCGACGGTGGAGTTCCACCCGTGGAACAGCCGCCGCGAGGACACCGAGAAGCCCGACGAGTGGCGCATCGACCTCGACCCCGGACCGCTGTGCGACTTCGCCACCGTCCAGCGGGTCACCCACGTTGCACACGAGGTCCTCGACGAGCTCGGGGCCACTGGCTTCCCCAAGACCAGCGGCGGGTCCGGGCTGCACGTCTACGTCCGGATCGCGCCCGACCACGGCTTCAAGGACGTACGCCGCGCGGCGCTCGCCTTCGCCCGCGAGGTCGAGCGCCGGGCCCCCGAGGACGTCACCACGACCTGGTGGCGCAAGGACCGCGACCCCCACCACCTCTTCGTCGACTACAACCAGAACGCCCGGGACCACACCATCGCCGCGGCGTACTCCGTCCGCGGCCTGCCCGACGCCCGCGTGAGCACCCCGATCCGGTGGGACGAGGTCGACGACGTCGACCCCCGCGACTTCACGATCTTCACGGTGCCGGAGCGCTTCGAGCGCCTCGGCGACCTGCACGCCGACATCGACGACCACGTCTTCGACATCGCGCCCCTGCTCGCGTGGGCCGACCGCGACGAGCGCGACGGCAAGGAGACCCCGGCCGACCCAGAGGCTTGAATCGGGACTTTCTGCCACTCGAGTCGGGACTTGTCACCACCACGTCGTTGCTGCTCGACGAGAAGTCCCGATTGAAGCGGTCAGAAGTCCCGATTCAACCTTTTCAGATGGCGGGGCGGAAGCGCGGCGCCAGCTTCGGCAGCGCAGGCAGCACGACGCCCACGACCAGCAGCACGAAGGCCGCGAAGATGCGCACGTCGTAGACCCCGAGCGTCCCGGCGATGCCGAGCACCCAGCCCATGCCAGCCAGGGCGACGACCGGGCCCCGCTGGAGCGGGTAGACGAGCCGGCTGACCATCATGGCGCCGACCACGGCCATCCCGACCGCGATGACCAGGGTGTTGGTCGTCAGCAGCGCCAGAGAGAGCAGCATCACCGCGCCCATGGGGGACGGCAGCCCCGTGAACTGCGGGTCGCCGGCGCGGATCGAGGAGAAGTCCGCCAGCCGCAGCAGCGCGCCGCTGACGTAGACGATGAACCCCGCGAAGGTCACCAGCTGCTCGACCGGCGAGGCGCCGCGCATGGCCACCTGGGCGAGCAGGGCAGCCGGGGCGAGGCCGAAGGAGATCGCGTCGGCCAGGGAGTCGAGCATCGGGCCGAGCCGGGTGCCCCGTCCGCCGCGGGCGAAGCGCCCGTCGAGGGAGTCGAAGATGGTGCCGACGAGCAGCAGCAGCACCACGACGCGGACGCCGGTGTGGGTGAGCTCGTGCACCGGGCGGCTGGCGTAGGCCATCACCACGAGGATCGCCGAGGCGCCGCACGTGGCGTTGCCCAGCGTCATCACGTCGGCGGGTCCGGGCCGCGTGGTGCCCCAGAACCTCATCGGGTGGGCTCCGCGGTCTCGGCAACGGCGACGACGTCCTGGGCGCCGCGCACGCGCTGGCCCTCACGGACGGTCGGGACGAGGCCGACCGGCAGCAGCAGGTCGACGCGGGAGCCGAAGCGGATCAGGCCGATCCGGTCGCCGCGGCGCAGCACGGCGCCGGGGCCGACGTACGGGATGATCCGGCGCGCGGCGGCACCGGAGAACTGCGTCATCTCCAGCTCGCCGTACGCCGTGTCGAGCAGCCACTCCATGCGCTCGTTGGTGTGGGCGTCGTCGGCGAAGGCGAGGCGGTGGTCGCCCTCGATGTGGTCCTGCTCGAGGACGGTGGCGTCGCAGGGCATCCGCGAGACGTGGACGTTGTAGAGGGCGAGGTAGGTGGAGACGAACCAGCGGCCGTCCTCGCGCTGCACCACCTCGCGGATCTTGCCGTCGGCGGCGGCCACCAGGCCGGGACCGGCCGGACGGCGCTCCGGGTCGCGGAAGAACGAGGTCGTCGCAGCGGCCGCGGCCGTCAGGACGAGGCGGAACGGGAGGCGGGGGACGATCAGGGCGGGCGCCCACGTGAGGGCGATCCACCATGGCGTCCCGCGGGCGGGGCGCAGGCTCATGACCGGGCGAATTCTGGCACACCGAGGTGGCTCACTAGGATTCCTTGACGTGGGAATCCAGATCACGCCGTCCATCCTGAACGCCGACTTCGCCGACCTCGGGGCGGAGGTTGCCCGGATCGGGAGCGCCGACTGGGTGCACGTGGACGTGATGGACAACCACTTCGTGCCCAACCTCACCTTCGGCCCGACCATGGTGGAGGCGCTGGCGCGCAGCACCGACACGCCGCTCGACGCGCACCTGATGATCGAGGACCCCGACCGCAACGCGGTGACCTACGTCGAGGCGGGCTGCTCGTCGGTGACCTTCCACGTCGAGGCGGCCAAGGCGCCGGTGCGTCTGGCCCGCGAGATCCGCAAGGCCGGTGCCCGGGCCAGCATGGCGCTCAAGCCGGCCACCCCGATCGAGCCCTACGAGGACCTCCTCCCCGAGCTCGACATGCTGCTCCTGATGACGGTCGAGCCCGGTTTCGGCGGCCAGAAGTTCCTCGACCTGTGCCTGCCCAAGATCCGCCGCGCCCGCCAGCTCATGGACAAGCACGGCGTCGAGACCTGGCTGCAGGTCGACGGCGGTGTCTCGCTGGAGACCATCGAGCGCTGCGCCGAGGCCGGCGCCGACGTGTTCGTCGCCGGGTCCGCCGTCTACTCGGCGGCCGACCCGGACGCCATGGTCGCCAGCCTGCGCCAGGCGGCCGAGTCCGCCGTCCGGGGCTGATCGCGTGCCGGGCATGCAGGCCACCTACGTGCGCGCCGCCGACCTGTTCCGGCAGGTCCTGTCGGAGCTGCGCCCCGATGACCTCGAGCGTCCGGTCCCGTCGTGCCCGGGCTGGACCGTCTCCGACGTCGTCACCCACGTGTACGACAACCACGTGCAGGCGCTCGGTCCCGAGCGGGCGGACGCGGACGACGCGATGGCGGCGTACGCCCTCGCGATCCCGGACGAGCCGGATCTCGCCCGCGGCGCCACGTTCGACACCCTCGACCTGACCCTGCACGCCTGGGACATCGCCCTGGCCTGCGGCGTCGAGCTGCGCTTCGGCGATGACCAGCTCGCCTTCCTCGAGGCGGTCGCCATCGAGGCGGGGGACCGGCTCTACGTCGACGAGGGCTTCGCCCGGCTCGAGGGGGAGGACGCCAACCCGTCGGGCCTGGACCGCCAGGGGATCGCGCTGCTGCCGTTCGGCCGCAGGCGCTGAGTCACCGCACCCTGATCTCGCGCCAGCGCACCCCGTCCCGGCTGACGTAGACCCGGTCGTCCCACGACGTCAGCCAGGCGACGCCGTCGCGCCCCGGGGCTCCCGACAGACCGGTCCAGGTCGATCCCTCGGCGACCGGCACCTGGCCGGGCACGCGGGGCCGGACGGGAGCGTACGACGACCAGTCCTCGTCACGGCTCGCCCAGAGCCCGTGCCACACCGGCGAGGGGTGCCCGCCCCGGTCCCCGCTCCAGTGGTCGAGGAGGACCAGGAGCCGGCCGTCGGGCAGCACCACGCCGCCGGACACGTAGCCGCGCTCCCCGTCGACCGGGGGGACCTCCACGCTCCGCCAGCCGTGGCCGTCCGACCGGGACACCGCCTCGAAGGGGAACAGCGTGGCGCCGTCACCACCCCCGAGCTCCGCGACCCGGGGCCGGCCGGCGCTGGCGACGTACGGCACCGCCCGGGCCAGCAGGCCGGGCATCCCGAAGCGGTCACCCACGGCACTGCGGGCGTCCTGGGGGCGGGCCAGGTAGCGACGCACCGTCCGGGTGGACCAGCGCACGTACGTCGTCGTCGCGAATCCGTCGTCCGACGACGCGATCGCCCGTCGCCGCCCGAGCAGCCACGCCGACGTGACGGTCCGCCCTCCGGCGCGACCCGAGACACGGACGTCGAGGAGCTGGGCGCCCGAGTCGTGGACGACGTCGGACGGGCCGGGCGGGGCGACCGTGGCGGTCCGGGTCGACGCCGGGCCGACGGGCGCCGGCCCGGCGCTCTCGGGGGAGCAGCCGACGACGAGGAGCAGGACCAGCACCGCGACGTGTCTCATGAACCTGCGACGCGATCCGTGCCGGAATGGTTGTCTCCGACCCACCTGTCGGCGAGACCTGGCGCATCCAGTGGGCGGGCTCACCGCGGCCCGCCCCCACCGCTGTGGCAAACTGGACCCGACGAGTTCACATACTCGCGTGCTCTGGGGTCGGTGTAATTCCGAGCCGGCGGTGACTGTCCGAAGGAATTCGGGCAGAAGTCCGCGACCCGGTCACAGCCAGTGACCGGTTGACCAGGTGGGATTCCTGGACCGACGGTGAAAGTCCGGATGGGAAGCGCACGCAGGTGGGGACCGCCGCCTGTTCGTCCACGAGCACGCGGTCAGCCTCCCCGCCGTCGCCCCGGAGTCCGCGAGCGGACAGGAAGGGCGGCCATGGCAGACACCACGTTCACCGACGCCGAGCGGCGTGCGATGTCGACCGCGCTCGCCCTCGCGACCATGCCCGGCGTCCCGCTCGGCCCCAACCCGCGCGTCGGCTGCGTCCTGCTCGACGACGACGGCGCCATCGTGGCCGAGGGCCACCACCGCGGCGCCGGCACCGCCCACGCCGAGGCCGACGCGCTCGCCCGGGCCGGCGACCAGGCCCGCGGCACGACCGCGGTGGTCACCCTCGAGCCGTGCAACCACACCGGCCGCACCGGTCCGTGCGCCCAGGCGCTGGTGGACGCCGGCGTACGCCGTGTGGTGTTCGCCCAGCCCGACCCCAACCCCCTTGCGACCGGCGGCACCGAGACCCTCCGCGCCGCGGGCGTCGAGGTGGTCGGCGGGCTGCTCCACGACGAGGCGCGGGCCGTCAACCGGGCCTGGACCTTTGCCGTCGAGCACGGCCGGCCGTTCGTCACCTGGAAGTTCGCCACGACGCTCGACGGCCGCAGCGCCGCCGCCGACGGCACCAGCCGCTGGGTCTCCGGCGCGGCCGCCCGGCGCGACACCCACCGGCTCCGCGCCGAGTGCGACGTGATGCTGGTCGGCACCAACACCGTCGAGGTCGACGACCCGGCCCTGACGGTCCGCGACATCGACGACGAGCCGTTCCCGCACCAGCCCCTGCGCGCGGTCATGGGGGAGCGCGACCTCGACCCGGGCCGGCGGATCTTCGACCCGGCGCTGTCCCTGGGTGCCGAGTCGGTGCACCTGCGCACCCGCGACCCGCACGCGGCGCTGGCGGAGCTGTTCGCCCGCGGCCGGCAGCACGTCTTCCTCGAGGGCGGCCCGACGCTGGCCGCGGCGTTCCTCGCGGCCGGCCTGGTCGACGAGATCGTCGCCTACGTCTCGCCGATGCTGCTCGGCGCCGGGCGGGCCGCCGTCGCCGATCTCGGAATCACCACCATCGCCGACGCGTTGCGTCCCACGGTCACCGACGTGACCGTCCTGGACGCGCCCGGCGAGCCACCCAACGTGCGTCTCACCATGACGCCCACCACCAGCAAGGGAGCCTGATGTTCACCGGAATCGTCGAGGAGCTCGGCACCGTCGAGTCGATCGAGGACCAGGGCGACGCGATCCGCCTCACCATCCGCGCCACCACCGTCCTGGAGGACGCCGGGCTCGGCGACTCGATCGCCGTCAACGGCTGCTGCCTGACCGTGGCCGAGCGCACCGGCGACACCTGGACCGCCGACGTGATGCAGGAGACCCTCGACAAGACCAGCCTGTACGGCGTGGCCGCGGGCGACCGGGTCAACCTCGAGCGGGCCGTGACCGCGGACAAGCGGCTCGGCGGCCACATCGTCCAGGGCCACGTCGACGGCGTCGGCACCATCGTGGGCCGGACCCCGAGCGAGCACTGGGAGGTCGTCGAGATCGCCCTGCCCGACGGACTCGGCCGCTACCTCGTGGACAAGGGCTCCATCACCGTCGACGGGGTCAGCCTGACCGTCGTGGAGGCCCGGAACGACAGCTTCACCGTCAGCCTGATCCCCGAGACCCTGGCCCGCACCACGCTCGGCACCCGGGGCCCGGGGGAGCGGGTCAACCTCGAGGCCGACATCCTCGCCAAGCACGTCGAGAAGCTGCTGGCCTGGCGCGAGACGCAGCACCAGAAGGACGGGGACGCCTGATGCTCGACTGGCTGCTGCACGGCACCATCCCGGTCGGCGACGGCGCGCTCTACGTGCGCGAGGTCGTCGGCAACCTCTTCGGCCTCGCCAGCGCGCTGCTCGGCATGCGACGACGCGTCTGGGCCTGGCCGGTCGGCCTGGTCGGCAACGCCTTGCTGTTCACGGTGTTCGTGGGCGGCGAGCTGAGCGGCCAGACCGGCGGCGAACCGCTCTGGGGCCAGGCCGGCCGCCAGATCATGTTCGCGGTCGCCAGCCTCTACGGCTGGTGGCGCTGGAGCCGCAACCGCGACGAGTCCGCCGACGGCGGCGCCGTCACGCCGCGCTGGGCCTCGGCCCGCGAGCGCCTCGCCCTCGTGGCGCTCGCCGGAGCCGGCTACGTCCTGGCCTACGAGCTGCTCGTCCGGATCGGCTCCTGGGGTCCCACCACCGAGGCGTGGATCCTCGCCGGGTCGCTGTTGGCGACCTACGGCATGGCCCGCGGCTGGGTGGAGTTCTGGCTGGTGTGGATCGCCGTCGACGTCGTCGGCGTGACCACGCTGGTCCGGGCCGGCTACTACCCGACGGCCGGCATGTACCTCTTCTACGGCGTGTTCTGCCTCGCCGGCTTCGCCACCTGGTGGCGAGCGACCCGCACGACGGCCCCCACGGCCGCCACCCTCGAAGGAGCGCACGCATGAGCGAGCAGCACGACCCCACCACCGGCGAGCACACCAAGGTCCGCCTGGACAGCGTCGAGCAGGCGATCGCGGACATCGCCGCCGGCAAGGCCGTCGTGGTCGTCGACGACGAGGACCGCGAGAACGAGGGCGACATCATCTTCGCGGCCAGCAAGGCGACGCCGGAGCTGATGGCGTTCACGATCCGCCACTCCAGCGGCGTGATCTGCGTGCCGATGCCCGCGGCCATGCTGGACCGGCTCGAGATCCCGCTGATGACCCCGCACAACAAGGACAAGCTGCGCACGGCGTACACCATCTCGGTGGACGCCCGGGACGGCGTGTCCACCGGCATCAGCGCCGCCGACCGGGCCCACACGGCGCGCGTCCTGGCCGACTCGGCCACCGAGCCGTGGGAGATCACCCGTCCGGGTCACGTCTTCCCGCTGCGCTACCGCGAGGGCGGCGTGCTCGTCCGTCGCGGCCACACCGAGGCGGCCGTCGACCTGGCCATGCTGGCGGGTCTGACCCCGGCGGGCGTGCTGGTCGAGGTCGTCAACGACGACGGCACGATGAAGCGAGGCCCCGAGCTCCGTGCGTTCGCCGACGAGCACGGGCTCGCGATGATCTCGATCGAGGACCTGGTCCGCTACCGCCGTCGACACGAGGTGCTGGTCGAGCGGGTCGCCGAAACCCGCCTGCCGACCCGCCACGGCGAGTTCACCGCCTTCGGCTACCGGATCACCGTCGACGCCTCCGAGCACATCGCCCTGGTCTACGGCGACGTCTCGGGCCCGGAGCCGGTCCTGACCCGCGTGCATTCGGAATGCCTGACCGGTGACGTGTTCGGCAGCCATCGCTGCGACTGCGGCCCCCAGCTCGACGAGGCCCTGGAGCGGGTCGTCGAGGCGGGCCGCGGCGTCGTCATCTACCTGCGCGGCCACGAGGGTCGGGGGATCGGGCTCATCGCCAAGCTCCAGGCCTACGCCCTCCAGGACGGTGGCCGCGACACCGTGGACGCCAACCTCGACCTCGGCCTGCCCGCCGACGCCCGCCACTACGGCACCGCCACCCAGGTCCTGCGCGACCTGGGCATCGAGAGCGTGCGGCTGCTGACCAACAACCCCGACAAGGTCCACAACCTCGAGGACTTCGGGATCAAGGTGGCCGAGCGGGTGCCCCTCACCCCGCACCCCAACGACCACAACCTCGCCTACCTGCTGACCAAGCGCGACCGGATGGGGCACCACCTGCCCGACCTGGTCGCCCACGAGAACGGAGCGGACGCATGAGCGGCGCCGGAGCCCCCGACACCAAGCCCCTCGACTGCCACGACCTGCGGGTCGCGGTCGTCGCCGCGAGCTGGCACACCCAGGTCATGGACGGCCTGATCGACGGCGCGCTGCGCGCCTGCAAGGACTACCGCGTCGACGCACCGACGATCGTCCGGGTGCCCGGCACCTTCGAGCTGCCCGTGGTCGCCTCGGCCCTGGCCGGCCAGGGGTACGACGCCGTCGTCGCGCTCGGCGTGGTCATCCGGGGCGGCACGCCCCACTTCGACTACGTGTGCAACGCCGCGACCGACGGGCTCACCCGGGTCGCGATCGACCACACGACGGCCGTCGGCTTCGGCGTGCTCACGTGCGACAACGACGAGCAGGCCCTGGACCGCGCCGGCCTCGAGGGCTCCCGCGAGGACAAGGGCTACGAGGCCACCTCGGCCGCCCTGGCGACCGCCCAGACCCTCAAGACGATCAAGCGCGGCTACGAGGCCTGACTCACACCCGCAGTCCCGCCCGGCGGTCCCCGGACCGCCGGCGGGTGCCGCACCGCCTAGGCTGGTGGCCCGTGAAGACGTTCGAGGGACTCTGGGCCGAGCTCAACGAGAAGGCCCTGACCCGACCCGAGGGATCCGGCACCGTTCGACAGCTCGACGCCGGCGTCCATGCGATCGGCAAGAAGCTGGTCGAGGAGGCCGCCGAGTCCTGGATGGCCGCCGAGCACGAGGGCAAGGAGCGGGCGGCCGAGGAGATCAGCCAGCTGCTCTACCACGCCCAGTGCCTGATGATCGCCAGCGGCATCTCCCTCGACGACGTCTACCTCCACCTCTGAGGAACCAGCCATGACCTCCACCGAACGCCTGCTCCGCGTCGCGGTCCCCAACAAGGGGTCGCTGTCGCAGTCCGCGTCCGAGATCCTGCGCGAGTCCGGCTACCGCCAGCGCAACGACTCCAAGGAGCTCACGCTCATCGATGCCGAGAACGGCGTCGAGTTCTTCTACCTGCGCCCGCGCGACATCGCGCTGTACGTCGGCGAGGGCACCCTCGACGTCGGCATCACCGGGCGCGACCTGCTGCGCGACTCCGGCGCCAAGGCCGAGGAGGTCCTCGACCTGGGGTTCGGCCGCAGCCGCTTCCACTTCGCCGGCCCGGCCGGTCGCTACACCGACCTGGCCCAGCTCGCCGGCCTGCGCATCGCCACGTCGTACGTCGGCGTGGTCGAGGCCTTCCTGCAGGAGCGCGGCATCGAGGCCACCGTCACCCGCCTCGACGGCGCCGTCGAGACCAGCATCCAGCTCGGCGTGGCCGACGTGATCGCGGACGTCGTCGAGACCGGCAGCACCCTGCGGCACGCCGGCCTGGCGACCTTCGGCGAGGTGATCCTCGAGTCCCAGGCGGTGCTGATCACCCGCACCGGCGACGTCCCGTCGGGCTTCGAGATCTTCCAGCGGCGCCTCGAAGGCGTCCTGGTCGCCCGCAGCTACGTGATGATGGACTACGACATCGCGAGCGACCAGCTCGACCGCGCCGTCGCCGTCACCCCGGGCCTGGAGGGGCCGACCATCTCGCCGCTCGGCCGCGAGGGCTGGGTCGCGGTGCGGGCCATGGTGCCGCGCGCCGGCGCGCAGCGGCTGATGGACGAGCTCTACGACCTCGGTGCCCGGGCGATCCTGCTCACCGACATCCATGCCTGCCGGCTCTGACGTGCCGCTCCCGGCACTGCCCCGCACCTGGCGGCCTTTCGGCGCCCGGCTGGCCGGCATCCTCTTCGGCGGGATGCTGCTGGTGGTCTGCGCGTTCGCGTGGTTCGGCTTCGACGAGGCCACCCGCGCGAAGTTCACCTGGTTCCAGCGCGGCACCCTCGTCTTCCTCGGGCTGCTCGCCTTCTCGGCCTGGTACGCCCTCGTGCGCTCCCGAGTGGTCGCGACCGAGGAGAAGCTGGTCGTGGTCAACGGCTACCGCCGCTACGAGTACGACTGGGCCGAGGTCGTCTCGATCAACCTGCCGCCCGGCGCCCCCTGGGTGACCCTGGACCTGTCCGACGGCACCACAGCCTCCGCGCTGGCCATCCAGGGCAGCGACGGCGGCCGGGCGAAGGCCGCCGTCCGCGACCTGCGGCGGCTCGTCGCCGCCCACTCGGGGTGAGCGTGCCCGAGTCGAACACCCCGCTCGACGTCTCCCGCCGGATCCACCAGTGGCGCTGGCGACGGTGGGTGCTCTTCCCGACGATCATCGCGCTGCTGGTCGTGCCGGTCCCCGACCTGGTGCGGGTCGCCCTCGGGCTCGTCGTGGTGGTGCTGCTCTACGTGCCGTTCCTGCTCAACCTCACCGGGCACTTCCTCACGGGCTACCGGCGCCACTGACGCCGGTCTAGGGTCCCGGGCATGGCCGACTTCACGGACGTGGACCTGACCGGCGCCGAGTTCCGCCACGTGGACCTCTCCCGTGCGACGTTCCGCCACGTCGACCTGAGCGGCGTCGTCATGCGCGACGTCGACCTGGTGGACGTCCGGATCGACGGCGACGTCCGCAACGTGGTGATCAACGGCGTCGACGTGGCGCCGCTGGTCGAGGCGGAGCTGGATCGTCGCGATCCCGGCCGGGTCCGGATGCGCCCCATCGACCCGGAGGGTTACCGGGAGGCGTGGGACCTCGTCGAGCGGCTCTGGGCCGGCACCGTCGAGCGGGCTCGCAGCCTGGACCCGGCCCTTCTGCACGAGTCCGTCGACGGCGAGTGGTCCTTCATCGAGACGCTCCGTCACCTGGTCTTCGCCACCGACGCGTGGATCCGTCGCGGCGTCCTCGGCGACCCGGCACCCTGGGACCCGCTCGACCTCCCGTGGGACCAGATGCCCGACACGCCGGGCGTCCCGCGCGACCGCGACGTACGCCCCTCGCTCGACGAGGTGCTCGCACTGCGCCACGACCGGATGGGCACCGTGCGTCGTCTGGTGGACGCCGCCACCGAGGAGTCGCTCGCCGCGATGACCGAGCCGGTCGACGCGCCGGGTTGGCCGCCGCCGCGGAGCTTCCCGGTCCACGAGTGCCTCCTCGTGGTGCTCAACGAGGAGTGGTGCCACCGCCAGTACGCCGAGCGGGACCTCGACGTCCTGACCCAGGGGTAGTCCAGCGCTAGTCCAGGGCCCGGATCCCCCACGAGGCGGAGTGCTCGTCGCCGGGCTCGCCAGCGGGTGCCAGGGTCACGAGGTCCTCGCCGCTGCGGAACGCGTCGGCCTGGGCGGTCATCGGCTCGACGGCGAGCGAGCGGCGGGCGGTGCCCGGGACGTCGTCGGCGCTGAAGACCTGCAGCCAGGGGTGT
Source organism: Nocardioides sp. LS1 (assembly GCF_003865225.1). Classification (NCBI taxonomy): domain Bacteria; kingdom Bacillati; phylum Actinomycetota; class Actinomycetes; order Propionibacteriales; family Nocardioidaceae; genus Nocardioides; species Nocardioides sp. LS1. Next base: position 917,636 of record NZ_BIFF01000001.1, read on the forward strand.
TTCGCGTCGACCCACAGGGCCACGCCGTGACTGGTGGCGGGGTCGCGCAGGACCGTCGTGGCGATGCCGTGCTCGTCGCGGTCGAGGTCGGTGAAGGCGTGGTTGAGCACGGTGTCCCGGAGCGGCCGCGCCACCCGGAAGTCGTACGTCGATCCCTCGACCGGCTCGCTCCCGACGGGCAGCAGCCGGTCGTCGACCACGGACCGGGTCGCGGCCGGGAGCGTCAGCTCCAGCCCGTCGACCGGGACGCCGAGGGTCAGGTAGGGATGCGCGCCGGAGGCGAAGGGCGCCGCCGTCCCGGACATGTTGGTCGCCGTCTGGGTGACCGTCAGCCCGTCGGCGGACAGGTCGTAGAGCACGTGCAGGTCCAGCGTCCACGGGTAGCCGGTCTGGGCCATCAGCCGGTAGACCAGCGAGACCGAGTTGGGGGAGTGCTCCTCGAGGGTCCAGGCGACCCAGCGGGCCAGCCCGTGGGAGGCGTTGTGGCGGCTCGGCTCGGTCAGCGGCAGCTGCAGGTCGCGGCCGCCGAACGAGTAGGCGCCGTCCCGGATCCGGTTGCACCACGGCATCAGCAGCTGCCCCCGGCCCCCGGGCGACATCTCGTCCTCGCCGAACCCGTCGACCACCGGTCGCCCCGCGTGCTCCAGCACGCGCAGGGCCGCGCCGCTCTCGGTCACGACGGCGCGGTAGCCCCCGCCACGGATCTCGAACTGGTCACCACTGGGAGAAAGCATGTGGGCCACCCTATTCATGGCTACCGTTCCCGCATGGCCATCTCGGTGCGGGAGCTCGGTGACGCCGACGCGGAGGAGTTCGGGCGGCTCTCCGCCGCCATCGACGCGGACCACCCGACGCCGCTGCGCCTGTCGGCGACGGAGTTCCGCGAGGTCCTCGAGCTGCCCGGCACCCGCTTCCTCGGAGCCTTCGACGACGACGTGCTGGTCGGGTGGGCCGGCTTCCTGGCCAGCGTGCAGCCGGAGTCGCAACGCTTCCTGGTCGACGGGGACGTCGACCCTGCCCACCCCTTCGCCGTCCTCGGCGTGCTGCTGGGGAGGGTGCTCGACGCGGCCCGCGCCTGGCACGCCGACACCGAGCCGGGGCTGCCGGTGCTCTTCGTCAACCGGGCCGCGTCCGGGCGGGCCGAGCACGAGGAGCTGGTGCGCGCGCTGGGGTTCGCCCCCGAGCGCTACCGCTTCCTCATGGTCGCCGACCTCGACGACGTGCCGCCGCCGGGTCCGGTGGTCGACGGGCTCACCCTCGCCGAGTTCGACCCGGAGGACAGCGAGCTGCTCCGCGAGGCCCACAACGAGGTCTTCCGCGACTACCCCAACGGGGCCTCGGCGGACCGGGACAACTGGGAGGGCTTCATGCTCGCCGCGAGCCACGTGCGCCACCACCTGTCGTTCGTGCTGACCGACGCCGACGGCGCCGTGGCGTCCTACGCCTTCGCTCACGAGTACGCCGTCCCCGTCTCGGGCCGCGACGACCACCGCGAGGTCTACCTGCCCTACATCGGCACCGCAGCGGCGCACCGGACGCGTGGCCTCGCCTCGGACCTGATCGGTCGCGTGCTGCATGCGGCTGCGGCCGAGGGCTACACCTCGGCCAGCCTCGACGTCGATGCGGAGAACCCCGCCGGCGCGCTGGGGGTCTATGAGCGGGCCGGGTTCCGCCAGCACCACACGTTCGTCGAGTACGCCCTCAGGGAGCCTGCGGGGGAGTGACCCCGGTGCCGTCGACCCGCAGGTCGGCCCGGCGCTCGGTCTCCTCCCGCGTGAAGAGGGCGGCCTCGTCGAGCATCCACTGCCGCCACCGGTCGGTGAGCTCCACGCCGTCGCGCTCGAGGCCGCGGGCGAGCCGGAGGTCGGCGGGCGCCGACACCCACGCCAGCACCGTCGTCAGGTCGGCGTGCGACCGCGCCCCGGACGCGACCCCCTCCAGCACGAGCAGCGGCACGGGCTCGACGGTCACCGTCTCGGCGTAGGCGCCGGCCCCCCAGTCGTAGCGGCGGTAGCTCCCCGGCCGTCCCGCCGCCAGCGGCCGCAGGAGCCGCTCGAGCTGGTCGGTGATCCGCGGGAGGCCGTCCCACCCGTCGTACAGGTCGTCCATGTGGACCACGTGCGTGCCGGCGTGCGCGGCCGCCACCGCGGCGGCGAGGGTCGTCTTGCCTGACCCCGCGGGGCCGTCCAGGCAGACCAGGCGGCCTTCGCCCAGCGTCGCGTCCCGGGCCAGCGCGAGCTCCAGCACGGAGACGGCCGCGTCAGAAGGCGAGGCCATGTCCCCGATAGGTCGGCACCGAGTCCACGATCGCGTCGCCCGCGAGGAGGTGCGCCGTCGTCGTGTGCTCGAAGGGCTCGCCCGACTTGGCGTGCCGGAACCACACGAGGTCGCCGATGGAGAGGAGCCCGGCCGCGTGCCCGGTCAGGGGGGTCTGCACCTCGCCGGCACCCTCCAGCCCGGTCAGGTGCAGCCCGGCCGGAGCCCACGGCACCGGCAACCGGTCGTCGCCCGCCGGCCCGGACGCGACGAGTCCGCCCCCGTGCACGGTGGCGATCTGGTCGGAGGGGCGGCGCACGACCGGCAACGCGAAGTACGACGCCGGGCGCGGCTCGAAGGACTGGTAGTGGTCGAAGAGCGTGGGCACCAGCAGCCCCGAGCCGGCGGTGACCTCGGTGACGACCGGATCGGCGGCCGAGACCTCGATCGAGCCGGAGCCGCCGGCGTTCCAGAACTCCAGCGCCACGACCTCGGCCAGCGCCTCGGCGATCTCCCGGCGGCGGACCTCGAGCTGGCTGGACGACAGGGACTTCATCCGGCGCACGACCAGCGACCGCGCCCGCTGTCCCGGTACGTCGTCGGGCAGCCCGGCCACCTGGCCCTCGTAGGTCATCGCGCCGACGAGCCGGAACCCGCCGCGGGAGCAGACCGTCCGGGCGAGCGCGACGACCGCGGAGGCGTCGTACAGCGGGGAGCGCTTGGGCCCGACGTGCTGGCCGCCCATGCGGAGCCCGGCGTCGACGTCGATCGCCACCCGGACCGGCACCGCGAGGGAGGCACGCACCGAGTCGACGAGGTCGAGGTGGGCGACGTCGTCGACCATCAGGGTGATGTGCGAGGCGGCCGACGGCGACTCGACGAGCCGGGCCAGGGCGCCACGGTCGGCGGAGGGGTAGGCCACGACGATGTCGTCGGTGATGCCCTGCTCGTGGAGCCACAGGGCCTCGCGCAGCGTGTAGGCCAGCACGCCGCGGAACCCGTCGTGAGCGAGTGCGCGCTCGATCAGCGCCGGGACCCGCAGCGACTTGGACGCGACCCGGACGGGGGTGCCGGCCGCGCGGCGGACCAGGTCGGCGGCGTTCGCGTCGAACGCGTCGAGGTCGACCACCATCAGTGGTGTGGGCAGCGCCTCGGGGTGAGCAGCGACGGCGTCGTTCAGCCGGGACCACAACCGGTTGCGGTCCACGAAGTCGTGCTGCCTCACGAGATCCCGCGCTTGCGCAGGATGGCCTCGATCTCGTCCATCCCGTCGTCCCCGGAGTCACCGAGCACCGGCGCCCCGCGCTGCGAGGGCGGCGGGAGCTCGCCGGACTTCCGGCGGAGCTTCTTGCCGCCGTGCTTGTCTGCAGCAGGCTTGCCGCCGAGCTGCCGGGTGCGGATCGCGCCCGACACCACGATCAGGGTGGCGGCGATGCCGGCCAGCACGACGCCGATCCACACGGAGGGGTCGAAGGCCAGGTGGAGGGCCCAGAACGAGATCGCCGAGCCGATCTTCGTGAACATCTCGAGGGTGTTGGTGAGCCAGGCCGCCGCGGGCAGCAGGGTGAAACCGGCAGCGCGCAGGCCGGAGGCGATGCCCCGCCGTCGGAAGGCGATCCAGGTCCAGATCCCCCCGAGCAGCGTGAGCGTCAGCGTGAGGGCTCCCCAGGTGACGTCGTCCACGCCCCCAGCGTTGCACGCTGGGGGCGCGGACACACGTGTCAGGCCAGTGCGGCGAGCCTCTGCTCGGCCGGAGCGGTGCCCAGCAGGCCCCGACGGCGCAGGTGCGGCATCACGCCCTCGGCGAACCAGTAGGCCTCCTCCACGTGCGGGTAGCCCGAGAGAATGAACTCGTCGATGCCGAGCCGGTGGTACTCCTCGAGCCGGGCGGCGACCTCCTCGTGGCTGCCCACGAGTGCGGTGCCCGCGCCGCCCCGGACCAGCCCGACGCCCGACCACAGCCCGGGCGAGACCTCGAGCTCCCGCGCGTCGGCGTACGACGTCTCGCCACCCCGCAGCGCCAGCATCCGCTGCTGGCCGGTGGACTCGCTGGCGCGCAGCGCGGCCTGGGCCTTGGCGATCGTCGCCGGGTCGAGCCCGTCGAGCAACCACTGCGCGTGCCGCCAGGCCTCCTCGCTGGTGTCGCGGGAGAGCGTGTGGATCCGCAGCCCGAAGCGCAGGGTACGTCCCTCGGCCGCTGCGAGGTCGCGCATCCACGCGATCTTCTCGCGGACCAGCTCCGGCGGCTCGCCCCACGTCAGGTAGACGTCGGCGTGCCTGGCCGCGACGGGTCCGGCCGGCCCGGACGACCCACCGAAGTAGATGTCCGGTGCGGCGATGCCGCCGCTGACCATCGCCCCCTCCGCCCGGAAGAACTCGCCGTCGAAGTCGAACGGCGCGTCGGCCCAGGTGCCGCGGACGACCGACAGGAACTCCTCGGTGCGGGCGTACCGCACGTCCTTGGGGTCGGTGTCGCCGAAGCGGGCCTGCTCCCGGGGCTCGCCGCCGGTCACGACGTTGAGCATCAGGCGACCGTTGCTGATCCGCTGGTAGCTCGCGGCCATCTGCGCGGCGAGGACGGGGTTGATCACCCCCGGCCGGAAGGCCACGAGGAACTTCAGCCGGGTCGTCTCGCGCAGGAGCGCGGCCGTCGTGAGCCAGGCGTCCTCGCAGAACGTCCCGGTCGGGGTCAGCACGCCCTCGAAGCCGAGCTTCTCCGCCGTCCGGGCCACGTCCGCGAGGTAGTCGATGCTCGGCTCGCGGAACCCGTCCGCGCCGGCGAAGGTCTCGCGCAGGTTGCGCACCTCGCCGGGCACGCCCTGGCCGGCTCCGACCAGCGACCGGCTGTCTCCCGAGGTCGGGAGGAACCAGTGCAGCTTCACGCTGTTGCTCGGGGCCATCTCACTTGCCCGTCGTGTCGTCGTTGAAGGCGTCGGAGAAGAACGGCGAGACGTCGATCTTCCCGGGCAGCAGGCCGTTCTCGGAGAACGCGTCGGCCATGCCCTGCTCGGAGTCGATGACCTCCTGGGTGATCGGGACCAGGGAGACGTCGCGCTTCTTCGTGGCGGCCAGGGTGATGTCCTCGCTCAGTCCGGTCTCCTCCGACCAGACCTTGGCCCACTCCTCCTTGTGCGTGGAGGACCAGACCTGGGCCTTGGCGATGCGACCGACGTAGTCCTTGAGGGCCGCGGTCGTGGCCGGGTCGTCGAGGGCGGCCTGGGAGGCGATCTGGAAGACGTAGCCGTTGACCAGGCCCTTGCCGGTCGTGAGGACGCGGGCGCCGGCCTCCTTCTCGGCCTGGGAGGTGAAGGGCTCCCAGATCGCCCAGGCGTCCAGGTGGCCGGACGAGAACGCCGCGAGGGCGTCGGCGGGCTGCAGGTTCTGGACGGACACGTCGCTGTACTTCAGCCCGGCCTTGTCCAGCTGCGCGAGCAGGTTGTAGTTGGCCGAGCTGCCCTCGGCCACGCCGACGGTCTTGCCCTTGAGGTCGGCCACGGACTTGATGGGGGAGTCCTTCGGCACCACGATCGCGTCACCGGTGCCGCCGTACGTCGCTGCCTGCACGGCCTGGAAGGTGCCCTTGGCGGCGGCCGCGAAGAGCGGGGGCGTGTTGCCGACGCCACCGATGTGGATCGATCCCGCGTTGAGTGCCTCGAGGAGCGGGGGTCCGGACGTGAACTCCTGCCACTGGACCTCGTAGGGGAGGTCGTCGAGCTGTCCGGCGGCCTGCAGGAGGGCCTTGGAGCCGCCCTTCTGGTCACCGACGATCAGGGTCACCTTGGACAGGTCGACCGAGCCGTCCGACTTGACCGCGCCCTCGTTGCCGGTCGCGGCGCCGCCGCAGGCCGTCAGCATCGAGAGCCCGAGGAGGGCTCCGGCGGCGGCGAGGAGGGTGCGGCGGGTGCGGGGGATGGGGGTGCTCATGCTGCTCCTTGGTTGCGGTTGCCCAGTGCGTTGTTCCGGGCGTTGTTGAGGGAGTTGCGGTTCGGGTTGGGCGGGGTGGGCTTCACGCCGAGGGCGCGGAGGATCTCCGCACGTGCTCCTGCGATCTCGGGGTGCGACGGCGGCCGGTCCGAGCGGGGCTGGGTGATCTGCCAGCTCTGCGCCAGGCGCCCCTCGTCCATGACGACGAGCCGGTCGGCCAGCGCCAGCGCCTCGTCGACGTCGTGCGTGACCAGCAGGACGGCCATGGAGTGCCGCCGCCACAGCTCGATGACGAGCTGGTGCATCTCGATCCGGGTCAGCGCGTCCAGCGCGCTGAACGGCTCGTCGAGCAGCAGCAGCGACGGGTTGCTGACCAGTGCCCGGGCCAGCGAGACCCGCTGGGCCTGGCCGCCGGACAGCTCGCGGGGCCAGCTGCCGAGCTTCTCCGACAGGCCGACCTCGGCCAGCGTCTGCTCGGCGAGCTGGTCGCGCTCGCGCCGCTCGGGCGTGTTGAGCAGCGCGAGCGCGACGTTCTCGTGGACCCGGCGCCATGGCAGCAGCCGGGGCTCCTGGAAGGCGACCGACGTGCGGCCGTTGATCGCGACCTCGTCGGCGGGCGCCTGGTCGAGCCGGGCCAGGCTGCGCAGCAGCGTGGACTTGCCGCACCCGCTGCGACCGAGCAGGGCGACGAACTCGCCGGGCCGGACCGCGAGGTCGATCGACCGCAGCACCTGGGTCCTGCCGAACGAGCGGCTGTGCCCGCGCACCTCGGCGACGTACTCGCCGGAGGCGGACAGCGGGGGACGGGTGGTCTTCAGGCGCGCCATGCGAGAGCCCTTCCTTCGATGAATCGGACGACCGCGTCGGTCGCGAGACCGAGCAGGCTGTAGACGGCCAGGCCGACGACGATGACGTCGGTCTGCAGGAAGTCCCGGGCGTGGTTGATCATGTAGCCCAGTCCGGAGTGGGCGCTGATGGTCTCGGCCACGATCAGCGAGAGCCAGGCGATGCCGAGGCTCTGGCGCAGGCCGACCAGCGTCTGGGGGAGCGCCCCCGGGACCACCACGTGGCGGATGCGCTGGGGCCAGCTCAGCCCCATGGCCTGCGCCGCCTCGGAGGTCTTGCGGTCGATGCTGTGGATGCCGGCCAGAGTGTTGAGGTAGAGCGGGAACGAGACGCCCAGCGCGATCAGTGCGAGCTTCGGGGCCTCCCCGATCCCCATCCAGATGATGAAGAGCGGGATGAGGCCGAAGTGCGGGAGCGTGCGCAGCATCTGCATCGGCGGGTCGATGGTGTTCTCGCCGAGGCCGCTGAGCCCGGCCAGCACCGCGAGCACGAGGCCCACGGCCGCGCCGATCGCGAAGCCGATGGCCACCCGCTGGATCGACACCAGCGTGGCCGTCCCGAGGGTGCCGTCCTGGACGAGGCCGACCGCGGTGACCGCGATCTGCTGGGGCGAGGCGATGGTGCGTTCGGGGATGACACCCGCGCTGCTGAGCACCTGCCACAGGGCAACGAGGACGATCGGCGAGACCCATCTGCGGAGGAACGCCAGGGGAGAACGCCGCCGGACGCCGCGGCTCCTGGCTCGAGGTGGGGCGGGCGGAGCCGCCAGGGTTGTCGTGGACATGGGCCAATGTCTACGGACTTAATCAACTTAAATCAAGTGAAACACTCGACTTTGGACACGTGCGCCGTGTCACGTCGACCTGGTGTAACGCTGCCCGTGCGGCATCGGGGAGCATGGCCACGTGACCGAGCCGCTCCGCCAGATCCCCGACGCGACCTTCGCCGGCGACACGGGCGAGGCCGCGCCCGACGTCACGGCCGCGCTGGCCGCGTGGGACGCCGACCCCACGACGTACGCCGAGGCGCTGGCCGCCCTCCAGCGGACCCGGTTGCTGGTGCCGGTCGTGGCCGTCCTCGGCGAGGTCGAGATCGACGAGGCCGGGCTCGCGCACGACAAGAGCAGCGACATGGCGGCGGTGCTGCTCCAGGGTGCCGACAGGCGGCTCGCGCTGCTCGCGTTCACCGGCCAGGAGTCCCTCCTCGCGTGGAACCCCCAGGCCCGCCCGGTCCCCGTCACGACGCAGACGGCGGCGCAGGCGGCGCTCCAGGACGGCGCCGCCGCCCTGGTCGTGGACGTCGCCGGGCCCGCGACGTTCGTCGTCGAGGGCGAGGACCTCGAGGGGCTGGCCCGGGGATGGCGCCTCGCGCGCGTGGGGGAGCGGCCGGCGTGGATTCGCACCACCCCGGAATGATCCGCTAGCATCCTGCGTTGACCGATCAGTTCGTCATGCATGCATGACGTGCCGATCACACCAAGCGGAGCCAGCAGCATCGTCTCCCACCCGCATCGACCGCCCTGCACCACAGGTCGTCGGGTCCGGTCCGAAGGGCTTCGGCCTCGGCATGGTTCGTCCGTGCCGCTCCGTGGCTCTTCGCAGGTACGAACCCCTCGTGGGTGACGTGTCGCGACTGGCTTCCGCTTGAGCAAGCGGAAGCCATTGTTGATTTCTGGGGCCTGTCCCCGGTCGATGGCGGCCTCCGGCCCGTTATCCACCAGGAGGACACATCAGCACCGAGCTTCGAATCAACGACCGGATCCGGGTTTCCGAGGTCCGCCTCGTTGGCCCCAGTGGCGAGACCGTCGGCATCGTTCCCACCGCCGACGCCCTGCGCCTTGCCCAGGAGGCTGACCTCGACCTCGTCGAGATCGCCCCCATGGCCCGCCCGCCGGTCTGCAAGCTCATGGACTACGGCAAGTTCAAGTACGAGAACGCGCAGAAGGCCCGTGAGGCGCGTCGGAACCAGACGAACGTCATCATCAAGGAGATGAAGCTTCGTCCGAAGATCGACGCTCACGACTACGAGACCAAGAAGGGTCACGTGGTCCGCTTCCTCAAGGCCGGCGACAAGGTCAAGATCACGATCATGTTCCGCGGCCGCGAGCAGCACCGTCCCGAGCTCGGGTTCCGGCTGCTGCAGCGCCTGGCCGAGGACGTCACGGAGCTGGGCTTCGTCGAGTCGTCGCCCAAGCAGGACGGCCGCAACATGATCATGGTGCTCGGCCCGCACAAGAAGAAGGCCGACGCCAAGGTCGACATGCAGGCCGCCAAGGAGTCGAAGGCGGCCGAGCGTGCTGCCCTCGAGGCGGACGAGCGCGCCGAGCGCGACGCAGCCCACGCCGCTGGGCCGGTTGCGCAGAAGAAGGAACGCGGCCGCTCGGAGAACCTCGACCCCGAGATCGACGCCTGACCCCCACGAATGTCTGGCCGCGCACCGCCGCGGCCGTCACCTGTACGACGAGTAGAGAGAACGAGAGATGCCGAAGAACAAGACGCACTCGGGCGCCAGCAAGCGCTTCCGCGTGACCGGCTCGGGCAAGATCCTTCGCGAGAAGGCGGGCAAGCGCCACAACCTGGAGAAGAAGCCCTCCAAGGTGACCCGTCGCATGACCGGCACGGTCGAGCTCGCCAAGAGCGACGTCAGCCGCGCGAAGAAGATGCTGGGTCTCTGACCCCGTTCGCACCCAGTTCGGTGGTCGTGGCCCTCGCTCGACCGCACCAAAAGATTTGAAGGAGTAAGACAGTGGCACGCGTCAAGCGGGCAGTAAACGCCCAGAAGAAGCGCCGGGTAGTCCTCGAGCGCGCCAGCGGTTACCGGGGTCAGCGTTCGCGCCTCTACCGCAAGGCGAAGGAGCAGGTCACCCACTCGCTGGTCTACAGCTACAACGACCGGCGCAAGAACAAGGGCAACTTCCGCAAGCTCTGGATCCAGCGCATCAACGCTGCGGCCCGCGCCCAGGGGATGACCTACAACCGCTTCATCCAGGGCCTGGCGCTCGCCGGTGTCGAGGTGGACCGCAAGATCCTCGCCGACCTGGCCGTCAACGACGTCGCCGCGTTCAACGCGCTCGTCGAGACCGCCAAGGCCGCGCTGCCCGAGGACGTCAACGCGCCCAAGGTCTCGGCCTGAACGTCGCGCCCCTGACCGTGGGCAACACCCAGGTCAAGGAAGCACGCAAGCTCAGCCGCCGCTCGGAACGCTCCGAGCGGCGGCTCTTCCTTGCCGACGGCCCGAAGGCCGTCGAAGGCGCGCTCGGAGTGCCGGGCTGTGTGGTCCAGGTCTTCGCGACCCCCGCCGCCACCGAGCAGTACGCCGACCTCGCGGCCGCGGCCGAGCGCTGGACCCTCGTCGACGACCGGGCCCTGGCCTCGCTGAGCGACAGCGTCAACCCCGCCGGCGTGGTCGCCCTGTGCCGGTTCCTCGATCGTCCGCTCGAGCACGTCCTCGACGGCGACCCGCGCCTCGTCGCGATCTGCGCCGACATCCGTGACCCCGGCAACGCCGGCACCGTCATCCGCTGCGCCGACGCGGCGGGCGCCGACGGCGTGGTCTTCGCGGGGCACTCGGTCGACGCCTACAACCCCAAGACGGTGCGTGCCAGCGTCGGCTCCCTGTTCCACCTGCCGGTGGGCGTCGATCCCGACCCGGCGAGCGCCGTACGCACTGCGCAGGCGGCCGGGCTCGTCGTGCTCGCCGCCGACGGTGCGGGCGAGGTCGACCTCGACCACGCCGGCGACCTGCTCGCCCGGCCCACCGCGTGGCTCTTCGGCAACGAGGCGTGGGGCCTCCCTGCCGAGCTCGCTGCGCTGGCCGACCACCGGGTCCGCATCCCCATCCACGGCCGCGCGGAGAGCCTCAACCTCTCCACGGCCGCCGCCCTGTGCCTCTACGCCTCCGCCCGGGCCCAGCGCGCCTGATCGCGGGCTCGTCGCTGACGGAGTCACTAGGGTGGCTCCCGTGACCGACGCCCAGTCCCTGGCGGACTCCCTCGCCGACGGGGTCGTCGCGGCCGACGCCGACGGCCGCGTGACCCTCGTGTCCAGCGTCGCGGCCCAGATGCTGTCCATCGAGGCCGAGGAGTGCGTCGGCAAGCCGCTCGAGGACGTGCTCGCCCTGCAGGACCAGGAGGGCAACCACTGGTTCTCCACCAACCGCCCCTACGAGGGCCTGCCGACCCGGACCGCGGTCCCGGAGCAGTCGTGGCTGGTCCCGGACGGCACCGAGGTCCTCGTCGTGGCCCGGATCCACCGCCCCGCCCTGCACCACCCCGTCAGCAGCGTCGTGGTCAGCATCCGCTCGGGCCGTGGTCGCGCGCGCCTCGACCGGGAGCGCTCCGACCTGGTCGCGACCGTGGCCCACGAGCTGCGCTCGCCGCTGACCGGCGTGAAGGGCTTCGTCCAGGCGCTGCTCAACCGCTGGGACCGCCTCAGCGACGACCAGAAGAAGCTGATGCTCACCACGGTGAGCGTCGACTCCGACCGGCTCAGCCGCCTCATCGCCGAGCTGCTCGACGTCGCGCGCATCGACACCGGCCGGCTCCAGCTCTACCCGCGGCCCAGTGACGCCCGGGTGCTGGTGGGTCGCGTCGTGGACTCGGCCCGGGCGACCACCAGCCGGACCATCGAGCTGGTCACGGCCGACGACCTCGACGACATCCGGGTCGACCCCGACAAGTTCACCCAGGTGATCACCAACCTGGTCGAGAACGGCCTGCGGCACGGCGACGGCACGGTGACCGTGCGGCTCGAGCCCGTCCACGGGACTCCCGACTTCGGGGACGGTGTGCAGGTCACGGTGGACGACCAGGGTCGCGGCATCCCGGTCGAGCTGCGCCGCCGGGTGTTCACGAAGTTCTGGCGCGGTGGCGAGCGCGGCGGCTCGGGCCTGGGGATGTACATCGTCCACGGCCTGGTGCGCGCCCACGGCGGCACCGTCACCATCGACGACGCCCCCGGTGGGGGAGCCCGGGTCGTGCTGGGTTGGCCGTGCGAGGACCGCCGGCACGACTGAGGGGTGGGACCGGCGGCCAACCGGTTCGCGCGACGATCGACGTACTTCCTAGACTTGCGGCGCACGCCGGGACCGGCGCGCACAGCTGGAGAGGCAGTCATGTCGGGACCGAACACCGATTACGACCCCGTGGAGGTCACCCCCTTGAAGCCCGAGGAAGTCGAGAGCGCGCGCGACGCCGCCCTGGCCGCCATCGCCGCGGCCGCCGACCTCGAGGAGCTCAAGCAGGTCCGCATCGAGCACGCGGGGGACCGGTCGGCGCTCGCCCTGGCCAACCGTGAGATCGGCGCGCTGCCCCCGCAGGCCCGCAAGGAGGCCGGCCAGCGCATCGGCCAGGCCCGCGGCGCGGTCAACAAGGCCCTCGCCGAGCGACAGGCCGTCCTCGAGGTCGAGCACGAGGAGCGGATGCTGGTCGAGGAGACCGTCGACGTCACCCTGCCGACCGAGCGGGTCGCCCGCGGCGCTCGCCACCCGCTCACCACCGGCGCCGAGCGGATCGCCGACGTCTTCCTCGCCATGGGCTGGGAGGTCGCGGAGGGGCCGGTCATCGAGGCCGAGTGGCTCAACTTCGACGCCCTCAACCTCGGCCCGGACCACCCGGCGCGCACCATGCAGGACACCTTCTGGACCGACCCCCAGGACAACGGGATCGTGCTCCGCACGCACACCTCGCCCGTCCAGGCCCGCACCATGCTGACCCGCGAGCCCCCCATCTACGTCGTGTGCCCCGGTCGCGTCTTCCGCACCGACGAGTACGACGCCACGCACAGCCCGATGTTCCACCAGGTCGAGGGCCTCGCCATCGACGAGGGCATCACCATGGCCAACCTCAAGGGCACCCTCGACCACTTCGCCGCGTCGATGTTCGGCGAGGGGATCAGCACGCGGTTCCGCCCGTCGTACTTCCCCTTCACCGAGCCCAGCGCCGAGGTCGACCTGGTCTGCTTCGTGTGCCGCGGCGCCGAGGGCGTCGTGGAGTCCTGCCGCACCTGCCGCGGCGAGGGCTGGATCGAGTGGGGCGGCTGCGGCATCGTCAACCCGCGCGTCCTGGCCGCCTGCGGTGTCGACAGCGAGCGCTACACCGGCTTCGCGTTCGGCATGGGCATCGACAGGACGCTGATGTTCCGCCACGGCATCGAGGACCTCCGCGGGTTCTTCGAGGGCGACGTCCGCTTCACCACTGCTTTCGGAACGGAAGTCTGAGATCTCATGAAGGCCCCTGTCTCCTGGATCAAGGAGTACGTCGACCTCCCCGCCGAGGTGTCCACCGAGGCGCTCGCCGCCGAGCTGACGGCCCTCGGGCTCAAGCTCGAGGCGATCGAGAAGCCCGGCGACGAGATCACCGGCCCGCTGGTGGTCGGTCGGGTGCTCACCAAGGACCCCGAGCCGCAGAAGAACGGCAAGACGATCAACTGGTGCACCGTCGACGTCGGCGACGCCAACGGCACCGGCGAGCCGCAGGGCATCGTCTGCGGGGCGCACAACTTCGAGCCCGGGGACCTGGTGGTCGTGGTGCTGCCCGGTGCCGTGCTGCCCGGTGACTTCGCGATCTCCGAGCGCAAGACCTACGGCCACCTCTCGGCCGGCATGATCTGCTCCACGTCCGAGCTCGGCCTGGGCGACGACGGCCAGGGCGGCATCATCGTGCTGCCCGCGGGTGCCGGCGAGCCCGGCGACGACGCCTTCGCGGTCCTGGGGCTGCGCGACGAGGTCATCGAGTTCGAGATCAACCCCGACCGCGCCTACGCGCTGTCACTGCGCGGCGTGGCCCGCGAGGCCGCCCTGGCCTACGGCGCTCCGTTCACCGACCCTGCGGACCGGCCGGTTCCGGCGGCCAACGGTGAGGGCCACCCGGTCGTCATCGACGACCCCGCCGGCTGCCCGGTCTTCGTGGCGCGCCAGGTGAGCGGGTTCGACCCCACCGCCGTCACTCCCGACTGGATGGCCCGCCGGCTCACCCAGGCCGGCATGCGTCCCATCTCGTTGGCCGTCGACGTGACCAACTACGTCATGCTCGAGCTCGGCCGGCCGATCCACGGCTACGACGCCGACAAGCTGGCCGGCCCGATCCGGGTCCGCCGCGCCACGGCCGGTGAGCGCCTCACGACCCTCGACGGGACCGCGCGCGTGCTGTCCGAGCAGGACCTCGTCGTCACCGACGACTCCGGCATCATCGGCCTCGGCGGCGTGATGGGCGGCCAGACCACCGAGATGTCCGAGACCACGACCCGAGTGCTGGTCGAGGCGGCCCACTGGGACGCGACCTCGATGTTCCGCACCGGCAAGCGGCACAAGATCTCCTCGGAGGCCGGCAAGCGCAACGAGCGCGGCGTCGACCCCGCCATCACCGAGGCCGCCGCCGACCGGGTCGTCGAGCTGCTCGTGGCCCACGGCGGCGGCACCGCCGAGCCGGGCGTGACCGTGGTCGGCACCGTGCCCGACCGCACCTCGATCCGGATCGCCTACGACCTCCCCGCGCGCATCACCGGCATGGCCATCGACGCCGAGACGACCGTGACCAACCTCGAGGCGGTCGGCTGCGAGGTCACCCGTGACGACTCCGGTGTCGATGCCCTCGTCCCGACGTGGCGCCCCGACCTGAACGACCCCTTCGACCTGGTCGAGGAGGTCGCGCGCATCGAGGGCTACGCCAACGTGCCCTCGGTCCTGCCCAACGCCGGCTCGGGTCGTGGCCTGACCCGGGAGCAGCGGCTCCGCCGCCGGATCGGCCGCACCCTGGCCGGCGCGGGCTGCGTCGAGGTGCTGAGCTTCCCGTTCGTCGGCGAGGCGACCTTCGACGCGCTCGGCCTGGCCGAGGACGACAGTCGGCGCCACACGGTCCGGTTGGCCAACCCGATGTCGAGCGAGGAGCCGGCGTACACCACCACGCTGCTGCCCGGCCTCTTCAAGGCGGCCGCGCGCAACCTCGGCCGGGGCGCCCCGGGCGTCGCCCTGTTCGAGACCGGCACGGTCGCCTTCCCGGCCGACCGCGGCCCGGCCCCGATCTACGGCGTCGAGTGGCGCCCGAGCCCCGACGAGCTGGAGAAGCTCTTCCAGGCGATTCCCGACCAGCCGTTGCACCTCGCGGTGGTCCTGGCCGGTGAGCGCGAGCGCTCCGGCTGGTGGGGCGCTGGTCGGGAGGCCGGCTGGTCCGACGCGATCGGCATCGTGCGCCGCCTCGCTGCCGAGCTCGGGGTCGAGACCACGGTGGCCGCCGTCGCGCGCACGCCCTGGCACCCCGGTCGCTGTGCCGAGGTGTCGGTGGGGGAGCAGGTCATCGGCCACGCCGGCGAGCTGCACCCGCGCGTCTGCCAGGCCTTCGGCCTCCCCCCGCGGACCTCGGCGGTCGAGATCGACCTCGACCTGCTGATGAAGCACGCCCGCGACATCCAGCCGGCTCCGCGCTTCTCGACCTTCCCGGTCGCCAAGGAGGACGTCGCCCTCGTGGTGGCGGACTCCGTGACGGCATCCGCGGTCGAGGACGCGCTCCGCGAGGGCGCGGGCGACCTGCTGGAGTCGATCCGCCTCTTCGACGTCTACACCGGTGACCAGGTCGGCGCCGGCCACAAGTCGCTGGCGTTCAACCTGCGCTTCCGGGCGCCGGACCGCACCCTGACCGAGCACGAGACCAGCGCCGCCCGCGACGCCGCGGTCGCGCTCGCCGCCGAGCGCACCGGGGCGGTGCAGCGGGCGTAGGGGCTCAGCCCGGAGGCACGTTCAGTCGATGGGGTGGTTCACGGCCTTGCGGAAGTGGCCGTAGATCCCGCGGTCGCCGTGCACCTTGATCTCCGCGTCGTCGCTGCGCCGCCACAGCCACGCGTCGAGCGCCCCGGCCGGGCCTTCGATCACCGCGTCGGGCTCGGCACGCGGGGCGTCCACGACGCGGATGTCGTCCTCGTCGACGTCGGTGCCGTCGGCGGGGTTGGTGCCGGTGAAGCGTCCGACCTGCACCCAGACGCTGTCTCCGGTGTCGGTGCAGTCGACCCGCAGGAAGTGCTGCAGCGGGTGCCAGGTGCCCCACGACGGTGCGGCGCCGAACATCACGTCGAGGCACTCCTCCACCCCGTCGGCCGCGAGCCTCGGGTCGAGCGGGGTCACCGCGCCCGCGGCCTGCTCGGCGTCGAGGCGGTGCACCAGCGCCTCGTGCGCCTGGCGACGATGGATGAAGCCGACGGTCTGCTCCGCCGACCAGGTCCAGGCCGTGTCCGCGGGGTCGGCCTTCCCCAGCTCGGTGACGAGCTGCGCCGAGTAGTCGTCGAACGCCTCGAGCAGCGCGTCGTGGCCCTCCGGACGCTCGGGTCCGTCGTCGGCGTCGTCGGGGGAGTCGGGGCGCTCGCGGACCGTCCGCGCCCAGAACCACTGCGTCTCGGCGAGGTGCCAGAGCAGGTCGTCGGCGTCCCAGGCCGGACACCCCGGGACCCGCGCCCCGGGGTCGCAGTCGGTGAGCACCTCACGGAAGCGGTGTGACTCATCCCGGATGGCACGGAGGTAGTCACGGAACTCGATGTTCGCCATGCTGGGCAACCTAGTCCCGCTCGCCGACGGTGCGCACTCCCTCGGCCGGGCCATCTCGGGCCCACCCACCCCCTTGCACATGACCATGCGCTGACTTGTATAGTCATGCACATGACGAGGAAACGGGTCGCGGTGGCCGGAGCCAGTGGGTACGCCGGGGGTGAGGTGCTCCGTCACCTGCTCGCCCACCCGGAGGTCGAGATCGGCGCGCTCACGGGCGCGTCCAACGCGGGGGAGCTGCTCGGCACGCTCCAGCCGCACCTCGTGCCGCTCGCCGACCGGGTCCTCGACCCGACAGACCTCGAGACGCTCTCCGGCCACGACGTCGTCTTCCTGGCCCTGCCCCACGGGCAGAGCGGCGAGATCGCCCGCAAGCTGCAGGCGGAGGACCCCTCGGTGGTCGTCATCGACTGCGGTGCGGACTTCCGGCTCCAGGACCCTTCGGCCTGGGAGAAGTTCTACGGCGGCGAGCACGCCGGCACCTGGCCTTACGGCCTGCCCGAGCTGCCGGGCCAGCGCGCCCAGCTCGCCGGCGCGACCCGGATCGCCGTGCCCGGTTGCTACCCCACCGTCTCCACGCTCACCCTGGCCCCGGCCATCGCCAACGGGCTCGTCGAGCCCGAGGTGGTTGTGGTCGCCGCCTCCGGCACGAGTGGTGCGGGCAAGGCCGCCAAGCCGCACCTCCTGGGCTCGGAGATCATGGGCAACGCCAGCGCCTACGGCGTCGGCGGCACCCACCGCCACACCCCCGAGATCACCCAGAACCTCTCCGGCCTGCTCGGCGAGGAGGGCGGGACGGTCGCGGTGAGCTTCACCCCGCTGCTGGTCCCGATGCCCCGCGGCATCCTCGCCACCTGCTCGGCGCCGCTGAAGGCGCCGCTCACCGCGCAGGAGGCGTACGACGCCTACGCGAAGTTCTACGCCGACGAGCAGTTCGTCCACGTGCTCCCGCAGGGCCAGTGGCCCCAGACCAAGTCGGTCACCGGCTCCAACGCGGTCCACGTGCAGGTGACCGTCGACGAGGCCGCCGGGCGGCTGGTCGCCGTCGGCGCCGTCGACAACCTCGCCAAGGGCACCGCCGGTGCCGCCATCCAGTGCATGAACCTCGCCCTGGGCCTCGATGAGGGCCTGGGCCTCACCTCGGTCGGAGTCGCACCGTGACCTACACCCTCCAGCAGTTCCCTGAGAAGCTCGCGGTCGTCAAGCTCCCGCCCGGCGCCGAGATCCCGGCCTGGGCCGAGTCGGCCTCGCTCTTCTCCATCACGGCGACCGCCCTGGAGACCTCGCTGGTCTGCGCGGGACGGGACGTCCCCACCAAGGTGGTGGCCCGCAAGGGCCTGACCGGCTTCGCGGTCGAGGGCGCCGAGGACAACCAGCAGGCGGGCGTCCTCGTGCAGCTCCTCGCCCCGCTGGCGGAGGAGGGGATCAGCGTCTTCACGATCTCGACGTTCTCCACCAACTGGATCCTGGTGCCGCTCGAGCAGGCCGACGCTGCGGCCGAGGCCTGGCGACGACGAGGGGAGACCGTCGAGGTCGCCACCCCCGTCACCCCCACCAGGCAGTCCCGGCAGTCGAAGCAGTCCGGGCAGTCCAAGAAGGACAAGCGATGAGCATCACCACCCCCCAGGGATTCCGCGCGGCCGGCGTCAGCGCCGGCCTCAAGGCCAGCGGCGGCAAGGACCTCGCGCTGGTCGTCAACGACGGTCCGCGCCACGACTCCGCCAGCGTCTTCACCAGCAACCGCTGCAAGGCCAACCCGATCCTGTGGAGCCAGGAGGTCGTCAAGGACGGTGTCGTCCGGGCCGTGGTCCTCAACTCAGGTGGTGCCAACTGCTACACCGGCGCCGAGGGTTTCCAGACCACCCACGCCGTCGCGGAGCAGGTCGCGGGCAACCTCGGGATCGGCGCGATCGACGTCGTCGTGTGCTCCACCGGGCTGATCGGCCTGGCCAACCCGCGCCAGAACCTCCTCGACGGCGTCGACGAGGCGTACGCCGGCCTCGGCGACCACGGTGCCGAGGCGGCCGAGGCGATCATGACCACCGACTCGGTCAGCAAGCAGGTGCTCGTCGAGGGCGCCGGCTGGTCGGTCGGGGGCATGGCCAAGGGGGCCGGCATGCTCGCCCCCCAGCTCGCCACCATGCTCGTGGTGCTGACCACCGACGCCGTCGTGCCGGCGGCCGACCTGGACGCGGCCCTGCGCGCCGCGACCCGCGTCAGCTTCGACCGGCTGGACTCCGACGGCTGCATGTCCACCAACGACACGGTGACCGTGATGGCCAGCGGTGCCAGCGGGATCACCCCGTCGCTGCCCGACTTCGCCGAGGCCCTGACCCAGGCCTGCACGGACCTGGCGATGCAGCTGCTGCGCGACGCCGAGGGCGCCGACCACGAGATCGCGATCACCGTCCTCAACGCCGCGACCGAGGACGACGCGGTCGAGGTCGGCCGCAGCGTGGCCCGCAGCAACCTGTTCAAGGCGGCCGTCTTCGGCAACGACCCCAACTGGGGCCGGGTGCTGGCCAGCATCGGCACGACCGACGCGGCCTTCGACCCCGCCGACCTCGACGTGGCCATGAACGGTGTGTGGGTGTGCAAGCAGTCCACGCCGCACGCCGACCCCGCCACGGTCGACCTCAAGCAGCGCGAGGTCAGCGTGACCATCGACCTCAAGGCCGGGTCCGAGCGGGCCACGGTCTGGACCAACGACCTGACCCACGCCTACGTGCACGAGAACAGCGCGTACTCCTCATGAGTGACGAGACGAGCGAGCAGATGAGCGACGACACGTCCCACCAGCCGACGGCCGCCGACCACGGCAAGGCGGCCGTGCTGGCCGGAGCCCTGCCCTGGCTGAAGCGCTACCACGGCAAGATCGTCGTGGTGAAGTACGGCGGCAACGCCATGACCGACGACGTGCTGAAGAAGGCCTTCGCCGAGGACATCGCGTTCCTGCGCTTCGCCGGCTTCCGCCCCGTCGTGGTCCACGGCGGTGGTCCGCAGATCTCCCAGATGCTCGACAAGCTCGGCATCGAGTCGGAGTTCCGGGGCGGCCTCCGCGTCACCACCCCCGAGGCGATGGACGTGGTCCGGATGGTCCTGGTCGGCAAGGTCCAGCGCGAGCTGGTCGGCCTGATCAACCAGCACGGCCCGCTCGCCGTCGGCCTGTCCGGCGAGGACGCCGGCCTGTTCACCGCCACCCAGACCAACACCATCGTCGACGGCGAGGAGGTCGACCTCGGCCTCGTGGGCGAGGTCGCCGAGGTCCGCCCCGAGGCGGTGCTCGACCTGATCGAGGCCGGCCGCATCCCCGTCGTCTCCAGCGTCGCCCCCGACGTCCACGGCCGGGTGCACAACGTCAACGCCGACACCGCCGCCTCGGCCCTGGCTGTCGCGCTCGGCGCCGAGAAGCTGCTGGTCCTCACCGACGTCGAGGGCCTCTATCGCGACTGGCCCGACAGCGACGACGTGATCTACGAGATCAGCCCCGAGTCCCTCTCCGAGCTGATGCCCTCCCTGGCCTCGGGCATGGTGCCCAAGATGGCCGCCTGCCTCCAGGCCGTCCAGGAGGGCGTCCCGCGCGCCACGGTCGTCGACGGCCGCGAGAAGCACGCGGTCCTGCTCGAGCTGTTCACCGACGAAGGGGTCGGCACCCAGGTCCTCCCCGGCGTCACCACCAAGATCAGGAAGGCCCGGCCATGACGCACCCCACCAGCAGCGACTGGCAGGACCGCTACGCCGGCTCGCTGATGAACACCTTCGGCCCGCCGAAGGCCACCCTGGTCCGTGGCCAGGGCGCCCACGTCTGGGACGCCGACGGCAAGGAGTACGTCGACCTCCTCGGCGGCATCGCCGTCAACGCGCTCGGCCACAACCACCCCGCGCTCGTCGAGGCGGTCACGGGTCAGCTCTCGACGCTGGGCCACATCTCCAACTTCTTCGCCAGCGGCCCCCAGGTCGAGCTCGCCGAGAAGCTGCTCGGTCTGCTCGACGCCGACGGCAAGGTGTTCTTCACCAACTCCGGCGCCGAGGCCAACGAGGCCGCGTTCAAGCTCACGCGCCGCACCGGCCGGACCCATGTCGTCGCGGCCGAGGGCGGCTTCCACGGCCGGACCATGGGCGCGCTGGCGCTCACCTCCAAGGAGGCCTACCGGACCCCCTTCGAGCCGCTGCCGGGTGACGTCACGTTCGTGCCCTACGGCGACGCCGAGGCGCTCGCCGCCGCCGTCACCGACGAGACGGCCGCCGTCCTCCTCGAGCCGATCCAGGGCGAGGCCGGCGTGGTCCTCCCGCCCGTCGGCTACCTGGCCACCGCGCGCGAGATCGCGACGCAGCACGGCGCCCTGCTCTGGTTCGACGAGGTGCAGACGGGCATCGGCCGCACCGGCCGCTGGTTCGCCCACCAGGGCGTGACGCCCGACATCGTCACCCTGGCCAAGGGCCTGGCCGGCGGCTACCCGATCGGCGCCATGATCGGTGTGGGGGAGGCGGGCGACCTGTTCGAGCCCGGCAACCACGGCACCACCTTCGGCGGCAACCCGGTCGCGTGCGCCGCCGCCCTGGCCGTCCTGTCGACGATCGAGAACGACTCCCTGCTCGAGCACGTCACCGTGCTCGGCCAGAAGCTGCGTGACGGCCTCGCCGCTGACCCGCGCGTGACCGAGGTCCGCGGCGAGGGCCTGCTCATCGGCCTCGACCTCGTGGCCGAGAAGTCGGCCGACGTCTTCGCCTCGGCGCTGGCGCACGGCTTCATCATCAACAACCCGACCCCGTCGCGGATCCGGCTCGCGCCGCCGCTCGTCCTGACGGACGACGACGTGGCCGCGTTCCTGGCCGCGTGGCCCACGATCCTGGACGAGGCGATGGGGGAGCAGTCCTGATGCGCCACTTCCTCCGCGACGACGACCTCACCCCGGCCGAGCAGGCCGAGGTGCTCGACCTCGCCTTCGAGATGAAGCAGCACCCGTACGACGCCAAGCCGCTCGCCGGACCCCGGACCGTCGCGATGATCTTCGACAAGCAGACCCTGCGCACGCAGGCCTCGTTCGCGGCCGGTATCGCCGAGCTCGGGGGCCACCCCATGCTCGTCGACGGCACGCTGGCCGGGATCGGCGTGCGCGAGTCGGTCGAGGACGTCGCCCGGGTGCTCGGCCGCCAGGCCAGCCTGATCGTGTGGCGGACCTTCCAGCAGGCGCGCCTCGACACGATGGCCGCCCAGGCGGGTGTCCCCGTCGTCAACGCGCTCACCGACGACTTCCACCCCTGCCAGCTGCTGGCCGACCTGCTCACCGTCCGCGAGCACAAGGTCGAGCTCGCCGGGCTCACGGTCGTCTTCCTCGGCGACGGTGCCTCCAACATGGGCAACTCCTGGCTCCTGGCCGGTGCCACCGCCGGCATGCACGTCCGGGTCAGCTCGCCCGACGGCTACGCGCCCGACTCCGGGGTGACCGCCCGCGCGGCCGAGATCGCCGCCACGACCGGTGGCTCCGTGCTCCTCGAGCCCGACCCGCACGCCGCGGTGAAGGGCGCCGACGTCGTGGTCACCGACACCTGGATCTCCATGGGCAAGGAGGACGAGGCAGCGGCGCGGGCCGAGGTCTTCGGCCCCTACTCGCTCACGGAGGACCTCTTCGCCGAGGCCCGACCCGACGCGATCGCCATGCACTGCCTGCCGGCCTACCGCGGCAAGGAGATCGCCGCCGAGGTCCTCGACGGCCCGCAGAGCGTCGTGTGGGACGAGGCGGAGAACCGCCGTCACGTCCAGAAGGCGGTGCTCGCCTGGCTCCTCGGCCACGCCCGGGAGGACCTCGCATGAACGACGCAGCCCTCCGCCCGGCCACCAAGAGCGCGCGCCACCAGCAGATCATCGAGCTGGTCACCCAGCACGAGGTGCGCTCGCAGACCGAGCTGGCCGACCTGCTCGCCCACCAGGGCGTCCACGTCACCCAGGCCACCCTGTCGCGCGACCTCGTCGAGCTCGACGCGGTCAAGATCCGTGCCCAGTCCGGCGGCCTGATCTACGCCGTCCCCGCCGAGGGCGGCGACCGGCGCCCCACGGCACCCCGCGAGACGGCCGCCGGGTCCCACCGGCTCGCCAAGCTCTGCGGCGAGCTGCTGGTCAGCGCGGAGGCCAGCGCCAACCTCGTCGTGCTGCGCACGCCGCCGGGTGCCGCGCAGTACCTCGCCTCGGCGTTCGACAAGGCCGACCTCCCCGACCTCCTCGGCACCATCGCCGGCGACGACACCGTGCTGGTGATCGGCCGTGACCCTGTGGGCGGCGAGGCGCTCGCCCGACGATTCCTGGCGCTGGCCGACGCCCACACCCCCTCGACCCCCTGACTTCTTCCCCCACGACGTAAGGAACCCATTCCAGTGAGCAAGGTCCTGACCTCCCTCCCGGTCGGCGAGCGCGTCGGCATCGCCTTCTCCGGCGGCCTCGACACCTCCGTCGCCGTCGCCTGGATGCGGGCCAAGGGTGCGGTGCCCTGCACCTACACCGCCGACATCGGGCAGTACGACGAGCCCGACATCTCCGGCGTCCCCGACCGTGCCCTCCAGTACGGCGCCGAGATCGCGCGTGCCGTCGACTGCCGGCCGCAGCTGGTCGAGGAGGGCCTGGCCGCGCTCGCGTGCGGCGCCTTCCACATCCGCTCCGGCGGCCGCACCTACTTCAACACCACGCCGCTGGGCCGCGCGGTGACCGGCACGATGCTGGTCCGCGCGATGCACGAGGACGGCGTCGACATCTGGGGCGACGGCTCGACGTTCAAGGGCAACGACATCGAGCGGTTCTACCGCTACGGCCTGCTCGCCAACCCCGAGCTCCGCATCTACAAGCCCTGGCTGGACGCCGAGTTCGTCGCCGAGCTGGGCGGTCGCACCGAGATGAGCCAGTGGCTCACCGAGCGCAACCTGCCCTACCGCGACAGCAAGGAGAAGGCCTACTCCACCGACGCCAACATCTGGGGCGCCACCCACGAGGCCAAGACCCTCGAGCACCTCGACGTCTCCCTGGAGACCGTCGAGCCGATCATGGGCGTGAAGTTCTGGGACCCGTCGGTCGACATCGCGACCGAGGACGTCACCATCCGCTACGAGGCCGGCCGGCCGGTCGCCATCAACGGGGTCCGCTACGACGACCCGGTGGCCCTGGTCCACGAGGCCAACGTCATCGGCGGCCGCCACGGGCTCGGCATGTCCGACCAGATCGAGAACCGCATCATCGAGGCCAAGTCCCGCGGCATCTACGAGGCGCCGGCCATGGCGCTGCTCTGGATCGGCTACGAGCGGATCCTCAACGCCGTCCACAACGAGGACACGATCGCCAACTACCACGCGCAGGGCCGCCAGCTCGGCCGCCTGATGTACGAGGGCCGCTGGCTCGACCCGCAGGCGCTGATGATGCGCGAGGCCATCCAGCGCTGGATCGCGTCGCTGGTGACCGGCGAGGTCACGCTCCGGCTGCGCCGGGGCGAGGACTA
Source organism: Nocardioides sp. LS1 (assembly GCF_003865225.1). Classification (NCBI taxonomy): domain Bacteria; kingdom Bacillati; phylum Actinomycetota; class Actinomycetes; order Propionibacteriales; family Nocardioidaceae; genus Nocardioides; species Nocardioides sp. LS1. The sequence goes on from NZ_BIFF01000001.1 coordinate 941,671, forward strand.
CTCGATCCTGCGCACCGACGGCCCCGCGTTCTCCTACCACCCCGACAAGCTGTCGATGGAGCGCACCGACAACGCCGCGTTCGGCCCCACCGACCGCATCGGCCAGCTCACGATGCGCAACCTCGACATCGCCGACTCGCGCTCCAAGCTCGAGGCCTACGCCGCCCAGCCGCTCGACCAGGGCCAGGTCCTCGTCGAGCACGGCACCCTGTTCGGGGAGCTGCCCGCCGGTGGCTTCGACCGCATCACCGACAACCCGGGTGCCGACGACGCCGAGGCCCTGGACCACGCCGCCATGGAGTTCGGGACCGACTGACATGAGCCAGCCCGGATCCACCAACACCGGCAAGCTGTGGGGCGGTCGCTTCGAGGGCGGCCCCTCACCGGAGCTGGACGCGCTGTCGCGGTCGACCCACTTCGACTGGCGTCTCACGCCCTACGACCTGGCGGGCTCCCACGCCCACGCCAACGTGCTGCACGCAGCGGGGCTGCTCACCGACGCGGACGTCGCCGAGCTGCACCGGGGCCTGACGGCGCTGGGGGAGAGGTACGCCGCCGGCACGCTCGTGCCGGACGTCTCCGACGAGGACGTCCACGGCGCCCTCGAGCGGCTGCTGCTCGAGGAGGTCGGCGCCGAGGTCGGCGGCCGGCTCCGGGCGGGACGCAGCCGCAACGACCAGGTCGCCACGTTGTTCAAGGCCTTCCTGCGTGACCACGCGCGGGTGGTCGCCGGCCAGGTGCTCGACCTGGTCGAGGCACTCGCCGTGCAGGCGCGCGACCACCTCGACGTGATCATGCCGGGGCGCACGCACCTGCAGCACGCCCAGCCGGTGCTGCTGGCGCACCACCTGCTCGCCCATGCGTGGCCGCTGCTCCGCGACGTCGACCGGCTCCGTGACTGGGACACCCGGGTGGCCGCCGAGTCGCCCTACGGGTCGGGTGCGTTGGCCGGCCAGAGCCTGGGCCTGGATCCCGAGGCCGTCGCCGCGGAGCTCGGGTTCACGGGCTCGAGTGCGAACTCGATCGACGGCACCGCCGCCCGCGACTTCGTGGCGGAGTTCGCCTTCGTCACGGCCATGATCGGCGTGGACGTCAGCCGCTTCGCCGAGGAGGTCATCCTCTGGTCGACGCGCGAGTTCGGCTTCGTCCAGCTGCACGACTCCTGGTCCACGGGGTCGAGCATCATGCCGCAGAAGAAGAACCCCGACATCGCCGAGCTGGCCCGGGGCAAGGCTGGTCGCCTGATCGGCAACCTGTCGGGCCTGCTCGCCACGCTCAAGGCGCTCCCGCTGGCCTACAACCGGGACCTGCAGGAGGACAAGGAGCCGGTCTTCGACTCCGTGGACACCCTCGAGGTCCTGCTCCCCGCGTTCACGGGGATGACGGCGACCCTGACGTTCAACGCTGCCCGGATGGCCGAGCTCGCGCCGCAGGGCTTCTCGCTGGCCACCGACATCGCCGAGTGGCTGGTCCGCGAGGGTGTGCCGTTCCGGGTCGCCCACGAGGTCGCCGGCGCCTGTGTCCGTCGCTGCGAGGAGCTCGGCATCGAGCTCCACGAGCTGACCGACGACCAGTTCGCCGAGATCGACCAGCACCTGACTCCAGGCGTGCGTGAGGTGCTCACCGCGGAGGGCTCCGTGGCCTCGCGCAACGGTCGCGGCGGCACCGCCCCCGAGCGCGTTCGTGAGCAGCTCGCCGAGCTGACCGCCGCCGTCGCCCGCCACCGTGACCGCCTCGCCTGACCTGCTGGACCTGCTCGACGGTCCGGTCCTCGAGGTCGCACCGCGGCTCCTCGGTGCCGTGCTCCGGCACGGCGGCGTCGCGGTGCGCCTCACCGAGGTCGAGGCGTACGACGGACCGAACGACCCGGGTTCGCACGCCTACCGGGGCCAGACCCGGCGCAACGCCACCATGTTCGGCCCGCCCGGCCACCTCTACTGCTACTTCACCTACGGCATGCACGTGTGCTGCAACGTCGTGACCGGCCCGATCGGCACCCCCAGCGCCGTGCTGATCCGCGCCGGGGAGGTCGTCGACGGCCACCACCTCGCGCGGGAACGCCGCGGCTCCTCCAACGAGCGCGACCTCGCGCGCGGTCCCGCCCGGTTGTGCCAGGCACTGGGGATCGGCCTCGACGATGACGGCGCCGACCTGGCCGCTGGTCCGATCACCCTGACCCCGCCTGCGGAGCCCGCGACCGACGTGCGGACCGGCCCCCGGGTGGGGCTGCGCGGCGCCCCGGACCGTCCCTGGCGGTTCTGGATCGCGGGGGAGCCCAGCGTGTCGGCCTACCGGCCGGCGACGCCGAGGTGAACACCCGACGGACGCTTCGCCGGGGCTGTTGACGCCCGATCCACGCTCAGCGCAGGCTGGACGGACCCCCGATTTGAACCCGTCCGGGGGTGCTGTTAACGTTCTTCCTGTCGCCGCAAGCGACTCCCACACCGGGCCGAGAGGCCAAACGTTGTGGGTTGTCGTGCGCCCGGCACCAGTGAGGTGAAGCCCCGGTTTGACGGGGCGGATCGGAACCGGTAAGTTTCTGCAGGTTGCCCCGCCGCTGGCCCGCAAGGGTCCAGGACGGTGTGCGTCTGATTCTTGAGAACTCAACAGTGTGTCATAGTCGACGAATTAGTTTGTTATGCCCCGTCTTCTTATGTCTTCGGATGTGAGGATTCGGATTTCTTTGGTAGAACAATGATTCTGGCAATAACTCGAAAGAGTTGAGCTAGTTGTTTGTTTCTGTCAGGAGGCATCTCTTTTTCCGCATCGGCCCTCGGGTTGGTGTGGTGTTGTTTTTCAACGGAGAGTTTGATCCTGGCTCAGGACGAACGCTGGCGGCGTGCTTAACACATGCAAGTCGAGCGGAAAGGCCACTTCGGTGGTACTCGAGCGGCGAACGGGTGAGTAACACGTGAGTAATCTGCCCTTCACTTCGGGATAGCCCTGGGAAACTAGGATTAATACCGGATATGACGACCGTCTGCATGGACTGGTTGTGGAAAGTTTTTTCGGTGGAGGATGTGCTCGCGGCCTATCAGCTTGTTGGTGGGGTAATGGCCTACCAAGGCTTCGACGGGTAGCCGGCCTGAGAGGGTGACCGGCCACACTGGGACTGAGACACGGCCCAGACTCCTACGGGAGGCAGCAGTGGGGAATATTGGACAATGGGCGGAAGCCTGATCCAGCAACGCCGCGTGAGGGATGACGGCCTTCGGGTTGTAAACCTCTTTCAGTAGGGACGAAGCGCAAGTGACGGTACCTACAGAAGAAGCACCGGCCAACTACGTGCCAGCAGCCGCGGTAATACGTAGGGTGCGAGCGTTGTCCGGAATTATTGGGCGTAAAGGGCTCGTAGGCGGTTTGTCGCGTCGGGAGTGAAAACCATGGGCTTAACTCATGGCTTGCTTCCGATACGGGCAGACTAGAGGTATGCAGGGGAGAACGGAATTCCTGGTGTAGCGGTGAAATGCGCAGATATCAGGAGGAACACCGGTGGCGAAGGCGGTTCTCTGGGCATTACCTGACGCTGAGGAGCGAAAGTGTGGGGAGCGAACAGGATTAGATACCCTGGTAGTCCACACCGTAAACGTTGGGCGCTAGGTGTGGGGCCTATTCCATGGGTTCCGTGCCGCAGCTAACGCATTAAGCGCCCCGCCTGGGGAGTACGGCCGCAAGGCTAAAACTCAAAGGAATTGACGGGGGCCCGCACAAGCGGCGGAGCATGCGGATTAATTCGATGCAACGCGAAGAACCTTACCTGGGTTTGACATATGCCGGAAAGCTCTAGAGATAGAGCCCCTTTTAGTCGGTATACAGGTGGTGCATGGCTGTCGTCAGCTCGTGTCGTGAGATGTTGGGTTAAGTCCCGCAACGAGCGCAACCCTCGTCCTATGTTGCCAGCA
>NZ_BIFF01000001.1:945670-992724 GCF_003865225.1 Nocardioides sp. LS1
TGGCTGTGCTGGTGGTGGGGTGTGTTGGGTGTGGTCGTGTAGAAGCAATTAATTCTAGTCTTTGTAGTTTTTGTTGAGTGTTTGTGAGACAAGCTATGAAGGGCACATGGTGGATGCCTTGGCATCAAGAGCCGATGAAGGACGTAGGAGCCTGCGATAAGCCCTGGGGAGTTGGCAACCGAGCTGTGATCCGGGGATTTCCGAATGGGGAAACCCAGCTGGAGTCATGTCCAGTTACCCGCGCCTGAATATATAGGGCGTGTGGAGGGAACGTGGGGAAGTGAAACATCTCAGTACCCACAGGAAGAGAAAACAAAAGTGATTCCGAGAGTAGTGGCGAGCGAAATCGGAAGAGGCTAAACCTCATGCGTGTGATAGCCGGCAGGCGTTGCGTGTGGGGGGTCGTGGGACCGCTTTGATCATTCTGCCGAGTGGTCGGACAGTAAGAAATCACAGGTGAAGTTGAAGTCCATTGGAAAGTGGCGCCGTAGAGGGTGATAGCCCCGTAAGTGTAAGTCTGTGACTGTCGAGCGGTATCCCAAGTAACACGGAACCCCTGAAATTCCGTGTGAATCTGGCGGGACCACCCGTTAAGCCTAAATACTCCTTGATGACCGATAGCGGACAAGTACCGTGAGGGAAAGGTGAAAAGTACCCCTGGCGGGGAGTGAAATAGTACCTGAAACCGTGTGCCTACAATCCGTCGGAGCCTTACACGTAAGTGGGGGTGACGGCGTGCCTTTTGAAGAATGAGCCTGCGAGTTTGCGTTGTGTTGCGAGGTTAACCCGTGTGGGGAAGCCGTAGCGAAAGCGAGTCCGAATAGGGCGTTTGAGTAGCACGATCAAGACCCGAAGCGAAGTGATCTATCCATGGGCAGGTTGAAGCGCGGGTAAGACCGCGTGGAGGACCGAACCCACTTAGGTTGAAAACTGAGGGGATGACCTGTGGATAGGGGTGAAAGGCCAATCAAACTTCGTGATAGCTGGTTCTCCCCGAAATGCATTTAGGTGCAGCGTCACGTGTTTCTTGCCGGAGGTAGAGCACTGGATAGCTAATGGGCCCTACAAGGTTACTGACGTTAGCCAAACTCCGAATGCCGGTAAGTGAGAGCGTGGCAGTGAGACTGCGGGGGATAAGCTCCGTAGTCGAAAGGGAAACAGCCCAGACCATCAGCTAAGGCCCCTAAGCGGTGACTAAGTGGAAAAGGATGTGGAGTCGCAGTGACAACCAGGAGGTTGGCTTGGAAGCAGCCACCCTTGAAAGAGTGCGTAATAGCTCACTGGTCAAGTGATTCCGCGCCGACAATGTAGCGGGGCTCAAGTCATCCGCCGAAGCTATGGCATTCATGCGTTAGCCAAGCCGCCCCTTGAGGGTTGGTTCAGGTGYGTGGATGGGTAGGGGAGCGTCGTGTGGGGGGTGAAGCGGCGGAGTGATCCAGCCGTGGACGCCACACGAGTGAGAATGCAGGCATGAGTAGCGAATGAGGAGTGAGAAACTCCTCCGCCGAATGATCAAGGGTTCCAGGGTCAAGCTAATCTGCCCTGGGTAAGTCGGGACCTAAGGCGAGGCCGACAGGCGTAGTCGATGGACAACGGGTTGATATTCCCGTACCGGCAAAGTAGCGCCCATGACGAACCTGGTGATGCTAACCATCCGAAACCACGTTTAGCGATCCCTTCGGGGTGAGCGGATGTGGCAGAGCGTGGGACCCGAACTGGTAGTAGTCAAGCGATGGGGTGACGCAGGAAGGTAGTCCAACCGTACCGATGGTTGTGTACGGCTAAGCATGTAGGGCGAGATCTAGGCAAATCCGGATCTCTGACTTTGATGTCGAGCTTGAGATGTGATGGGGAGCCCGTATGGGTGAAGTGGATGATCCTATGCTGTCGAGAAAAACCTCTAGCGAGCTATGCGCCGCCCGTACCCCAAACCGACTCAGGTGATCAGGTAGAGAATACCAAGGCGATCGAGATAACCATGGTTAAGGAACTCGGCAAAATGCCCCCGTAACTTCGGGAGAAGGGGGGCCCGGATCGTGTACCCACTTGCTGGGGAAGCGTGAAGGGCCGCAGAGACCAGGCCCAAGCGACTGTTTACTAAAAACACAGGTCCGTGCGAAGTTGTAAGACGATGTATACGGACTGACTCCTGCCCGGTGCTGGAAGGTTAAGGGGACGGGTCAGCTCTTTGAGCGAAGCTCAGAACTTAAGCCCCAGTAAACGGCGGTGGTAACTATAACCATCCTAAGGTAGCGAAATTCCTTGTCGGGTAAGTTCCGACCTGCACGAATGGAGTAACGACTTGGGCGCTGTCTCAACCGTGGACTCGGCGAAATTGCACTACGAGTAAAGATGCTCGTTACGCGCGGCAGGACGGAAAGACCCCGGGACCTTTACTATAGTTTGGTATTGGTGTTTGGTTCGGCTTGTGTAGGATAGGTGGGAGACTGTGAAGCATTCACGCCAGTGTTTGTGGAGTCAACGTTGAAATACCACTCTGGTCGTACTAGATGTCTAACCTAGGTCCATTATCTGGATCAGGGACAGTGCCTGATGGGTAGTTTAACTGGGGCGGTTGCCTCCTAAAATGTAACGGAGGCGCTCAAAGGTTCCCTCAGCCTGGTTGGCAATCAGGTGTTGAGTGTAAGTGCACAAGGGAGCTTGACTGTGAGACAGACATGTCGAGCAGGGACGAAAGTCGGAACTAGTGATCCGGCGCCAGCAGGTGGAAGCGGCGTCGCTCAACGGATAAAAGGTACCCCGGGGATAACAGGCTGATCTTCCCCAAGAGTCCATATCGACGGGATGGTTTGGCACCTCGATGTCGGCTCGTCGCATCCTGGGGCTGGAGTAGGTCCCAAGGGTTGGGCTGTTCGCCCATTAAAGCGGCACGCGAGCTGGGTTTAGAACGTCGTGAGACAGTTCGGTCCCTATCCGCCGCGCGCGCAGGAAACTTGAGAAAGGCTGTCCCTAGTACGAGAGGACCGGGATGGACGAACCTCTGGTGTGCCAGTTGTTCCGCCAGGAGCACGGCTGGTTGGCTACGTTCGGAAGTGATAACCGCTGAATGCATCTAAGCGGGAAGCACGTTTCAAGATGAGGTTTCCCACCACGTAAGTGGGTAAGGCCCCCAGCAGAACACTGGGTTGATAGGCCGGAGGTGTACAGCAGCAATGCCCAGCCGACCGGTACTAATAGGCCGAGGGCTTGTCTTACACTCACTTTACTGAAACCACAACGACTAACAATTGTTAGCTGCTGCGATGTTCGCGTCCACGAATCAGATCCAGATGTGCCAAGTGCACATCGATCTAACTAAATAAGCTTGGTGTCATCATGAGGCAATATCCATGATGATTACCGCTAGAGTTACGGCGGCCATAGCGAAAGGGAAACACCCGGTCCCATCCCGAACCCGGAAGTTAAGCCTTTCAGCGCCGATGGTACTGCAACCGAGAGGCTGTGGGAGAGTAGGACGCCGCCGGACATTCTTTTGCGCAGGGCCACCCCTTCGGGGGTGGCCCTGCTGCCAATTTGAGACCTTTTCGGGCCGCCTGTCGCGCACAGGCGGCCCTCGTGCATGTCGTCTCCACACCTCGTCCTGGCTGGTCGGCGCACCGTCGGTCCGGCCACGTTGGCTGTGTCCAGGAGGTGATGTGCATGTCTGCACAGATCAAGGAGAGGGCCGGCGACGGCCCGGGGACGGTCGAGTCCGTCAACGAAGTGCGTCTCGTAGGGCGCATCTCGACCGCACCTGAGGAGCGGGTCCTGCCCAGCGGCGACAGCGTGTGGTTGTTCCGCGTGGTGGTCGGTCGCACGGGTGACCGGGGTCGGTCGCGTCAGACGGTCGATGCGCTCGAGTGCGCGGTCTGGAGTGGTCGGGTCCGACGCTCCGTGACTGGCTGGCGCGAGGGCGACGTGGTCGAGGTGACCGGTGCCCTGCGTCGCAGGTTCTTCCAGACCGGCGGCGGTGCCGCGTCCAGGGTCGAGGTGGAGGTGACCGGTGGTCGCGTCATCCGTCGCTCAGAGAGCGGATGAGGACCCCGACGCTGGGCTTCGGCTGGAAGGAGGTTGCCTTCTCCGGGAGGAGGCGACCCGCGGCCACCACGCGCAGCACGAGGTCGAAGTCGAGGGCTGGCAGCAGGAGGGCCACCCCCGTGCCTGGGGAGACGTGCGCGAGCGCGTCGTCGAGCGAGTGGTGGTAGGTCACGCGGTGCGGTGGGGTGGCGAGGGCCGGCACGAGACGTTCGTGGACGACCTCGATGCTCGCGCGGCGCCGAGGAACGTCGATGTCCAGGATGGCCCAGTGTTCGCCGTCGGTGGCGACCAGCGTCGTCGGACCCAATGCTGCGATGCCCTCGGCGGCGGTGCAGGGTCGCCAGCGTGCGTCGATGGACGCCGCCGCCGTCTCGAGCTCCTGCAGGGTGGTGCCGGCCAGGACCCGGTGGATGGCGCCCAGGAAGAGCGGGGTGTCGTCCTGGTCGACGAGCATCGCGAGGCCGTGGTCGGCGGGTCCACCGGGGTGATCGTGCTGGAGGCGGAGGTAGGCCGCATACCGGTGGTGGCCGTCGGCGATCATCGCGCGGGATCCGGCCAGGGAGGCGTCGAGCCCGGCGAGGGTGTCGGCGTCGCGGATGGCCCAGATCCGGTGCCGCTGCCCGGCGCGGTCGGTGTAGTCCTGGTAGGTCGGAGCGGCCATCACGCCAGCGAGGAGCGTCCGCAGCTGCTGGGGTCCGCGGTGGACGAGCAGGATCGGGGCCGGGTGCATCTTCATCTCGTCCATCCGGTCGGCGAGCTCGTCGGCCTGACCGGGGTGCACCCCCTCGTGGGGGAAGACGACGCGCTCGGCGGCGCGGCGGGCCCGATGGGAGATGTCCAGCGCGCCGACCAGCCCGCGGATCGTGATCCCACCGGAGGTGTACTCGTGGAGGTAGACCGCGGGGGAGTCGTCATGCCGGACGAAGCCCTTGTCCTCCCAGCTGACGAGCCGGGCGGAGACGTCGCGGTAGGGCCGGGCGAAGGCGCGCGCCGACGAAGGGTCGCCGATCCGGCTGGGGGACAGCATCAGCCCGGTGAACGGGAACAGTCGGAGCGGGCCCGCGAGGTACGGCGGGGTGACCACGCGGCTGTCGTCCATCGGAGCATCGTAGGGTGCGAGCACCGCGAAACCCCGAGGAGGCGCGCATGCTCGGCAGGTCCGAGGAACCACTGGCCACGGCCTACGACCTGGCCATGCTCGACCTGGACGGAGTGGTCTACGTCGGCGGCGACGCCGTGCCGGGCGCACCCGAGCACCTGGCGGACGCCCGCGAGGCCGGGATGCGCCTCGCCTTCATCACCAACAACGCCTCGCGGCCCCCGGGCCGCGTGGCCGAGCACCTCCGCGAGCTCGGCATCGAGGCCGAGGAGAAGGACGTCGTCACCTCGGCCCAGGCCGCCGCCCGGGTGCTCGCCGATCGTCTGGGCAGTGGCGCCCGGGTCGTCCTGCTCGGTGCCTCGGGACTCGAGACCGCGCTCGCCGAGGAGGGCCTCGTGCCGGTGCCGGTCGGGGACGAGGACGCGAAGGCGGTGGTCACGGGTTACGGGCCGGACGTGCTGTGGCGCGACATCATGCGGGCCGCGGTGCGGGTGCGCGAGGGCCTGTGGTGGGTGGCCAGCAACACGGACATGACGATCCCCACCGCCTACGGCGTCGCGCCCGGACACGGGGTGCTGGTGGAGACGATCCGGGCCTTCTCGGGTGTGGACCCGGTGGTGGCCGGCAAACCCGAGCGCCCGCTCCTGGACGAGACGATCCGGCGGGTCGGCGGCGACCGTCCGCTGATGGTCGGCGATCGGCTCGACACGGACATCGAGGGCGCCACCAAGGTGGGCATCGACTCGCTGCTGGTCCTCACAGGCGTCACGGGGCTGGCCGAGCTCGTGGCGGCGCGGCCCGAGGAGCGACCGACGTACGTCGCGGCCGACCTGGCCGGCCTGCACGAGGTGCACCCGGCCCCCGAGACGGGGGAGGGGAAGGCCTCCCTGGGCGGCTGGACGGCCGACGTCCGGTCGGGGAGGCTGACCGTCGAGGGCGACGGCTCGGCCGACGACTGGTGGCGGGTCGTGGCGAGCGCGGCGTGGCAGCACCTCGACGCGGCCGGGGAGCCGGTCAGTGTCGACGGTGTCGAGCCGCCCCTGCCCTGAGCGGGAGCCCGCGCGCGGTAGCCTCGGGCCATGAGTGAGGACCCGGACACCAGCGAGACCGCGGCCGAGCGGGTCCGCACCGGCCAGCCGAACGTCGACGAGGTGATCGCCGCGGTCGAGGGGCTCGAGGAGCGCCCGATCGAGGAGCACGTCGGGGTGTTCGAGAGCGCCCACGAGCAGCTGCGGCGCGCGCTGGACCACCAGCCGACCGATCCCGCCTGACCCGCGATGCCCCCTCGTCGACTGCGGCTGGACGCCGAGCTGGTCCGTCGCGGCCTGGCCCGGTCGCGTGAGCACGCCAGCGAGCTGATCGCCGCCAAGCGGGTCAAGGTCTCGGGAGCGCTGGCCACCAAGCCGGCCACCGGGGTGACCACCGACGTCGCCATCGTGGTGGCCGAGGACCCCGACCGGCCCGACTACGTCTCTCGCGGTGGCCACAAGCTGGCCGGCGCGCTGGACGCCTTCGAGCCGGAAGGGTTCAGGGTCGCGGGTCGACGCTGCCTCGACGCCGGCGCCTCGACCGGAGGCTTCACCGACGTGCTGCTGCGCCGCGGTGCCGGCCAGGTGGTGGCGGTCGACGTGGGCTACGGCCAGCTGGCCTGGAAGCTGCAGTCCGACGACCGGGTCGTGGTGCACGACCGGATGAACGTGCGCGAGCTGACCCCCGACCTGATCGGCGGACCCGTGGAGGTGGTGGTGGGGGACCTGTCCTTCATCTCCCTCGAGCTGGTGCTGGACGCCCTGCTCGGCGTGGCCGCCGACGACGCCGACCTCGCCCTCATGGTCAAGCCGCAGTTCGAGGTCGGCAAGGACCGGGTCGGCAAGGGCGGAGTGGTCCGGGATCCCGAGCTGCGGGCCGAGGCGGTGCTGTCGGTGGCCGCGGCCGCAGCCACGCGCGGGTGGGGCGCCCGTCAGGTGACGACGAGCCCGCTGCCCGGGCCTTCGGGCAACGTGGAGTTCTTCCTCTGGCTGCGCAAGGGCCCGCCGGAGATCGAGCCGGAGGACATCCACCGTGTCGTGGTGGCTGCCGATCCGTTGGGGGCGCTGGATGAGAAGGTGGACCCGTGAGCGAGACGAGCACCCCCGAACCAGCGTCCGGTGACGCCGGGACCCGTCGCGTCCTGCTGCTCGCGCACACCGGCCGCGAAGATGCGCGCGAGGTGGCACGAGCCTTCTGTAAGGCCCTGACCGGACACGGCATCGTCGTCCGGCTGCTGGCCGCGGAGGCGCGCGACCTCGACATCGACCCCGACGACCTCGACCCCGCGATCGAGCTCACCGACGGTGAGCGGCACGCCGGGGACGACTGCGAGCTGGCCCTGGTGATCGGCGGCGACGGCACGATCCTGCGCGCTGCGGAGATCACGCACGGCAGCGGCACACCCGTGCTCGGGGTCAACCTCGGGCACGTCGGCTTCCTGGCCGAGGCGGAGTACGACCACGTCGAGTCGACGATCGACGCGATTGTGCACAAGCGCTACACCTCGGAGGACCGGCTCACCCTCGACGTCAACGTCTACCGCGACGGCGAGCTGGTGACGAGCACGTTCGCTCTCAACGAGGCGAGCGTGGAGAAGGCGGCCCGCGAGCGGATGCTCGAGGTCGTCGTGGAGATCGACGGCCGCCCCCTGTCCCGGTGGGGCTGCGACGGCGTCGTGTGTGCGACGCCGACCGGCTCGACCGCCTACAACTTCAGCGCGGGTGGGCCGATCGTCTGGCCCGGTGTCGAGGCGCTGCTGATCGTCCCGATCAGCGCGCACGCCCTGTTCGCGCGGCCCATGGTCGTGGCGCCGACGTCCGTGCTGGCCGTGGAGCTGATCGCGCAGACCCCGGGCGCCGGCGTGTTGTGGTGCGACGGCCGCCGCACGGTCGACCTGCCGCCCGGCGCGCGGATCGAGGTGCGTCGCGGCGCCAGCCCCGTGCGCCTGGTCCGCCTCCACGAAGCGCCGTTCACCGACCGCCTGGTCGCGAAGTTCGGCCTCCCCGTCCAGGGCTGGCGGGGCGCGAGCGAGCGCCGCCGCCGCAACGGGGAGGGCGAGGATGCTTGAGGAGATCCGGATCGGGTCGCTCGGCGTCATCGACTCCTCGACCCTGGAGCTCGGCCCCGGGCTGACCGTGATCACGGGTGAGACCGGCGCCGGCAAGACCATGATCGTGACCGCCCTCGGGCTGCTGCTCGGCGGGCGCGCCGACAGCGGCGCCGTGCGCTCCGGCGCCAGGACCGCCCGGGTCGAGGGCGTCGTGCGGGTCGGTGACCTGGCGGCGTTCGCCGCTGCGGTCGAGGAGGCCGGCGGCGAGGTCGAGGACGACCGCGTCGTGCTGGCCCGCAACGTGTCCAGCGAGGGTCGCTCCCGCGCGTTCGTCGGCGGCGCTGCGGTGCCGGTCTCCTCGCTCGCCGAGCTGGCCGAGCCGCTCGTCGCGGTTCACGGCCAGTCCGACCAGCACCGACTGCTCCAGCAGCGTGCCCAGCGGGACGCCCTGGACCGCTTCGGCGGCGCCAAGACGGCCAAGCTGGTCGCCACCTACGGCGACCTGTTCCGTCGCCTCGAGGCGACCGAGCGCGAGCTCGAGGAGGTGGTGGCCACCGCACGGGAACGCGCCCGCGAGGCCGATCTCCTGCGGTTCGGCCTCGGGGAGATCGAGGCGGTGTCCCCGGAGCCGGGGGAGGACTCCAGCCTGGCGGCCGAGGAGACCCGACTGGGCTTCGCCGACACGCTCCGCACCGCCGCCGAACAGGCTCGGGAGGCGCTCTCGAGCGATCAGGACAACCCCGACGCGCTGGCGACGACCTCGGCCGCGCGCACCCTCCTCGACGGGGTCCGTGAGCACGACAGCGAGGCCGGCGAGCTCGCCGACCGGCTGGCCGAGATCACCTACCTGCTCTCCGACGTTGCCGCCGACGTTGCGTCCTACGCGTCCCGCGTCGACACCGACCCGGCCCGGCTCTCGACCGTGTCCGAGCGGCGGGCCGCGCTGACGGCGCTCACCAGGAAGTACGGCGACACCATCGACGAGGTGCTGGCGTGGTCGGAGCAGTCGGCCCGCCGGCTGCTCGACCTGGACAACACCGACGAGCGGATCGAGCAGCTGCGCGCCGCGCAGCAGCAGCTGCGCACCGAGCTCGCCGACGCCGCCGACGCCCTGTCGACCGCGCGGTCGACGTCGGCACGGAAGCTCGCCCAGCAGGTCAGCGCCGAGCTGACGCTGCTGGCGATGCCGCATGCGCAGCTCACCATCTCGGTGGTCCAGCACGAGGTGCCGGCCGCCGAGGCGGGCTCCGCCACGGCACGCGGACCGTTGAAGGTCGGCCAGCGGTGGGTGAGGTTCGCCCCCTCCGGCATCGACGAGGTGGAGTTCCTCCTGGCCGCCAACACCGGCTCGGACCCACGCCCGCTCAACAAGGGTGCGTCCGGCGGTGAGCTGTCCCGGGTGATGCTGGCGCTCGAGGTCGCGCTCGCCGGCACCAGCCCTGTGCCGACGTTCGTCTTCGACGAGGTCGACGCGGGCGTCGGTGGCGCGGCGGCCGTCGAGGTCGGGCGCCGCCTGGCCCAGCTGGCCAAGAACGCCCAGGTCCTGGTGGTCACCCACCTGCCGCAGGTCGCGGCCTACGCCGACCGGCACGTGGTCGTGGAGAAGTCGCACGACGGCACCGTCACGAGCTCGGGCCTGACCGTCCTCGATCCCGCGGCCCGCGAGCGCGAGCTCAGCCGGATGCTGGCCGGGCTGGCCGACTCCGACACCGCGCTGGCGCACGCCCGCGAGCTGCTGGACGTGGCCCAGCCGGCCCGCGCCCTGGGCTGAGTCCGACCGACGCGCCCGGGCCCCGCGGTTGCCGGGGCAGGTCCAGACCGGTTGAGAGAATGAGCCGGTCATGAAGCTCCCCGCACGCACGCGCGTCCCCGAAGCCCTGCCCGGAATCGTCGGCACCGCCCGCGTGGAGCGTCGCACCCGTGCGCTGCTGGCGCGGCTGCGTCCCGGCGACCTCGCCGTCCTCGACCACGTCGACATGGACCGCTCGACCGCCCAGGCGCTGCTCGACGCCGGCGTCGTCGCGGTCGTGAACGCCTCCCCGATGATCTCCGGGCGCTACCCCAACCTCGGGCCCGAGGTGCTCGCCGGAGCGGGGATCCCGCTCGTCGAGGGGATCGGCACCCGCGGCCTGGCCGCGATCCGCGACGGCAGCACCGTGCGACTCCACGACGGCAAGGTCTTCGTCGGGGACGATGAGGAGCCCGTGGCTGCCGGTCGGGAGATCGACGCCGAGAGCGTCCAGACGCAGATGGCCGCGGCCCGTACCGGCCTCGCCACCCAGCTGGAGACCTTCACCCACAACAGCGCGGAGTTCCTGCGCCGCGAGCAGGACCTCCTCCTGCACGGCCGCGGCCTGCCCCGGCCCTCGACCCGGATGACCGACCGCCCGGTGGTCGTCGTCGTCAAGGGACACGACCACGCTGCCGAGCTCGCCGCGATCCGGCCCTTCCTGCGCGAGCAGGGCCCCGTGCTGATCGGGGTCGAGGGCGGTGCCGACGTGCTGCGGGAGGCGGGTTACCGACCCGACATCGTCGTCGTCGACGCCTCCGCCGACGCCGCCGACCAGCCGTCCGCCAGGGTGCTCAAGGGCGCGAAGGACGTCGTGGTCCGGCTCGACCGGGGCGCCGAACGCGGCTCGACCGACGGCCTCGAGCGGCTCGGCATCCGGCCGCTCCGGCTCGAGTCGGGGGCCACCACCGAGGACGCGGCGCTGATCCTGGCCGACGCCGGCGACGCCTCGGTGATCATCGGCGTGGGCATGCACGCCACCCTCGACGAGTTCCTGGACCGCCAGCGCTCCGGGCTCGCCAGCACCTACCTGACCCGGCTCAAGGTCGGTCCCCGCCTCGTGGACGCCGCCGCGGTGCCGCGCCTCTACTCCGGGCGGGTGCGCCCGCGACACCTGCTGCTGGTGATGCTCGCCGGGTTCGTCGCCCTGGCGGCTGCGGTGGGCGTGACCCCCGTCGGCCACGAATGGGCCGGCCAGCTGACCGACACCCTCACCCCGATCGTGCAAGGACTGCTCCCGTGATCTCCTACCGCCACCACGTCGTCTCGCTCGTGGCCGTCTTCCTCGCCCTCGCCGTCGGCGTGGTGCTCGGCGGCGGCCCGCTCAGCGAGCTCGGCCGTGACGCAGCACCCGCCGCCGCCAAGGCGAGCGCCAAGGCCAGGGACGCCAAACGGACGGCGTCGTTCGGCGACACGTTCGCCACCGCCGCCGCGACGTCGCTCTACGGCGACCGGCTCAAGGACCGACCGGTGTCGATCTTGACGATGCCCGGTGCCGACGTGAAGACCGTCAGTGGGCTCGCCGCCCAGATCGAGGCGGCCGGCGGCCGGGTTGCGGGCACGTACGACGCCCAGCCGACGCTCGTGGACGCCTCCCAGAAGTCCCTGGTGGACACGCTGGGCAGCCAGGTGATGACGCAGCTCGACGACGGCGCCGTGACGTCCGACGCACCGACGTACGACCGCATCGGCCAGCTCCTCGGCCTGGCCATCGCCGGCAGCCCGCTGCCGGCCGACGACGTCAGCTCGATCCGACAGAGCCTGGCGGGCGCGCAGCTGATGAACTCGCCCGGCGAGTCTGCCCGGACCCCGCTGGTGCTCGTGGTCCTCGGCCGGTCCGTCGACGAGGCGATCCTGAGCGGCATCCTGTCCGGACTGGCCAGCAAGGCCACCGGCGTCGTCGTGGCCGACGACGCCCGCAGCGGCGTCGACGGCGAGCTCAAGGGCCTGCGCCAGGAGCCGGCGGCCGACGACGTCGCCACCGTCGACGGGGCCGACTCCGCGCTCGGCCAGGTGACAGCCGTGCTCGCCCTGGCGCGCTCGCTGGAGGTGCAAGGTGGCTCCTTCGGTGCGTCGGGATCGGACGGAGCCGTACCTCTCGGGTAGGATGGAGACCCGTGAAGATCGCCAGCCCCACCAAGCACGTATTCGTCACCGGAGGCGTCGCCTCCTCGCTCGGCAAGGGGCTCACGGCGTCCAGCCTGGGTAGCCTGCTGAAGGCACGCGGACTCCGCGTGACCATGCAGAAGCTCGACCCCTACCTGAACGTCGACCCCGGGACGATGAACCCCTTCCAGCACGGAGAGGTGTTCGTCACCAACGACGGCGCCGAGACCGACCTGGACATCGGACACTACGAGCGGTTCCTGGACACCGACCTCGGCCAGATCGCCAACGTCACGACCGGTCAGGTCTACTCCGAGGTGATCGCCAAGGAGCGCCGCGGCGACTACCTCGGCGACACCGTCCAGGTGATCCCGCACATCACCAACGAGATCAAGGACCGGATCCGCGCGATGGGCGGGCCGGACGTCGACGTCGTCATCACCGAGATCGGCGGCACCGTCGGCGACATCGAGTCCCTGCCGTTCCTCGAGGCCGCCCGCCAGGTCCGCCACGACATCGGTCGCGACAACTGCTTCTTCATCCATGTCTCCCTGGTGCCCTACATCGGCCCCTCGGGCGAGCTGAAGACCAAGCCGACCCAGCACTCCGTCGCCGCGCTGCGCTCGATCGGCATCCAGCCCGACGCCGTTGTGTGCCGCGCCGATCGGGAGCTGCCCACCTCGATCAAGAAGAAGATCTCGCTGATGTGCGACGTCGACGAGGACGCCGTGGTCACCGCCGCGGACGCCCCGTCGATCTACGACATCCCCAAGGTGCTGCACCGCGAGGGCCTCGACGCCTACGTCGTACGCCGGCTCGACCTGCCGTTCCGCGACGTCGACTGGACCGTGTGGGACGACCTGCTGCGCCGCGTCCACCACCCCAAGGAGGAGGTGACCGTCGCGCTCGTCGGCAAGTACATCGACCTGCCCGACGCCTACCTCTCCGTCGGTGAGGCGCTGCGAGCCGGTGGCTTCGCCCACGAGGCCAAGGTGCAGATCCGGTGGATCCCTTCCGACGAGTGCGAGACGCCGGCCGGCGCGGCCCGCCACCTCAGCGACGTCGACGCCATCTGCGTGCCGGGCGGCTTCGGCATCCGCGGCATCGAGGGCAAGCTCGGCGCGCTGACCTACGCCCGCACCCACGGCATCCCGACGCTGGGCCTGTGCCTGGGCCTGCAGTGCATGGTCATCGAGTACTCCCGCAACATGGCCGGCCTCGAGAAGGCAGCGTCCACGGAGTTCGACCCCGACTGCCCCGAGCCCGTCATCGCGACCATGGAGGAGCAGAAGTCGTTCGTCGACGGCGCGGGTGACCTCGGCGGCACCATGCGCCTGGGTCTCTACCCGGCCGACCTCAAGGAGGGCTCGGTCGTGCGCGAGGCGTACGGCGAGGCCACCATCCAGGAGCGTCACCGCCACCGCTACGAGGTCAACAACGACTACCGCGAGCAGCTCGAGGCCGCCGGCCTGGTCTTCTCCGGCGTCAACCCCGACCTCGACCTGGTCGAGTTCGTCGAGCTGCCGCGCGAGGTGCACCCCTACTACGTGGCGACCCAGGCCCACCCCGAGCTCCGCTCACGCCCGACCCGCCCCCACCCGCTCTTCAAGGGCCTGATCGGGGCGGCGATCGAGCGCCAGAAGGAGCTGCGCTTCCCGATCGACGAGACCGGGCTGCGCCGCGAGGTCGACGACGAGGACTGAGCAGTGTCCCACCCGTCACTCTGGTGACGGGTGGGATCGCCGTTTGGTCCCCAACGGCAGAGATTCGGGCGAAAATCTGCCGTTGGGGACCAAACGGCGCTCGATCAGCCGCGGGCGCGGAGCACGCGGGCCAGGGTGTCGGTCCCGGTCAGGAGCGTCGCGCGGACCGTCGGGTCGACCCCTTCGTCGGTGGCGATCTGCCGGGCGCGGGCCAGGAACTCCTGGTCGCCCGTGGTCGGGAACATCGCGCGCAGGGTGCCGCCGACGGTCATCATCCCGCCGCGGGTCTGCACATCGCTGACCCAGTCGAGGTAGCGATAGGTCCACGGGAGCATCAGCTCGCCCTGCACGGGGCGCCAGAAGCACTGGGCGACGCCGACCATCGGCGGTCCGACCGGGACCGAGCGCTTCTCGAAGATGGCCTCCCACGCCTCGGCCTTGGCCGACTCGTCGGGGCGGGCCGCGGTGACGCACAGCGCCCGCACGGCCGCCTCCGGGTCGGGGTCGCGCTCCAGCAGCGCCTCGACCTCGGCGGCGTCGTACGTCCCGAGGGCCGCGCGCCGGGCGAGCACCCGCCAGGCCAGGTCGTGGTCCTCGGTCGCGGCCTTCTCCAGCAGCGCGAAGTGGTCCTCGGACGTGGCCGAGGCGGCCAGTGTGCGCAGCGCCGGCGCCCGGTGCTCGGGGTCCTCGGCAAGCTCGGCGGCGACCGCGGCCAGCCGGGCCAGGGCGGTGGGGACGGCGACCGGTGCGCTCCACTGGTCGGCAGCGCGGAGCGCCATCGCGAGGAACGGCTCGACCACGCCGGCGCTGCGCTCGCTGGCCAGCACGTCCAGGACGCAGGTGAGCAGCTCGTCGGTGGAGAGCTCGCCCTTGACCAGCATGTCCCAGGCGGTGGAGACCGCGACGGCGCGCGAGAGCGGGTCGGGCAGCTGGCCCGCGGACTCCAGGAGGACGCGCAGCGACCGCTCGTCGGGACGCACCGCCGCGAACGTGAGGTCGGAGTCGTTGAGCAGGTAGAGGTCCGCCTCGGGCAGCCCGTCGACGACGGTGCGGGGCCCGGTGGTCTCGACGTACGCCGTCCCGGCCCTCTCGAGAGCCTCGCCGTTGCGCTGGTAGACGCCGATCTCGAGGTGGTGGGGACGGGCGTCCTGGCCGCCGGGTCCGGTGGCCAGGATCTCCCGCCCGCGCATCGCGAGGGTGTCGGTCCCGGCCCGGTCGAACCACTGGGTCGTCCAGGAGGACAGGTCACGCCCGGCGGCGGTGCCGACGGCGGACATCAGGTCGTGGAGGCGGGTGTTGCCCCACGCGTGGTCGCGGAAGTAGGCGCGCAGCCCCTCGACGAAGGCCTCCTCGCCCACGTAGGCCACCAGCTGCTTCAGGACGCTCTCGCCCTTGACGTAGGTGATCGCGTCGAAGTTGGCCATCGCCTGGGCGACGTTCGGCACGTCGCCGCGGATCGGGTGGGAGGCGGGGCCCATGTCGACCTGGTAGCCGGTGAGCTTGCTGGCCGCGAGGAACGTCGCCCAGCCGTCGGTGTACTGGGTGGCGTTGACGCTCGCCCAGGTGGCCGCCCAGGAGGCGAACGCCTCGTTGAGCCACAGGTCGTCCCACCACTGCATGGTCACGAGGTCGCCGAACCACATGTGCGCCATCTCGTGCAGCAGGACCGAGGCGACCAGCGCCTTCTGCCCGTGGGTCGGTGCGCTGCGGAACAGGACCGAGTCGGTCCAGGTGACGCAGCCCCAGTTCTCCATGGCGCCGCCCATGCCGGGGACGAAGACCTGGTCGTAGCGCTCCTGGGGGAACGGCTGGCCGAAGCGCTCGCCGAAGAACGCCAGGCCGCGCTCGGTGGTGTCGAGGAGGTCCGCGGCGTCCCGCTCGAGGTACTGCTTGAGGGACTGGCGGCAGTAGAGGCCGAGGCTGTGGCCGCCGCGCTGCTCGCGGATCTCGTGGAACGGGCCGGCGTTGACGACCACGACGTACGTCGACAGCCGGGGCGTGTCCGGGAACCGCCACACCCTGCCCCCGTCGCCGAGGTCCTCGACCGAGTCGGGGGCGCCGTTGCTGGTGACCGTCCACGACTCGGGGGCAGAGACGGTGAAGGCGTGCGGCGCCTTCAGGTCCGGCTGGTCGAAGCATGCCCACGCGCGGCGCGCGTCGTCGGGCTCGAACGACGTCCAGACGTAGACGAGCTTGTCGGAGGGGTCGACGGTGCGCAGGATGCCGGCACCGGAGCCGGTGTCGGACTGCGCGGCGTGCACGAGCAGGACGTTGTCGGCGGCCAGGTCGGGCAGCGGGATGCGCCCCTCGGCCACCGTCGAGAGGTCGAGCTCGCGGCCGTTGAGGGTGGCGCTGCGGACCTCGGCGGCGCAGTCGACGAACGTCGAGGCGCCGGGTGTCGTGCAGCGGAACGCGATCCGGGAGACCGACTCGAGCACCTCGCCCTCGAACAGCCCGCGCAGGTCCACGGCGATGTCGTAGCGATCGACGTCGAGGAGCGCGCCGCGCTCCTCCGCCTCCTCGCGGGTCAGGCTCTTCGCGTCCACGTTCCCGGCCTCGGTCATGCGCGTCCCTCCATGGGATCTGTCCTCCGTTGGTCTGTCGGAGGGCACGGTAGCGTCACGGCCATGTCGACGCCTCCCCCTTCCCTGGCCGACGCGCCCGCCGCCTGGCCGATCGACCGGTCGGAGGACCTGCACCGCGACGGGTGGGTCATGGCGCTCCGGCAGGACTGGCTGCGACGTCCGGGACACCCCACCGAGGAGCCCTTCCGGCGGGTCGTGCTCGAGCACCCCGGAGCGGTCGTGATCCTGGCGCTGGACGAGGACGAGCGCGTCTTCTGCCTGCGGCAGTACCGCCACCCTGCCCGCCGGGTCTTCGTCGAGATCCCGGCCGGGTTGTGCGACGTCGAGGGGGAGGACCCCGTCGAGGTGGCCAAGCGTGAGCTGGCCGAGGAGGCCGGGTTGGCGGCGGGGGAGTGGACCCACCTGACCTCGGCCTGGTCCTCGCCGGGCATCTCCGAGGAGCAGATGCACTTCTACCTGGCCCGCGACCTGAGCCCCGTCGGTCGCGGGGACTTCGTGCCCGAGCACGAGGAGGCCGAGATGGAGACCTTCTGGGCGCCGTACGACGACGTGCTGGCCGCCGTGCTCGACGGGCGGGTCGCCGACGCCCCGGTGGCCCTGGCGGTGCTGTTCGCGCGGGCGAAGGGGCTGGCCGGCACTGGGTGACCGGCCAGACACCGCCACCGTGGCGCGGCTCATGGCGCCGGTCGTCGGGGTGTGCCAGTGTTTCCGCGACACACGGGGGAACGAGGTGGCTCGACGTGCTGGTGACGTTCTGCGGCGTACGCGGGTCGACGCCTGCCCCCGGCGCTCCCTTCGTGCGCTACGGCGGGCAGACGTCGTGCGTCGCGCTGTCCGTGGGCCAGGAGCCCCCGCACCTGCTGCTGGACGCCGGCACCGGCCTGATCGCGGTGACGCCGCTCCTGGGCGGCGAGCCCTTCGACGGCTCGATCCTGGTCGGCCACCTGCACTGGGACCACACGCACGGCATGCCGTTCTTCGCGGGCGGCACCGCCGCGGGGAGCCGGGTCGCGATCCACATCCCCGAGCAGGGTGACGACGCCGAGCGGGTGCTCGAGCGGGCGATCTCGCCCCCGCACTTCCCGGTCACCCCGTCCGTGCTCGGCCCCGGCTGGTCCTTCACCGGGCTCGAGGAGGGCACCCACACCGTGGAGGGCTACGACGTGCTGGCCCGCGAGATCCCGCACAAGGGCGGCCGTGCGTTCGGCTACCGGGTGACGCGCGACGGCGCCTCGATCGCCTACCTGTCCGACCACAGCCCGACCGCCTACGGCCCCGGTCCTGACGGGTTGGGGGAGCGGCACGAGGCGGCGCTGGCCCTCGCCGACGGGGTCGACGTGCTCATCCACGACTCCCAGCACCTCGCCGCGCAGTTCCCCGGCGTGGAGTTCCTGGGGCACGCGAGCGTCGAGTACGCCGTCGAGCTGGCCCGCGAGGCCGGCGCCCGGGCCTATGCCCTCTTCCACCACGACCCTGGCCGCACCGACGACCAGATCGACGAGATCGTGGAGCACGCGCGCAAGGTGGCCGGCGACGACCTCGAGGTGTTCGGCGCCTACGAGGGCCTCGTCCTCGACCTCGGCGCACGTCGGTAGCACGTCCGCGGCTCTCTCGGAGTAATGTCTCGGCGTCGTCTCAACGAGGTGGCGGCAGACATGGATGCGAGGGAGCTCAGGTGAAGGTCGGCGTTCCGAAGGAAGTCAAGAACCACGAGTACCGGGTGGCCATCACGCCGATCGGCGTGCACGAGCTCACCGCGCACGGTCACGAGGTCTTCATCGAGACCGGCGCGGGTGTCGGTTCCTCGATCACCGACGAGGAGTACGTCGCTTCCGGTGCCACGATCGTCCCGGACGCCGACGCGGCCTGGGGCACCGACGGCTCGATCGACATGGTGCTCAAGGTCAAGGAGCCCGTGGCGGAGGAGTACCACCGGATGCGGGAGGGCCTGACCCTCTTCACCTACCTGCACCTGGCCGCGGACAAGCCGCTGACCGAGGAGCTGCTCAAGCGCAAGGTCACCGGCATCGCCTACGAGACGGTCCAGCTGCCCTCGGGCGGGCTGCCGCTGCTCTACCCGATGTCGGAGGTCGCCGGCTGCCTGGCGCCCCAGGTCGGCGCCTACTCGCTGCTCAAGGCCCAGGGTGGCCGGGGCGTGCTGATGGGCGGCGTGGGTGGTGTCGCGAACGCCAAGGTCGTCATCATCGGCGCCGGTGTCTCGGGCCAGAACGCCGCGAACATCGCGCTCGGCATGGGTGCCGACGTCACGCTGCTGGACACCGACCTGGACAAGCTGCGGATGTCGTTCTGGCGCTACAACAACCGGGTCCACGGGCTGGCGTCGTCGAAGCTGGCGATCGAGCAGCAGGTCACCGAGGCCGACATGGTCATCGGTGCGGTGCTGATCCCCGGTGCCAAGGCGCCCAAGCTGGTCACCAACGACCTGGTCGCTCAGATGAAGCCGGGCTCGGTGCTGGTCGACATCGCGGTGGACCAGGGTGGCTGCTTCGAGGACACACACGCGACCACGCACGCGGACCCGACCTACCAGGTGCACAACTCGACGTTCTACTGCGTGGCGAACATGCCCGGTGCGGTGCCAAACACCTCGACCTACGCGCTGACCAACGCGACGATGCCGTACGCCGTGGCGCTGGCCAACAAGGGCTGGGCGCAGGCGTGCCGTGACGACCAGTCGCTGGCGCTGGGCCTGAACACCCACGCGGGTGACCTGACCAACGGTCCGGTCGGCGAGGCCGTCGGCATCGACGTGGTGTCGCTCGACAAGGTGCTCGCCTGACCAGCAACCTGCAGCGGGCGGTCCGCACCTACCTCGACCACCTCTCGGTCGAGCGAGGGCTGGCCGCCAACACGCTGACGTCGTACCGCCGTGACCTGCGGCGCTACCAGCAGTACCTCGCGGCGGCCGGCATCGACGACCTCGGAGGCATCTCCGAGGCGACGGTGTCCGGCTTCCTCATGCGGCTGCGCGAGGGCGATACCGAGCACCCGCCGCTGAGCTCCACGTCGGCGGCCCGCACGGTGGTCGCCGTCCGCGGCTTCCACAAGTTCGCCGTCCGCGACGGGCTGGCCACGGCCGACCCGGCGAGCGCGGTCAAGCCGCCGGCACCCGCCAAGCGGCTGCCCAAGGCGCTGCCGCTCTCCGATGTCGAGGCCATCCTCGAGGCGGCCGGAGCGGCGGGCACCACGCTGGCGCTGCGCGACCGCGCGCTGCTCGAGGTGCTCTACGGCACCGGCGCGCGGATCTCCGAGGCCGTCGGCCTCGACGTCGACGACCTTGATCAGGTCGACGGGACCGTGCTGCTGCGCGGCAAGGGCAGCAAGGAGCGCATCGTGCCGGTCGGGTCCTACGCCCGGGAGGCGGTCGATGCCTACCTCGTGCGGGGGCGGCCGGAGCTGGTCTCGGCAGGTTCGACCACCGGGAAGGGCTCGACCACCGGGAAGGGCTCGACCACCGGCAACGGTGGTGCCCTCTTCCTCAACGCCCGCGGCGGACGGCTCTCCCGGCAGTCGGCGTGGGCGGTGCTCGTGAAGACCGCCGAGAAGGCCGGGGTGACCCGCGACGTCTCGCCCCACACGCTGCGGCACTCCTTCGCCACGCACCTGCTCGACGGCGGCGCCGACGTACGCGTCGTCCAGGAGCTGCTCGGGCACGCCTCGGTGACGACCACGCAGGTCTACACCCTGGTCACCGTCGACAACCTGCGCGAGGTCTTCGCGACCGCGCACCCCCGGGCGCGCGAGTGAGCTGGGTCCCGCGGACCGGTGACGCCGACGCGGTCTACGAGGCGTTCACGGGCTGGGTCGACGGGCAGGGCCTCGAGCTCTACCCGCACCAGGACGAGGCCGTCTTCGAGCTGCTGGCCGGCAGCAACGTCATCCTCGCGACCCCCACGGGCTCCGGGAAGTCGATGGTCGCGATCGCGGCCCACGCCGCCGCGCTCGCCTCGGACCGGGTCAGCTTCTACACCGCCCCCATCAAGGCGCTGGTGAGCGAGAAGTTCTTCGCGCTGTGCGAGGTCTTCGGCGCCGACAACGTCGGCATGCTCACCGGCGACGCGTCGGTCAACGCCGACGCCCCCATCATCTGCTGCACCGCCGAGGTGCTGGCCAACATCGCCCTCCGTGAGGGGGCCGAGGCGGACGTCGGCCTGGTCGTCATGGACGAGTTCCACTTCTACGCCGAGCCCGACCGCGGCTGGGCGTGGCAGGTGCCGTTGCTGACGCTGCCGCAGGCGCAGTTCCTGCTGATGTCGGCGACGCTCGGTGACGTCACGCCGTTCGTGGAGGACCTGACCCGCCGCAACGGGCGTGCCACCGCGGTCGTCGACGACGCGGAGCGCCCGGTCCCGCTCACGTTCACCTGGGCCATGACGCCGCTGCCAGAGACGCTGGAGGAGCTCGTCACCACCAACCAGGCGCCGGTCTACGTCGTGCACTCCACCCAGAAGGACGCCGTAGAGCACGCCACGACGCTGCTGAACGCGACGTGGATCAAGAAGCCGGAGGGGATGTCCGAGCGGCTGGCCGGTTTCCGGTTCGGCGCGGGCTTCGGCAAGACGCTCGGCAAGCTGCTGCGCCGGGGGATCGGTGTCCACCACGCCGGCATGTTGCCGCGCTACCGACGCCTCGTCGAGCAGCTCGCCCAGGCCGGCGTGCTGCGCGTCATCTGCGGCACCGACACGCTCGGGGTCGGCATCAACGTGCCCATCCGGACCGTGCTGTTCACGGGGCTGGCCAAGTTCGACGGCAACCGGTCGCGGATCCTGCGGACGCGGGAGTTCATGCAGATCGCCGGGCGGGCGGGACGCGCCGGCTACGACACCGCCGGGTACGTCGTGGTGCAGGCGCCCGAGCACGTCATCGAGAACGAGAAGGCCAAGGCGAAGGTGGCCGCCCGCCAGGCCGCCGGCAAGAAGAACTCCAAGGCGCAGCTGAGGAAGCCGCCCGAGGGCACCGTCGTGTGGACCGAGCAGACCTACGACAAGCTGGTCGCGGGGGAGCCCGAGGCGCTGGTCAGCCGGATGAAGGTCGACAACTCGATGCTCATCAACGTGCTGGCCCGCGAGGAGGACGCGTTCCCGGTCCTGCGTCGGCTGCTCACCGACAACCACGAGGACCGGCGTGGCCAGCTGCGGCTGTCCCGGCGCGCCCTCCGGCTGGCCCGGTCCCTGCAACGGTCCGGCGTGCTCACCCGGCTCGACGAGGTCGACGAGCGCGGCCGCCGGTTCGTGCTGGCCGTCGACCTGCCCGACGACTTCGCGCTCAACCAGCTGCTCGCGCACTTCGCCCTGGCCGCCTTCGACGTCCTGGATCCCGAGTCGGAGACCTACACCCTCGACATCGTCTCGGTGGTCGAGGCCGTGCTGGAGGGGCCGCGGCAGATCCTGATGGCCCAGCAGTTCACCGCGCGGGGCGAGGCCGTGGCCGAGATGAAGGCCGACGGACTGGAGTACGAGGAGCGGATGGCGCTCCTGGACGAGATCACCTGGCCCCAGCCCCTCGCCGAGCTGCTGGGAGCGACGTACGAGATCTATCGCGGGACGCACCCCTGGCTGCCCGAGGACGCGCTGGCCCCGAAGTCGATCGTGCGCGAGATGTGGGAGCAGGGGATGAGCTTCACCGACTTCGTCGGGCGCTACCAGCTCGCCCGGTCCGAGGGGCTGGTGCTGCGCTACCTCACCGACGCCTACCGGACGATCCGGCAGACCGTGCCGGAGGCGCACCGCACCCCCGAGCTGGACGACCTGTCGGAGTGGCTGGGGGAGACCATCCGGCAGACCGACTCCTCGCTGCTCGACGAGTGGGAGGCGCTCACCGACCCCGGGCACGTGCGGCCCGACGTGGCGCACCACGCGCCCCCGCCCACGCCCCGCCCGATCTCCGCCCAGGAGCGGCCGTTCCGGGTGATGGTGCGCAACGCCATGTTCCGCCGTGTCGAGCTGGTGGAGCGCGACGACCTGGACGGGCTGATGCGGCTCGAGCGGCAGGCCGCGGACCGCACCGACCCGCCGCTGGAGGTCGTGATGACCCGGTCGTTGTGGGACGCCGCGATCGAGGACTACTACGCCGAGCACGACCGGCTCCTGGTCGACTCCGACGCGCGGGGGCCGTCCCTGCTGCAGGTGACGGTCGAGGGTCGCCGCTGGAAGGTCCGGCAGACGCTCCACGACCCCGAGGGGCACCACGACTGGGTGATCGACGGGGTGGTCGACCTCGACGCCTCCGACGAGGCGGGCGAGCTCGTGCTGCTCACCGAGGCGATGCACCGGCTGTAGGTACTCTCGACGACATGTCGCACAAGGCCGTGGCCGAGATCGCCCTCAACGAGTCCGAGAGTCGTTACGAGGCGTTCGTCGGGGGTGAGCTGGCGGGGTTCGCCGAGTACGAGATCGACGACGAGCGGATCGTCTTCACCCACACCGAGGTCGCCGACGCGTTCGAGGGGCAGGGCGTGGCCGGTCAGCTGGCGCGCGCAGCACTCGACGACGTACGCGCCTCGGGGAAGTACCGCGTCGTGCCGCGCTGTCCCTACATCAAGAAGTGGATCGACAAGCACCCCGACTACCAGGACCTCGTCCACCCGCACTGATCGGGACTTTCCACGCCCCGTCGACGGCGTGGCGCAACCGTGACACCCCGAAGTTGTGCACAGACTTGTCCACAGGCAGCGCTCGTCCTGTGCAGTTGAGCGTGGACGACTACACACGTCATCAACAGATTTCCCCTGCAGGCTGGGGGAATCGGGGTTCGTGTTGTTCGCGTCGGAGGTCGGGTCTAGTGTCGCCCGCGTGCTCGGCAGTTGTCGCCGAGTCGACAATTGCTCAGGCGAGGAGCAGCACATGGGCACAGGCGGTTCGTTCTCCGGATTCCCCGGCCACACCGGACTGCCCGGTGGCCCCGGCCTCGCTGCTGGAGCAGCCCACGAGATGCCTCCTCTCGTCCGCACGCCCGTCCCTTCCCCCACAGAAACGGCCACCGTGAGCGACCCCCTCCCGTTCGAGCGCCCCACGACCACCAAGGAGCAGGAGATCGGCCCCACCGGGCGCCCGATGCCCGACTTCCCCGAGCCCCCGCCGGTCGGCACCCGCGGACGCGCGCGCGTCGTCTCGATGTGCAACCAGAAGGGTGGCGTCGGCAAGACCACGACGACCATCAACCTGGGTGCGTCGCTGGCGGAGTACGGCCGCAAGGTGCTGCTCGTCGACTTCGACCCGCAGGGCTCGCTGTCGGTCGGCCTGGGGCTCAACCCGCACGAGATGGACCTGACGGTCTACAACCTGCTCATGCAGCGCGAGGTCACCCTCGACGACGTCGTCGTCCCCTCCGGCGTGCCGGGGATGGACCTGCTGCCCTCCAACATCGACCTCTCGGCGGCCGAGGTGCAGCTGGTCCACGAGGTCGCCCGTGAGCAGACCCTGCAGCGGGTGCTCGGCCCGGCCATGGAGCGCTACGACGTCATCCTCATCGACTGCCAGCCCTCGCTCGGCCTGCTGACCGTCAACGCGCTCACCGCCTCCGACGGCGTCATCGTGCCGCTGGAGTGCGAGTACTTCGCGCTGCGCGGCGTGGCCCTGCTCAAGACCACCATCGACAAGGTGCGCGAGCGGCTCAACCCCAAGCTCGAGATCGACGGCGTGCTCGGCACGATGTACGACGGCCGCACGCTGCACAGCCGCGAGGTCATGGAGCGCCTGGTGCAGGCGTGGGGCGACAAGGTGTTCCACACCGTCATCCGCCGCACCATCAAGTTCTCCGACTCGACCGTGGCCGGGGAGCCGATCACGTCGTACGCCACTGCCTCGGCCGGCGCGTCGTCGTACCGCCAGCTGGCGCGGGAGGTGCTGGCGGGTTGTCTCGACGGGTGAGCCTGCCGGCCGCCGACGACCTGTTCCGTCCCACCCAGGGGGCCAAGGTCCGGGCGGTCCCGGACGCGCCGGAGGAGTCCGGCACGGATGCGAATCCTGACGCCGCTGCCGACGCCGGGGCGGCCAAGAAGCCCAGCGGCCGGGTGCGGCACGACGAGAAGATGACGGTCTACGTCACCTCCGACGAGCTGCTGGAGATCGAGCACGCGCGGCTGCTGCTGCGCCGTACGCACGGGCTCGCCGTCGACCGCGGCCGGCTGGTCCGCGAGGCGGTGGCCCTGGTGCTCGCCGACTTCGAGGAGCGCGGCGACGACAGCTCCCTGGTGCGGCGGTTGACCGAGGAATGACCGCCGCCAGGGAGGCCGGGAGCGACGTCGAGCAGACGCCCGGGTTCGAGGTGCGGCTGGAGAACTTCGAGGGTCCCTTCGACCTGCTGCTCAGCCTGATCTCCAAGCACAAGCTCGACATCACCGAGGTGTCGCTGTCGCAGGTGACCGACGAGTTCATCGCCCACGTCAAGGCCGGCGGGCCGGTGTGGGACCTCGAGCAGACGACGTCGTTCCTGCTGGTCGCCTCGACGCTCCTCGACCTCAAGGCCGCGCGGCTGCTGCCCTCCGGCGACGTGGAGGACGAGGAGGACCTCGCACTGCTCGAGGCCCGCGACCTGCTCTTCGCCCGGCTCCTGCAGTACCGCGCGTTCAAGCTGGTCGCCGCGGTGTTCGAGGGCCGGCTGGCCGACGAGACCAAGCGGCACCCGCGGGCGGTGGGTCTCGAGGAGCGCTTCGCCACGCTCCTCCCGGAGGTGCTGATCGGCATCGGGCTGGAGCAGTTCGCGGCGCTCGCCTCGAAGGCGATGGAGCCCAAGCCCGTGCTGGAGGTCTCCCTCCAGCACATCCACGCCAACCAGGTCAGCGTCCGCGAGCAGGCCGCCATCGTGGTGGAGCGGCTCAAGCACAGCGGGACGCTGACCTTCCGCTCGCTGTGCGGCGACTCGCCGGACACGCTGACCACGGTGGCGCGGTTCCTGTCGCTGCTGGAGCTCTTCCGCGAAGGGGCGGTCGCCTTCGACCAGGTCACCCCGCTCGGCGAGCTGACGGTCCGCTGGACCGGCAGCGACGAGGAGGAGTTCGAGATCGACGAGTTCGAGGGCGCCCCGGCCGAGCCGGAGCCCACACCAGAGCCCGACGTTGAGGGAGCAGACGCATGACCGAGGTGTCCACCACCGACGAGGGCGAGATGCTCGCCGTGCCCGTCGCGGAGCTGCGGCCCTCCCTGGAGGCCGTCCTGATGGTCGCAGACCAGCCGCTGGACTCCGTCGGCCTGGCCACGGCCGTGGGCTACCCCGTCGGCGAGGTCGAGGCCGCCCTGGCGGCGCTGGCGGCGGAGTACACCGAGCAGGGCCGCGGCTTCGAGCTGCGCAACGTCGCGGGCGGCTGGCGGTACTACACGCGTGAGGAGTACGCCGCCGTCGTCGAGGGCTTCGTCCTCGAGGGGCAGCAGGCGCGCCTGACCCAGGCGGCGCTGGAGACCCTGGCGGTCGTCGC
Organism: Nocardioides sp. LS1; assembly: GCF_003865225.1. Lineage (NCBI taxonomy): Bacteria > Bacillati > Actinomycetota > Actinomycetes > Propionibacteriales > Nocardioidaceae > Nocardioides > Nocardioides sp. LS1. The sequence continues at coordinate 971,503 of NZ_BIFF01000001.1, forward strand.
CTACAAGCAGCCCGTGTCCCGGGCACGGGTCTCCGCGATCCGCGGGGTCAACGTGGACGGCGTCATGCGCACGCTGCTCACCCGCGGGCTGGTCGAGGAGGCCGGGCAGGACCACGAGACCGGCGCCAACCTCTACCGCACGACGAGCTACTTCCTCGAGCGGATCGGTGTCACGTCGCTGGACGACCTGCCCGAGCTGGCGCCGTACCTCCCGGACATGGACGACTTCGAGGACGAGCTCGAGAGCGTGGCGTCCCACGGGACGACCGCCGAGGCGTCGCCGACTTCGGAAGCGACCTCGACCGGCGATACGGTCGGGGAGTGAACGACTCCGGCCTCCAGCTCGACGACGACGGACTGATCCGCCTGCAGAAGCTGCTGGCGCAGTCCGGCGTTGCCTCCCGCCGCAAGTGCGAGGAGCTCATGCTCGAGGGGCTCGTGGTCGTGGACGGCGAGGTCGTGACCCGGCTCGGCACCAAGGTCGACCCGGCCACCGCCGTGATCAGGGTCGACGGCAAGCGGCTCCCGCCGATCTCGCCGCACGTCTACCTCGTGCTGAACAAGCCGCGCGGTGTCGTCTCGACGATGTCGGACCCCGAGGGCCGCCGCAACCTGTCCGACCTTGTTGCGGACCGTCCCGAGCGGCTCTTCCACGTCGGTCGCCTCGACACCGACACGAGTGGGCTGATCCTGCTCACCAACGACGGCGACTTCGCCAACCGCATGGCGCACCCGTCGTACGAGGTGGACAAGACGTACGTCGCCGAGGTCGAGGGCGAGATGTACCGCGGGACGGTCAAGAAGCTGCTCGAGGGGGTCACCCTCGACGACGGCCCGGTGACCGTCTCCCAGGCCCGGATCGTCAGCGGTGCGCACGGCAAGAACGCCCCCGGCAGGACGATCATCGAGCTGGTCATCCACGAGGGCCGCAACCGGATCGTGCGCCGGATGCTCGACCACGTCGGCTTCCCCGTGCGCCGGCTGACCCGCACCGCCATCGGGCCCGTCTCGCTGGGGCGGCTGCGCGCGGGCGAGATGCGTGAGCTCACCCTTGCCGAGCTCGGCGAGCTGCTGGACAGCGCCCAGCTCTGAGGTTCGCGGGGCCGGCCGCCCGGTCAGGTCGCGGCGTCGTCGAAGCACCAGCCCTTGCCCAGGGAGGCCAGGGTCGTGGCGTCGTAGAAGGCCAGACAGGTGACGTCCCTGAGGGGACCGCGGTTGCAGGCGTCGCCCGGGCCGTAGCACTGCTGGGTCCAGGCCCGGTCGTGGTGCACGAGGAGGATCGCCGCAACGTGGTCCACGGCGGTCACTCGGGCCCCTCGCCGGTGGGCCGCAGGTGACGGACGGTGTCCCGGGCCGGAGTACGTCGCCGTGCAGACCCCCACGTCGGGCACGGCGTCCCCGCCCGGGGACTCCACGACCGCCCGGTAGCGGTGGGCGTAGAGGGCGTCACGCCGGGCGCGGCTCGCCGGTCGCACGTCGTCGAACGTGACCATCGACTGCCGGGCCTGGCGGGGCAGGTCGGCGACGAAGTCGACCGTGTGGTCGGGGTGGAGCAGCGACGTGCACTCGGTGGAGGCGGCCGCGTCGTGCGCACGCCACGCGAGCGTCCCGGCGACGGCACCCGTCGCGAGCACGAGCACCGCGACCAGCGCGACGAGGCGTCGTGGACCCATGCCCGCAGTGAACTCCCGACCTCGCCGTCGCGGACTCGTCGAGACCGGATCGTGACCGGTCGGTCCGGCCCGGGGCAGCCTCGTTAGGGTTGTCCGGTCAGTGCAGGTGGACGGTGCGACCAGGAGATGACGTGGCAGTGAGAGCGGTGCGCGGTGCGACCCAGCTCGAGTCGGACACCCGGGACCACATGCTGGAGCGTGTGGCGGAGATGGTGACCGACGTGATGACGTCCAACGGCCTCGAGGTCGACGACTTCATCTCGGTGATCTTCACCGCCACCTCCGACCTCGTCAGCGAGTTCCCGGCGTACGCCGCCCGCCGGCTGGGGTTCGGCGACGTGCCGCTGATCTGCGCACGGGAGCTTGAGATCGCGGGTTCGATGCCCCGGGTCGTGCGGATGATGGCGCACGTGGAGACCGACCTGCCGCGCGCCGACATCACCCACGTCTACCTGCATGGCGCCGCCGCCCTGCGCTCCGACCTGACCCGGGTCCGGGCCGTGCCGGACAGCGCGGACGAGCCTGCCGATGACTGAGGCGACCACCGGGGCCGTGCGCGGGCCGGTGCTCGTGGTCGGGACCGGCCTGCTCGGCACCTCGATCGGTCTGGCCCTGCACCGGCAGGGAGTCGAGGTCTGGCTGAGGGACGTCGTCGCCGAGAACGTCCGCACCGCCTCCCAGCTGGGCGCCGGCGTCCCCGCGCCCGCGGAGGGCGCTCCCGCCCTGGTCGTCGTCTGCGTGCCACCCGACCTGCTCGGCGCCGAGATCGGTGCCGCCCTGGCGGCCCACCCCGACGCGGTCGTGACCGACGTCGGCAGCGTGAAGAGCGCGCCACTCGCCGCGGTCGGCCGCCACCCGGGTCGCCACCGCTACGTCGGCTCACACCCAATGGCCGGCTCCGAGCGCTCCGGTCCGCTGGCCGCCTCGTCGTCGCTCTTCGACGGTCGTCCCTGGGCCGTCACCCCGCACCCGGACGCTGACCCCGGGGCGATCGCGGCGGTGATCGCGCTCGCCGAGGCCTGCGGTGCCACCGCGGTGCCGATGGCCCCCGAGGAGCACGACCTCGCGGTGGCCCGGATCTCGCACGTGCCGCACCTGTTGGCTGTCCTGGTGGCGGGGCGGCTCGCCGACGCGCCGGCAGAGCACCTCGCGCTCTCCGGACAGGGGGTCCGCGACGTGACCCGCGTGGCCGGGGGCGACCCGGTGCTCTGGGAGCAGATCATCGAGGGCAACGCCCCGGCCGTGCTCGGCCTGCTCTCCGAGGTGCGCGGGCAGCTGGAGCTCCTGATCGAGGCCGTCACGGCGGGGGAGCGGGACCGGCTCGGGGCCCTCCTCGCCCGCGGCCAGGCCGGCACCCAGGCGATCCCCGGCAAGCACGGCGGGCCCACCCGACCCCAGCGCTCGGTCTTCGTCTCGGTCCCGGACCACCCGGGCGAGCTGGCCCGGCTCTTCGCCGACGCCGGGGCGAGCGACGTCAACATCGAGGACATCCACATCGACCACGACCCGGGCCGCCCGGTGGGTCTCGTGGAGCTGCTGGTCGAGGAGGCCCGCGCCGACCACCTGCTGGCCTCGCTGGAATCTCGCGGATGGGTGACCCACCGGTAGGCTGCGGGCTGCACATTTCCTGTCGCCGGACAGGTGTCTCCCGAAAGCAGGTTCCGCGTGTCCAGCAGTGCCCCCGCCCCGCTCGTGCCGCTCGTGGTGGCGATCGACGGACCGTCCGGCTCGGGCAAGAGCAGCACGTCGCGCGGCGTCGCGGCCCGGCTCGGACTGCGCTACCTGGACACCGGGGCGATGTACCGCGGCATGACCTGGTGGATGCTGGAGAACGGCGTCGACGTGAGCGACCCCTCCGCTGTCGCCGCCCGCGCGCGTGAGGCCCGGATCCAGTCGGGCACCGACCCGCTGGCGCCGACCATCACCGTGGACGGGGTCGACGTGGCCGAGGCGATCCGGGGCGAGGCCGTCACGGGCGCGGTGTCCCCGGTCAGCGCCGTCCCCGAGGTGCGAGCCGTCCTGCTGGAGCTGCAGCGCTCGATCATCGCCGCCGACGGCGGGATCGTCGTCGAGGGTCGTGACATCGGCTCCGTGGTGGCCCCCGACGCCCCCGTGAAGGTCTACCTCACCGCCGACCCCGAGGCCCGCGCCCTGCGTCGCGCTGCCGAGGAGGGCGGCTCCGACGTGGCCGCGACCCAGCAGTCGCTGCTCGCCCGCGACAAGATCGACTCCGGCCGCACCGTCGCCCCGCTGACGATGGCCGAGGGCGCCGTGCACCTCGACACGACGCCCTACTCCCTCGACGAGGTCATCGGGCTGGTCGTCGACCTCGTGGAGGCGGTGGAGGCATCCGCGTGACGCCCACCCTCCTCGCGCAGGACCACCGCGCGCTTCCCCGCACCGACACGACGCGGCCCCCGGTCCGGACGTTCCTCCACTCGCCGCTGCGTCCGCTGGCCCGGTGGGTCATCCGGCGCCGCTTCGGGGTGCGCCTGCACGGCACCGAGAGGGTCCCGGCGAGCGGACCCGTCATCTTCGCCTCCAACCACGTGGGCGCGGTCGACGGTCCGCTGCTGGCGATCTTCGCCCCCCGGCCCGTGCACGCCCTGACCAAGGTCGAGATGTTCCGCGGCAGGCTCGGCCGGTTCCTGCACGCGTCCGGCCAGATCCCGCTGGACCGCTTCCACACCGACCCGGCGGCGGTGAAGACCTGCCTGCGCGTGCTCCGCGACGGCCGGGCCGTCGGCATCTACCCCGAGGGGCGACGCGGCGGGGGCGAGCTCGAGCGGTTCCACCGCGGTGCGGCGTACTTCGCCCTCGTGTCCGGGGCGCCGGTCGTGCCGGTCGTCATGCTCGGCAGCCGCGAGCCGGGTGGCGGCACCAACTCGCTGCCGGCACGCGGCGGTGTCGTCGACATGGTCTTCGGGGCCCCGATCACCCTCGACGCGCAGCCCTGGCCCCGCACCCGGGAACAAGTCGAGCGTGCCTCGGTGTTGCTCCGTGAGCACCTCGTGGCCCACCTGGACCACGCCCGCGCGTCGACCGGCCGTTCGCTGCCTGGTCCGCTGCCCATCCACGACGTCGAACCCGACCCCGCCACCGGGGTCACCGAGCAAGGAGCATCATGAGCGAGGGGACCACCCCCACCGAGTCCACCGATACCGGGCCGGCGGTCGGCGAGGCCGGCGGCGAGGCGCTCGGCCCGGTCCCGGTGCTGGCCGTCGTCGGTCGTCCCAACGTCGGCAAGTCGACGCTGGTCAACCGGATCATCGGCCGCCGAGAGGCTGTCGTCGAGGACGTCCCGGGCGTCACCCGCGACCGCGTCTCGTACGACGCCAACTGGAACGGCCGCGCCTTCACCGTCGTCGACACCGGCGGCTGGGACCCGGACGCCCGGGGCCTGGCGCTGAGCATCGCCGCCCAGGCCGAGGTCGCCGTGACCCTGGCCGACGCGGTGCTGTTCGTCGTCGACGCCACGGTCGGCATCACCGACTCCGACGAGGCGGTCGTGCGGATCCTGCGCGCCTCCGGGAAGCCCGTCGTGCTCGCCGCCAACAAGGTCGACGACCAGCGGACCGAGGCCGAGGCCTACGGCCTCTGGAACCTCGGCCTGGGCGAGCCCTACCCGGTCTCGGCCCTGCATGGTCGCGGGTCGGGTGACATGCTCGACGCCGTCCTCGCCGCGCTGCCCGAGCCGCCCCCGGAGCGTGAGCACGAGGTCGGCGGCCCGCGACGGATCGCCATCGTGGGCAAGCCCAACGTCGGCAAGTCCTCGCTGCTCAACAAGCTGGCCAAGGAGGACCGCGTCGTCGTCGACAACGCTGCGGGCACGACGGTGGACCCCGTCGACGAGCTGATCGAGCTCGGCGGCCGCACCTGGCGCTTCATCGACACCGCCGGCATCCGCAAGCGGGTCAAGGAGGCCTCGGGCCACGAGTACTACGCCTCGCTGCGCACCACGACCGCGATCGACCGCGCCGAGGTGGCCGTGCTGGTCATCGACGGCGGGCAGTCCATCTCCGAGCAGGACATCCGGATCATCCAGACCATCCGCGAGGCGGGCCGCGCGCTCGTCATCGCGTTCAACAAGTGGGACCTCGTCGACGACGAGCGCCGCTACTACCTCGAGCGCGAGATCGAGCGCGAGCTCGTGCAGGTCCAGTGGGCGCCACGGATCAACATCACCGCCAGCACCGGGTGGCACGTCGACCGCCTCGTCCCGGCGCTCGACAAGGCCCTGGAGGGCTGGGAGACCCGGATCGGCACGGGTGCGCTGAACGCGTTCCTCGGCCGGCTCGTGGCCGAGCACCCCCACCCCGTGCGCGGCGGCAAGCAGCCCCGGGTGCTCTTCGCCACCCAGGCCGGCACGGCCCCGCCAGTGTTCATCCTGTTCACGAGCGGCAAGCTCGACGCGTCCTACGAGCGCTACATCGAGCGTCGCCTGCGCGAGGAGTTCGGCTTCGTGGGCACCCCCATCGTCCTGCAGCAGCGGCCGCGGGAGAAGCGGAAGAGGTAGGCCATGCACCGGCTCGCAGTCCTTGCCCTGGCCGTCGTCACGCTGACGGCCGGCCTGACAGCGGGCGCAGCGCCTGTGAGCCAGGCCAAGCCGGTCGGCGGCACGGCGTGCCGGGTCTTCCCGGCCGACAACTACTGGCACGCCGACATCCGCGGCCTGCCCGTGCACGCACGGAGCAGGCAGTGGCTCTCGCACATGTCGACCGGCGTCGACCTGCACCCCGACTTCGGTCCGTCGTACGGCGTCGGGCCCGACTACGGGATCCCGGTGACCGTCGTGGCGCACACGCACCCCAAGGTGCCGGTGCGCTTCATCTACGCGTCGGAGAGCGACCGGGTCCGCTACCCGCTCGGCTCCGACACCCGCATCGAGGGCGGCCGCAACAGCGGGGGAGACATGCACGCGATCGTCGTGGACCGCGGCGCCTGCAAGCTCTACGAGACCTGGGCGACCCGGGTCCGGGACGGTCACTGGAAGGCCGGCTCGGGGGCGGTGTGGTCACTCGGCTCCGACCGCCTGCGCCCGGACGGCTGGACGTCGGCCGACGCGGCCGGCCTGCCGATCCTGCCGGGCCTGTTGCGCTGGAACGAGGTGAAGGCCCGACGCGTGGACCACGCGATCCGCTTCACCACCGACGTGACCAGCAGGCACCACCTGTGGCCGGCCCGGCACGACGCCGGCTCGAAGGACAGCCTTCGCTACCCGCCGATGGGCGCCCGGTTCCGGCTCAAGGCGTCGTTCTCGCCGGAGAACTTCTCCGCGGGTGCCCGAGCGGTCGTCCGGGCCATGAAGAAGTACGGCCTGGTCCTGGCCGACAACGGGTCTCCCTGGTACTTCCAGGGAGAGCAGAACCGGCACTGGCCGGACCGTCTCGTGGCCGACCTGAAGCGGATCCCCGCCTCGGCCTTCGTGGCGGTGGACACCTCGTCGCTGAAGGTCTCCGACGAGAGTGCCGCGACGCCCTGACCCCTCGGGTCAGGGCCAGAGCACGACCACGGAGTTGTAGGCGTCGCTCACCTTGAGGCCCATGGTCGTGACGGTCACGATGATGACGGCCGCGATGAGGGCCAGGAAGAGGCCGTACTCGACGGCGCTGGCGCCGCGGTCCCTGTCGGTGGACGACGGGTCATCGACCACCGCCGTCAGTGCCCAGCGCACGAGCTTCTCGATCATCGGAGTCCCCTTCGGATGTGCCGGCCTGTGAGTGGCATCCCCCTGGACCCTGCCGGCACCTTCCATGGTCGGGGCGCGGGGGACCCGGGGAGTCCCGTCCTCGTCTCACCCGGCATGGCCCGTTGTGACCATCCCCGGCAGGGGTTCTTCGTCGTCTCCACCTGGACGAAAAACAGGGCCGGCGCCGCACGGTGTGCGGCGCCGGCCCTTCCCCCCCGGTCTGGGTGCCTCAGGTCACGGCATCACGGCGTTGATGGCGCCGAAGGCGGCGTTGATCTTGGTGCCGAGCAGGGCCACGGCGACGATGATGACGGCGGCGATGAGGGCGACGAGCAGGCCGTACTCGACGGCGGTGGCGCCCTGGTCGTCGCGGCGCGGCGCCTTGAGGTCGTGGATGAGCATCAGGGTCATGAGCTGCAGCTTCTCGATCATCGGATTCCCCTTGTGAGTCTGTGCTGGCGGTCTTGTCGTTCTCCCGAGCCCCCCTTGTGGAACCCGTTCGCACTTCCATGGTGCGATCCGCCAGGGGCCCGGCAGTCCCGTCCTCGTCTCGCCCGCCGTAGTCCGATCGGACCACCGTCCGGGTCCCGCCCGGGGCCAAGACGGTGCCGATCGTCGGGGTTCGGACGGGCCCCGTCCGATGCCGTCGCATAGGCCCGTCCTGGGCACAGCACAAGGCCGGCGCCGCACGGTGTGCGGCGCCGGCCCTTCCCCCCGGTCTGGGTGCGTCAGGTCACGGCAGGGCAGTGTTGATCTTGCCGAACGCGACGTTGATCTTGGTGCCGAGCAGGGCCACGGCCACGATGATGACGGCGGCGATGAGGGCGACGAGCAGGCCGTACTCGACGGCGGTGGCGCCCTTGTCGTCGCGACGCGGCGTCTTGAGGTCGTTGATGAACATCAGCGTCATCAGCTGGAGCTTCTCGATCATTGGATTCCCCTTCGGAATGGTTGTTCTGGTGTTGCTTCCGAGCCCCCCCATCGGAACCCGTTCACAACTCAATGTTGCGATCTGCCAGGAGCCCGGCAGTCCCGTCCTCGTCTCGCCCGCCGTAGTCCGTTCGAACCACCTCCGGGACCCCACTCGGGACCACTTCGACACCGGTCGTCCCGGACCGGCGGCGCGGTCTCCTGGGCACAGCACAAGGCCGGCGCCGCACGGTGTGCGGCGCCGGCCCTTCCCCCCGGTCTGGGTGCGTCAGGTCACGGCAGGGCGGCGTTGATCTTGCCGAACGCGACGTTGATCTTGGTGCCGAGCAGGGCCACCGCGACGATGATGACGGCGGCGATGAGGGCGACGAGCAGGCCGTACTCCACGGCGGTGGCGCCCTTGTCGTCGCGGCGCGGCGTCTTGAGGTCGTTGATGAACATCAGCGTCATGAGCTGGAGCTTCTCGATCATTGGATTCCCCTTCGGAATGGTTGTTCTGGTGTTGCTTCCGAGCCCCCCAGTGGAACCCGTTCACAACTCAATGTTGCGATCCGCCCGGGGCCCGGCAGTCCCGTCCTCGTCTCGCGGGAGGTAGTCACTTCGGGCCAATCAGGAGGCGCCATCGGGGCCTCGTCGGCGCCCGAAGGAGGACCGGATCCACGGCGCCCTCGACCACGGCCCCGGACGCACACGAGCCGCGCACCCCGAGGGGTGCGCGGCTCGTTCCGGGGGCCGTCGACCGCTGCTCAGCCGGCGGTGGAGAGCTGCTCGAAGAGCAGTCCCAGCCGCATCGCGGCCACGAGGGCCTGGGCGCGGTTGGTCACGCCCAGCTTGTGGTAGATCCGGCCGATGTGGGTCTTGACGGTGGACTCGCCGAGGTAGAGACGCGCGCCGATCTCCGCCGATCCCAGGCCCTCGGCGAGGAGCGAGAGGACCTGCTGCTCGCGAGGCGTGAGCCGTCCCGCGGCGACGGTGGCCCGCCGCATCACGGCACCGGCCAGGCCCGAGCACAGGAAGCTGCGCGGGGCCTTGGCGGCGTGTGCCACCGCCGAGACGACCTCGGCCCCGCGCGACTCCTTCCCGAGGAAGGCGGACGCCCCCGCTTCGAGGGCGGCCAGGATCTGCGCGTCGCCGGTGTGCATCGTCAGCATCACCAGTCCCGTGTCGGCGCTCTCCTCGCGGATGGCGCGGATCAGGTCGAGGCCGGTGCCGTCCGGGAGCTGGAGGTCGGTGACGACCACGTCGGGCCGCAGCGTGCGCCAGGCCGCCAGGGCGGAGGCGACGTCGGCCGCCTGCCCGACCACGGTCATCCTGGCGTCGCGCTCGCACGCGTGCGCGAGGCCTTGCCGGATCAGGTCGTGGTCATCGACCAGCAAGATGGTGATCGCCATGGGAGTGCCTTCCGTCGGTTCTCGGGGTGGTGGTGCTGTCCGGGCCCGAGCCCGTCGGTGCTTCGTGATGGGTGGCCAGGGTCACGACGGTCCCGCCGTGGTGCCCGGGGGCGACCTCGAGGTCGGCGTCGATGCGCCGGGCGCGCTCGCGCATGGTGTGCAGGCCGTAGTGGCCGGGACGGGCCGTCGCGCCGCCCACGCCGTCGTCCTCGACGACGAGGGTGACGTCGGTGCCGTGGACCGTGAGCCGCACCCACACGTTGACGGCACGCGCGTGCTTGTGGACGTTGGCGATGGCCTCCTGCGCGATCCGGAGCAGCTCTTCCTCGGTGCGGCGGGTCAGGCGCGACCCCCGCTCGTCGAGGGTGAGGTGGATCCGCAGGTCGCTGTGGGTGCCGAGCTGACCCACGTAGTCGGAAACGGCGCCGGAGAGACTGCCGGCGTCGGCGACCTCCTGCCGCAGGTCGAACACGGAGAAGCGCAGGGCGTTGACGAGTCGCGTGACCTCGACCCGCAGGTCCTCCGCACCCTGCCGTGTGGCGGGGTCGTGGCTCAGGGCCGCCAGGTCGTCGGCCAGGAAGCCGAGCGCGACGATCTGCTGGGCGACGCCGTCGTGGATGTCGCGCGCCAGCCGGTTGCGCTCCTCGTTGGTCGCGAGCGAGCGGACGCCGTCGAGCAGCACGGCGGTGTCGAGCAGGATCGCGCGCTCGTCCACCTGCTCCTGGATGGAGGCGAGGACCGCGTTGGCCAGGGGGCGGTGGCAGCGCATCAGGAGGGCGCCGAACACGTGCTCGCCGACCCGGAGAGGCAGGGCCACGATGTCGCCACGCTGCTCGGCGCGCATCGCCGACATGCACCGGCGTGCCAGCTCGTCGTCCACGGCCCCGAGATCGCCGTACGACGTCAGGGTCTCCAGGGTCATCAGGCCGGAGCGGACGAGCACGGCCGACGCATCGGCACCCACCAGGGGCCGGACGGCGCACTCGAGGGCTCGCGCGTGGAGGATGACGTCGAGGTCCTGCGGGAGGTCGGTGGCCGCCGAGTGCAGGGTGCCGACGAGCCGGTTGGTGGCGGCGTAGGGCGCACGCACCGCTTCCAGGCGGCGGACGGACTGCGTCTGGTGCGACGCAAGCATGCCGGCGCCCAGGCCCAGGACGAGCCAGGGCAGGACCGATCCCAGGGACGGTCCGGTCTCGACGTGCGACCAGGTGAGCGCCTGGATCGCCAGGAGCGCCACCCCCGTCGACAGCGAGGTGTTGACCGTGGCGATGGCGCCGTGCCGGACGCCGGCGACGACGGTCGGGACGGCGAGGTAGACCAGGAGGGGCTCGACGGGTCCGTTGGCGAGGCCGAAGAGACCGACCACGGCGAAGCCCTCGAGGACCGTCACCCACGGCAGCCGCCGACCCAACGGCGTCAGCTCCAGTGAGGCGCAGACCGCCGCCACGCAGCCCAGCTGCAGGACCACCAGGCCGACACGGCCCAGCGTTCCGGCGCTGACGAGCTGGCCGACCGCGGTGGCCAGGGCGAAGACCCGGACCGCCGTGGTGACCCGCCACGGGCTGGCGTCGGCGACGGTTCTCACTTCATCGCCTCCAGGACGCGCAGGACGGCGGGTCCCATGATCACGGTGAACAGCGAGGGCAGGATGAACAGGACCAGCGGGACCATGATCTTGACCGGCACCTGCTGGGCCTTCTCCTCCGCGCGTTGGCGGCGCTTGACCCGCATCTCCTTGCTCTGGACCCGCAGGACCTTCGCGACCGGGATGCCGAGGCTGTCGGCCTGGACCATGGCCATGCAGAAGGTCTTCAGCTCCGCAATGGTGCTGCGCTCGGCCATGGCGCGCATCGCGTCCGAGCGTCCGACGCCGATCTGCATCTCCTGGAGCAGGCGGGAGAACTCCTGGGCGAGCGGCCCCTTGGTGTTGCGTGCCACCTGCATCAACGCAGCGTCGAAGCCGAGTCCGGCCTCCACGGAGATGGTGAGCAGGTCCAGGGCGTCCGGCAGTGCGCGTCGCATCAGCGCCTCGCGCTTCTGGCCGGCGTTGTAGAGCAGGACGTTGGGCAGGACGTAGCCGCAGCCCGCCGCGCCCGCCGTGACGACGAGCAGCTTGAGCGGCGCGGCCCCCGAGGTGACGCTGTAGAACAGGCCGAACCCACCCAGGCCCGCCATGGCGGCGACCTTGAGGCCGATGATCCGCGACACGTCCCAGCCCACGGGGTTGCCGGCGATGTCCAGGCGCCGCTGGATCCGCTCGGCGGTGCCGGCGCGGACGAGCTTGCGCCCGATCCCGACCAGCTTCTCGCCGAGCGGGGCGACCACGCGGGTGGAGAAGGGCTGCTCGAGCTCGGTCTTGAGCGTCGAGGGAGCGGAGTCGAGTGCCTGGATGGCGGCCAGCGAGCGGCCGACCCCGCGTCGCTCGGCGGAGAGGACCCCGACCATCGACAGGGCCATGGTGAGGGCGGCGAGGACGAGCCCGGCCCCGGCGAAGAGCATGACGTTGGCGGACATCTCAGACCTCGACCTTCGCGAGCTTGGCCATGAACCAGGACCCCATGGCGAGCAGCAGCGTCGCGCCGCCGAGCATCGCCCACCCGAGGGCCTGGGTGTAGAGCGGACGGATGAACTCGCGGTTCGCCATCAGCATGTAGAGGAACATCACGACGGGCAGCGCCCCGAGGATCCAGGCCGAGAGCCGACCCTCGGCGCTCAGTGTCCGGACCTGCCGCTTGAGGTACTCCCGCTCGCGGAGGGTGTCGGCGACCGTGCCCAGGACCTCGGACAGGTTGCCGCCGACGTCGTGCTGGATGCGGATGGCCATCACGACCCAGGCGAAGTCCTCGCTGCACATCCGGTCGGCGACACCGTCCAGGGCGTCCTCGATCGGGATGCCGAGGCGTTGCTCGACCAGGGCCCGTCGGAGCTCGGACGCCATCGGCTCGTGTCCCTCGCGGACCACGGTGTCGACGGCCTGGGGCATGGACATGCCTGCGGACAGGCTGCCCGCGATGAGCGTGAGCGTCTCGGGCAGCTGGGCGCCGAAGGCGCTCATCCGACGGGAGTGCTTCAGCTTCAGCACACCCGCCGGCAGCAGTGCGCCGACGAGGAGGAGCACGACCATCGCCACCGGTCCGCCGAGCACGAAGCCCACGAAACCGGAGACGATCGCGATGCCGGCGTGCATCAGCACCCACTCCGAGGCGGTCAGCGCGATCCCCGCGCCCGCCAGCTTCTGCGCGAGCCGGGTCTCGAAGTCACCCTTGACGACGGTGCCGGCGAAGTTGACCGCGGACTCCCTGAGGCCGGCTGCGCTGGAGCTCGACCGGGTGGTCTCCCCGAAGTACTCCGAGAGCCGCTTCTGGGTCCGCGTCGGGCCGTGCTGGCCCATCAGCAGCAGCGCCAGCAGCATGGTCAGGCCCAGCGCCAGGACCCCTCCGCCCACGAGCAGGGCCGTGGAGCCGACCAGCGGTTTGCCCGGATCGACCGCGGTGGGGCCGTTGTCCCGGACATGGCCGAGCGAGAGGAACGCGGAGTCGTCGTACGTCGTGCCGCCGACCGCGAGGGACACGTCGAGCGTGGTCCCGGCGGGTGCGTGGACCGGCTCGGGGAAGGTGACGAGCACCTGGTGGGCGAGTGCGGCCGCCTCGGCCTCGAAGACCCGCGCCAGCGAGGCGGGGCTGGAGGCTTCCACGACCTCGCCACCACTCGCGGAGGAGATCTGGGCGAGCAGGGCCCGGTCGGCGGGAGCCTGGTCGAGGGCGACGACGTCCACGGCGACGCCCTTGCCCTTGGCGGTGGCGAGGGCCGTCTGCAGGGTCGCCCCGCCGCCCTCGTCCTTGCCGTCGGTGAGCAGCAGGACGTTGCGGGCACCCTCGGTGCCGGAGAGGCTCACGGCCTTGACGACGGCGTCGTAGATGCGGGTGCCGCGGGTGAGCGCGATGTCGTTGATCGCGGCGGCCAGGCTGGCTCGGTCGGTGGTGGGTGCCGTGACGTTCTGGACCCCCCGGGAGAAGGTCAGCAGGCCGATGCGGACGTCGGCCGGAGCCGCGTCGAGGAAGGCCGTCGCCGCGGCCTTGGCCTGGGCGATGCCCGGTCCCTTCATGCTGTGGCTGGCGTCCAGGGCGAGCACCGTGGTGCGGGTGAGCTGGCCCTCCTCGACGGTCTGCCCGACCGCCTCGACGTCCGTGCCGTCCAGGGAGACGTGGATGCTGCTGAGGTCGGGGGTGGCCGCACCGGCCTGGACCCCGACCAGCACCGACACGGTGCCGTCGTCGGCGACCTCCACGTGGTCGATCGTGATCCCGGAGCCGGCATCCGCGCCGTGGGCGGGGGAGGCCGGGACCAGGCCCAGGGCGGCGCCCAGTGCCAGGGTCCCGAGCGCTGCCGAGACCCGAGAGAGCGCGGGGCGAGTCATCATCGGACCACTCCGGCGTTGGCGAAGACCTCCGGGTTGACCTGGACGTTGTGCTCGGCGAGCCGGTCGAGGAAGCGCGGGCGGAGACCCGTGCTGCGCAGGTGGCCCCGAGCGTTGCCGTGCTCGTCGTACCCGGCGCTGTAGTCGAACAGGAAGACGTCCTGGAGGGTGACGATGTCGCCTTCCATGCCGACGACCTCGGTGATCGCGGTGAGGCGCCGCGTGCCGTCCTTGAGCCGGTTCTGCTGGATGATCAGGTCGATGGCGCTGCTCGACTGCTCGCGGATCGCCCGGACCGGCAGGTCCATGCCGGCCATCATCACCATCGTCTCCACGCGGGAGAGCGCGTCGCGCGGGCTGTTGGCGTGCACGGTGGACAGCGAGCCGTCGTGGCCGGTGTTCATCGCCTGCAGCATGTCGAGGGCCGCGCCGTCGCGGATCTCGCCGACGATGATGCGGTCGGGGCGCATACGGAGGGCGTTGCGCACCAGGTCCCGGATCGTGACCGCGCCCTTGCCCTCGATGTTCGAGGGGCGGGCCTCGAGGCGCAGCACGTGGTCCTGGTGGAGTCGCAGCTCGGCGGCGTCCTCGATCGTCACGATCCGCTCGTCCGCGGGGATGAAGGACGAGAGCACGTTCAGCGTCGTCGTCTTGCCGGCACCGGTGCCGCCCGACACCAGGATGTTGAGGCGGCCCAGCACGCACGCCGCGAGCAGGTCGGCGGCCGGCCGGGTCAGGGTGTCGAAGGAGATGAGGTCGTCGACCGTGTAGGGGTCGGCGGCGAACTTGCGGATCGTGAGCATCGAGCCGTCCAGCGCCAGGGGCGGGATGATCGCGTTCACGCGGCTGCCGTCGGGGAGCCGGGCGTCGACCATGGGGCTGGTCTCGTCGACGCGCCGTCCGATCCGCGCGACGATCTTGTCGATGGTGCGGCGCAGGTGCGCCTCGTCGGCGAAGGCGGCGTCGACGCGGGTGATCCGGCCGCCGCTCTCGACGTAGATCTCGTCCGAGCGGTTGACCATGACCTCGGTGAGGTCCGGGTCGCGGAGGTAGGGCTCGAGGGGCCCGTAGCCGAGGATGTCGTCGGCGATCTCCTGGGTGATCCGCGTGCGGTCGGTGCCGGACATCGGCTGGTTGGTTGCCGCGATCGCGCTGTGCAGGGCCGTGCGGACCTGCTGCTCCAGCTCGGTCGGCGTCATGTCGACGTCGTAGAGCTTCGGCCCCAGCGCGCTGACGAGCTGTGTGTGCACGAGCCGCTTCAGCTCGACGTAGGGGTCCCGGGTGCGGGACTCGCGACGATGGGTCCCGGAGGGGGACTGGCCGGAGGCGTCGTTGCCGGTGGTGGTCAACGCGTTCTCCCGGTCTCGCTGGGCGGCCAGGAGCCGGTCGGAGAGTGTCATGTCAGGCCACCTTCTCGGAGCGGGAGCCACGTCGCAGCATGGCGCGGTGGGTGCGCCGAGGCGGTTCGGCCACCTCGGGGTTCGCGGAGACGTCGCGGGCGAGCCCGGTTGCGAAGGAGGACAGGACCTTGCTGACCTCGTGAGTGCTCTTGGCGAGCACGATCGGCTCCCCGCGGTTGACGGCGGCGAGCACGTCCCGGTTGGACGGCACACTCGCGGTGACCTTCACGCCGAGCGTGTCCTCGAACTCCTGGATCGAGAGCCCGACCTTGGCATCGGCCCGGTTGAGGAGCAGGCGCCAGCGGTCGCGCGGGAAGTTGAGCAGGTCCAGCGTGCCGACGGCCAGCTTGAGGCTCTTGAGCGCGGGGATGTCCAGGGTGCCGACCAGGACCAGCAGCTCGCTGTGGTCGAAGGCGTGCAGCCCGTAGTCGTCGAAGGAGCCCGAGGTGTCCACGACGACGACGTCGAACAGGCCCTTGAGGATCGCCAGGACGGCACCCACGGACTCGGCCGGCACGGAGCTGCCCAGCTGCACGGGGGCGGCCAGGACGAACAGCCGCTCCGAGTGCTGGGTGAGGAGTGACTCGACCCCCGCGGCGTCGAGCGCGCCGTTCATCCGCGCCAGGTCCGCCAGCGTGTGCTGGGGCGTGAGCTGGAGCATGATCGCGACGTCCCCGCCGTGCACGTCGAGGTCGACGACGCAGACGCGGAGGCCCTGGTCGGCCAAGGCGGCCCCGACGTTGGTCGCGACGAGGCTCTTGCCGACGCCGCCCTTGGTCGAGAAGACGGTGACCAGCGAGCCCTTGGCGCTCGGCTCGACGTGCTGCCGGCGGCCCTCGTCCATGGCGAGGGCGAGCTCCTGGGCGCGTCGTACGGCGTCCTGGAGGCCGACACCGTCCCGGGTCTCGACGACCTGGCTCATGCCGCTGCGGAGTGCGTCGGCCAGGACGGTGCTGTCGACGGTCGGCCGGACCAGGATGACTCCCAGCGAGGGGCGGAGCACCCGGTTGTGCTCGGCGAAGGCGGCCGAGTCCGCGTCGGAGACCGAGGGTCCCAGGACCACCACGTGCTCGCCGCGGTGGCGGCGCAGGTGGTCCTCGACCTGGTCGATGGTGGCCAGCACCGAGACTCCGTCGCTGATGGCCGTGCGCAGCAGGTCGACCAAGGTCGGGTCCTGCTCGACGAGGACGGTCATCGCACGCCGCCGAAGACCTCGGGCATGATGTCGCGGGCGGTGACGCCGGGACCGTCGACGACCTTCGACTTGGCCGTGCGGAGCGCGAACGACAGGTCGCCGTTGCGGGCCGCGTAGATGACCTTCTCGGCCTGGGCCTGGGTCACGGCGATGGTCAGGATCGTGCGCGGGATCTGCTCGGTGGTCTTGCTGCCCTTGGACGTCGTGGTCGTGGGGGAGACGGAGGTGTCCCCGACGCCGATCACCTCCACCTGGGCCAGCAGCAGACGCGTCACGGGCGAGAGCTTCTGGGTGGTGCCGTCCGCCTTGTAGAGCTCGGGGTCGGCCGAGGCGAAGATGGCGACCGAGGAGCCCGGGTAGACGAAGCCGGCGACGCGGGCGGGATCGGTGAGCTCGACGCTGACGGCCAGCTTGTCGTCCGGGATGGTCAGGGTGTCGACCGCCTGGGCGGACCCGAACTGCTGGCCGATGATCTGCTGGCCCGGGTAGATCGTCCCGACCGCGACCTCGTCGGCGATGGAGGTCGTGGAGCTCAACGCCCCCTCGACGACGTCGTCGCGGACCACGCGGGTCTTCTCGAACTTGCCCGCGGCCTCGGCGTCGGAGACGCTCTCGCCGGCCTTGACGACGTCGGTGGCGGTGAGGACCTCGACGAGTGCCTGGCCCTCAGTGGCGCGGGCGTCGATGCCCTGGACGTAGAGGACCACCATCGTGGTCCCGAGCGCCGCGATCACGAATGCGACGCAGAAGAGGATGGTTCGTCGTGCCATGGTGGTTGTCCTTGTCGGGTGAAGTGGTGTCGGTCGGGTGGTCGCGTCGTCACTGGACGAGGACGAGAGCCTTGGGGCCGGAGCCGGTGTAGTCGGACTCGCCGCCGACGGTCGGAGCGAACTCCGGCAGCGCCTTGGAGCTGAAGAGGATGACCTTGAGCTCCCGGATGCCCGAAGAGTCCGTCTCGAGGCCGTCGAGCGGCGAGATGACCCCCGGGCCGGCGTGGGTGGCGCCGAGGGACTGGTCCGAGATGAATCCGGGGCGGAAGTCGATGATGGGCCAGGACTTCTTGCCGTTGGACGGGTCCGTGTCGAGGACCGGGATCCAGAAGAAGCGGGGCGACTTGAAGATGTCCGCCGAGAGAGCGCCCGTTCCGACCGAGTTGCCCGCGACCAGGTCGTTGATCGATGCCCCGTTGGTGATGAAGCAGGTCAGCAGGTCGTCGTTGATGTTGTAGCCCTTCACCTGGGCCGTCGTCCGGGCGCTGTTGCCGCTGCGGCTGCAGTTGCTCGTGGAGTTGGCGTCCAGGCGTCCGGGGAGGCTTGGTCCGACACCGGTGATCAGGCCCGCGTTGGTCTCGGCGATCTTCAGCCCCGGCTCGGTGGCGACGCAGTTGGTGCCGTTGACGGGGGTGCTCTTGGACTCGACGCTGCCGGGCTGGCCGCTGCACTCGCCGTTGGGGAGGGGGTGGATGGCCAGGGTCGGCTGGATTCCCTTGATCATGTTCCACTCCAGGACCTTGCTGTTGGTGTCGGTCCGGGGGACGTCCAGGGTGCCGAAGTTGCCCTCGTTCTTGGCGTCGCAGTAGAGCTTGGGCGGTCCGACCGTGAACGGCTGCGCCGTCGCCGGGTCGGACCAGTCGGTGCCGATGAGGGCCCGGACGTACCAGATGTCGTCGATGGCCAGGACGCCGCTGGGCACGCTCACCGTGAACGAGACCGCCAGGTTGTTGTTGACGGTCGGCGCGGCGACGGTGTAATGGCCGCCCGACCCACTCGTGAAGCCGATCGACGTGACGTTCTTGAAGTTCGTGCCCGTGATCGTGATCGTGGCCGACGTCGTGCCCGACGCCACCGAGGTCGGGCTGATCGTGAAGACGGCATTGTTGTGCTTCTTGGAGTCCGGCACCAGGGTCGGCGTCGCCGGGGTCTGGCTGTCGTTGCGAATGCTCTGCTGGCCCGAGTCGCAGCCCTTGACCGCGAAGAACGGCAGGGTCGCGGGCTGGGAGGCCGCCTTGATCTGGGCGGCCGCGGTCGAGGTGACGTCGATGCCGTTGGGTGCGCCCGGGATGGTCCTGGCCAGGGTGTAGTCGATGTGGCTCCTCGGAGCCCACAGCGTGACCTTCCAGTTGTTGCAGGAGATGTAGCCGTCGAGGTCACCGGGCGAGCCGCCGAGGTTGAGGGCGTACTGCCCGGGCACCATGTTCTCGGGCTTGCTCAGGTAGTCGGTGGCGGCCTGGACGACCTCGGGGTTGCAGGTGTTCCCGCCGGTCGTGAGCTGCGCCGCCGCGGCCAGCACGGCCAGGTCCACGTCGGTCTGGAGCAGCGACTTCTTGGCATAGGCCTCGCCGACGTCGACGACCATGGCGCCGACACCGAGCAGGACCGTGGCCAGGATGGCGACGAGGACGGCGACAGCACCGCGCTCGTTCCGGTTGCGTCGAGCGGTCATGTCAGCAACCCCCGGCCGGCACGTTCTCGACCCGCGAGGTCGAGCTCTTGTCGATGTTGCCGGTGTAGCCCGGGAAGAAGCCCAGGTTGAGGGTCGAGAACTGCACCCGGACGGTGATCGTGTCGCCCACCTTGACCGGTGAGCCCTTGGTCACGGTCACCGTCGGTGCGGCGTTCTTGGGTGTGCCGTTGAGGTCGCTGGTCCCGGTGCTGGTGATCTTCGCGGTGTCGCAGGGAGTGACCGCGGCGATGCGCGAGGCCTCTCGTGCGGCGTGACCCGCGGACTGCCAGGCCCAGAACCAGAAGCCGAACTGGATGATGCCGAACAGCAAGGTCACGAGGAGCAGGGCGACCAGCCCGAACTCCACTGCTGCGGCTCCTCGGTCGGCGCGGCGCCGGCGCTGCATGGTCCCCATCGGATCCCCCTCGATCTTTCAGCCCCAGCGAAAGGTAGGGACAGCGAGGGGGCGCCCATCGACGGGTTGGGAACGCGATCCCCAATCTGGGTGACGGGTTGGTGCGTCCGGCCCGACGGCGTACAGACCAGTCGGCGGCAGCCCGTGGTCCGGCACGCCGAGCCCGATTCCGTGTCTCTGTTCGGCCTGCGTTAAGGTTCAGTCGCATTCGTGGTCGAGCGAGTCGACACCACGGAGCCTTCGGGCTGTGGCGCAGCTTGGTAGCGCACTTGACTGGGGGTCAAGGGGTCGCAGGTTCAAATCCTGTCAGCCCGACCGATGTGATGTCTCAGGACATCGAGGACACCCGAACCCACGGAAGTGGGTTCGGGTGTTCGTCATTTCGGGGTTCGTGGCTGGTAGTCCCTGTTGGGGTCGATGGTCAGTTCGCGGAGGAGTTCGCCGGTGATGGCGTGGACGACCCTGACGTCCAGGTCCTGGACGAGCAGGATGACGTGGGTTCCCTTGTGGGTTCGTCCGACTCCGATGTGGCGCATTTGGCCGGCGACGCGCAGGGTGACGGTGCCTGACTTGTCGACGCGGTCGTGGCGGATCCGGTCGTGGGTGTCGGGGGCGCGGCTGGGGCCTGGCAGGGCCTTGGGCGTCGAGTCGTAGAGCGTTGCCGGGGTGGCCCGGTGCGGTAGCGATCGGTGCGGGCGGCGATGGTTGTATTCGGCGACGAATCGGTCGAGTAGCGCCTGCAGTTCGGCGATGGTCGAGGGCTGCACGGGCTGGGCGCGTAGCCATTTCTTCATGGTCTGCTGGAAGCGTTCGACCTTGCCGCAGGTGGTGGGGTGGCTGGGGCGAGAGTTCTTCTGGACCACGTGCCAGTCACGTAGTTGCTGCTCGAAGCTGTTTCGGCCTCCTTGGCGGCCGATGCCGGCGAGGCGGACGGTGTAGACCATTCCGTTGTCGGTGAGCGTTGACGCGGGGATGCCGTGCTGACCTGCGGCTTTTCGGAAGCTGGCCTTGACGATCGGGGTCGTGATCGCCCGATGCGCGGACACGTGCAGGGCGTAGCGGGTGCAGTCGTCGAGCCAGGTGATGATCTCGACGCCCGTGGGGAAGGCGTGGGTGTCGGTCAGCGGGTAGTGGGTGAAGTCGGACTGCCAGGTCTGGTTCGGCATCGCTGCTTCGAACCGGATGTAGGACGACTTCGGCTTCTTCTTCGGCTCCGGGGTGACCGCGCCATGGCGGGTCAGGATCCGGTGGACGGTGGCTCGGGACACGGTGACGCGGTGGTGCTGGAGGAGGTGCCACACGAGCGTGTCGGCGCCGGCGTCGTGACCCTCATCGAGGAGCTCCTTGCGCAGTCGCAGGATCAGCTCGATGGTCTCGGCTGGGGTTGCGTTGGGCGAGGTCTTGGGGCGCCGTGATCGGGGTTCGAAGGCGGCCTCGCCCTCGTCCTGGTAGCGGGTCAGGAGTTCGTAGATCCAGGAGCGGGCCATGCCGTAGGTGGCGGCCACTTCGGCGACTGGTCGCTTCTCGACGGTGACGGCGGTGATGACCAGGCGGGCCTTCGACATGACGGGAGGATCTCGACAGGTGTCATGACACCTGCCCGGTCGCGGGGGTGTCGTGTCCGGGATGTCGTGAGACATGTGTCCGGTATGTCCTGAGCCAGCACACTG